>JANMGP010000209.1:0-1912 GCA_031374705.1 Verrucomicrobiaceae bacterium | reverse complement strand
TAGTCATCAACGGCGATCTTGCCTTGAATGATGGCCAGGCAGGCGACTACGAGCACTTCGCAAAACTCATCGCGCCGCTGCGTGACGCGGATATTCCGGTCCATCTCACCTTGGGGAACCACGACAACCGCGACGTCTTCTCCAAAGTAATGAAAGCGGAGAGACCCGCGGAACCGCCCGTGGTATCGAAGCATTTGAGCGTGATTCCTCTCGCCAAGGTAAATCTCTTCCTTCTCGATTCGCTCAAGGGAACGAATGTCGCGCAAGGACTGCTCGGGAATGAGCAACTTGCGTGGCTGGGTCGCATGGTGGACAGGCATCCCGAAAAACCCGCCTTAATTTTTGCCCATCACAATCCCCGACTGGCTGGCGATGAGAAGTATTTTGACGGTGGATTGGAGGATTCGAATCCCCTTTGGGACCTTCTCGAGACTCGGACGCAGGTGAAGGCCTATGTCCACGGGCATATTCATGATCGGCGCTTTTACCGGCACCGTGATATTCAGATCATTGACACACCAGCGACCTCCTTCGTTTTGCGGAACGCTGAAACCACGACCGGTTGGACAATGGCGCATCTGTCAGATCGGGGCGGCGAGTTCACTACGCTGACACATCTCAAGCAACATGCTTGGAGCGGTGCTGTGCGAAAGTTGATGTGGCGACCTGCCTGATCAGGCTGTCTTCTTTAACCCCTTGAAGAAGCTCGGCAGCACTCTACGCTATTGCCTCCACAAGGTCTTTCTCCACGCGGAGATTGCCCATGAAGAACGTGGCCCCGTTTATTTCACCGTTCACTCCAGCCAGTTCTCCGCACGGAGGCGCGGGATATTCTTGAAGTCCACCTCGTTGCGCGTGAGGAGAGTCGCATCGTGCGCCGGGCAGATAGAAGCGATTTTGAGGTCTTGGGTTCCAGCTTGCGGGAGGGCTTTGCGCAGATCGCGAAAGACAACTGCCGCCTGCTCGTCGAAGGGGAGGACCGTGAGAGCCATCAGCAATTCGAGGCTGTGCTGGAATTGCGCGTAACCGTGGATCTGCTTCGGAGTGCCGGCCTTCTGTTTGCGGATGAAGGCGCTCCAGCCCTCGGTCACTTCCTGTGCCGTAATGATGGTAGTGAACACTTGGGCCTTTCGTGCACGGAATCGCGCCTTCAGCCGCCCGCCGAGCGCGGTGTCATGGACGAGCTCCGCAAAATGATTCGTGTCGAGGACGACAAACACCGGGTTACCACTTCTCCCTGTTTGCTTTCTTCCTCCACTTTGCGCCGAGCGCCATGGCCTCGGCAAAGTGCTGGTCGTTCTCCGCAGCTCCAACAATTCTGCGCCATCCATCGCCTGCCTTGCCGCTGATCCGGCCTTCGAGTTCGGTCACGCGTCGCTGCAGGTCGTTCACGGTTTGTTCCAAAACTTTCGTGCTCATACAGCGAGATTGCCACGCAGCGCATTCTCTTTCAAGAACCGACCGCCAGCGGTGGCAACTTTTCCTGCGCTCACGCCTCGATCAGGTCTTTCTCCACTCGGAGGTTGCCGATGATGAACTCCTGCCGCTCCTGCGTATTCTTGCCCATGAAGAACGAGAGCAGTTCGTCGCTGCTGTAAAGGTGGTGGAGGTTGATTGGGTCGAGGCGGATGTTTTCGCCGATGAAGTCCTTGAATTCGCCGGCGGAGATTTCGCCGAGGCCCTTGAAGCGCGTGATTTCGTGGCTGGCGCCGAGCGCGGTGACGGCGGCCTGTTTCTCCTGCTCGCTGTAGCAATACTTTGTCACCTTCTTGTTGCGCACGCGGAAGAGCGGCGTCTGCAGGATGAAGAGGTGGTTGTTGCGGATGACGTCGGGGAAGAATTGCAGGAAGAACGAGAGCAGCAGCAGGCGGATGTGCATGCCGTCCACGTCGGCGTCGGTGGCGATGACGAT
>JANMGP010000206.1:0-8996 GCA_031374705.1 Verrucomicrobiaceae bacterium | reverse complement strand
CCGCCGAAGGGCTCAACTCGAAAATCCAAGCGCTCAAAGCCAACGCCAGAGGCTTCCGTAACTTCTTCAATTACCGGACTCGCATCCTCTTCTTCTGCGGCAAGCTCGATCTTTCGCCACTATGACCCCGGAAGAAACTTTGTTCGACTCCAGCGCGGCTTTGTAAAATACGATGCGCTTCATCGTCTCGGAGATGGATTCAAAGGGAAAGCTGTAGAGGATATCATCCACTTCCTTGGACATCAGGATTTCGTTGTCCTGTGGCCGTAATTCGAGGCGAAAACCTTTCGATTTGAAAAAGGCGGAGATGGAGTCACGAACGGCTTTGTTGGTGTAGAGGAGGGTCGGGAGATTGGCTCCGAAAGGAGGGATAAGATGTCCGAAATGCTCCTTGGTGAACTCCGTCCGCGATAGTGGTCGATAGCGATAGTGACGCACATTGGTTGAATCAAAAGGACCCTGTCGATGGGACACATCGCCGGCAGCATTAAGGTGGAACTCGCCGTCGGCGTCTTGAAGTTTGCATTTTCCAACGAATGCCCCTTCTTTGAACGCAAGTGTGGTCGTGAGGGAAGGGGCTAATTCAATCTTCAGAACCCGCTCAATTTCCCTGTCAAAAAACAAATCCGCTGCGGAGTTTACCCTGCAAATCTCTCTGAGCCGATTCAAGACCGCCGGGCTTTGAAACGCCACCGCCTCCAGCAAGTTCGATTTCCCGCTATTCGGCTCGCCAATAAACACGTTCACCCGACGCGTGTCGAAAGACGCTTTCTCGATGGATTTGTAGTTCTCGATGGATACTCGGGAAATCATGGCCGTGTGCATGCCACAACTCTCAGCGCCTGTCGAGAAAGCCGCAAAAACTTCCCCTTGCGCGATTTTGAAAATGCGTAAATTTCCCACACGCTTGCAATGCCGAGAGGCGGGGTGGGCGTGCCGGGCCGTTTCACTGAAACACACATCTGGACGCCCGCCGGACGCGGGCCGGCGGCGGACGCCCTTTGCATCATTCGTAAATATATGGGCTACAAATCCAACGAACTGCTAGGCGCGGCGGACAAGCTGAACCAGTTCATCACTGACAATACCGCCGATCTCACCGCGAAGAACGTCTCGCCGGGGCCGCTCAATACGATCGTCACCAACGCGAAGACCGACACGGTGCAAAAGGAATCCGCACAGGAGGCAAAGAAACAGGAGGCGAAGGCCTCCACCGCGGCATACGAGCTCTCCGCTAAGTCGCTCTACGACCTGCTCTCGTCCATCATCGATGTGTGCGCGGGCGCGCTGGGCAAGAAATCAGCCAAGGGCAAACAAGTCCTCGCCATCCGCAAGCAGCTCAACAAGAGCCGCGGCGGCGGCGGACCGGTGGACCCAGGCACCAGCGGTTCGTAGCAGCACACCGCGCTCGGCGACCAGGTTGCCGCAGGTTCCGGCGGACTCGGGGAGGTTTTCTCCGGGTCCGCCGGATTTGTTTCCGGGTTTGACGGGGTTTTCGTCAAACTTGCCGGGATGTCCGGCAAGCTTGACGAGAAGTCCGGCAAGTGTGCCCGACTTGTGGGCAAGTTTGCCGGAAAAGTGGCGGGCTCGCGGAAGTTCCGGCACGTTTGCCGAAAGGTGCGTCAAGTGTGCCGGGGAGTCCGTCAAGCTTGACGGAAAGTCCGGCAAACTTGCCGGAAAGTCGGGCGGGTTTGTCGGGAATCGGGGCGGGGAAAGTAGGACAGGTTTCCAACCTGTCGGCGTGGCTTCGGGGTTGATGATCCACTCCGCAGTCGCCAGCGGGACAGGTTGGAAACCTGTCTTACTTTGGGGTCTAGGCGGCGGGCCGCGCGGCCTGCTCGCACTCGGCGAGGGTGGCCTGGGCACCGGCGAGGTCGGGCGTGACGAGGCGGGTGTAGATTTCCACCGCGCGCCGGGCGTGGGGCAGGGCCTCGGCGGCTTTGCCTTGGCGCACGAGGGCGTGGGCAAGCGCGCGTTTGACCCGCGCGATCAATTGCTGGCGGTAGACGGCTTCGGCTAGCGGCAGGGCCTCGCGCGCCAGGGTCTCTGCGAGCGGCCAGTTTTCGCGGTCGAGGGCCAACACAGCCATATTGGCGATGGAGGTGGCCACCCCTCGACTTGGCCGACGGCTCGGGTCACACGTAGCGCCTCGCTAAAGTGCTCCTCCGCGGCATCGAATTCGCCAAAGCGGCGCTCGGTATCGGCTAGGAGATTCAAGGCGAGTCCCATATCCTCGCTCTCGGCAGCGAGGCCTCGGAGCAGGTCCATCGCATTACGGTAGGCGGCTATGGCGGCGGGGAAGTTCATCTTCAACCGAAGGCCGAGGCCGCTCAAGCCGATGGCGTGGGCGTGCTCACGGGCACTGGCTTTTGCCCGATGCCAGTGCTCGGCGGCGCGATCGGCGCACGTGATTACGGCGTCGGCCTGCTGGCGCAGGGAGTGAATATAGCCGGCGTCAAAGGCGCGCCAGCCGGCATTGTCGCGGTCGGCGGCGGCTACGGCCCGGGCTTCGGCTTTCTCGTTGAGGGCCAGCCCTTCATCCCAGCGTCCCTGAAATCCGAGGAAATGCTGGAGCGCAGCGCACACGGTTTGCAGGCGCGCATTGTCGCCCGCGAGAAAGAGGGCCAAAGCGGGGGCGATGCCGGGCCAGGCGGTTTCGAGGGCGGGGAAGCGGTCGTGCTTTTTCCAGCCGTTTTCCATGATGAGCGTATAGGCGCGCTTTTCCAGCCGGTCGCCGGTTTCCGCCACCACCTCGGGCTTTTTCTTCCGCAGGAAGTCCGCGACCATGGGCACGAGGGTGAAGGTCTTCAGCTCGTCGGTGGGGACGGCGAGGGAGCGGACGGTGAGCTTGCGCAGCGCGCGGTCGGTGTCTGGCTCCGGCAGCCCGGCGATGACGGCGACGTGCTTCACTTCCACCGGCAGGGTGAAGTAGGTGAGGGCGCAGAGGGCCTGGGTTTCGGCGGCATCGAAATCCTCCACGAGATCGCCGAAGATGAATTTGAGCGGGTCATTCCCCTCCGGGCAGGAGCGAATGAAGTGCAGCGCATCGGTGAAGGTGAGGCAGTGGCCGCGCCCGAGCTGGCCGGCGGTCCAGCGGAGGAGGAGCGGCTTGCCAGCGGTCTCGCGGTAGAGGACGAGGCGCTCGGCCTCGCTGGTCTGCGCGAGGAGCGGATTGTGCGTGGCGAGTTCGGCGAGGGTGGCGAGCGCGGCCTCCTCGCTGAGTGCTTCGAGGGTGAGTTCCTCGGTGCCGTTACCGAAGCGTTCGCGACTGGTGAAGATGGCCTTACAGCCGGCGGGCAGTTTCTTGACGAACGTGAAAAGGGTGTCGCGGTCGCGCTTGATGAGGCTTTCGAGATTATCGAGGACGAGCAGGGTCTGCGTGCCGCGCAGCTTATCGAGCAGCAGGCGAGGGCGCTGGTCCTCGGGGGCCTTGGCGATGTCGTCGCAGTCGAGTTCGCGGGCGAGTTCGTTGAGCAGTTCGACGAGGCCGGAGAGGATGAAGCCGCTGAGGTCGCGCACGCCGTCGTCGTCCAGTTCGCGGGTCTTCAGCGAGACGAAGATGATCTTCTTGAAGACGTCCGGCGGGGCATCGTAGGCGGCGCGGACGGCGAGTGAGGTCTTGCCCATGCCGCCCGGCCCATCGATGAGCGCGCCCCACGTGCGGGAGTCGGGATCGAGGGCGTCGGCGATCTTCCGCAACTCGTCCTCGCGGCCGAAGAAGGGCTGGAGGGTGGGGAGGTTGTGGGGGATGGAGGTGGAGAGGGCCGCAACGCCGCCACCGGCAACGCGACCCGCGAAAACCTTTCCGAGGCGCTCGGTGATTTGACGGAAAAGTTCGTGTGCGAAGTCACCGACGAGCTTGCCGGAGCAATCGGCGAATGTGCGGAGTGTTTTGCCCGCGCCGGATTGAAAGCGGAAGATCTGCGAGTCCTTGAGGCCCCGGAGGTCTTGGTGTTTGAAATCCATTTTGCAAAGCGCGACGGGCAGGCAGGGCTTTTTGCCGTTCACGAAGTCGGGCAACTCATGCTCACCGATGTATTTGCTGCCGAGAAAGGCGGGGCTGACTAGCAGTAAACCGAAATCGCAGTCGCGAATGGCCTGCTGGATTTCGTCGTGCCACTTTTCACCGATGAGTAGGCCGGTGTCGCGCCATGGGCGGAAGTCGTAATCTTTGCACGCGCCGAGTTGCTTCTGGAGTTCGGTGATGAGTTTTTCGGGAAGGGGCTCATCGGCGTGGGCGTAGGAGACGAAGTAGCGGACGATGCGTTTGCTCATGGGAACATTGGTGCAGATGAAACACATCCAGCGTCGGCCTTTTCAACAAACTCCCTCTTCTCCCCCGCAAAGGAGAATGCGATGCGGAAGCGTTTCGCGCTCATGCGCGAGGAGGTGTGGGTGAAGTTGTGGCGGCCATGACTGCTCGGATTCTCGGGGAGGTTGGCGGGAGTGGCGGGGGATTGGCGAGAAGAAAAAACGGCCTTGCCCGGCTCTCGGCGAGTGGGCGTCGCTGCAAACCCATCGCCACCGAGCAAGTCGTCGCCGGTGCCGTCGTCGTTCATCGCGACAGTCGTCCAATTTTCGGGCAGCTCGAACGCCGGATTTGGGTTTAGTGGCGCGGCGGCGTTCACGATGAACCTCATTTTAGACAGGATGGCGTTTGCCGTTTTCCTCCTGCACGCTACAACTCTCGAACTCTATGAACACACCAACTTTGCTCGCCGCCGTCCTCGCTGCTTCCGCGCTTCCGGCTTCTGCGGAGTCGCGTTCGTTCAATCACGACATCCGGCCGATTCTCTCGGACAAGTGTTTCGCCTGTCACGGGACGGATGCGAAACATCGCAAGGCGGAATTGCGTCTGGATACACAGGAGGGAGCGTTTGGAAAAGCGGAGAGCGGCGCTGTGGCGATCAAGCCGGGCGACCCGAAGGGAAGCGAGCTGTGGGCGCGAATCAATGCCACGGACAAAGATGAAATCATGCCGCCGCCGAAGTCGCACAAGACGATCTCCGCTGCCGAAAAAGAGCGCATCCGCGAATGGATCGAGCAGGGCGCGAAGTATCAGAAACACTGGGCTTTCGAGCTGCCGGTGAAAGTCGCATTGCCCGCATCGACTGGCAGGAATGCAGTGGACGCGTTCATTTTCGATCGGCTGAAACGCGAGGGTCTCGCGCCTTTGCCGGAGGCGGACAAAACGACGCTGATTCGCCGTGCGAGCCTTGCGCTGACGGGCCTGCCGCCGTCGGTCGCTGAGGCGGATGCGTTTCTCGCGGATGCTTCGCCGGATGCTTATGAAAAGCTGGTGGACCGACTGCTGGCGTCGCCGCAGTTTGGCGAGGAAATGGCGAGGCATTGGCTCGATGTGGCGCGCTATGGCGATACCCACGGGATGCATCTCGATAACGAGCGCTCGATGTGGCTTTACCGCGACTGGGTGGTCGGCGCGTTCAACCGGAATCTGCCGTTCAGCCAGTTTACGATCGAGCAACTCGCCGGTGATTTGCTGCCAAACCCGACGGACGACCAGCTCGTCGCAACGGGCTTCAACCGCTGCAATGTCACGACCGGCGAAGGCGGCGCGCTGGATGCGGAGTTTATCTTTCGCTACGCCGTGGACCGCACCTCGACGACGGTGCAGACATGGATGGGAATGACCGCAGGCTGCGCGGTTTGCCACGACCACAAATTTGACCCGCTTGCGCAAAAGGAATTCTACCAGCTCTACGCGTTCTTCCACAGCTCCGCCGACCCTGCGATGGACGGCAACGCGCTGCTCGTCTCCCCGACTTTAAAGACCATCTCGCCCGAGCAAAAGAAGCAGCTCGCGGAGAAGGATGCGCTGCGCACTGCGGCGGCGAAGCGGCTGGAGGATGCGATGAAGTCACTCGAATATGTGGACCCCGCGACGCTAGGAGACGTGACTGAGCCGGACGCGTCTTTGTCTCAATGGATCGCCAAGCACGAAGGCAAAGACACCAAAGAACTCCCCGCCGAAGTGAACAAAATCCTCAAGCGCAAGGCCGACGCGAAACGCTCTGCCGAGCAGGAAAAACAACTCCGCGACTACTTCCTCGCCAATGTCTGCCCGAAGACCAAGTCCATCATCGGCCCGCTCCAGGCCGAAGTTGCGAAGCTCGAAAGCGAACGCACGGAGTTCGATAAAGCGCTTCCTGCAAGTTTCATCATGCGCGACCTTGAGAAGCCGCGCGACAGTTTCGTGATGATCCGTGGCGCTTACGACAAGCCGGGCGAGAAGGTGTCACGCGATGTGCCCGCCGTTTTTCCACCGCTACCCAACAAGGAAAACCCCACGCGCCTCGACCTCGCGAAATGGCTCGTCGCCGACAACCATCCGCTCACCGCACGCGTGACCGTCAACCGTTTCTGGCAGCAATTCTTCGGCGTCGGGCTCGTGAAAACCGCGGGCGATTTCGGCTCGCAGGGACAACCGCCGAGCCATCCGGAATTGCTCGACTGGCTCGCCGTGGACTTCCGTGAAAACGGCTGGGATGTGAAAAAACTCGTCCGTCTCTTCGTCACCAGCGCCACGTTTCGGCAGTCCTCCGACGCCCCAGCCGCGCTTTGGACGCGCGACCCGGAGAACCGCTTGCACGCACGCGGCCCGCGAGTGCGGCTCGATGCCGAAGTCGTGCGCGACAATGCGCTCGCCGTCTCCGGCCTGCTCGATCTCACGATGGGCGGAAGAGGCGTGCGCCCCTACCAGCCGCCGAATATCTGGGAGCCAGTCGCCTACATCCGCAGCAACACCGCAAACTACAAGGCCGACTCCGGCAACGCGCTCTATCGCCGCAGCCTTTACACATTTTTGAAACGCACCGCGCCGCCGCCGTTCATGGCAAATTTCGACGCGCCGTCCCGCGAACAATCCTGCACACTTCGCGAGCGGAGCAACACGCCGCTCCAGGCCCTCCAGCTCATGAACGACGTGCAGCAGATCGAAGCCGCCCGCGTATTCGCCGGAAAGATCATCACGCAAGGCGGCGCGACGCCGCACGAACGAATCACCTTCGCCTACCGCACCGCCCTTGCACGCAAGCCAGCTCCCGAGGAAATCGAAATCGTGACCGCCGCATACAAACAACACCTCGCCGCTTACGAGCAGACTCCCGCGGAAGCCGCGAAGTTCATCCGGCAGGGCGAGTCCACGCCGCAGGCCGGAATCCCCGAGCCCGAATTTGCCGCATGGACGCTCATCGCGAGCCTCGTGCTGAACCTCGACGAAACCATCAACCGCAACTGACATGAATCCGATCATCGAACACCAGCTCCTGCAAACCCGCCGCCAGTTCTTCGGAAACGCCGGGCTCCGACTCGGCGGCATCGCGCTCGCGCAAATGCTCGGCAGCGCGGCAACCGGCAACGCCGCGGCCGCCACCAGCCGTGTGCATCCGCCGCTGCCCGGCTTCCCGCATTTCAAGCCCCGCGCAAAGTCGCTCATCTACGTCCACATGAACGGTGGCCCGTCGCAGCTCGATATGTGGGATTACAAGCCCGACTTGCAAAAGCACTTCAACGAAGAACTGCCCAAGTCCGTGCGCGGCGAACAGCGAATCACCGGCATGACCAGCGGGCAGAGCAAACTCCCCGTCGCGCCTTCGTTGTTCAAATTCGCGCAGCACGGCAACTGCGGACGCTGGGTGAGCGAACTCATCCCGCACACCGCAAAAATCGTGGACGAAATCGCGCTTATCAAAACCGTTCACACTTCCGCCATCAACCACGACCCCGCCTGCACTTTCCTTTTCACCGGCTCTGAAATTCCCGGTCGCGCGAGCCTCGGCTCGTGGCTCGGCTACGGCCTCGGCAGCGAGAACAACGACCTCCCGTCCTTCGTCTGCCTTACTCCGCAATATCCGAAAGACAGCGACGGCCAGGCGCTTTTCTCCCGCATGTGGGGCAGCGGCTTTCTGCCCACGCGCCACGCGGGAGTCACGCTACGCGGCTCCGGCGATCCCGTTCTCTATTTGAAAAATCCCGACGGACTCGCGACCAGCGAACGCCGCTCGATGCTCGACGCGCTCGGCAAGCTGAACCAGCGCGGTTTTGACAAAATCGGCGACCCGGAAATCCAGACCCGCATCGCCCAATACGAAATGGCATTCCGCATGCAGACCAGCGTCCCCGAGCTCGTGGACCTCAGCACCGAGCCGCAATCCGTCCTCGACCTCTACGGCCCGGAAGTTTCGAAATCCGGCAGCTTCACCCACAGCGCGCTCATGGCCCGGCGGCTCGTCGAACGCGGCGTCCGCACCGTGCAAATCATGCACCGCGGCTGGGACCAGCACGGCGCGCTGCCCACCCACATCCGCAAGCAGTGCGCAGACACCGACCGCGGCGTCGGAGCGCTCGTCGCCGACCTCAAACAACACGGCCTGCTCGAAGACACACTCGTCGTGTGGGGCGGCGAATTCGGCCGCACCGTCTATTCGCAGGGCAACCTCACCGCGACCGACTACGGACGCGACCATCACCCGCGCAACTTCTGCATGTGGATGGCCGGCGGCGGAATCAAGCCCGGCATCAGCTTTGGCGAGACCGACGATTTTTCTTATAACATCGTCGAGGCACCCGTTCACCTAAACGAGCTAAACGCCACCATCCTGCACTGCATGGGCATCGACCACACGCGCTTCTCCTTCCCCGTCCAAGGCCTCGACCTCCGCCTCACCGGCGTAGAGCCCGCGCGAGTGGTTAAGGAGCTGCTGGTATAAGTGACTCGATGGCGGTGTATCCTCCGCGCTTTACCGACGATGCCGTTTCTTTTAACTTCCAGCCATGAATGATCGAATCGCCTTCAACCCCGCCGAAAGCCCAGCACCCGCAGCGTCCCGATTTCGCGCGTCCGCGAACCGACGCTTGCATACATCGTATTCATTGCCGCGAGCACCGCACCGATGGACATCGCGATCGCCAGCCATTTTCCCGCAAACGCAATCACCCCGGCCATCTTCGTCTGCTCTGCATAATACTCCACCTCC
>JANMGP010000092.1:0-32152 GCA_031374705.1 Verrucomicrobiaceae bacterium | reverse complement strand
GGGCATTACCCGGGGGGTTAGGTCGCCTTTGTTTTGGTTTTCTTTGCTGTTTCATTTCGTCTCCATGGGCGCCTTCGTAGTCAATTTGTTTTTGGAAGGTGGTCTGATTCTCGGAATGGATTGGTTTCCGTGAACTTCCGTGAATTCCGTGGATCCAAAGTTTTTAAGGCTAAAAGCCGGATGCGCCCGCTGCCGCTGGCTTGATGCGCGGATCGATCGTGCGCAGGAACTCCACCGCAGCCGCGTAGTCGGGAGCAGCGCCGGATTCGACGAGCCATGCCGCGGCTACGGTGGCTGAGCGAAAGAGACCGAGCTGGCAATGAATGAGAACCGTCCGTTCGTGCTGGTGCGACCGGATAAATTCGAGCGCCTCGCGCACGGCGTCGGCGTGCGGCGGGACCATGTCGAGCAGCGGGAGGTTTAAAAACATGGCGTGTTCGCGAAATGCAGGCGGCGCATTTCCCTCGGCTCGCAGATCGAGCACGGCGAGCGGGCCGGCGGCGACGAGTGCTGCTGCTTCCGCCGCGGTGTGTCGGCGACCGAGCAGGATGTTGGGCGCAATCTTCCGGTGCGGCGGGCCGTTGAGATGTCTGTGCTGCACAGCCCGCGCTAGGAGCATCCACGGGAGCAGGCACCACTCGGCAGCGGGAGTGAGCGTGCCGTTTTCCTTGCCGAAGAATCGTGCATCGCGACGAGCGTAGGCGATGGCGACGATCCCGAACGCGACTGCCGGCCAGCCAAACCACAGCCAGCCGCCGCCGAGTGTCGCGATTGCGCCGCACACTGCCGCCAATCCGCCGAGTGCCGTTGCAATTTTCTGGTGGAGCGGCTCGCTCGGCACAGTGCGTCGCTGAGTCGCGGGGATGACTGCTTTCACAAACCAACCCATGAGGAATCCCGTCGCGACATCGAGGAAATGATGCTGCCAGAGCAGGAGCGTGGAGACGCCGATAAGGATGAACCACACTTTCACCGTCGTGCGCAGCCAGCCGCGGAGGCTCGCGCCATAGACGACCCAGACGAGCGAACGCAGGCTGATGTGCAGCGACGGCGCGAGATTGTAAGGAAGGTCGTTCGCATACAGCGCGCGGAAGAGCGGCGCTGTCCAGCCCTGCGGCTCCGGTCGCGCCCAGCCGAATCGCATCGGAAAAAGAAGGAAGAAGACGGCGCTGGCGAGCACGACGAAGACAAGTCGCAGTGTGAGCAGCCGAAGTTCCGCGCGATTTCGGCAGAGGAAGAATGCGCCGCAGAAAAAGAAGTCGAGCGACCAGTATGGAACGATGAGCCACGGGACGAACGGCACCTTTCGTTCCCACTCGAAGTAGAGCGAGCCGACATCGGAGCGCGTCGCGGTGTAGCGATTGCACCAGCTATAGACGACGATGAACAGAATGCCCGCGACCGCGAGACACCCGACGGCGCGCCAGAAAAGTCCCGGCTCGCGCTTGCTCATTTCTGGGCGATGGAGACGGTGAAGATGCCGAAGTCATCCGTCCACTGCCGCCGTTTCGCAAAGCCCGGCTCGCGGACCAGCGCGTCCATTTCGCCCTGCGGACGGCGACGCATGATCCACGGCTTGCCATCGCGGTTTGGCAACACGCGGGCAATCATCTCCACTTGCGGATGCCACGGCTGCCCCGTGTAGATGAGCCAGCCGCCGGGCGGCAGCGCTGCATAGATGCCGCGGAGCGAGCGACGCAGCGGTTCATTGTCCGGGAAGAGCTCGTAGAGCCCCGATACGACCACGACCGACGGCGGCGGGCTCACGGCGGCGAGCGATGCTTCGTCGAACGCGTCGCCGCGTTCATGCGTGATGCGGTCCGCAAGGCCGCGCTTGGTCGCATTGGCGCGTCCGGTGGCGAGAGCCGACTCGCTCCAATCGCGGCAGAGCACGGTGAGTCCGTCGCCCTCGGTTTTGTCGTCGAGAAGATCGAGCAGGTAACGCCCCGCGCCGCCCGCGACGTCCATCAATCGCACGGAGAGTCCGGCCTTGCGCACGGCGTGCATACATTCACGGAGCGCTGCATTCATACACTCGCGACGCTGCCGGATACCGCGCCAGCCGATGGCATCAAGATAGCCGCGGTCGATGAGACGCCCGATGCCGAGGTCGCCGCGCGCTTCATTTTCGTAAATACAGTCGAGCGATTCGCCTGAATCGAAGCCGGTCTTCAGTCCGACGCTGATTCCGTGGCTGAGCCGCCCGAGCGTGCTCATCGCCAGACGCTGCACGGCAAAGCCCGCGCCTTTCAGCGAGAGCATGGGCAGGGGACCAAGCAACGACTGATATTCGGCATGCGTCGCGGGATGCGATAAATCGTGGCGCAGCACGGGGCGCGGTGGCGTGTTAAAACGAGTCTCTGCAAAAGCGCGAATCGCAGCGGTGACTTCGTCGCGGCAGAAGTCGTGGAAGACCGCATGACGCGCGTCTTGCAAGGTGACGTGCTCTTTTTCCGTCGCACCGTAGTTTGCAAAAAAGCGGTTCAGCGAATCGCGAGTCACCACGCGGTCGGCAGTGGCGGAGAAGAAGAGCAGGGGACGGTCCATCACCATCGCGTCGGAAATGACACGCTGCGATGCATCGAAAAGGTCCACCAAAATTCGCGCCGAGATGTCCTTGGAAATCTTCGGGTCCGCATCGTAAGCCGCAGCAGCCGCCGCATCACGCGTGAGCCACTCGCCTTGCACGTAGCTCTTGATGATGGCGTCCGGTTTCACCTTAAGCATGAGCCGGATGGAAGTCAGCGCGCCCGGGACGATGAGATTCACATCAAACGCCGGAGTCGCGAGTACGAGACCGGCAATTTGCGGCGCGTAGTCATGCACCCAAGTCGCCGCGATCACCGCGCCCACGCTGTGCGCCACAAGCACGATGCGCTCTTCGCCGATGCCATGCGTCGCCGCGATGTGCGCGAAGAACTCCGCCAAATCGCGCACATACTGCATGAAGCACGCAGCGTGTCCGCGCTTCCCCTCCGACTCGCCGTGTCCCCGCGCATCCCACGCAAAAATCGCAGTCCCCGGCATTGCGAGCCCCGGAACGACGGAGTCCCACCGGTCCGCGTGTTCATGTCCGCGATGCAGCAGCACAAGAGCCCGCGATGCTCCGCCCTCCGGTATCCAAGATTTGTAACGAATGCTCGCGCCATCTGCGGCGGTGAAGGTGTGGGTTTGGATATTGTTCATAAAGCGGATGGAAGTGCGAAGCGTCACCGGGAAACCGGCGCGCAGCAAGAACGTAACAACTTGTCGCCGGGCCACCGTTGCGTTTTGGAGCGGAGTCCGTAATGTTTGCGCCGCGTTCACGCCTCACCATGAAAATAATCGCTGCACTTTTTGCCTCCCTGTTTTTTGCCCCCGCAGGATTCGCAGATGACGAGTCGAATTTCGCAGCCGCGCCGCCGGCTTCATGGACGCGGTATAATCCGCTGGGATTTGCGACATTCACATTCGCCGGTGGTGTTGCGCGACTCAGCAGTCCGGCTCCGAGTGCGGCCTCGTATCCCATATTCGGCCCGGCGCGGCTCGCACTCCTTGGACCGACGACTTTTACGCGAACCGTTGTTTCCGCGGATCTCGTCGCGTGGGGGCCGACTCGCAATGTCTCAGGCGTCCTTGCGCGAGCGTCGAACATCACGCTTGGAGGGACCCGGGGCTATTCTTTTGGCGTCATTCCTTCAACGGGCGAAGTGGCGATTCATCGTGTGACCGGCGAAGTGCCAACACCAATTTCCGCAGTGAATTTCATCACGGTGACGCCGGGGCATTCCTACCGCATCATCCTGATTTGCGCTGGCAGCAATATCACCGGCCGCATCTTTGATCTCGCGGACCTTACAAACCCATTGGTTGAACTGACTGCGAGCGACGCAACTTACACGTCGGGCCTCGCCGGAATCGTGAACGCCGCCGATTCGCTCACCGCGATTGATGCGTCGTTCGACAATTTCCTGGCGTGGGACGGTACGCCGCCGCCGCTGACAGTAACGCCGGGAGTGGGCACCATAATCATCAGCGCGAATGCCGCACGCAGCCTCAGCACTAACCTCGAAACAACCGACGACCTCACGCTTCCATTCCTGCAAGTGTATCCCGGGTCGAGCATCAACGGTGCGCTGCTGCAAAACATCGTTCCCATCGACACGACGCAGCGCTTTTACCGGCGGCGACTCGTCGGCACGCCATAGTCCGAATCTGCGTTGCGCGGGATGGAAAGCAGCGCCGAGACCTTCGCTCCGGGGCGGGAACCGGAGCGCGTGACTCTGTTCGTATAGTCAGGCGAAGTTGCAATCGATGATGGGAGTGGGACACCGAACTTTCGTCGGCGGCCGGATTCCGGGCGGTCCTGAAATGGCCCGATGGTTGTAGAGCGCCACGCGAGGAGACACACCGAATGGAGGAATTCGAATCTCGTATCCGGGCCATGTAGGGCGGAGGGCCTATTCCGCGATTTCGAGTAATGCCGTAGAGTGTCGGCGTTATGAATTCCAACTCACTCATTCAACTCGTCACCGCCGCACCGGCTCTCAATCTCGCCACAGCCGGTGCGTCGCGCACGCGACCACTTCCACACAGCTCGATTGTGTTACAGGCCCAAGTCATCACCCGATGGGCAGAGGGCTGCCACATTCGTATCGCAAACGCACACGACATCATCCTACCGCCTGATGCACTTCCCGTGAATGCCGATCGATTTACGATCCGCATCAAGTGTGGAGCCGTCGTCCTCGTGCCCGCAGCGTAACCCAGGAGCCATTCAACTCACATGGTGCAATCACCGACGACGCGCAAACCATTGACCCCGGCGGCATCGAAGGCGAGCCCGTCGGCAGCATCACCGTCGGCAGCGTGAAGGCCTTCAAACACGGCGACCCCGTCCACGTCTTCTCCCGCGAAATCTGATGAACGCCGACACGTAGGTCCGATATCGAAAATTCCGATTCACCACCAACATCACACACATGAAAACACTCATCGCCATTCTCAGCCTCATCATCACCGCCGCCGCGCACGCTGCGCCTCCGGCGAATGACTCCATCGCAAAAGCCGCGAAGTTCACGGGGAGCTACACGCGCTTTGAAAACCAGAACCTCTCGCAAGCCACGGCGTCACCGGGCGACCCGCTGCTCGCGGGCGTCAGCGCGGGGAAGACACTTTGGTATTCGGTGCCGACACCGCGCGACAGCTCGACCCTCATATTGACGGTCGAGAGCGTTTCGGGCGAAGGCACGATGACGGTCTTCTCGGTGTTCGACGGGGAAAATGTTGCGGGCAGTTTGCGCGGGGGCTTTGGCAAAACTTTCACGGCGGGCGCGACGGAGACGCTGAATATCGGGGTGAGCAGCGCGGCTAATCTGATGGTGATGCTCTCGGGCGAGGGCACGTTTCACCTCACGTATCGCCTCGGGTTCGCAAATGATTTCCCCATCACGGCGACGACGCTCTCCGGCGACAAGGGCACGGTGAGCGGCTTCACGCAATATGCGACGGTCTCCGCCGATGAGCCGGTAGTGCCCGATGGCGAGCCTGCGATGCGGAATACCGTGTGGTATAAATGGACGCCGTCGTTCACCGGTACGGCGTGGGTGGATACGAACTTCAGTTTCATCAACAACAGCGGCGACGTGCTATTCGGCCAGAACACGCCGTTGCACAACACAGTGCTCGCGGTTTTCTCCGGCGCGTCGGCCACGTCGCTGTCGCATTTCGCTTCGGACGAAGATTCCGGCTACGGCCCGAACAGCCGCGTGGGATTTCAGGCGCAGGCGGGAGAGACTTACTACATCGCCGTGGGCACGGTGCCGGGACAGACGCCGGGCTACTTCCACCTGCAATACTATCCGGGCGGAACGGGCGGGGAGATTTACCTTTTCGGCTTCGACGCGATAAAGGGCTCCATCCTCGAGGATGAGACGACGTTCCCTATCTACGTGCGCCGCCGGTACGCGGACCCGGCAATGAGCGCTGGCTGCAACATGGCCGACTTAGCTGCGAGCACGGCGAGTCCCGGGCAGGACTTCGATTCGTTCAGTCCGAATTTCACCTTTCCGGCGGGCGCAACGAACGCGTCGTGGGAGCAAAATACGTCCATCACTTTGCACAACGATGCAGCTCTGGAGGCCCAGTCCGAGAAGGTGGTCTTCACGCTCCGTATCCCGTCCAATGCGACGCTCGGCAGCGGGGGCGAACTCGTCGGAAATCTCCTCATTTATGACGATGAGTTCCTCGCCGGGCAGCCGGGCGGCCTGTACTTTCCGCAGAAGAATATCCGCGTGCGTGAAGGGGCGGGGCAGCAGTTCCTCGCGGTGCTGCGGGACGGTAGCGGCGGGAACGCGCAATCGTTTTTCACCACGGCGCAAAGCGGCACGGCCACGGAGGGCGTGGACTTCGGTAATTTCGCTGGCGGGATTCTCGTGGGGAGTTCACATGGAAATGTCTCCTTCAACATCGGCGATGATTTCACCTTCGAGGGCGATGAGACTTTCACCGCGAGCGTCGCTGGCGTGGGGGAATTCACCGTCACTATCGAGGACGATGACCCGTATGTGCCCGAGCCCGGCACGCTCTCGACGGTGCTCTGCTACGGGAGCGGCGCGAGGCACGCGCAGCTCATCGCCACCGTCGCGCAGAGTGGCGCGGTGACGGGGAAAGTGATGCTGCTCGGCCAGTCCGTGTCGTTCTCGGGACGGCTCGATTTGCGTGGGGAAATGACCGCGCTCATCGCTCCGAAAGGCCGCCCGTCGCTCGTGCTCTCGCTTTCCGCGCGGGATGCGGATGGCGGCTTCCGGGTCGAACTGCTCGACTCCGCTGTCACGTTCTCGCCGCGCAGCATCGAGAACGCCCGCGTGCAGCGATACAAACCGAAGACGAACCCGTGCCCGTTCGCCGGAGCGTTCACGCTCGCAGGCGGCGATTTTTCCACGGTGAAAACCGCGTGCGCCGCAGCCATCGCCGTCACTCCCGGTGGCATGGCGCGCGTCACGGGCCGCGCGTTCGACGGCACGCCCTTCGCGTTCGCGGGCCTCGTGGATGGCAACGGCGAACTCTGCGCGGTGGCTCCATCGTTTGCGGGGAAAGGCCAGCTCGCCTTCAGCGGCCCGCTGCCCGCGCTCGTCGGGCAGGTCACGGATATTTTCGTGAGCTTCAATCGCCCCGCCCGCGCTGGCGACCTGACGAAACTCGAAGTCACCACGAGCACCGTTCACTCCACCGTCGCCCGCTACACGCCGCCGGGCAAAGACCAGTATGCGCTCGATGCCTGGCTCGGCAGCGCGGGCAAAGCCACACTCGCCAACGGCCCGCTGATGGGCACCACCATCTTGAAAAACCTCACCATCACACCCACGAACGCCATCCTCGCCGCGCCCGACGCCGAGCTGCTGAAGCTCAAGCTGCTGCCGAAAACGGGCATCTTCGTGGGCAGCTTCATCCCGCCCGGCGCTGCGAAACCGCTGCCCATCTTCGGCGCGCTCACCGACCTCCCCGCGCTGCTCGGCACCGGCACGGGATTTTTCTTCGACGGGAAAAACGGCGGCACCATCACGCTCGGCAAACCGTAGCTGCTCTGCCACTCTCGACCCATGACTTTCACTCGCGCACTGTTCGCCAACAGTGCGCCCGGGAAATCTGAGGCAGGGTGGCGGAGCCTGCGGGGAGGCCGTTAGCGTAGGCCGGAGGGTTCGCTGGATGACGCAGACTCGGCGGCGGCATGCGACACTCAACTCAAAAAACACAAGGGCTGGTCGGGTTCGCGAAAGGCGCGCCGTTCGGCGGCGGGCTCGTCGTCGGTGGATTCGGGCGCGATGCGGCGATGACGGTGTCGAACTTTGCCAATGTGCTCCCCGATGCCGCGCCGGTGACGGTGGGCGCGGGCGGCACGGTGACGCTGACCTGCTCTGACGTGATCGGCGCGCTGACGATCAATGGCGGCACGGTCAACCTCGGAGTGAACGGGGGCACGGTGCAGATGACTGCTGCGACTCAGGCGCTGTCTCTCGCGGGCAATGTGACGGCGACTTCGGATGCGAGTGGCTCGGCGACGATCTCCGGGGGGCGTGTGAGCCTCGGAAGCACGGCGCGCATTTTCATCGTGAGCGACGGTCCGCAGGCGCAGGACCTCACACGCTCGCCATCGCGGACTTTAACGGCGACGGCAATCTCGACGCCGCCGTGACTCACAGCTCACTCTCGAGCTTCGTCGCCGTGCTGCTCGGCAAGGGCGACGCCACCTTCACGCCGCAGCTCAGGAACGCCTACCCACTCGCTGCGAAGCCGCCGCCATTGTCGCGAGCGACTTTGACGGCGACGGCCTCACCGACCTCGCAATCGCGAATGGCGCAGGTGGCCGCGTAAGCATCCTCCGCAGCCTCGGCACCGGCGGCTTCGTCTGCGCGCGCGAGCTCACCCTCGAGGACGCGCCCGCCCGCAAACTCGCTGCGCTCAGCAGCGCGACCGGCGAAGTGACCGTGGTCACGCGGGCGTGAGCGCGCCCAAAGTGGCTCACGTTGAGGCAACGTGAGCCTCGGGGCCTTCCTTCGCCGCCATTCCCGCCGACGTGGCCGCGCAGAGCATCATGGCGCGTGTGTAGGCCGGAGGGCCTATTCCGCGTTTCCGGGATCGTGTGCAGGGTGGTGGCGACATGAAAAGGAACCACTTATTCGCACCACTCATCATCGCCGCTGCGGCGCTCTGGAGCATCACTGGCCAAGCTCAGGCGGGGTTTCCCAGTGGCTCGAATTCGTTCGCGCTCGCGCCGACGATCGCGAGCAATACGGCGCTGGACGGTGCGGTCACGAACGTGGCTGCTTTCACGAAGGAGGCCTCGGAGCCGCTCGCGGGTAGCGATGATCAGACGGCGTGGTGGAATTGGACGCCGGATGCGAGTGGCTGGTGCTCGCTGAATACGGAGGGTTCCACGACGGTGAGCAATTACCTGCACGTCTTCAACGGGAATTCCCTCGGCACGCTCACGACGGTGGCGCGTTCGGATTTCTACAAACAGAAGACCGGGGAACTTTATTTTTTCGCGCAGGCCGGTGTGACCTATCACCTCCGCGCTAGCGTTCCGCCGATTTTCGATAGTCCGCCATTCCCGGACGATGGCTCCGTGACGCTGCATTTCCGGCATTACGTGCCTGGGAAGCGCCGCTATCTCGCTTCGTGGATCCTGGACGCGGGCAGCGGCCTCATCGGTGCGCTGGATGTATCCACGAGCAGCAGCGGTGCGGCTACGGGGAAACTCACGCTCGCGGGGAGGGCGACGGCGTTCAAAGGGCAGGTGGGCGGCGATGGGGTGTTGGAGGTGGTTTTCGCGCAGGGCGCGGCGAAGGGCTCTGCGGGGAGCGCGCCGATCTCACTCACGATGGATCTGGTGACCTCGAATAAGGGCGCGTCGTGCCGCGTGACTTCCGGCGCGTTCACGAGCGGGCTGTTCCCGGCCTCTCAGCCGCGCACTTTCTCCGCGCAGACGCCAAACACGATCGCGCCGAGACACACGGCGAGCATCCGCCCGAATGCGGTGTTTGGTGCGGGATTCATGTTGGTGAATGTCTCGCGGAATGGAGCGGCAAAGCTCGCCGGGCGGTTCTGCGACGGGAGAAAATTCAGCGCAGGCTCCGCGATGTGCGAAACGGGGCTGGCGTCTGTCTCGGCTGTCCCCGTGGCGCTCTCGCTCAATCGCGGCGACCTCCAGTGGCAGGGCGATTTCAAGCTCTCGGAGGGCATGGTGGATGAGATCGAGGAGACCGGTGGGAGTTTCTACTTCCGCCGTGCGGGGATCAGCGGCGCGTTCTTCACGGCGGGCATCGCGCAGTATGGGAGCATCCGCGGCGGAGCCTACACGCCGCCTGCCACGGGGCAGCGCGCGATGGGCTTCCTAGACGGCTCGAATGGCGCGGCGAAGCTCAAGGTGACTGATGCGCCCGGCGAGCTGGCAGCGTTCATGGAGAACCTCGCGTTCAGCACGGCGAACACGTTCGCATTCCAAAGCCAGGCGCGGAAGCCGGCGCTGAAGTTCAGCGCGAAGACAGGCCTTATCACCGGCAGCGTGCAGACCGCCGCGGGCACGGTGCGGAAGATGAGCGGCATCCTCGCGGGCGGGGCGACTCCGGCGCTCTACGGCACTCTTACCGGAGACACGCAGACCGTGCGTTTCCAAGTCACGCCGTGAGTAGGCCGGAGGGCATATTTCGCAACTTTCCAATTCGCAGCACCATCACACACACATGAAAACCACCTATCGCATCATCCTTACCGCGCTGCTCGCGCTCGCTGGCACGCTCACCACATTCGCGCAGGCGCGAAAGCCGATCAGCTCCGTGCCCTACACGATCACGAAGCCGGGGAACTATTACCTCTCCCGCGATCTCGTCGTGACGAAGCCCGGCAAAGGCGGCGTCACCGATTGCATCACGATCCTCGCGAACAACGTGACGCTCGATCTCAATGGGCGCGAACTTTCCACCACGCTCGACAGCGGGGTCGGGGTCATGACGCACAATGACGCCTCGAGCATCCGGGTCTTCAACGGCACAGTGCGCGGGTTCATCATCGGCGTGTATTTATACGGCAACACGAACTTCACCGTGGAAGACGTGGCGGCGATCAATTCGCGGGACACGGGGATCGTTGCTTACGGGAGTGCGTCAGTCGTTCGCCGATGCCGGGTCAGCGGCACAGGCTCTGGCGCGCAGGCGGGGGGTGCCTTTGCCAACGGCATCCTGTGCCCGCTGCCCAATAGCGTGATCGAGGACTGCATCGTCGGAAATTTCGCCACGCCGCAAGGCATCACCATCACGGGGATTCGCTGCTTCGATGCCTCCGCGCGCATCTCTCGCAACATCGTACACGGGCCCGGAGCGGTGGTGGCGAACTGCGTGGGCATTGATGCGAAGGGCGGGACGCATCGCGTGGCAGACAACCAAGTCTCCGGATTTTTCACCGGCTATGATCTCGGCACGAGCCTCTATCGCGGCAACGATGCGCCAAGCTGTGGGGTAAAATTCAATGGCGGCACGAACCTCGGCGGCAACCAGTGAGCGAGGCGAGCACCACACTCATGAAGCCGCAACTGCTCCTCGGCAAACCGTAGCTACTCTGCCACTCTCGACCCATGACTTTCACTCGCACACTGCTCGCAATCACCCTGCTCGCCAACGGCGCGCCCGCGCAGGACGATCCGGCGAAGCGCGTGAAAGACTGGCTCGGCGGGCTTCTTTCCCCCGCGCAGAAAACTCCCGCAGCACCGCCCGCCGGGCCGCCGCGCGACGCCACCATCGCCGAGGCACGGGGTGAGAAAACGAAGGCGCTCCTTCGGGTGCGCGGCGCGTTGATTTACGAGTCCGGTCCCGGCTCGTTTTGCATCGCGGACAAGACGCACACCATCCGCGGGCAGATTGACAATCCCATCGCGATGAAGCCCGGCGACCTGCTGGAGATTACAGCACGGACTTCGTTTGTCGCGGGCCGGATTCCGTGGTTCTGGCACGCCAGCGCGGTGAACTTGGGCAAGGGCGAATATCCATCGCCGATACCATTCAGCGCGGGCGATGCGTATCTCGATGAGGAGCATCGCTGGAAATTCGACGCGACCTTCGTGACCATGCGCGGGCGTGTCACCGGCTACGGCACGCACAGCCAGACCTACACCGTGCGCGGCGCGGCGAAGAAGTTCACGTTCGACACCGTCGAGGTGGACGACGACGGCGTGCGCGTCATCGTTTTCCCGCAGGAGAAAGTGGACGCCGCCGAAGTGTTCCCCGTCGGAACCGTGGCGGAATTCACCGGTGCCTGCCGGCTCGAATCGAGACTGCCAGAGGGCGGCGCGGGTTTTGTCCACGTCCTCGTGCCGACCACCGCGCACATCCGCGTTGTGAAAATGCCGCCGCTGTGGGAAATCCCGCGCTACCGCCGCAGGATGCAGGCCGCGCTCCTCGCGCTCGCTGCCATCGCCGCGCTCGGCATCGCATGGCTGCTCGGGAAGTGGCGCGCACTCCGCCGCGCAAACGCCACACTCGAAACCCGCGTCGCCGGGCGCACCGTGGAAATCGAACGAGCCCTCGCCGCCGAGCGCGAGCTGAGCACGCTGCGCGCAAACTTCGTCTCCCTCGTCTCGCACGAATTCCGCACGCCGCTCGAAATCATCCTCACCAGCTCCGACATTCTCGAACGCTACCATGAGCGACTGCCCGCCGAGAAACGCCTCGGCTACCTCCACACCATCCACGAAACCGTGAAGCGCATGGGCGGCATGATGGAAGACGTGCTCCTGCTCGGTCGCGTCGAAGCCGGGCGGCTGGAATTCAAGCCCGCGCCGCTCGATCTTGCAAAACTCTGCCACCGCATCGTGGACGAAACCCATTCCGCCGTGAACGGTGGTGGGAAAATCGCGCTGCACCTCAATGGCGCGGCTACCGGCGCAACTGGCGACGAATCACTTGTGCGCCACCTGCTCGCGAATCTCCTCTCCAACGCCGTGAAGTATTCGCCCGACGGTTCACCCGTGGAGTTCACCGTCAC
This sequence comes from Verrucomicrobiaceae bacterium, assembly GCA_031374705.1. Taxonomy (GTDB): domain Bacteria; phylum Verrucomicrobiota; class Verrucomicrobiia; order Chthoniobacterales; family Chthoniobacteraceae; genus SXWH01. The sequence continues at coordinate 19,636 of JANMGP010000092.1, read as the reverse complement.
CCGCGCCGGGGACGACGCCATTTTCACCATCGCCGATCAAGGCCGCGGCATCCCCGCCGCCGACCGCGCGCGACTCTTCGAGAGCTTTCAGCGGGGCAGCAACGTCGGCGACACACCCGGCACCGGCCTCGGCCTGCTCATCGCAAAAAAAGCAGCCGAAGTGCACGGCGGCAGCATCACGTTCGAGAGCGCCGAGGGCGCGGGCACGACATTCACCGTCACGCTTCCACTTTACCAAACTCAGTCATGAAAAATCTCCTCGTCATCGAAGACGAAAAACACACCCGCGAAAACCTTGTCACCATTCTCGAAATGGAAGGCTACGCCGTTCGCAGCGCGAAGGACGGTGAAGAAGGCGTCGCCGCCGCGTTTGCGGACGTGCCGGATCTTATCCTGTGCGATGTCACCATGCCAAAGCTCGACGGCCACGGCGTGCTCGTCGCACTCCGCGAAGACGACCGCACCGTGAGCGTGCCATTCATTTTCCTCAGCGCAAAAGGCGAGCGGCCCGACATCCGCGCCGGGATGAACCTCGGAGCCGACGACTACCTGACCAAGCCCGCCAGCGCCGCCGAAGTCGTCGCCGCAATCGAGGCGCGGTTCGAGCGCGCCGCGCAGCACGCCACGCTCAACCCCGACTTCACTGACCCAAAACCGCTGGAGGAAAAACTTGGCCTCACCCCGCGCGAAGCTGAAGTTCTGCTCTGGGTCGCGCAGGGGAAATCGAGCAGCGAGACCGGCATCATTCTCGGAGCCGCCGAGAAGACGGTGAAAATCCATCTCGGCCACATCTACGAAAAACTCGGTGTCAACAATCGGCACGCTGCAAGCCTCTGTGCGCTGGAGGTTCTTAACGCGAAGTAGAACAACTGGCTCGATCGCCGGTCCGCGTATATCCGACTTTAGTCGGATGGCGTTTGTTCAGAGTTCCGCCAATAATGGTTCCATGAGCCAAAAACACCGCATCCTTTTAATCGAAGATCAGGCGCCCATGCGTCGCAACATCGCGCTATTGCTCAAAATGGAAGGCTACGAAACCGAAACAGCGGAAAACGGTCGCGAAGGGCTGGAGAAAGTTGTCGCCTTCAAGCCTGACCTCATCCTTTGCGATGTGATGATGCCCGAAATGGACGGTCATGCCGTCATTCAATCACTTCGAATGAACAAGGAAACCGCGCTCATCCCGTTCATCTTCCTGACCGCAAAGGGCGACAAAAACGACCTTCGGATCGGCATGAACTACGGGGCCGACGACTACCTGACCAAGCCGGTCGTCCGTGAAGATTTGCTTGCCGCAATCGAGGCGCGCCTCGATCGCGCGGATGAGGTGCGGTCGCAAATGGCCGCCGCAGCGGCGAACGCTTCCTTCAATCCGGATTTCAGCAGCCCCGGCCCACTCCAGCGCACGCTCGCAATCACCGGCCGTGAAGCCGACGTGCTGCTCTGGGTCGCGCAAGGGAAGAGCAATGGCGACATCGCGGTCATTTTGGAAATGAGCGAGAGAACGGTGAAGCAACATCTCGGCGCGGTTTTTCAAAAGCTGGGCGTGGAGAGCCGCACTGCCGCAACCGTCCGCGCGCTGGAAGTGCTGAGCGCTCCAAAGTCGGCTTGACCGCGAAACAGCAGAGGGTGTCCACGAAATACACAAAGGACCGCATTGCGGCGGAGCGCTTCGAAGCGGACTCACTGTCGATGTGGGTTCGACTCTCTCGGGGACTTCCGGTTCAGGCTTTGCGGCGGCGGCGGCTTAGCAAGGTGGCGAGGCCGCCGAGCATGAGGGCGGCACCGGTGGGCTCTGGCACCATGATGGCGATGTCGTTGCCTCCGCTCATCGACCCCGTGGCAAAATTCGCGTCGTAGCTGATTTGCAGAGTGTAGCCGTTCGCGGTGAAAAACGAGTCGTCCGGCTTTCCCGCGAAAGTGCCCGAAACGGCGTTCGCTCCGTTGTTGATCATGATGAAGAAAATGTCGGTGAGCTGGAGTCCTCCGAGCGGGGCCAGGACGAGGTCCGCGTTTGCGAGCGTGATTGTCCCGGTGTTGATTCTGAGCTGGTCGTATTCGCCGGGGATGGGTTGCAGGCTGGTGCCGCGTGCGAGTTCCACGGAAAAGTCAGCGCCTGCCACGAAGGTGACGTTCTGTTGGATGGTCAGGATGCCGGGACCGTTGCCGGGTGCGATGATGCCGGCGGCGTTTGTCACCGAGACACTTGAGGGGATCGTGCCGACGCCGCCCAATGTGCCGGCTGTGACGGTGACAGCCCCGGAAAATGTATTACTGCTGCTGTTTAGAGCGAGGCGACCGGTGCCGGATTTTGTAATACCGAAAGAACCTGAGATTGCGCCGTTCAACTCCAGATCCGCCGTCGGGGTAAACGTCGCATTGGCGGTGAGAGTCGTTGGTCCGTCGAATGCGAGTTTGTAGCTGGAAGTGGTGGTGACATTCAGAGTGGAGCTCCCAATCGTGAGCGCTCCAAGTGCGATCGTGTTCCCGGTGTTGGCTCCGCTGACACGGTTGACTTCGAACGTAGATGCCCCGGCACCGAGAGTGAATGCATTACCAAAAGGCAGCACTTGATTGTTTCCCGTGCCGTTGTCGCGGAGTCTCGCGGTTGCTGCGGTCAGGGTCACTGCTGCGCTCCCCAATGCGTCACCAGTCGTTGCAGGAATGCTTGCGATGATGCTGCCGGACGGAATGAGGTACCTGCCCGAAAAGGTGCTGCCGGTGTTGGTGAGTGTGAGGGTGCGCCCTGAGTTGAGGAGAGACACATTTCCGGTTCCCGATACGGGTCCGTTGAACTGAAAGTTCGTGGTGGTAGAGCTTAGGGAGATTGTGCCATTCAAAGTGGACGAACCGTCGAACTGCGCTCCGTAGGAATTTCCCGCCGTGAGGGCCACGGTCGTTGCGAAGGCCGTCTCGGCGTTGACAGTCAGTCCTCCGAGTCTGACGGTGTTTCCCGTGTTTGCACCGCTTGCGCGATCCACTTCGATTGTGGAAGTGGATACTGCGCCGGGCAGGGGCTGGATGATGATGTTGTTTCCGTAGGCGAGCGTGCCGTTGCTGCCTGTTCCATTGTTGCGGATGCGAAGGGTTGACGCATTGAGCTGGATTGCAGCCGAGCCGAGGGTGCTTCCGGCGGCGGTGGTCGATTGCGCGAGCAGAATCTGGTTCCTCGTGATGTCGAACATCCCATTGAACGTATTTCCCGCGTTTGAAATGGTGAGGGTCTTTCCGCTGTTGGCGGTGGTCGAATCAACGACCGCTGAGAGCGTGCCGCTGCCGGACATCAAGCCGCTGATGGTGATGGATAGCTGGGTGGCGAAGGCGATATTGTTGTACAGATTGACGAATGACGGCCCTTGGACACTGAATGCGCCGGAATAGTTGGTGGAGTCTCCGTCCCTCGTCCCGATGGCACCACCGTTCATAAAGATCGGGTTGGCGAACGTGATGTTCTTCGGCACGAGTACGCCACCGATGCACGTTACGCTGCCGCTTCCCAAGGAGCCGGCGACCACGGCCTCGAGGGTGCCTTCATTGACAAACCACGGGCTGGTCAGCGTGTTGTTTACTGCGTTCATCCGGAGCGTCGCTCCGCCGTACTTTGTGAGCGGTCCGCTGCCGGAGATTGAGTTGGCCGTGGAGAACCACATACCGCCGGTGTCGTCGGGAGCTCCGTTCACGACCGAGATTCCGCCGCCTGTTATCGGCGATACAATCACGGTTCCGCCGAACTGGAGCAAGTCGGGATTTGTGTACTCGAGGGTGCCACCGTTGAGCGTCACTTGCTGGGTCGCCGCGCCGAGACCCGCTGTCGTGAAGAACTGGAGGCGGCCGCCCTTGATGATGATGCCGGAATTGTATGCGGAATTCACGCCTTTCAGGAGAAGGCCGCCGGTGCCGTCCTTGGTGAGTTTTCCGGGTCCGCTGATGGTGCCGTCGAGCGTGACTTCGCCATCGTTGGGGACGGAAATCGTTCCACCTGCCGCGGAGATGGTGATCAGCTTGTCGCTTGTTACACCGATGGAATCGATCTCGAGTGTGCCGCCATTGAGGGCGATGGTCTTTCCCGCTCCCACTCCGCTCGGCTGGCCGATGTCATTCATGGCCGCAACGCGGATCTTGCCGGCATTGATTGTGACGGTGCCGGTAAATGTGTTCGGAGTGTAGAGCTCCACGGTGCCAGCGCCGTTTTTTACCAGTCCCGTGATAACGGTTGGGGAGTTGCCGATGCCGTCCGCACCGTTGAACGTGAATGTTTTCGTGACGTTCTCAAAACGAACTGCCGCCGGCCTGACGTAGCCGGAGTTGATGTCCACGTTTGTGCTGGTTGCGGAGTCGTTGAACAGCGCCACATCGGACTCGACAAAATCGGTGGTCGTGGTCCCGTTTGAATTGAGCACCCAATTCTTCGGTTCCGCCTGAAGGCCGGTGACCCAGTTCGTTCCGAGACTTCCGCTCCACAGCGGGAGGTCCGATAGCGTCACGTTGAGTTTGATCTGCGTGTTAACCGTATCGTTCACGAGCGTCGCGTTGACGCGGTTCGGGAGGGCGCCGAGTGTGAATGCGCCGAACCCGCTCCCTCCGATTACGCCGGCGTAGTCGATGAGAACATGTTGCCCAACTCCGGGTGCCGTGCCCGAGACGTTCAGCGTCACCGAACTGGCACCGCCGTTCGCGACGAGGCCGTTGCTGTTGGTTACGTTAATGATCGCGGGCGTGGAATTCCGGGTGAGTAACAGCGTAGATTGGTTCCCCGTCGTCGTGCCGAGGGTCATCGACTGGAACGTCAGCGCCCCAAGACCTTCAAGCCCGACGTCGATGGTGCCACCATTCTCCACTTTGACATTCCCGCCCGCAACGGTACCCGTGCCGGAGAAGATTGTGCCAAAGCCGACGTTTACAGACGTCGTGGAGAGCGCTCCATTTATGGCGAGTTCGCCGCCCTGGATCGCGGTCGCGAGGGCGTATGCCTGAGGGCCGGGAATCGTGAGAACGCCGGTGCCGGTTTTTGTAATTCCTCCGTTGAGGATGCTGACCGGACCGTCCGTCGAACCTACTGTGAGGCTGCCTTCCACGTTAAACGTGCGGATGGCGGCACCGAGATTCAACTGCGCTTTCGGGCCTGCGACGCCGACATTTGCGATATTGCTAATACCTGTCGAAGTTAGGTTGCCGTTGAGAGCGATGATACTTCCGACTGAACCGGAAGTGACGACGCTGTTGCCGCCGTTGCCCGTATTGTAAGTCACTGTCGCTCCACTGAGGAAAAAGCCGCCCGCATTAATCGTCAGCTTGCTCTCCTGTCCCGCCGTTGTGCTGCCGCCATCGAGTCGAAGCAGCCCAGGGCTCGTGACATCCACGCGGTTCGAGGTCATCACTCCGCCCCGGTGCATCAGAGCTGCGCCACCCGTGATTTGGAATCGATCCGTCAGGGTGAATCCATTCAAAGTTCGTCCGGTCGTGAAGTTGCCGTCGTTGAGGTTGACTCTCGAAAATGTATCCGCGATCGTGTTTTGGACGCCATCGCCCAAGTCGCCGAAACTGCCGCCGTTGATCGTGACGACGGTCCCTGCGGCGAGTTGATTGTTTGCGCCCATCAGGAACGTCCCGCCTCCATTGATGATGAGTGCTCCCGGAATGGCGTCGCCGGCCGTCTTCGCGGCGATGAGCGTTCCGGAATCGATGTTAGTGACGCCCGTGTAGGTGTTTGCCGTGCCCCCGCTGAGCGTGAGGGCTCCGGAACCCCGTTTGCGGAGGATGCCGCCGCCGCTGATGGTCTGTGTCACGGTCGCGTTTGCCGGTAAGTCGAAAACCACTTCCGCACCGACTGCGACAGACACCGAGGAACCCGTGCCGAAGGTTCCCACTGAGACGATATCGCCGACCTGAAGCGTGCCCTCTGAAATCGTTGTATTCCCGTAAGAATTCTCGCCTGAGATAATGAGGGTTCCTGGACCGGTCTTTGTCAGATTGCCGGAGCCGGAAATGGAGCCCGAGAGTGTTACATCCGCAAACTCCGTGGTTTTGATTGTGGCGTTTCCGGTGAGTGCGATCGGGCGGTTTGTCGCATCTCCTCCGAAGCCTGTGTACTCCAGAGTTGCTGCGTTGATCGCGATTGCGGACGACCCTGCCCCGAGTGCGCCGGCCGCGCCTGCATTGGTGAGCGATGCGGCTGCGAGCGTGCCGCCGTTGATGGTCACGGAACCCGTGAATGAGTTGATCGTATTGATCACCGTGCGCCCTGCACCGGACTTCGTGAGGGGTCCGGTTCCGGCAATCGCACTGGTCCCGTCGATCGTGTATTCTTTTGTGACGTTGGAAAAATCGACTGAGGCCGGGGTGACGTCGCCGTTGTTGAGGGATACCGCTGTATTGGTCGCGGCGTCCGTGAATTTCACGATGTCGAGCGTCTGGAAGTCGGTGCCGGTCGCGTTATTGGAATTCAAAACCCAGTTCTTCGGGGATGCCTGGGTAGCGACGCGCCATTCGCCATCGAGGGCTCCCGACCAGATCGGGAAGTCAAAACTCGTCACGTTCAAATCGACTCTCGTGTTGACCGTGTTATTGACAAGATTTGCCACCACGCGGTTTGGCAGTTGGAGAACTGGATTGAAGGCAGCGAACCCGGTCCCGCCCAGCGTGCCCGCGTAGTCGATTAGTGCAAAGGTGCCGGTGGCTGTCACTGCCGGCAATACGAAGGAAACGGAATTTGCGCCCCCATTGACGGTGAAGCCGTTGTTTGCAGTCACGATGATAGCAGAGCCCGGCGTGGCCTGAATCGTCGATGTGTGTCCAGCGGCGGTGCCAAGCGTCAGGTTCGAAAAAGTGAGGTTTCCGACGCCGTTTAAGCCCGTCTCGATTCGTCCGCCAGTGCCGATGTTCGTTGCACCGTTTATGGTCCCGTTCCCGGTGATCGTTCCGCCGGAAACCACCGTCGTTGTACTCCCTGCGCCGATGGTGCCGGAGACACGGAGGATGCCTCCATTGTTCACATTCGTCGTGAACTGGGAGCCTGTGTTGCTCTCGATCCTCCCGAGTGCGTTTCCGCTGGCTCCGCCGGTGAGATTGAGGACGCTATTTGCGCCGAGCAATCCCGTGCCGCCGAGGATAAAGGTGCCGCCTGAGTTTACCGAGATGGTATTCAGGTTTGGCGCGGTGGTGGAATTGACTTCGTAGGTGCCCGTGGAAAACACCGTGACCGCGCTTGCCGCGACGAGCGTCGCGCTGGCATTCATCGTGACTTTGCCACCGGAGATAAACAGGCCGCCCGTGAAGGTGTTTGCTCCGCCGAGGACGAGTGTGCCGAGACCGGTCTTCTCGACGTATCGGGAAGTGGCGTCCTGCGAGATTGCACCGAGGATATTCAAGGTGCCGCCATTCGCCACCTTGAATTCACCGCCTTGTGCGAGTTGGATCGTGATTGTTCTCCCCGACGTGCCGGCTTGAATTGTGGACGTATTGGTGTTCTTCGTCTCAATTAGCGGAATGAACGTGCCCCGCCCGTTCAGTGTGAGCGTCATATTCGCCGCGGCGTCGTCATTTTTTAGGACGATTGCACCGGTGCCGTTGAAGGTGAGATCCTGAATATTCGTGGACGTGCCCGAAGAGTTAATCGAGCCCGAGCCGACCATCAGCACGTTATCCGCAATTGTAGGCACCGCAGCCGGTGTCCAGTTTCCCGCCGTGGCCCACGCGGTGGCAGTCGTGCCCGCGGTGATGGAGCTTTGTGCCGAACGGCCAATGGCCGGAACCAGAACAAGAGCGGCTGCGATACTTGTGGAGAGGATTCTTGGAGATCTCATAGCAGGATATTACGATGTTTCATCTATCGCCTCGCACCGCTTCGTGCGCAATGGGGAACTTGATCTCCAGCGCCGTTTTTCGCGGTTTACTGGCGCACGACGAAGGCCTTGTTATTGACGATCCGGTAACGGTAGAGCGGTTCGAAGCTGACCTGGGCCTTGCCTGGGTCCGAGTAGTTCGCGTTCTTTTTGAAAGCGGGATCATTCGGGTCGATGAAGCGCTCGATGGTTGTCGAACCACGATATTCGCCGGTGACGGAGTCTTTCAATTCGTCCCACACGCCGGGATCGCTGGTGGGCGACTTGGCGAGGGACTGCGACCAGATGTGGACGGTGAAGACGTTCGATTTGGTCGTCGTCCGCGGATAGATGTGGGCGTAGGGCCGCTCGCGCTGGTTGTCGCCGGTCATCGTATTCTTGTTTTCCCAGAACGAATCGCGCTGCGACGGGTCAGTGAATCCGCCGGCGGGCTCCGTCAGGAGGTCCACTTCGCAGATTTCGGAAGCGGTGTGGAAGTAGCCGGTCTTCTTCAAGCGCGGGGCAAAGCTCTTCTCGATGGTCAGTGAAGGGTCGATCTTGTAGCGGTATTTTGCATTGTCGGTCAATGGCCGCTCGGTGTGCGCGCCGTTGGCTGCTTCTCTTGGGACGACCATCTGATACATGCCTTGCAGAAGACTCTCGACGCCGGTGTAGCGCTCGATGTAGCCATGGTCGGTATTGTCTGGGTCCTTATAGTAGCTGAAGGGAGCCAGCATGCTGTTGATGTTGATTTTTCCAGCCGTGGAGAGCGGTTCGCTGATGGCGTAGGGCTCCACTACAGGCATGTGGAAGAAATCGAGCAGGTAGTGATCCAATGGAGTCTGCGCGCCTTTGTGCGATTGGGTATTCGAGGGCGCAGGGCGGAAGAGGAGCGTCTCCCACGCACGGCGGCTGGTGACTCCGGAGGGCAAGGAGCCAAACATGACCGCCGAGGCGATGAGCCGGTTTGGCGAGAAGTAGGATTCACCCACCTCCTCGTAGCCGTTACCGCCGCGATAGTAGGGGATCGCACCGCCGCCGGCGTAGTCGTCTTTCAGTGCAAAACGCATATTGCCTTCGTCGGGCTTGTTAATGAAGGCACCGTCGCTTTGCTTGGAAATACCGCGGTCGAAATCCCCCTGCCCGCCACCTTGGCGGAGCACGCCGTTCACGTCTGCGGGAACTTTTGAGAACTTATCTGTCCGCGGTGAATTCCCCGCCGCAATCTTGCCGTACACTGCGCCCGCGATGACCTGTCCCCATCCGGTGCGCAGGTTGTGAACTTGCGTTACGGTGGGGTCGTTGTATTTCGGGTCACCGCTCTTGCCCGTGCGGGTGAAGTAGGTGATCGGAGCCGCCGGCGGCGGCGGAACGACAGGGAGTGCCGCGACGATTCGATAATCGCCTTTGGTAACACCATTGGCCTCCATGCTTCGAACCACATCCTCGGTGTAAACCCGCGGTTCATTTGCAGCCATGCGCGCCTGCATGGTTCTGGCGGCCTTCGTGGGAACCGGGAGCGTCATGAGAGCGGTGCCGAAATCGACGGTGATCGTCTGGATTGGGCTGCCGGTGACTGCTTTCGATTTCACGGTCTTTGCGTCGGTATTTTTGCGGTCCAACGGGTAAAATGTGATTTCAAATTTCCCGGGTTTGATTCGGAAGTTGGTGGGCCTCTCGGCATTCTGATCTTTCAAGACGTAGCGTTTTGAAATCAGAGGATAAGCCTGATAGTCTGGAGTGGCGGTACCCATCCCGACTTTTCTGAATTGCTTGGGTTGCAGGTTGAGGCCGCTGTCCCACATGTATTGATTCGAAAAGCCCCTCGTGGACTGGAAGAAACGACCATGGTATCCGCGCCATGCATCCACTTCCACATAGTTTAGTTCACCGATTGCCGAGGCAATTTTCATCGGATCTTCCACCGCAGGCCCGGACGCCTGGCTTTTCATCATCATGAAAGGAGTGACTTCTTTCACACTGTAGGCGTAAGCCTCGGACAACGCGGGGTAACCGGGCGATGGAGTGAACATCTCGATCGCCAGGGCGCAACGCACGGGGACCGACTTTCCTTCGTCCGTGGTCGCCCACGCTTCATCTTCCGGCAGCAAGGATCCTGCGGGTGCACCACTCGTAACCGTGTCATCGTAGTAGAAGACGAGCGCAACTTCCGAAACCGTCACGAAACGCCCGAATCCTTTGGTGTTACCGACCTTCATCGGAGTGACCTGGCCGGCACCGGGATTCGGTTTCTCACCAGAGTAGGAACCGTAGTGAGGCGTGTAGGCCATGGGGAACGTGTTCGAGGCCTGATTGCCTCCGTGGGTGTCGATGAGGTTTGTGCAGCGGATGTAGTCAAAAATCGTGGTCATGATCTGCGCCATTCCCGCCGCCGTGTATTTCGAGGTGAAACTCCCGCCCCCGGCTGGGTGAGTCTTTGTCATGAGCGCATTCATGTATGCGTAAAGCTTCATGTTGGACGGGATGTTGATGTCCTCGGTCGCGCTCCACGCGTTCTTCCGCTCGAAGTAGAATTTCGTGCCGTTTTGGCCGCTCGCGGCGGCGGAGTTTTCGCCGCCGACGGTAGAGCAGAATGCAATGAGCTCGTCGTATGCGCTCCGCTTTGTCGTGTCATTATGAATGGGCCAGATGCACATGCGGGGAAGGCCATAGATGTTCAACTCCGGCGAGCGGCTGTTGGCGGTGAGGAAGAAGCGCATCCTCTGAAGCGCTTCCGGGGTGAAATACGGGTTCGCGAGATCCTTGCTTGGCGCGTCTTCAGAAGCACCGTCGGTCGTCTGAAACGCGTTGTAGAAGCTGTTCTGCGTGAGCGGCGAACGGTCCGGGCGAAAGAAGTATTCATCCACCGTCGAATAGAGGCGATCCCGTTCATACACGCGGTGGTCAGTGGTCGGGTATTGGGTATTGCGGGTCGCACCCATCGTCGTGCCGATTCCACCGTAAACCCTCGGTGTAAGGCGGTAGATCGCTTCTTTGCGCTGGGGTTCCGTATATTTTGGACCCTTCCGGCTCGAAGTGGGCAGTGGGAAGAGCCAGCCGATGGCAGGGCTCAGGCTGGTCGTCGCCGGGTGTCCGGGAAACCGCTGGAACTCGTCGCCGTTGGGCTGCGATGCGGCGAGCGCAAGGAATTGGTCCGGGTCGCTGGGATTGTATTGCAGTGTGCCGTCGGTATTGATGCGGCCAGCCTCCTGCACGGTGCTTGCGCTTGGCGTGTCCCAGTAAGTGTTCTCGGCGGCAGTGTTGATGTTGGGCTTGCAGCTATCGTCATCCGTCCAGAACGCGACGCGGGCGATCGGCGGGTTAGTCGTCGTAGCGTTGGGGATGGTCAGTTTGTCATCGTCGCCGATTTCGGCAGCCACCAATTGGCCGTCGCGGAGCTGGAACAACCAGCGGACGTTCATCGGCAGGGTGGGGATCACGTTTCCATCGGCGTCTTTTTTCGGTTTGTCCGAGCGCTGCGAAACATTGGCACTGTGGAAACCGCGCACGATGCCCTTGCCGGGCGTTGTCGCCCGCCCGTTCTCGTCATTCTTCGCGCGGGGATCGCAAATCGGGAAATAAGCTTCGTAGTAGTCCTTGCCGTCCTTTCCTCGCACAGGAACGAAAATCGGCTCGTTCAAATTCGCAAATCCCGGCGGCGTCGCGGCAATTTCGCCGGTGTCGATTCCTGCCTCTTTCGGCGAGTTCGGCGAATACTCTTTGGGGCCTTCCCTCATTTTCGCAGCGGAGTAAAGTTTGATCACTTCGGCGTCTGCGCCGTTTTGGAAGGTGCGGATCAAGCCCGGCTGGCTCGCCCATGCGCGGTCGGGGTTGGCCGGGTCGTAGGTAGCCTGCCGGATCTGCGAGATCACGAGGTTGACGGCGGTCTCCGCAGCCTGCCGGGCTTCGAAGCCTTGCAGCGCGATTTTTGCGGAGCGTTGCTCGGTGGAGACCCGGCTCATGAATGCGACCATGAGTGCCGACATCAGCACGATCATGGAGAGCACGATGACCAGCGCAACGCCGGAGCGCTGCTTGGTGTGTGAGAGATGGGAAGAGGACAGTTGCGTTTTCATGGTAGTTTATTTCTGGGTTATTGTGTCTCGGTTGCGGTCCATTTTGCGGAGCGCATCACCACGTCCGTCGTGAAGATGCGGAAGTTCATTTTCGGCATTTTTAGCGAGCGGTCCAGGCCGGATAGTCGTCCGAGCAGGGAGTCGTTCGTCGGATTGGCAGGGTCGCCGAGGTCTGCGTTAAATGCAGCCACATCGGTGAGCGTTTTGAAAAGGCCCTTGGCCCAATGCTCATCGGGTCCACTCTTTGGTTCCGACAGGCTCGACTCGAGTTTCGCACCGGAATCTTCGTCGATTGCCACTAGGGTGACCTGCATAATCGGCGGGAGCTGGGCGTATTGCCGCTTTTCGTGTTTATCGGTCAGTAATGTTTTAAAGTTTACCGGTGTATCGCCCTGAAAGGCGTCATAGACTTTCTGCGAGCGGGAATCGTAATTGAAATCGCGGGTAAGGTCGTCGAGCCCTGTAGGTTTGTCGCGATCGCTTTCCGGCAGTTTCGGGACAATAATCATCGCCACGATGTTGTCCGCAAGCGGGCGGGCGTAGTTGGTTTTCGGCCCGAGCGTCGGTGCGAGTTTACCTACGGCAACTTTCACCCAGTCGGTGGCCAGAAGGTATGGTTTGGAACTAGCTCCAGCATTGGGAGATGCTACAAAGTTCTTCGTCTTGCCCTTCGGCTTGGTGTACCAGGGGTTGTTGTAAATCGATACCGTTTCGGCAGGCTGCGCGACCTCCATGAGGCGGTAACGGTAGCGGCGGTTGATTTTATCGCTGTCAAAGTCGGCCTTCAGGAAGGCTGGCACGCGCGCATCTTCACCCCACTGGATGTAGTAGCCGCAGACATTCATGAGGCCCGTCAAAAAACGGTATTTGCGTTTGGATTCCGCAGCATCCGATGTCTCGGACGCTGATGTCTTATAACCGGACGAGGTCAGTTCCTGGTTTTCATCCTGGTAGCTGACTCCCAGCGGGGCCTGGAAAAAGACTGCATGCGTCGGGTTGATGCGCTCATTTGAATCGAGCAGTTTCCCGTCGGATGCCGGGCCGCAGACGAAGTGAAGGTCGGAGTTGCGGCGATAATTCTGAGGCTCAAGCTTGCCGTTCTTTACCGCGTAATCCAAGTCCCAATACGTATTCAACGTGGCCTGGCTGAGGTTGCGGGTGAGCGCCTCAAACGCGACGCGCGCCGTCTGGAACTGCCCGATCCGGGAATCCGCGCCGCGCATGGTGCGCTGCGTCTGTTCCATCGTGTACATCAGAAAGCCCATGATCACGACGATGAGCGCCGCCGAGACCATGACCTCAATGAGGGTGAATGCTGAGTTGATTTTCCTGAGAGTTTTCATGGGATTTAGAGGTTTTTGTTATCCATTTTCGCGATGACGACGGGCGTCACTCGGACTGGTGAGTTTCTTTTGATGTCGGCTGGCGAAAACTCGCCGCCTGCGATCTTGCTGAAGATGGCCTTGGTCGCCTCGGATGTCCGGCCATACACGATGTGGATTCGGCTGCTCTGTGATGGGCGGTCGTAGCTGCCTTCATTTCCCGGCCTCGGTTGGTCGGAAATCAGGAACAGCGCTTCATAAATGCGAGCCGTAATGTATTTATCTCCACCGCCTTCGATTTCCAGAAAACCGCCGTCTGCGTCGAAGTAGTGAATCTTTTTCTCAAGCGTCGGAATGTTCGCGTATTCGGTGGATTCTAGAATCGCGGTCATGCTGCTGAGGATTCGTGCTTCGTTGGTCGTGTCAGTGGCCGAACGGGCCTGACGGAGGCCGACCGGAAGCATTCCGATGATGACGGTGAAAGCGATGCCGATGATAGCGAGTGCGAGGGAAACCTCGACCAAGCTGAAGGCCTGTTTGGATTGTGAACCGGGTGAGCGCATAATGTGATTTGTGTTTCTCGGGAGTTGGATTGGTTGGTAACTACAAAGTGAATACATCTGACATACGACCCTCGTCAACGGCTTTTTCGATTATTTTGCCTCGAATAACGGTTAATTTACCTGGCATCGAGAAAAACGTCCATCTGCTGGCCCACATAAACCTCGGCTCCACTCGGGCGCTCAAATTGGTAGATCACTTGAAGGACCCTGGTGTCCACGCGTTCGCCGCTCTCGCCGGTGAGCGAGCGCTTCGGTACGATGTAGGGCTCGACTCTCGAAAAGCGCAGCGGGATTTCCACATCGCGGCGGCCTTTTATATAAGCGCGGGCGGGCATCTCCTTTGAAAAGCGGGAGGCGTTGTCTTCATCGATATCCGCGCGGATCTGGAGTTCGCCGCGGCCAAGCAGCAGGGCAGGGTCTTTGGCGCTTGGCGACGCGAATTCGCCAGGACGGATGTTGACCTGGAGCACAATGCCGTCGCGGAGGGCTTTTACGGTGAGGAGTTCCACCTGGACTTTCATGCGGGCGAGCTGAGCTTCGGACGTGGCGATCTTCGCCTTGGTGGTCGCGAGCATTGCCTCGGCTGCGCGCGCGGCAAAGATGGTCCGCTGCCGCTCGTCTTCGCTGGCGGCGGATTTCATCTTCTCCATCCGGTCCGCGCGGTCGCGCTTGTCGGCGAGCGCGATTTCGGCCTCGGCGACCTGGGCTTGCAAGGCGGTGATTTCCGCAGCCTGTGCAGCGACCATGGCCTCCGTCTCCCGGGTGTCCTGTTTGATGAGGACGTCTCCCTTTTTTACCGTGTGCCCGACCGTCACCGGGACTTCCATCACGACGGCGGCGATGGCCGGCGCGATGCGGATGTTTTCATCCACGCTCTCCACAAGCCCGCGCGCGCCGATGCTCTTTGCAAAAGGCGCGCTGGGCGGCTCCGCGGAAAACTTCGCGGTCGGGAGCGGCATGCGCGAACTGAGGACGAGCTGGATGGCTTTCACGGCGCCGCCGACGGCGACAAGGAGCAGGATCCAGAAAAATATACGCTTCATTGGTGATTCAGTGGCTGACGTTGTATTCGCCGGAATTGTGCACGCCTTTCACGACGCCGTCGCCCATTTCCACAATCCGGTCCGAGAACGAAAAAATGCGGCTGTCGTGCGTGACGACAATGACGCAGCGGTCCGGCCGGCACGCGCTGGCTTTGAGGAGTTCCATCACCTTACGCCCCGATGCCGCGTCGAGCGAAGCCGTGGGCTCATCGCATATAAGCAATCGAGGCTGATGCACGAGCGCCCGGGCGATGGCGACGCGTTGCTGCTGCCCGCCGCTGAGTTCGTGCGGGTAGGCGGAGAGCCGTTTCCCGAGGCCGACTTCCGTGAGCAGCCGGACAGCCTCCGCCTCAGCGTGGCGTGTGCTTGCGCCGTTCAAAATGAGCGGCACGCTGGCGTTCTCTACGATGTTCCAGGTCGGGATGAGATTGAACTGCTGGAAGATGAAGCCCACGTTTTTCCCGCGAAACGCTGTAAGCTTGCCAGTGCTGAGATGGATGAGGTCCGTGCCAAATACTTCGACGCTGCCTGCATCCGCCTTCATCGTGCCGCAAACGACGCTGAGAAACGTCGTCTTTCCGCAACCCGACGGTCCGACGACCATCACCATCTCGCCGCAGTAAGCCTCGAACTCCAAGCCCCGCAGCGCCTGCACCGCAGACTCGCCGCGGCCGAAGGTTTTTGTAACGCCGGATGTCTTCACGGCTGCAAGCTTTGCGCTCATCGGGACATCAACAATCGGACGCATCGCCGTCCGGTAACGACGCAACATCCCGTGAAAGCAACGCAACCCATTTTATAAACGCACCGGTCCATGAACACCGCACAAAACACCGGGACCGCGAATGGGTCAAGTGCCGGACTCGACGCCGTTGCTCCCTGCGTGACGCCGACGACCTTCCATCTGCCTGTCAGACGTTTCTCTTGGCTCCACTTCGGTCTTCACCTTGCTGGAGAAGTCAGTGTAAATACGAAATGCGAATCGCGCTCAGTATCGTCGCAGTCGGTGTCATTTTTCTTGGTCTCTGGCTAATTGCTTCCAGTTCCAGCGACCCGAAGATTGAGCCAGGCACCTCCTCTCCGGTGATTACGTCGCAGCATCAGGCCAATCCCAGCCCGGTCGTGCTCGGCACTGCACTGCTCGTGGGCGGTGTCATTTTCTTTCTGATGGTGCTTCGGCGACGGTAGCCGTGAACGAACGGAGCAGGGGATGCACGAGGCATCGGTGCTGCTTTACGGTGCCGACGGAATCGCACCATCCAGTCCGGAGCGTAGCGCTCATCGGAAGACAATGGCCGGCTCGGCCCGGAAGACTTTCAACAGGCCGATGCCTGCTGCGAAGAGGCAGATAAACACGATCACTGCGCCTGCAAACGCGAGCACCTGCCAGGGAAGGAAAAACGGCGGCTCGCCGATGGTCATGAATTTTTTCCCCAGCAGCGCGGTGAGGCCTGTGCCGAGACCGAAGCCCGTGATGCCGACAGCGAACGCCTGTAAAAAGACCATCTCCGCCAGCAATGCATTGCTCGCGCCCATCGCCTTCAGCGCCGCGAGGTGGCGCACGTTCTCGTGGACGAAAAGGTAGAATGTCTGCCCGGCAATCGCGATTCCAACGATGATTCCGAGCACTACCACGGTGCCAAATGAAATCGGGATGCCGGTATATTTGATATACCAGCCCATCGTTTGATTCTGGAACTCCTCGCTCGTAAACGCCGTCAGCCCCGGGATTCTTTTGATGCGCGAGACGACATCCGCTGCGGGCACGCCGTCGCGCGGCTTCGCGAGGACGAATGAAAGCATTTTGCGCTGCTGCGGCACGTATTCGAGTGCGCGCTCGTAAGTCGTGTAAACGTACGGCTGGCCCATGAAACTCTGCTCCGCGTAGCAGATTCCCACAACGCGGGCCTCCTTGTCGTTGATTTCGAATACGTCGCCAACCTTGAGCGTGAGCCCTTTGGTTTTAAACTTTTTTACCGTGACTTGATCGACCACGACGGCGTTTGGCAGGCGCAAATCCTCGATGCTGCCCTCCGTCATTCGGGCCGGTCGCCCGACGAGCGTCGCGCTGTCGATGCCCGTGAGTTGGATTTGCTGGAAAGCTCCATTTGGCAGGCGCGTTTGGATGATTCCCCAATAGAGAGGCACCGCCCATTCCACGCCCTCAATGCTGCGGACGCGGTTCACTTCGATATCGCGCATCGGCACGACTTCGTTGGCCTGCTCGACCTTTGCATCGGAGACCCAGATGGGCACATCGACATTCCGAATCGTCGCCGTGGTCCAAAGCATCAGCCCGCAAAACACGCCGGATTGCTGGGTCATCAGCAGCGAGCAAACCGTGAGTCCGCCAATCAGCATGATGAACTTCGCCACATCCCCGTAGAGCATCTTGAGCGCGAGTCGAAACATGTGCGCGGAGCAAACACGCGGTTCTCACGCGGGTCAAGCGGGCAGGCGCGCGGCCAGCATCCGCTCCACGTATTTGGCCAGCAGATCGAACTCGAGATTCACCCGGTCGCCGGCTTTTCGAGTGTGCAGATTCGTCAGGGCGTCGGTGTGAGGGATGATCCAGCAAGTGAAACTCCCTTCCCCGACTTCCGCCAAAGTGAGGCTGATTCCGTCGACCGCGATGCTCCCTTTATAAACGACGTATTGTGCGAACTCCGGCGGAAGCTCGACTTCGAGACGGTGATCATTCCCATGCGCCGAGTAGTCGAGGAGCTTTGCAGTCGTATCGACATGACCCTGAACAAAGTGGCCGCCCATTTTTGCGCCTGCACCGAGCGCGGGTTCGAGGTTCACTTCGCCGCCCGGACGCACGTCGCCGATGCTCGTGCGGCGCAGGGTTTCCGCGAGCAAGTCGAATGATACGCTGTCGTCCTCAATCGCCGTGGCAGTCAGGCAGCAGCCATTTACGGCGATGCTGTCACCAAGCCGCGAGCCATGGGCAACTGTGGGTGCACGGAGGGTGAGGCGGGCGCTTTCTCCACGCGGTTCAAGTGTGAGCAAAGTGCCGGTTTCGATGACGAGTCCTGTGAACATACCGCGCACCCTACCGCACATCCACGAACTTGCGACAGCGCGAAACACACCGCGTATTTTTGACCGTGGAAAGATTTCCGGAAACCTTCCACGGCGATCTTTCAGTAGCGAGTGCCGTGAGTCTTTCCGAGGCGAAAGGCACCGCTTCGTCCTGCTGCCCCGCCGCTGGGTGGTCGAGGGCTCCTTCGGCTGGGCCGCCTGCTTCCGCAGGCTCGCCCGCGACTTCGAACGACTCGCCTCCACTCTTGGCGCATACCACTGGCTCGCCTTCGCCTCTCTCATGCTCAATTCCCTCCTCTCAAAAAGTCCATGACAGGCTCTAGAGAAAAAAATGTCCCCACTTCCAGCGCGTAGTGATTGCGTTGGTGTGAACACCCCATACCTCGAACCCACGGCGCTCGCTTTAGTCGCCGCTTATGAAAACGAAACTCGTTCTCGTCGCAGCCGCCGCATCCACGGCGCTCGCGATTGCTGCACCCGAAGCAAACAGAGAGATGCCGGCTGTGCTCGATGAGCTCGGCACGCTCGGCGGCAAACCCATCGCAACACTCAGCCCGGAGGAAGCGCGGAAGCAACCCTCGCTAGCGGATGCTGTGAAGTCGCTGCTGAAAAAGCGCGGGGCGAGCATCGCGCCGGTGGGTAAGGGACCATTTTCGGTGATCATTTACATCCTTGTCGGTGGATGGGTCATCACCGATCTGGATACGTATGATTCCTCGCCGCGAGCCTTCGCGAATGCGTGCAACGCGGTCGTGGTCTCGACGAATTATCGGCTCGCTCCGGAACATCCTTTTCCCGCTTCGCATGAAGACGTATTCGCTGCTTATTCACCCAGCTCAATAAGGGAGAACCTATGATCGAGAATCAGATTGAAAAACTCCACGGGCTGTTGAAAGGCTTCAGCGCTGTGGTGCTCATTACGAAGGGTGGCCCCTCTGGCTGCCACGCCCGGCCCATGGATGTGGCCCGTGTCGATGCGAACGCCGATCTGGAACTGGCGAAATGATCACGGCGATCCGTCCACCAGCCAATAAAGTGCCCACTCACCAAGGGGTGAACATGACCGCAATCGGCCGGATGGTGAACGCCACGGCCCAATAAAAAGGAGAACCAATATGCCTTCAGGAGATAAATCCAGTTACACCGCCAAGCAAATACGGCAGGCGGACCACATCGAGAAGAGCTACGAGAAAAAGGGCGTCGGCAAAAAAGCGGCGGAGGCGCGTGCTTGGGCCACAGTCAACAAGCTCTCTGGAGGCGGCAAGAAAAGCGGCTCTGGCCGAAAGAAAGGAAAGGCATGAAACCGAACTCGCCCGAGCCCACCGAGCCGATTTCGGAGCGATTCCCCGCGTTAGAAGAACAGGAAGTCGTGCTCACGTTTTACGCACCCGATGCCCATATGGTCGGGGTGGCTGGCTCGTTCAATGAGTGGAATCCGCTGGCCAATCCGCTTGAACACACGGCGGACGGCGAATGGTCGATCCGGCTGATGCTCAGATCGGGCCAGTATGAGTACCGATTCGTCGCGGACGGCGTGTGGGCCGACGACCCGCAGGCCGCGCAGCGTGTGGCCAATCCTTTCGGCGGGCTCAATTCAGTCGTCAACGTGAGACTGGACGACAGGACGGATCTGCTTTGACGCCGGTCCATTGGTATCAGGCACCGGGCGTGTTGAAGTTGGTCGCGGCAGGGTTTCACCCCATCGCTATCACGCTGCGCTCTCACATATCATCACGGAACTATGAAAACAATTTTCACTTCAGAAGC
>JANMGP010000090.1:0-18002 GCA_031374705.1 Verrucomicrobiaceae bacterium | reverse complement strand
CTGGTTCACCCTCGCGCAGAAGAAAAAATAGCCAGTCTTGCCGTCGCCAAGGTTCCGTGCTCGCCAGCGGTGCGGCTTTTTGCAGCCCGTGCGGAAACCGGGATCGATCCCGAGCACCGCCTTCTGCCCGAGCGGCGCGGCAAGCAGCACCTCGCGGATGTTTTGCGCAAAGACGCGGATCGCCTCCTCGTCCGCGCGCTTCTTCACCGAGAGCCGCGCCACGCCCTCCATCGCAAAACCGAGCAGCCGCTTCTGGCAATCATGCACCGCGTCGCGCACCTGCATCGCCGCGGCAGATTTGTTCTTCACGAAAATTGATTCCAGCAACGACACCGCCTCGGTCTCCTCCGGCGTGAGGCGCACCATCAGGAATCCCTCCGCCTCACCGCGGCGCATCGCGAGGATGCGGTGCGACGGGACCGTCGCCGCAGGCTCGCTCCAGTCGAAGTAGTCCTTAAATTTCGCGCCCTCCTCCTCTTTGCCCGAGATCACCTTCGAGCGCACGATGCCCTTCTCCGCGTAAAGCGTCCGCATTCTCGCCCGTGCATTCGCGTTTTCTGCGATGCGCTCGGCGATGATGTCGCGCGCACCGGCGAGTGCGTCCTCCAGCGTGAGCGCGCCCTTCTTCTCATCGATCTTCCATTCGCGTCCCGCGTGCTCCTGCGCCGCGGCCTGCACGTCGAGCGCGACATCCTGCGCCCACAGCAGATCCGCGAGCGGCTCCAGCCCCTTCTCCTTCGCAGTCGTGGCCCGCGTGCGCTTCTTTTGCCGGAATGGCGCATACAAATCCTCGAGCACATTCATCGTCTCCGCCGCACCGATCTTCTTCACGAGTTCCGCAGTGAGAAGCTTCCGCTCTTCGAGTGATTTCACGATGCTGTCGCGGCGCTTGTCGAGTTCTTCGAGCTGCTCCAGCCGGTCCCGGATGCTCATGATTTTCACCTCATCCAGCTCGCCCGTGCGCTCCTTGCGATACCGCGCGATGAACGGCACCGTCCCGCCTTCCTCCAGCAGCACCGCGGTCGCGGCGACCTGGCGTGGTTGAATGGCGAGTTCTTTGGCGATTTTGAGGACGTGTTGTTCGAGCATGTCGGATTGGAAGCCGCGCATCCTGCAAACGCCGCGCAAGTCCGCAACGGAAATCCCGTATTACTTTACGCCCCGCCGCAAATACTCGCGCGACAACTGCACGTACCGCTCCGCCCAGACTTTGATTCCGGCCTGCTCCTCCAGCGAAAGCTGCCGCACGACCTTCGCCGGCGAACCAAGAATCAACGAGCCCGACGGGAATTTCTTGTTTCCTGTGACAAGCGCCCCGGCACCGATGATACATCGGTCGCCAATCTCGGCTCCGTCGAGAACCACGGCGTTCATCCCCACGAGCACCTCGCTCCCTACCTTGCATGCATGGAGAATTGCCTTGTGCCCCACCGTTACAAGCTCGCCAATCTCCACTCCGTAATCATCCGCGAGATGCACCACCGCACCGTCCTGAATGTTTGAACGCGGACCAATGCGAATGCTGTTGATATCAGCGCGAAGCACACACTGGTACCACACGCTCGACTCGTCGCCGAGAGTAACGTCACCGAGCACGGTGGCATTGTGTGCGACGAACGCCGATGGAGCGCGCGTCAGCACTTTTCCGAGAAATTTGTCAATCCGTGAGTTAAAGGTCATGAAGAAAATCCATACCGTGTCCGCAATGAACATCAACCGCGAACCAGCGCAGGCAAAGGTTTTCGGAACATAAAAAAATTAAAATGTCCGTTGACTATCCGCGGAACGAATGACAAATACCGCGTCGTTGCAGTCCTCGACGGCACATCGAAAATAAAACTCAAACAACCCAAAACAGAACAAGAAAACCACCATTATGAATAAAGCAGAACTCGTAGCATCAGTCGCGAAAGCACTCGGAAAAGACACCTCAAAGGCATCCGCCGAAAAGGCCGTCGCAGCAACCGTTGAATCGATCGCCGGCGCCCTCAAAAAAGGCCAGAGCGTCCAACTCATCGGCTTCGGCACCTTCAAGGTCGTCGCACGCAAGGCCCGCACGGGTGTGAATCCGAAGACTGGCGAAAAGATCAAGATCAAGGCCTCCAAGGCCGTGAAGTTCGCGGCAGGCAAGGAACTCAAATCCAAGCTCAAGTAACTTTCGCTCTCAAGAAGCCCCGCCTTCTCCGGAAGGCGGGGCTTTTTCTTTGCCCGTGTGTCGCGCTCTTGCACGCGCGGGACATCATTCTCATACTCTCCGAATGCCAATCCACTACGCCTGCCAACGATGCACCAACTGCTGCAAGTGGCCTGGCGTGGTGAAAGTCGAAGACGATGAAATCGCAGCAATCGCATCATTTGTCGGGATGAGCGAGCCGGCCTTCATTGACGCGCATACACGCCTCCGACCAGACCGACGGGGCCTATCGCTTTTGGAGAGGGAGGATCATTCCTGCGCGTGGCTGGATGGAAGTGATTGCAAGCTGCAACCGGTGAAACCACGGCAGTGCCGCGCATTCCCGAATGATTGGAGCTTCCCCGGCTGGCGGGAAAAGTGCGAAGCCGTCCCGACCCTTGTGTCGTAAAGTCTCCAAGAAAAATGAATACGGGACGATTGACCCCGCGCTTGACGAATCGATGCGGGAACCCGACATAACGCGGCGGCCAAACGAGTCCGGCACCAATTTAAAATATGAAACATAAAAACATCCTTAGTGCGTCCATCAAAGGCGCGACTTTCATCTGTGTCAGCGTTGCTGCCACGCCTCAAAGCGGGCATTCGGTGGACTTCGTGAAAGACGTTCAGCCGATTCTCGAACTCAACTGCGTGCGTTGCCACAACGAAAAAGCGACCGCCGTTGACAAAGGCGACACCGATTACCTGATCAACTCCAAGGACGCTGCCATCCGCGGGAAGTATATCATTCCCGGCGATGCGGCAAAGTCGAAGGTCTATAAGACCACGATCCTCCCGGACGACGATGAGCACCTGATGCCGCCGCCCGACGAAATTAAAAAGAAGTCCAGCCGCCGGCTCACAAAAGATGAGACCGAGACGCTAAAAAAGTGGATCGATGAAGGTGCCAAGTGGGCCGATGGAGTAAAACTGATCGCGCGCAAACAGGAGATCGGCACTTCAAAAGAAGACACCACCGCGGTGGCGGCGGCCATTCACAAGCGCATCGTTGAAAACACGAAAGAGAAGACCGAGGCAGAGATGCTGCCTTACACAGCGACGATTATCGGGACTGACGTGACGTTTCAGATGACTCCGATCAAGGGCGGCAAGTTCATGATCGGTTCGCCCGAGAATGAAAAGGGCCGGAACAAGGACGAAGGCCCGCAGAAGGAAATCAGCGTGGAACCATTTTGGATGGGCAAACATGAAGTGACGTGGAATGAATTCCAGCTCTTCATGTATCCCGAGGAGGAAAAGAAATCGCGTTCATCGAAGAATCTTCCCGCTGAGCTCAATGCGCTCACGGATTCCGTGTCGCACCCGACGCAGCCTTATGTGGAGATGAGCTTCGGAATGGGAACAGACGGATTCCCCGCCATCTCAATGACCCACCACGCTGCCAACAAATACTGCCAGTGGCTGAGCGCGAAGACGGGCCATTTTTATCGCCTCCCCACGGAGGCCGAATGGGAATACGCAGCCCGCGCCGGGACCACGACGGCCTACTATTGGGGCGATGATGCGGCGCAAATCGGCCAGTATGAGTGGTACGGAAAAAACGCCGACTTCAAGTACCAGAAGGTCGGAAAGAAGAAGCCGAATCCGTGGGGCCTCCACGATATGCTCGGCAACGTCGCGGAGTGGACCGTCGACCAGTACGACGCTGGATCCTACGCCAAGATAGCTCCGGTCAATCCGTGGACAAAATCGACAGCTCCGTATCCGCACTCGGTTCGCGGCGGCTCGTGGGATGACGAAGAGCCCGCGAAGCTCCGGAGCGCAGTCCGTCGCGCCAGCAAGCCCGAGTGGAAGCGCCAGGACCCGCAACTCCCGAAAAGTATTTGGTACCACACCGATGCGCAGTTCCTTGGAATGCGCCTCATCCGCACACTGAAAACCCCAAGCGCGGAGGAGATGAAAGCCTACTGGAACAATGGAGTGGAGAAAGACGATCCGCGGCTGAGCAAGGCCGAGTAGCCGCCCGCGCACACACGCCAACACGCCAAATCCTTTACCACAAAAGCCTCCGCAGCGATGCGGGGGCTTTTGTGTTCCTTACGGAACCGCCGGAGTCACGATCCGATAGAACCGTTGTCCAGCGCCGGCTCCGGCGGGATCCGGGACGGCCACCACTCCGGTCGCAGCCTGCGAGCCGACATCGCCGAGTCGCTGCCATTCGGATGAACCGAGTGATGTTTTGTATTGGACCGTGTATGTCTTCCCGGCGACAGCGACGAATCGAATGACAGGACCGCCCCCGCCGGAATAATCCATCGTCGCCCGGAAGGCATCGCCTGCGAAATGCGGATTCGTTCCAGCCAGATACTCGGCAAGATTGCTCTGTCCATCGCCATCATCATCGATTGCCGCGTCGCCCGCAAAACTCGGATTCAAACCATGCGCGCTTTCCCAGGCGTCCGGCATCCCGTCGCCATCAGTGTCTGAAACCGGAATTTGATTCGCCGTCCCCGGCGTCGGAACAAGATTCGCGACCATGCTGCTGCCTTCCGGGAAACGTCCTGCGCTGAGCCCGTTCGGCTGGCTGCCGATGCCGGGAACCAGATCGAGGGCCGTTCCGGAGGCCGTGTAAAATGCCAGTGAGTCCGTGCTCTGAAGCGAAAAATTCACATGCCCGCGCAGCGTGAGGCCATCAGCCTGCCAAACCTGCCAGCGGGAATTTCCCTCCGCACCGATGAAGGTGAGCGGAGGCACCGGAAACTTCATCCGGGATGACACGTTGTCCGTGAAAAAATTTCCGCCGATATCGACGGCCATCGTGCCACCATTGCGAAGCTCGAAAAATCCACCGCTGTCGGTGCGCCATTCATTCAGTTTCACATTGTTCGCCTGCCCGAGCGCTGCGCCCGCGTTCATGCCGCCTCGAGTTGGAACAGTGAGCGTCCAAGCTCCGTTGATATCCGGAACGCGCCCTATGGCGTAGTTCGGAATCTGTCTGCCGAAGGCGATACTGTCGTGCAGCGCGCCGGCGTTGGCCGGAATGTGGTAGAGCCCAAGAGTCCCGCCGTCACTCGAGAGCGCCCAACCGGTATTCGCAGCGCCGGCATTTGCCAGCGGATTGAACTGCACCACATGCCGTCCCCCCGCTGCAACCATGGTTCCCTGGGGAAAAACAAACTTCCGCGGTTGCGAAACATCGTCACTCAGACTCATGTCGCTGATGTCGATGGGCAGCGTCGTCGGATTAGCGATTTCCGCCCAGCCCGAGTATGAACCGTCTGGATTCTGGAGCGTCGTATTCACGGCAAGCACTTCGTTTAAGACCACCGGAACCACTGGAAATGTCGTAGTCACCGCGGCATCGAGCTTCATTCCCCATACGACATCACTACTCGGCGAAGCACTGCTCTGGAGGTTAAACTGGTGCACGGAAACCGCGATGACATTGTCACCCACGACAAGGTCCGCGGCGGGAATCGTAAACGTCTGAACTGTCGCATCGCCCACGCTGGCATTCGCACGATCCAAGTATCCTGTCGCTCCCGCATTCATCCGAACCGGAGTGGGACCACCGCCGTTCAGGAAAATATTCGCACCGTCATCGCACATGACCTTTGCCGTCAGCGTTACGCCGGACAATGGCCCGCTGTAATTGAAATGGGTACGGAAATAGTAGGTCTGGAAAGGACGCGACGTTGACATTCCCGCGACGGGCGTCGCCTTCAGAAAACCTTCGGCATTCGTGAGCGCAGCGGTCTCTATGTAGAAAAGTTGCTGCGACGCAGGCGACCAGGCGGAGTCGTCGTATCCCTGAGCGGTAAACGAAAGATTCCCCGAATCCGGAGCCGGAGCACCGCTTCCATTCGCAAAGGACCGCCACGCTTGATTCTCGGGAACCAGATTCGCAACCGTCGTCGAGGTCGTCCCCGCAATCGCGGGATTGGGACCACCAGGCGTGGGTTGATTGAACCGCGCCACAGACCCGGCACCGTTTGGCGTGAGGCCTTCGGAGATATCGGCCGACTGGGAGCCGTAGACAACATTGTCGATGAACTCGAGGTCAGGAGAAAGAAACCCAATTTCGCCCTGTAGCGCGTCTAGTTTAAAATTCAGATGCTCCGGTCCATCATCCGCTTCTCCATCCGCTTGAAATGCCACATATCCCCCGGGCTCAATGAATGTGAGCCCTCGGATCTCATGCCGTTCCGGCCAGTCCGCCGGATTATCCGTGAGGTGACAGCCACCGATATCGGCGGGATACGTGGAGCGATTATGCAGTTCCACAAAGTCTTCCGAAGCAAGCACGGAGGACTCGGCCAGCCATTCGTTGATGACCACCGACGAAAGCGCAGCGCGTTCGGAAAGAACATTGGCAGTCCCGAATGTCGGCTTGCACAAAGCCCAACTTCCATCGACTGCGCGCCCGATACTATAGTCGGCGAGCTGCCGACCGAACGAGACGGTATCGACCATCACGGCACCCGCGCCATCATTGCGGGTCAGCGTGAGCGAGTCCCCTTCCCGCTTCAGCGCGAATCCAGTACGCGGGGCAGGAACCGTCGCGACGTTGGTGGAATGCACCACGAGGTAGCCGCCCGCAGCGATCATCGTTCCGGGCGGGAATGTATATTTGAAAGGCTCGTCGGGATTATCCGTGAGCCCCCAACCGGCGAGACTCACTGATGTAGAGCCGGAATTATGGAGCTCGATTTCATCCGGCGCGACACCGCCATAGAGCGAAGTCTCCGTATTCAGGGCCATGAGTTCGTTGATGCGGACAAATTCGCCGGGCGGCGCAATATAACCGGAATCGACCGTCCATCCCACGGTTGACAAAGGTTCGTCGAGCTCGGGACCGTCCTGCCACAATCCGCTGTCCGCCTTTCCCGACACCTCGACGAACTGCTCCCCGTCCGGCAACGATGCCAGCGCGATGGGTTGCGTAATCGGAGTAACTGCGCTCGACGGCCCGCCGTTCAGACGCCATCGATAGTGCGTCCAACCCGAGCCCTGCGGGAATGCGTCTTCGTCCGTCGAAATCCCGAATCCTTGCATGAGCAGGCCTGCGCGAATCGACGCGCTGCCGCTGTTTGTCAGCCCGGACGGAGCGCCGCTGAGCATTACACCGAGCCTGCTGCCGGCACCTTTATTCATCCCATCCCGCCCTGAAGCCCGCGCCGGTGATTGCGGCCCTGGAGAGAGTCGTGCCCGTATTTCTGCGGCGGCACTTCGATAATTCGAGGCTTCCGGCGGAGACAGGACCAGTGGACCTTCGAGCAGCGGACTCGCCACAATGTTCCCGGTTCCTGCGCCAACCCATGCGCTTGAAAGGAGGTTGTTATTCAGCGTGATGATCGTCGAAGTCCCGGCGTTCCGTGCGATGGCGACAGGCGTCTGAATGATGTTTCCCTCCAAGTACATCCCCGCGCCCGCCGTGGAGCCGGGATCGAGGAAATTAATCACCGATGCATTCTGTGAGAACGGCGATGGCGCGAGCACCGTGTTATTCAGCATTGTGAAAAAATTCCCGTCCGTCGCAGTCGCCGCATAGTCACAGCAATAGAAAATATTTCCAATGATGGTGACTTCGGAATCTCCGTCTCCACCACTGACCGCGCTTGCAGTATCGGATGTTCCGTTACGGATCGCGTTCATGAAAATATTACCCTCGATCCACGCATCCACTTCATCGAGATCGAGAATATCGTCGTCGGAGCCCGTGAACACGTTGTTCACTATGCTCAATATCGGACCTGGCTGCTGGATGCCTTCCGCGTCGATAGTGTCGTTTTGACCGATCGTTTTGCCAAAGTAACAGCCGCGGAAGACACCTTTTCCTCCGGACCGGATTCCGGAAATCGCCACCATCTCAAAAGCCGTGGTTGCTGGCGGAAAAACACAGTCTGTCACTACGAACGATGCGTCATTGAGATCGAGATACCGCTTTGCGGCGTTTCCGAATGTCACGTCGTTCAGCAGGATTTCGGCACCATGAACATCGACGGCAACGCCGGCGTTTCCGGTGATGTATGCGTGGGAAATCCGTGTGGCTGGTGATGCCGCGCCTCCGTTAATCTCGATGCCGTCCCAAGACGCGACTCCAGGCACCGGCATGAATCGAACGGGCTCCGTGTAAGTCCCCTCCGCCACGATGGCACCGCCCGCGGCTACAATCAATGCAGCGCCGGAGCTCGCGAAAACAGTGACGCCCGGTTCGATCGTCAAGGTTGCTCCAGCCGGCACCGTGACATTCGAAGCGAGTCGATACGGACCATTCGCGGCGGTCCATGTTTCACTCCCCGACAATGTGCCGGAGCGGATTTCCTCATCACCATCCATTCGCCAGACATCCTGCCACGTGCGGGCAATCTCCGCGCCGTTTCCATCGAACGCCTGGATCAACACACGATTCACGCCCGGCGTCAGCGGAACGGAAGGAAGCGTCCATCGGGCCTCCCACGCGCTCCATTCAGCATCAATCCCGTTTACCTGAACACTCCGTGTCTCGATCGCAGGCGCGAATCCCGACAATCTACACTCTGCATTCACTGTCTGCGGATATCCGTTCACCGGGGAAAGCGTCGTGCCGTTCGTCGCCTGCACTGCTGAAATCGTAAGCGCGCGCGGGATCAAACTGCTGACGTAGGCGTGGCGGGCCGCATTAAAATTCTTGATCGCGGTCCGGAGCGACACGTCCGTGACGGGCGCGAGCATCTGGTCGCATGTGTCCTCAAAGTTGGACGGAGCAAACACGCCGTCGAGCAACCGTCGAAGCTCCTCGAAGTACATCGGCGCAAACTTCGGATACTTCATGAACGGATTCAGCGGAGTCGGCGAACCGTCCGGCGCGTCGCACATCCGGAAAATGCCGTGCGTCGCGCTGTTGGAAACGGGGCTTCTGCCGAGCACGGTATCGAGGTCGTGATGCAGCAGAACGGCCCGAGGATCCGTCTTTCCGAAATAGAGGTAGTAATCGTCCCCATCACCGTTGCTGATGTTCGTTTCCTCATTGTCCGCCATCGTGTTTACCGCGAGCCATCGCATCCACTGCCGGAGATCCACCGTCTCTTCCACGGCTGTCTCATAGTCAGTGGTGTAACCGGTGGGCTGCGTCACCGTCGCTCCGCTGGTGCCTTTCGCGAGCGCCGCGGCCAGCGCGATGAGGTCGCTCCAGTTGTTTTCGGTCTTGTTCGTCTCCTTCCGGAAATTCAGTGCATAAAGCTCCGGAAGCATGAGAGTCTCCTGCGGACCGGGAACGATCTGCCGCAAGCTCGCGCCATCAAGTTCGGTGCCGCCAGCCGTCAGGCCGGTCACATACCGTTGACCCCGGTATATGTTTCCGCCTGAGTTTTGAGGAAAATGCCGTGACGTAAAATCGCCGTCCGGAAATTCGTTGCATGCATAGAATCCGTACGTCGGCGCAACGGTGGACCCACCCGTCGGGTCCGCAGAATTGACCCTCAGCCGGACAGCCCGCGATTCCGCCCCTGCAAGCCCGGCTTTTCGGAAGAGCGTGCTGGCAAGCAACTGGTACGGCGTGTTCTGCGAGTTTAGCACCAAAGACGTCCGACCGTTCCAATCGGCATCATTGGTAAAATGGACGTTGTAGTTCGGCGGACTTGCGGTGCGACTACCGTTCCCGCGATTGCGAACGCCTGTCAGGTAGCGCACCTTCTGCCCGGTCCCATCAAACGAGATAAACGTCGCACTGAATCGTGAATGGCTGAGCGTCTGGTCCGCCTCTTCTCCGGCATTATAGGTAAAAGGCGGGACGCCTGTGTTTGCATTAATCGCTGCGAGTTCCAGCGCGTCCGCGGCCCGCATGATGATGCGATAGAGCGGCATGGAGCCTGCGTAAGCCGCGTTATCGACTTGATAGATGCAGTTCTGAGTCTGCTCCAGGTCGCCCGCCAGACTCCGCGCCCGCGCCGGCCAGAATCGCTCATGCGCTCCATCACTTGCACCGATGAAAAACTCCACGCGAGCCCCATCGGCGACCGCCGGCAGGAAGGCACCAAACATGCCATCGCCCGCAAGTCCATCGCCATGGGCACCGTCATCAAACATCGGTGCCGTCGAAAACGAGCCGACCCCGTCGATTCGATGATGCAGCACCACACTCGAAATATTGCCAAGGTCGTCCCGCACCCGACATGAGACAGTCACGGTGTCGGTTGATTTCGGCACCAGCGGAAAATGGGCAACTTTGTCGACGATGCATGCCACGTTTCCCGAAGCGACCGAGTTCGGCGCGCCCGGCGTTCCCTGCATGACGATGCTCGGCGCCCAGTTTTGACCTTCATCGATCACGAAACCCGGATTGATCAGTTCCAGAGATTTGCCGTGACCATCGGCTTCGCTAAACCACTCCCACCCGCGATGCCCGTGATCCGCCACAGCCTCCCGCCGGCGTTCGCCCCAGTCCCCGTCGTCAGCGTAAGTCACCTCGCACACAACCGCGTCGGAAGCGTCCCGCACCGTGATGGTGTCCGCCGCGTTTGAAAGCTGTCCGTTCCAGTTGCCCACGATTCCCGCAACGGCGGGATATTTCACCGAAAACGCCGCCGCATTCGCCACGAGCACCAATCGCCCATTGGCGGCGATCGTGGTTCCACCCGGGATCGAGAGGGAGATGCCACCGCTCACCCTCCAACCTCCAACATCTTCCGCTAGAGCTCCCGTATTGAGAAGTTCCACATATTCCTCCGCCGGGTTTTCCGAACTCGGATGATACATGATTTCGGACACGACAATATCTGCCCTCACCCCGAAAACGGGGACGAGGAATAGAATTGCCAGAGCCAGAAAACGCAGGTGCGACACGTGGCGTAGAGAGTGCCTTCGATTGAGTGAAAAAGGAAAAACCGGTGCGTAACCATTCAGTCGCATCCCGAACGCCTGTTCAAGTCTGACTCACCATCACTTCAGCCCTGTCCGCTCCTGAATCGTTCGGAGCCGCTCTTCCGCGAACTTTCGATGCTCCGGCGACAGCGAAGGGTCCGCCAGCGCCCGCCGGAGGTGCTCGGCGGCCTTGGGCACGTGGGTGGCATCTTCCGTGGAGAGGTAAATGTGTGCATCGCCCAGATAGAACTCATACGAACCCGTGGGGCGGTCCTCGGCTTTCGCGAGCTCGATGAGCCGTTCCAACGCCTTCACTTGCTCGGAGCGAAGCCGGGCTTCTCTCGCCGTTTCCGCATGTTGCCACAGCCGGACAGGGTCTTCCGGAATCAACGAATTCAGCCGCTTCGACGTCCGGAATGCATCCAGAAAATGCTTCGTCGCACGCTGCGTGACCATTCGCGCCGCAAGTGCCGGGACAAAATCACCATCCTTTTCCAAAGCACGATCGGCAAACGCGGCGGCTTCCTTCCACTTCCCGAGCGTGATTTGGAAATTCGCCATTCCCGCCAGCGCATCCACGGAATCGCCGTCCAGTTTCAGCGCTTCATCGAGCCATTGATGAGCGGTTTCATATTCGCGGATGGCCAGCATTTTCGCAGCCGTCTTGGCCAGAAAAGCCGCGCGTCCTTCCGAACTCACACCTGCCACTTTCGCGCGCAGCGCGCCGGCATCGCCCGCTTCCCATGGCTTTGCAGTCGTCCTCTTAAAGACGTAGGACCAGTGATCGAGGTAAACGAGTTGGAAGTCCCGCTTCGATGGCTCCGGCTCAATGAGATGATCCAGTAATCGTTGAAAGCCGCTTGGATCGCCGAGCAAAAGCACGGTGTCGAACCGCAACTGGCGGTCCATCTGGCGGAAAAGCTTCGGATTAATGTTCGCCTGCCGGATGGCTCTCGTGCGCGGGCTTTCCGGGTCGCGGTCGTCATCCGCGAGGAGGTCTGGGCGCAGCTTCAGCAACCAAGGACGTGCTTCATTACTGAAAAACAGCGTCTTCGCAGCGAGTTCCTTCAAAACGATCGCCGGCGTGACCACTAGTGGATCGGGCGGAAAGAGCCACGGACGAATCCACCGTGCCCACGCCTGCCACCCGAGCAACATGACGAGTCCGCCGGCGAGGACGGAAATCAGAATACGAAGTTTTTTGGATCGGATGCGCATCAAATGGACGCGAGGCTTATCTGCTTTCCCCCGAGTCGTCACGCGGGACCAACATGAATCTACCGTGACCATCGGATGCCCGATCATCTGCCCATTTCCTGGCCACTTACCCGCAGAATCACCCCACCGCCGCCACCCGGAGATCCCGGAGCGTTCGTAGTTCGCCTGCTTCGATGTGGCGCATACTTCAACTCCTCGCGCACCACCGCCCATTCCGCCGGACCTGCATCCCCGAAAACCTGCGGAATCCCGCCCCATCCCACATACCGAACCAGCACGCGCTTCTCTCCATCCGATGCCCTTCGCCACTCCGCCTCAAGCCGACGGACCCGCTCAATCGCCGCGAAATTATCCCGAGCCTTCTGCTTCAGCGACACGCTGCCGAGCCGATCAATAGCGCAGCGCAGACTTTGCGAGCGATTCGCCGTGAATCCTTTGCTCGGTGCGCATGACAAGTTTGCCGTCTGCAATCTCAAGTTCCTACTCGCCCAGGTCACAAAGCGCATGTGCCGCATTCAGAAGCATCGTCCCCGGATGAGCACGACGCTTCGGGACACTCTGCGGGATTCCCTGCTGCGCTCCGAATTGCGCGGCGGCGATTCAATGGCGAAGACGCCCTGCCTTGCATCCTGCGGGAGGAATGCACGACGCGGTTCACTGCCCGGATCGGGGAGCGGCCTTCCTGCGCTGGTCGTGCAGCGTGCGCAACTCGGCGGACGGGATTGGCTGCGGGCCGGTCACATCGTCCTGGCGCAAGCCGCTGAGCAATTCGGCCTCGGCGATGAGGTCTTCTGCTGTGCGATTTTCATCCGTGAGCGGCCAGCGTACAAAGGTGTCGCCCGCGCTGATGAGCGCGGAGCCGTCGTCTGTAAAATGGCAAAACCATGAGCCTTTGGTCAGGCGCATCGGGGGCGTGAGTGCGACCGCGCTCGCAGTCTCCCACACGCGCATCGCGGGTGATGCGCCGCCGATGAGTGTGACGAATCGGAGGCCGTCGCGACTAAATCCGATGAATTCGACGTGGTGCGGATGCGGGATCTCCGGGCTCGCGAGGCGGGCCTGAGCCACGTCCCACAGGCGAGCGTTGCCGTCGCTGCTGCCGGTCGCGATCAATCGGCTGTCCGGGGAAAACTCGATGTCCTTGATGTCGCCGCGATGTGCGAGGAACGGCGTGGCGGGCTGCCCGTCGCTGCACCGATGCACCCGAACGGAAGCACCCATCAGGCCGGTCATGCTCCCGCCCCAGGCGAGGAGCTTGCTGTCCGGGCTGAACTCGATGTGCGACACCGGTTGCGGCGTAGTGAAACGCGACAACTCACGCGCAGCATCGAGCCGCCACACGATTACGATGGAGCCTGCTTCCCGCTGCGGCCGCGCGCTGACGGTCGCCATCAGCATGCCGTCGGGGCTGAACGTCCACCGTGTCGCGCGTGACTCGTGTGCGAGCGCACCCACGGCACGTGCCTCGCGCTGCGACACGTCGAAGATTTGCAGGCTCAAACGGTCGGCGCTGATGACTGCGAGCCGGGCGTCGGGCGATAGTTCGACTTCCCGGGTGGCCGCGGGTGCCTCTTGGTATGGAAAGGAGAATGCGGAGAGCGTCCGCGGTTTCCCATCGGGCTGGAATTCGTGAAGCTCGAATCGCGAGCCTCCCAACCAGACGAGGGTGCGTCCGTCGTCGGCCAGTCCGCCGCAGCGGCCGGGCCCGGTGCGGCCGATCTCCCTTCCGTCACCCATCGAGTAAACCGCGATCATTCCGAGCGAGCCCTCCTTCCAATCGCGCCTCGCGAGAAAGCGACCGCTGCCGCTGGGTTTCGAATTCGCAATCCCCGGCGGCGCGGCGGGCGGCAGCCGCATCTGCCACAAGCGCGCGGTGCCGTCGTAGCCGCCGGTGAAGATGAAGCGCCCATCCGGACTGTAGCGCGCGACGCCCACGTAGCCGCCGTGGTGCAGCGGCGTCTCCTTTGCAGCGCCGGTGAGCGGATTGAAGAACCGCGCCGTGTTGTCAAACCCTGCGGTGAGCAGCGTCGCACCGTCACCGCTCCATGATGCGGTGAATATCCCAGGCGGCTGGCGGATGACGGATTCCGCCATCCCCGTGTCGGCACGAAGGACAAAGGACGATTGCTCGCCGTAGGCGGATGTCGCGACATGCGTGCCCGCGGGATTCCACGCGAGTGTGTAAGTCGCGCCGGTGTGCGTGAAGGTGCGGCCAATCTGCTCCGGTGCTGCGGTGTCGAGCCGCCAGAGCTGCGTGTCATTTCCCCCGGCATGGATCGCGATGCGCGTATTATCCGGGCTGAAGCTCATCGCGCGAACATCCTTCCCCACGGCAAAATTGCGCCCGACCGGGGCCCACGTGGCGGATTCGTGCAGCACGACTTTTCCTCCCGTGAGGCCGAGTGCGAGGAGGGATTCATCGGGCGATAGCGCGAGCGACCGCACATTGCAGTGCAGTCGCAGCGGGATGGAAACCGGCGTGCTTCCAGCGGCGGCGATCACGTAGGCACCGGAGGTGAGCGAATCGCCGGGCTCGATGCGCACGATGCGCTTTGCCTCGCGGTCCATCAGCGGCGGGCTGAGTGACGACGGATGGGTGCCGTTGAGCTTATGCTTCAAGTCGCGGAAGATCGCGGCGCGCTTCTCCACGTCCCACAGCGAAATCGTGTCGCGGCTTGTGCCTGTCAGCAGCCGGCTCCCATCGGCGGAGAACTTCACGTACACCACGGAATCTCCGGCGAACTCCGCGCCGTGGTCTTCGCCCGTCTCCACATTCCAAAAATGAATCGCCTTTTCCATCGTCGCGCATGCGAGCCATTTCCCGTCCGGGCTGAAATCCGCGGAATACACGCGACCCGGATACGTGAGCGCCGGGTCGCGACGGTCGCGCCATTGTGCGAGCGACCAGTGATGCACGACGCGCGGGCATTCGCGCAGGGCGGCCGCGAGGCGTGTCATGTGCGCATCGCGCCTTCCGGAATCGCCGCGCAGCGCGGCAACGAGCGACGGAAGCGAGCCGATGAAATCGCCATCGGCCTGCCGGCGGTTTGCTTCCGCGACGTGCAAATCGACGGTTCGCCGCCGCGCTTCGGCGGCCTGGAGTTTCTCGGATTCCGCCGACGCAAGCGCGCGGTTGCGCGCGTCGCCGATGCGCTGTGCGGAGATTGTCGAAACCGCCGCCGTCGCGATGAGGGCGAGCACCGCAAGCGTGAGCGCGCCGGCGAGCGCAGGGCGGCGGGCGGCCCAGCGCAATGTCTTCGCGAGCGGGCCGGCGGGGCGGGCCAGGACGGGTTCGTTCGCGAGGAAGCGGCCGAGATCCTCTGCGAGGGCGAACGCGCTCGCATAGCGGCGGGCGGGATTTTTTTCGAGGCAGCGCAGGCAGACGGTTTCGAGGTCGCGCGGGATGCCGGGATTCAGCCTGCGCGGCTGGAGGGGCTCGTCGCGCTCGACCTGTGCAAGCACGGCGGCGACGCTGTCTCCCTGAAACGGAGCACGGCCCGTAAGCGCGGAGTAGAGCACCGCGCCAAGGCTGTAAACATCGCTGAGCGCTGTGCTCTCGCCGCGCCGCGCCTGCTCGGGCGACATGAACGCGGGCGACCCTGCCGCCGAGCCGGTGAGCGTGAGGCCGCTGTCCGTATCCGTCATTTTCGCGAGGCCGAAATCCGTCACGCGCGGACGCCCGCCGTCGTCGCCGCCCTCGATGATGATGTTTGAGGGTTTGATGTCGCGATGCAGCACTCCGTGCTCGTGTGCGTGCTGCACGGCGAGCGCTGCGTCGCGCAGCCAGCGCGCGGCGAGGCGTGCGTTTGCGGGCCTCCCGGCGAGCGTCTCGCTGAGCGTGCGACCGCGCACCAGCTCCATCACGAAATAAGGCATCCCCTCCGCTTCGCCCACATCGTGAATCGCCACAATACCGGGATGCCGCAGCCGCGCCGCCGCCTGCGCCTCGATGCGAAATCGTGTGCGTGCATCCGCTCCGGCGAGGTCTCCGCCGGGAAGCGTTTTCACGGCGACTTCGCGATTAAGCCCGCGCTGCCGCGCACGCCAGACGACGCCCATCCCGCCGCGCCCGATTTCCTCGAACAGCTCGCAATCCCCGAGCACGCGCCCGCCTTCTGAAGCAGGCTCGTCCGGCACGCAAAACGGGCAGAGCTCGTCGGGCGTACCCGCAGGGAGTCGGGCGCTGCATTTTCGGCAGATTGTCATGGTACGGTGGACACCGTAGGGTAAATGCGCGCGTGTGTCGAAGGAGAGAAGTGGTCTCACTCCGAAGCGTGGCGCATTACTCGATTTTCACCCGGTATAGCCGCCGGGCGTCCACGGCGTTTGTGTCGGTTGTGTGGGCTTCTTCGTCCGCTTGCGGCGTGATGACTGCGCCGGGGAGCGGCTGCCACGGTGTCGCGAAGTCGGGCGTCCATTCCCATGTGTAAGTGCGCTCTGCGCGCCACGGGTACAGGATGAGCAGACGATGCGTGGGGCGTCCCGGCACCGGCTCGATGCGCGTGGTGATCCGGCTCGCAGGGTCGAGCGGGCTGGTGATGGCTAGGAATTCGGTGAGGTTGCTCTGCCCGTCGCCGTCGGGGTCGAGGCCGGGCGCTGCGAGCGCGGGGTTGTCGCCGAACCAAAATTGCTGCCACGCATCGTCGAGGCCATCGCCGGCGAAGGGGCCGTAGTTGTCGGGGATGGTGTCGTAGATGGTGAGCGACACATCTCCCGCGAGGCCGGCCGCGGCGACTTGCAGCGGCAGCGTGATGTTCCCGGGTACGGCGGCGGCGGTGATGAGGCCGCTGGCGTCCACCGTGAAAAACGGGCTGCCGAGATTGCTCCATGTCACACCGCTGGCGTCGAGCGTGGTGTCGTCGTCGCACATGACGAACGCATTCAAGAGTAAGGTGCCGAGTTCCGCGACGACCGGCGGTCCGGGCTCCACGTCAATGTACACAGCGTCGTAGAGCTGCCCGGCGAAACCTGGGCGCGAGATGACCTGCGTGTCGGCGAACATTTCCCCGCCGATGCCGCCGAGGGTGGCGTCGTTGGTGATGTTGCCGCCGCTGCTGCGTCCGGCGGCGGGAGCGAGCGTGGCGTGCGTCTGCTCCTGCGCCGCGGCGTGCATTAGCGGGAGCAGACCGATCAGACTGATCAGACGGATAGCCCTCATGGCGCGGTATTGATATTTTGCGAAATGCCAGCGTTGCCGCTCGCGGCTCGGAGCGTGGAGCCGCCGAGACGCCCGCCGATTGCGCCTGCGCCGCCACTGCCCAGCTCGAAGGTGTGGCCGCTTTGCGTGACCGGCGCTGCGACCACATTGCCCGAGTTGCTCGTAGCGATTGCATAAATGCCGTAGCTGTTCCCGCCGTGACCACCGCCGCCGCCGCCGCCGGGGCCGCCATTTCCACCGTCGCCGCCATCGCCGCCATCGCCGGGATTGAATCCGCCGGAGACCGGACGCACCACACCGGCTCCACCGTCACCGCCAGCACCGCCGAGGCCGCCGTCGCCGCCAGTGCCCGCATTGCCGCCGTTGCGCGGACGCAGGATGTTACCCGTGAGAATCGGAGGAACGTAACCATAGAGCGGATCGACCTGATTGGTGCTGTGGAGGATGCGGATGGCGATGGAGTGCCCGCCGCTGATTCCACTGCTGCCGCCGATCCCGCCACCACCGCCGTAGCCCGAGTTCCGCACTTCGCACCCTGCGCGAAAAAACTTTTCTCTGACGGCGTCCGTCCGCGCGGTGGCGGCTTCTCTGGCGGCGTGCGGTTTTTAGCGTTGTAGTGAAGAAGACCCCGTTGCGAAACGCCCTCCAAAG
>JANMGP010000196.1:0-91069 GCA_031374705.1 Verrucomicrobiaceae bacterium | reverse complement strand
GCGGGTCTTGAGATCTTCATCGAACGCTTTGTTGCCACCAGTGAACACACCGTCGTCCGAGTAGGGGCCGTACGTGAATAAACGACCATGCGGTCTCTTGAGCGCTCGTGCCACGCCACGCCAACGCCCTTCATCCACGTCCCAATTTCAATGCCCCCGCAGCGCGCAAGTCGGTCGGATAATAACATTGCCTCCATCGGATGACAGGAGAAACATCCGCCCACTGCGCCTATGCTCACCCGCGTCCCAGCGATAGCGGTTTGCGGCGCTGCCGGTTTTTTTTGCCGCCAGTGCGTTCAACTCATCGTCCGTCGTGGCAGCGCCCCGGCACACCAATGGCGACCCTGCGCGCTGGGTCGCAAGGCTAAACGAGATCCCTTCCGAGCGCCGCGCGACTGCTGCCTCCGGGCTCGCGGGCGCGTGGGCCACGACCGACCCCGCAGCTGCGATAAAACGGGCACCGGTGCTCCCGGAAGAAAGCGGCCGGGACACGGCCCTCCGAAGCATCGCCAACTCGTGGGCCTTGACCGACCCTCTTGATGCAGCGCACTGGGTGGATTCACTTCCGCAAGGCCCTGGCCGTGACAACGCTTCGCAGAGCATCGTCATGGCGCTGGCCAGATCCGAGCCGCAGGCAGCGTGGGATTGGGCAGTGAGCATCAAGTCGGAGCAACTGCGATTCGGCTCGCTTCAAATGGCGTACCTCGGATTGATGAAAAAAGACGCCGCGACCGCGGAGCAAATGCTCATTACATCCAGTCTTCCTCCGGGCCTCGTGAAGTCCCTCCGCGAATCCTATCGACCCGGCACGGAAAACCGAATTTCCCCTCGATGAACCGCAACACACTCACAACCGTCATCGCAGCTGCGGCCGCACTCATCGCAGGCTTCGCAGCAGGCAACATCCGCATGCCACCAACTGGAGGCAAGACGACACCAGTTTCCTCGAAGTACGACGGAACCTGTGCCGAGCAACCGGATATCAACGAGCCTCTCGCCGCCGCTGTGAAAACAGAGATGGGCGCGAAACGATGGCTGCTCGTGGTCGCCGCTGCCGAGAAAGCGACGGCCAAAGAAATGCCCGGCATCATCCGCGCCGCCGGCGGAGACGATGCTGCCACGAGAATGCTTGCAGCACGATGGGCGGAGCTCGATCCGAAGCACATGTTTGCGACGCTTTACGCGGAGTTTCTGCTGCCCGACGACTCCCCTGTCGCGCTGCAAAACCGGTACACGCTGACCGATACGCTCTTCACCGAATGGGCAAAAGCAGACCCGGGCGCAGCGATCAAAGCCCTCAACGATGTTCCCGATTTCTCGGGCCTCAGCAATATGCGGTACAGCGTAGCCAGTCAGCTCATGAAGAGCGATGTCGAGCAGGGCCTTCGCCGCGATGAGCGAGTGGAAAATCGACAACTATCTGCCCGATATGAAAGGCGTCGCCGCATGGGCTGCGAAAGACCCGCTTCATGCCGCTACCGTCGCCGCGAAGTACAGTCGCGGATACTCCGGCAGAGAAGTGCTGAAAAACATCGGCAAAACGTGGGCGACGTCCGCCCCGGAGGCCGGAATGCGTTTCGCCGCGACGCTCCCCGAAGAATCGCGCGAGGCATTGGGCGGGGAGATCCTCGACGGCTGGGCCGGGAAGGACAGCGAAGCAGCCGCCCGTTTTACCGCCGCTCAAACCGACGTCGCATATCGTAATTCGCTCAGCAAAAACCTCGTTCGCTCCTGGGCGAAGAAAGATCCTGCGGCAGCGCTTGCATGGAGCGATGAAAACCTCAGCGGAAGTGCACGCAACGAAGCCATCGGCGACATTGTGAAATCGGCCGCGGAAAAAGACCTTACCATCGCCAGTGAAATCGTCGCCGGAATGGATGCCGGCGCCGCCCAGAATCGAGCCGTCGCATCACTTTTTGAGACATGGTTTAAAAAAGGAAAAGACCAGCACGCGGCAGCATTTGAGGGGCTCGCGTCGCTCCCGGACGGAGAAAGCCGCGCCACTGCCATAGAGCGCATCCAGTGGAACTGGATGTGGGAAGACCCGCAAGGCGTCCGCGATTTCATCACCGGCCCCCACGGACATCTCGCGACAAACGAAATCATCCGCAGAGTCGCCGAGACTCAGGCATCCAAAAACCCCGAAGTCGCGATGGAATGGGCTGGTAAACTCGCACCCGAACGAGTCGCCGATGCCCGCGCAGCCGTCTTGCAGGGCTGGCTGCAAATCCGCCCGGACGGTGCGATGAACTACGCCCGCAACCTCCCGCCCGGGCAGGAGCGCGACAACGCAGTAAACGCCGTCACCTCGCAACTCATCTATCAGAGGCCGGAGCAAGCCGCCGCATGGCTGCGTTCGATCCCGGATCACGAGAAGAAGACGTTGATGGATCGATACGTCGCCGCTATCCCGCAGGAAATGCGAACGAAGCTTGATGCAGCGATGAACAAGCCAGCCGCAAAATAGTGGACCGCCCAGCGTGGAATCGTTCCGAGGTTCCGTGCATCGGGAAACTTTGCGGGAATAAACCTTTGAATTCTACATCCCACACCGTCAGCAACAACAGCTATGAACGACGACCCGCAAATTCCGTCCAGTGAGATCACGCCCGAGGAGACTTTCCTCAATCGCCGCTTTTTCATGAAGTCGATCATTTTCGCTGGCTCGTCGCTCGCCACGGCGGGACTCTATCGCGCCTTTAGTCCCCGGCCTGAAGTGGCCAATTCCGGCACGGCCATCGCGACGGTCACGGAGTCCTCAGCGGTCCCGCAACTCGGACCCGAGGACGCGCCAAACTCTTTCACCGAGATTGCGGGCTACAACAATTATTACGAGTTCTCCACGGACAAATCGTCCGTCGCGGCGAAAGCGAAAAACTTCATCACCAATCCGTGGACGCTGACCGTCGGCGAATTGGTGAACAAGCCGCTGACGTTTGGTTTGGAGGATTTGCTGAAGTTCGAATCCGTCGAGCGCGTCTATCGGTTCCGTTGCGTCGAAGGATGGTCGATGGTCATCCCGTGGGTGGGCTTTCCGCTGGCGAAGCTCCTCGCGATGGCGGAGCCGACGAGCAAAGCCACGCACGTGGCATTTGAGACTTATTACGACATCAAACAAATGCCCGACTCCGACCGCGCGGGCATCGACCTGCCATACGTCGAGGGCTTGCGACTCGACGAAGCCATGCACCCGCTCACCTTGCTCGCCACAGGCTTGTACGGGAAAACGATGCCCAATCAGAATGGCGCGCCCATTAGACTCGTGGTCCCGTGGAAGTACGGGTTCAAGAGCATCAAGTCCGTGGTGAAAATCACACTCACGGAAAAAGAGCCACCCACGACGTGGAACCTCGCGAATCCGGGGGAATACGGCTTCTACTCAAACGTGAATCCGACCGTGCGGCATCCGCGGTGGTCGCAGGCTTCGGAGCGACGCATCGGACAGAGTGGTTCCCGCCCGACGCTCATGTTCAACGGCTACGCCGAACAGGTCGCCGGACTGTATGCCGGCATGGATCTAAAGAAGTATTTTTGATTCATCATGACACTCAGCACCGACTCCCGATTTCACCGACAGCTCTTCGCTTTTAACGGTCTGCTCCCCGCATTGCTGCTGCTTCTCGACGCATGGAACGGCTCGCTGGGCGCGAACCCGGTCGAGTTCGCGACGCGGGCTACGGGCGTGCTCTCGCTCGTGTTTCTTGTGATTACTTTGCTCGTCACTCCGCTGCGAAACCTTTGCGGCTGGAGCTGGCTTGCCAAACAGAGGCGACTGCTCGGTTTGTATGCCTTTTTCTACGGGTTTGTGCATTTGATCATCTACATCGCAGGAGACCGCGGCTGGCAGCTACTGACCGTCTTTGGCGATGTTTACAAACGTCCGTTCATCGCCGTTGGCATGGCCAGCTTTCTCATCATGGTCCCGCTCGCCGTGACCTCCACAAACGCCATGATCAAAAAGCTCGGCGGCAAACGCTGGACCCAACTTCACCGGCTCACATACGTCGTCGCCGTCGGCGGCGCGGTGCATTACTACATGATTGTGAAATCCGATATCACCTTTCCCCTGCTATTCGGAATCGCGATCGCGCTTCTCCTCGGATACCGCGCAGCGTTGAGGATTCGGAAAGAAACTTGAGTCAGTGTTGAAATCAACCGTATTCGGGTTAAGCCCGGGTCGGCAGGAGTCGTCGATAGCACTCAAGGTCGAGCCAGCGCCAAAACTCGAAACCCGCTTGCCTGGTGGAAGCGCAGCGCAAAAGCCAAGGCTTCGAAGGAGCACGATGCTGACGGTGTTCGTCGCATCAACTTGGCGGCTTTCATCGTATGAGTCGCCGGATTTTGACCAACCGCATTACTGTTGTCGCCGCCTGGGATGCATGACGCACGATCGCGGCTATTCCTCGAAAACTATTTCGCTTCGGGCTTTACCGCCGTGCCGAAGAATTGCCGTATGACGTCTTCGATTGGCGGCTCCTGCACGCTCATATCCGTCACGGTAAATCGCCCCATCACCTCCCGGCAGATTTCCATCACTTTTGGCCGTGCAACCCTGATGCGAACCTGGTTCTGCGTTTTCTCCAGCACTTCGCCAAACGCCGAAAGGTCGTGCTCCACTCGCTCCGCAAATGTGAAACCGAGAACCTTGTGCGAGGCGAAACGCTCAATGATTCCGCTCAACGCGCCATCAAAAAAGATCCGCCCGTGGTCGATGATGATCACCCGCTGACAGAGCGCCTCAATGTCGTCCATGTAGTGGCTGGTCAGCATCGTGACGATCTTCCGCTCACGGTTGTAATACAGGAGAAACTCGCGGACTTTTTGCTGCGACGTGACGTCGAGCCCGATGGTCGGCTCGTCTAAAAAAAGCACCTTCGGCGCGTGGAGCAGCGCTGCGATCAACTCGAATTTCATCCGCTCGCCGAGGCTCAATTCCCTCACCATCACATCGAGTTTGTCGCGCACATCGAGGATGCCTGTCAGTCCATCGACGACCTCGCGGTATTCCTTCTCGGCGATGCCGTAAATCGTGCGATTGAGTTCAAGGGATTCCCTCGCCGGAAGGTCCCACCATAGCGCATTTTTCTGCCCCATGAGCAGCGCGAACTGCCGCTTCAACGCGTCCTCGCGCTTCCATGGGACATGCCCGAGCACGCGGGCTTCACCGCTGGTGGGATTGAGAAGTCCGCTGAGCATCTTGAGGACAGTCGTCTTCCCCGCCCCGTTCGGGCCGAGGAAGCCCACACACTCCCCTTCCTCGATGGAAAAAGATACATCATCCGCTGCCCGGAGTTCCTCATATTCCCTGCGAAACAGCCCGCGGACCGCGCCCCACAGCCCGGGCTTCTTCTTGTAGGTGCGATAGATTTTCGTCAGGCCTTTGGCCTCAATTGCGGACATGCAGAGAAGATGTGCACGCTTGTCCTTCATGTGTCGAATCCGGAGTCACGGGCGTGAAACGACGCCGGATGCCTCCGGCCCCGCCACTGGAGCGCTATACCGTCGAACCGTAAGCCAGCTCGGCCGGCAGTTCCGCGAACTCCCGCATCGCGCCGTGGAGTTCGGTGAAATCGAGTTCAAACACGTCGCCGATCAGGCAATCGGTGAGGCGCCCGCGCTGCTCGGGGCGGGCCTTGATCATTTGCCCAAAGGAGAAATCTTCGTCGTAGAACGCGTAAACAAGTTTGCGCATGTTCTCCAGGCCACGGCAAAGCGTAGCACCGTAATTCGCAAACTGCGCCGCGCTCGTGTCGCCCGCAATGAGGGCCGCGTCGACGGCGTCAGCCGCCAATTCGCCGCTTTTCAGCGCCAGGAAAACGCCGCTGGAAAATACAGGATCGAGAAAGGCAAACGCATCTCCCGCGAGAACCAGACCGTCTGCGGCTGGATGCTTTGAACGGTAGCTGAATTCCGCGGTCACCCAATACTCGCCGAACTGTTCGCCGCCCGCGAGGTGCTCTTTAATCCACACGTTGCGCTCGATCTCGCGCGACATAATCTCCGCAGGCTCCTTGCTGTCGCTGAACAGGTAGTCCTTCTCGGCCACGACTCCGACGCTGATGATGTCGTCCTTCAGTGGGATATACCAAAACCAGCCCCGGCCCTCGACATAGGCCACCGTCGTATTTCCTGCATCGATGCCCGGGTCGCGCTTCGCCCCGCGCCAGTAGCTCCAGACCGCCATTTTATTGAGCATCGGATCGCGGTTGAACCATCCCTCGCGGCCCTTCGCGATGCGCTCGCGGCCCGAACAATCAATCGTGACAGGCGCATGAGTATGGAAAGTCACACCATCCGGCCCTTTAGCCTCCACCCCGATGACGCGACCGGTGTCGTCTTTCAAGATGCGCTGCACAGGAGTCTGCTCGCAGATTTCCGCGCCCTTCGAACGGGCGTTATCCACCATCA
The DNA here is from genome assembly GCA_031374705.1 of Verrucomicrobiaceae bacterium. Taxonomy (GTDB): domain Bacteria; phylum Verrucomicrobiota; class Verrucomicrobiia; order Chthoniobacterales; family Chthoniobacteraceae; genus SXWH01. Next base: position 84,661 of record JANMGP010000196.1, on the reverse strand, counting down.
TCTGGTCAAACTCCGAGCGCTCGATCTGCCAGGTTACCGCGCTGGGGTGATCATAGTGCTGGAAAAAATAGAACGGCTGCGACTGACGCCCATCGGGAGTGACAAACTGGACGCTGTATTTTTTCGTGAACGCCCGCCTGTGCATCTCCTCCACCAAGCCGAGCCTGTTCAGCGAAAACCAGCAATAAGGCATGAGCGACTCGCCGATGTGATACCGCGGAAACTTCTCTTTTTCCAGAACGAGCACCCTGCGCCCTTTCTCCGCAAGAATCGCGGCGGCCGTGGCTCCGGCGGGACCAGCGCCTATGATGATGACGTCGTATTTTGTGTTCGCAGGCATTTACGAAAGTATTACGTGTGCATACGATTTGGCAATCCTCCCGGTTGCATCTTTTCCGGGATGAAAAAAAACACTGGATGATTGTCGCGACGTCACAGTCCGCATTTTCTGCTTCCGGCGCGCTGCATTTTCCCGTTTCCCTTCCGTGTGCCCGAAGATCCGATCATCGACCTGCAAAGCGACCAGTATTACATGAGCGAAGCCCTGCGCCAGGCTCACAAGGCATGGGCGCGCGAGGAGGTGCCTGTCGGCGCGGTGATTGTCCATCGAGGTCGCATCATCGCCCGTGCGCACAATCAGGTGGAGACACTGAAGGATGCCACGGCGCACGCCGAGATGCTCGCTATCACGCAGGCCGAGAGTGTACTCGACGACTGGCGGCTCACCGAGTGCGACCTCTACGTGACCAAGGAACCGTGTCCGATGTGCGCGGGCGCAATCGTCCATGTGCGGCTGCGGCGCGTGATTTTTGGGTGTCCTTCGCCGAAGGACGGCGCCGCCGGCGGTGTGATCGATTTACTCCAGCACCCGAAGCTCAACCATCAGTGCGTGGTCACTTCCGGCGTCATGGAAACCGAGAGCGCGGAAATGTTGCGTGCGTTTTTCCGCGAGCGCCGACAGGAGCAGAGCGCGGAATGAAGGCGATCGCCGCGATGTCCCTGAACCGCGTCATCGGGCGCGGAAACGCGATTCCCTGGCACCTGCCGGAGGACTTCCGATGGTTCAAACGCGCCACGATGGGGCAGATTGTCATTATGGGGCGCAAGACATTCATGAGCCTCGGCAAGCCTCTGCCGGGAAGGAAGAACTATGTGCTGACACACCACCCGCAAAAGCTGCTGGAAGACCCGGATTTTGCACCGTTTCTCATCGGGGCTAAAGTCGGTTCCGCCGCCCATCCGCGGAAGCAGCCGGTGCAATTCGTCCTGCCCGGCCCGCCCGGCACGGAGTTGTATCTGGCCCGCGGACTTGATTCGCTGAGGCGCGCTTCACTCCTTGATGCCGCCTGGCTCGCTGGCGGCGCGACGCTCTACACGCAGTTCCTGCCGGAATGCTCGGACCTTTATCTTTCCGTCGTGAATCGCGAAGTCGAAGGCGACGCTTTCTTCCCGATGTTCGAGGAATTGTTCGAGCCTGACTACTCCGTGGAACTGAAGTCCGACGATTTCGAGGTGCGACACTATCGGCGGCTGCCGCAAACGACCGCCTAATTCCGCGCCGCGTCGCGCATCGTCCCTACTGCTAATGATCCGCTTTTTTCTGTCTCTCATCGCTCTCGCCGCCGCTTTTCCAGCGACGGCCGCGGTGCCGTCCGCACTCGATGGTTTTGCAAAGAAATACTGCTTCGATTGTCATGGCTCCAAAAAGCAGAAGGGGGATTTTGATTTCGAGCCATTCGTCGCAAAGCCCGATATTCTCAAGGACAGGAAAGCGTGGCAGAAAGTCGCGGAGGCGCTCGAGAGCCAGGACATGCCGCCCGAGAACAAGCCGCAGCCCGGCGATGCGGAGCGGCTGGAGATTCTCCACTGGATCGACCAGACACTGACCGATGCGGACGCCGGAACCGCGAATCCCGGCCGCGTGACCATCCGCCGGCTGAACCGCACCGAGTACCGAAATACGATTCGCGATCTACTCGCCGTGGATTTTGACCCCGCCGATTTCCCGCAGGATGAAACGGCACACGGATTCGATACAAATGCCGACGCCCTCACTCTGCCGCCCGTTTTGATGGAGCGATACATCGAAGCCTCCGAACGCATTGTCACCATGGCCTTCAGCGGCGAAAAAGCAGGCAGCCCCGTGCGCAAGTTGCGCGGCACCCAATTCAAATCCACCGACGAAAATGTGCGGCCTGTGGACAAGACGGTCCTCGGCTTCTATCGCGAGGCTGAAGCGTTTTCGGATATTCAACTCGACGGCGATGGCGAATACATCATCAAGGCCATGGCGTATGGTGAACAGGCCGGACCGGACGCTCCGGAACTGGCTGTCTCCATCGACGGAGAGCGCATCGCGGAGTTCGACGTGAAGGCCAGCCGCAAAGCCGTCGCGCACGAAAAAAAGCTGGTCTTCAAAAGCGGCAAGCACCGCATCGGCCTGGCGTATCTGAACAACTACAACGATACGAAAAATCCGGACCCGAAACTGCGGGGCGACCGGAATCTTTTCGTCTCTGCGATCGAGCTCACAGGTCCCCTCCACGTCACACAGGACGGGCCAGAGAGCTACCGGCGTGTCTTCACAAAGCAGCCAAATCCCGGCGAGGAATCCGCGGTGGCGCGCGAATTACTCGGCGCTTTTGCGTCGCGCGCATTCCGCAGACCTGCGACGCCCGCGGAGACGGAAAAGCTCGGCAGGCTCGTCGATGGCGTGCTCGCGCAAAAAGCGCCGTTCGTGGAGGCCGTGGGTGTCGGCGTGCAGGCTATCCTCTGCTCACCGGCGTTTCTCTTCCGCTGGGAACTTGATTCGCCCGAGACAAAACCGGGCGACGTGCGCCCGCTCAACGACTACGAGGTCGCATCAAGGCTCTCATACTTTCTGTGGTCGTCGATGCCCGACCAGACACTCTCCGAACTCGCTAGCCGCGGAGAATTACTGAAGGATGGGAACCTCGAAAAGCAGACAGCCCGGCTCCTGAAAGACCCTCGCTCCTCCACATTCGCGCGCAACTTTGCCGAGCAGTGGCTGGAGCTTCGCGCTGTGAATGAAGTGGACATCGATCGCAGCAAGTTCCCTGCATTCAACGACGATTTGCGCGATGCGATGATTGAAGAATCGCTCCAGTTTTTCGAGGCCGTTTTGAAGGAAAACCGGCCCGTATTCGACTTAATCGAAGCGGACTTCACATTCGCAAACCAGCGACTTGCCACCCACTACGGCATCCCCGATGTGAAAGGAGACACGTTCCGCCGCATCGCGCTCCCCGCCGGTTCACCGCGCGGCGGCGTCCTCAGTCAGGCGGCGGTTCTGCTCGCGACATCCATGCCGACCCGGACTTCTCCGGTCGTCCGCGGCAAATGGGTGCTCAACCAAATCCTCGCCACGCCGCCTCCGCCGCCCGCTGCAAACGTCCCGCCGCTTGAGGATACGAAAGTGGACAAGGATGCGCCGATGCGTGTGAAGTTGGAACAGCACCGCGCCAATCCCGAGTGCGCCGGGTGCCACGCGAAGATGGACCCGGTGGGATTTGCGATGGAGAATTTTGATGCGATCGGCGCATGGCGCACGCTCGAAGGAAAAACGCCCATCGACACATCGTCCGTGCTTCCCGGCGGGGTGAAACTCGCGGGCTTTTCCGAGCTCAAACAATATTTGAAGAGCGAAAAATTCGCCCGCGCATTCACGCAAAATCTCTCCATCTACGCACTCGGTCGAGGACTGGAGCGTTACGATCGTCCGGCGGTCGATGCCATCATGGCAAAGGGCAAGGCGGACGGATTCCGCATCCAATCGCTCGTAAGTGCCATCGTTTTGAGCGATCCGTTTCTGCGCAGGAAACGGTAGGCTAACGCAAGGCCTTCAGAGCCGCGGTTGCCAGTTCATCGCCAAGCCATTCCCATCCCCCGCCCTCGGTATTGAATACTGTCACGCACGCCTGTTTTTTCCCGGAGTGAAAGACGCCGAAAAATCCGCCCATATGGCCCGAGTGACACACACACGGACCGCCGGTGCCGGGCAACTCCGTGACCCACAATCCGCCTGCATACGAACTTCCCTCTGGCGGTGTCTGAAGCTTCCGAAAGGTCCCGGGCTTGAGCAATGCAGGCTCATTCACTGACACCCACCAGGCGTAGTGGGCAAAGTCGCGGAGGGACATATGCACGCAGGCTGCTGGCGACAGAGCCGGAGGAAACTGATTGTCGGGCGATGGGGTCGCGGGAGACAGGGCGTCCCCTCTCCTATAATGTCCCCACGGCTGGCTGGGATTCCACTCGCCGGTCTTGCCCGGCGCGCCGATGTTCGCAGTGGCAAGTTTCAGCGGCTCGAAAATACGCTCCCGCAGGAGGACTTCATACGAGCGGTTCGCCGCGCGCTCGATGATGGCACCGAGCAGTCCGTAGCCGGAATTGCTGTACGCAAATTTCCCCGGCGCACGTGCAGGCGGGGTTGCGAGTAACTGCGCGGCAAACTTCGCCCGTTGGGCGCGCGGGGTGCCATCACCGGCTTCGCCGGTGCGCCACTGGCCCGGGGACATGCCGGGAATGCCGCTACGCTGCGTCAACAAATGGTCAATCGTAACGGCCTTCCAACCAGCGTGGGCCGGAACGTCCGGCAAAGCCTCGGTCACCGCCATGTCCCATCGAAGCTTCCCCTCATCGACCAGCATTCCCACAAGTGCGGCCGTCATGCTTTTCGTACACGAGCCAATGTGCCACAGGTCCTCGTTGGTGACCTCAGGCGCCCGGTCCACCCGCCGCTTACCAGTCACCCCGATTGCGACTATTCCTGTCGCATCGATGATTGCGACTCCGCATGCAGGGAGATTATTTTTCGCGCGAATCGGCTCCAGCGTCGGCGAGAGATTCAGTGGCTCTGCGGCGAACGCAGTGATGGACAGCGAGGCCGCGGCGATCTGAATTAAAAATTGCTTCATGAGATCAGCGTTTTGCGAGGCAGGTCACCCATTTGCCCTTCTTGGAAATGATCTCGAATTTCAACTTCTGCGCAGTGAACGCCGCGATCACTTCGTCGGCCTGAATCCTCAGGATTCCAGACAGAATCAAGATCCCGTCCTTCGCGACCGCCGCCGAAATCTGCGGAGCCGCGGCGATCAGAATCGGGCTGAAAAGATTCGCAGTGACCACCGGCCAGGTGCGCTTGGGAATCCAGGTCAGCACGTTCGATTTTTTGAAAACCACGCCCGTCAGTCCGTTTGTCACCGCGTTTTCCCGCGCCACACGCACAGCCGTCGGGTCGTGGTCCGTAGCTTCCACTTTCTTCGCGCCGAACATGCGCGCTGCAAACGCGAGAATCCCTGTCCCTGTCCCCAAATCCAGCGCATCCCAGCCATCCGAACGCTTCGCCGCGTGGTCCGAAAGGAGCCGCAGGCATGTCGCCGTCGTCGCATGCTCGCCGGTCCCGAAAGCCATGCTCGCAGGAATTAGCAGACACGGCGTGCCCGGCTCTTTTTTCTTCGCGGTCGCGCGTTCCTTCTCGGATGAAACCACCAGGAGTTTTCCACGAATCCGGAGCGGCGGACGCGGTTTTGGTTCCAGATCCTTTACCGTCATTGGCTTCATCGGGCGCACCTGCCCGCCGAATTCCTTGAGGAGCTCGTCGGCCTCCTTTTGCGTCACTTGCCACGCCTCGATGCGACTCGTTTTTTTTCCGGAGATCGAAACAATGATGAGGCGCTGCCCGAGCCAGCTCAGCCGGTCCTGCCACGCGTCCTCCCATTTGGCTTGGGATAGTTTCCTCCACACGAAGTATTTCTTGCTCATACAGCGAGTTATGCGGCCTCGAGGCACGGGCGCAAGCGGCGAGTCGCGTTCATTTCAAATCGGCGCGCTCCTTCAGGAAAACCCTTCGCGAGGTGGCAGAGCATGTGCTAATTAGTTTTCAGCCCATGAAATTCAAATCACTGTTCGGTACTGCGTCGATCTTTGCGCTCGCCAGTACGCTTGCCGGTTGCGCTGGCGTTAAACTGCAACGCGTCCCGCCGGGACAGTCCATCAGTCGCCATCTTGATGCCGCAAATCACCCGTCGGTCCCGCTTCCACCGCCCACGGGTCCCGATATGCCGGTGACGGCGACTCCGGGCACGGCAATTTCGCCAGGTCCGTCCGTCTCCGCAACCGTGAGGCCCGAGGCCCTGCCTCCACTCCCGGTAGCCGGACTTCCCGAGCGAAATGACTCCATCGAGCGCGCAGGCGACGCCTACACCCGCGGGAGCATTCTCATGAAAAACGGGCAAAGTCGCGAGGCGATCGCTGCCTTTGAGGAAGCCACGCTCCTCGACCCGTCATTTTCCGATGCATGGACCCGCCTGACGATTCTTTACGAAAAAGCCGGCCAGTCGGACAAGGCGAAGGAGGCGTTTCGCCGGGCCAAGGGCCTAAGCGCAAGACCGGAACGTCTGACCACCCCGACTGAGCCTCCAGGAGAAGTCATCCCGCCGCCGGCCACCGCGGTCGAAGCACCGGCCCCACCGGCCCCTCGTCCGGAAGGAGTGCCGCTCCCGCCGCCAACGAGTTAGCTTCGTTTACATAACGGCCCGGGTCGTGCAGCATTAGCGGCCGCATGAAATCCAATTCGTTCATACTTGCAGCCCTCGCAGCATTTTTCCTCGCCGCAGGGTCGCTCCACGCCGACGTGCCGCTGGGCCCGGGAGACACCGTGCTCTTTTACGGAAACTCGATGGTCGAGCGATTGCTCGAACACGGCGAGACAGAAGCAATCGTGCAGCTCTCACAACCGGAGAAGCAGCTCCACTTTCGCAGCCTCGCGTGGACTGGCGACGAAGTCGCGAACCGCTGGCGCGCGGAAGGCTACGCAGACCACATGAAGAGCCTGCTGGCCGAGTGGCCCGCAAAGGTGCTGGTCATCGGCTACGGGATGAATGAATCGTTCGCCGGCGCTGCCGGACTCGCCGACTTTAGGACGCAACTCGACGGCGATCTCGACCAACTCGCCCGGTTGCATCCGGGCGCGAAACTCGTCGTGCTCTCGCCGATCGCCGTGGAAAAAGGCTCCGATGCGCGCAATGCCGATGTGGAAGCCTACGCCAAAGCGCTCGAAGCCGCGGCGAAAGCCCGCGCCGCGGTGTATGTGGATTTATTCTCCGCAAGCCGCGCTGCCTACGCGACGAGCAAGGTGCCGCTGACAACGAACGGAATCCATCTCAACGCCGCAGGCAATCACACCATGGCGCCGATCATCGCCGCAGCCTTCATCGGCGAAAACGCCGTGGCAAAAGTGAGCGCCAGGCGCGTTGCCGAAGTCGCTCCAGCGACCGCTCAGAAATCGCATTTCGTCGCCGAAGTCGTCCGTCCGAAAAACGGTGTTCTCTATTACGGAGTGCGGAAGCGTGCAGATGAGCGCGCCACCGAAATACCGCTGTATCTCCAGCGCATCGAGAAGGCCGACGCGCTCATCCACGAACTCGCCGCGAGTCCGGACAGCAAGTTTGCAAACTACTCCCCAATCACACTTCCGCCGTTGCCCAAGGCCACAAAGACCGGTTCAAACGGCGATCTTGGCGTGGTGAGGCCCGCAGCGGAGGCGCAGTCCGAGTTTAAAGTCGCCGATGGATTCGCCGTGAATCTTTTCGCATCCGACGAGCAGTTCCCCGAATTGCGCGCACCGGTGCAAATCGCATTTGATGCACGCGGACGGCTGTGGATCGTCACGATGCCGTCGTTTCCACACACTGTTCCCGGCCAGCCGCGGGAAGACAAAATAATCGTCCTTGAAGACACCGACCGCGATGGGAAGGCGGACAAATGCACGACATTCGCCGACGGCCTTGATGCGCTGGACGGCGTCGCATTCTCCGAGCAGGGCGTGATTGTTTCCGAGCAGCCGCGTCACTGGGTGATGCAGGACACCGACGGCGACGGACACGCAGACACGAAGCGGGAACTGCTGCGCGGCGTGGATGTGACGGACTCGCACCACGGTGGAATGATCGCGACGGATCCAGTCGGCGCGGTTTGGTTTTGCGATGGTGTGTTTCATCGCTCGCAATTTGAGACGCCGTTTGGAGTCCACCGTAGTTTCGACTCCACGACGCTGCGCCACAACCTGCGGACGGGCCGCGTGGAAACGGAGTGGCAGAGCATCACACCGAATCCCTGGAAGATTACATTTGATCGCACAGGAAACGCTTTCCAAATGTATGGCGACGGCCTCGTTCTCGATGGGCTCGCGCTCACCGCGACGCCGCTGGGTGTATATCATCCATTCAATCACGGAGGCATCATCGGCTACGGAAAAGGAAGCGCGGCCGCGAGTATTTCCAGTCCGAATTTCCCCGACGATTATCAGCAGGGAATGGCGTCCGCCGCGCTGCTTGGGAATCACGCCGTCTCAATTACAAAGCTGGATTTCAGCGGAGGCAAAGCAAAGGGTTCGGGACGCATTGATATCGTATCATCGCCGAACGCCGCCTTCCGCCCTGCGGATGTCGCGTTTGGTTTTGACGGTGCGCTCTACGTCTCGGATTTCTCCAGCACGATCATTGGCCACGCACAAAACCCGATGCGCGACCCGCGATGGAATCATGTGAAGGGACGCATCTGGCGCGTCGTTTATACCGGCAAGCCCGTCGCGAAAGACTGGCCACGCATCGAAGGTGCGAGCGCAACGGAACTCTGCACGCTGCTCACGCACTCGCAAGACATCGTGCGCCAGCATGTGCGAATCGAACTTTGGAAACTCGGAAAGCCGGCACTCGCTGGTGTGGATAAATGGGTCGCGAACACAAACGATGACCAGGCACTGCTTGAGGCGCTGTTTGTTGCAGAGGGATTCGGCGAAACGCGACCCGCCTTGCTGGACAAACTCCTGAAGTCGCAGTCGGCAATGCACCGCGCCGCGGCAGTTCATCTCGTCCGACTTCAGGCCGATCGACTCGATGCTGCGACACTTCTCCACGAGATGGCCGCCGACCCGCATCCGCGCGTCCGAATGGAAGTCGTGGATGCGGTCGCACACCTCCGCTCTGCGTTCCCGCATGTCGAGCACGCGCTCCATGCCCTCACCAGCGCGGAGCCCGCGGTAAAGCAGATGGTCGCCGACCTTTCGTACGGCACAACGCCGCGCATCGGGCGGAGCGTGCCGGTGCTTGAACTCGCACCGGAGACGCGAGTTTCCCAATGGGTGAACGTCGGCGACGGCCTTTATCGCACCTTCATCAGAACCGACGCTGCGCTCCCCGCGACGCTCGCAGTGCGATACAGTTTCCTCGATATCGCCGTGAACGGAATTCAAGTCCTCTCGCAGGATAATCAATGGAGCAGCGCGCAGCAGGCACAATTCACTCTTCACCCCGGACTCAACGTCATCGAAATCACATTCAGAAATCTCAAAGGCAATCCGCCGGCTGTCCACGTTTTCAGCCCGCTCGGGCAGAAGCTCGCGGGTGCCGGTATTCCCTCCGATGCCGCGCAACTTGCAGCCATCTCGGCAGAGTGGGACAAATCGAATGCTGAACTCGGCCACCCACTCCGCATACAAGCAGTGCCGAATGCGATGCAGTTTGCGCCGCGTGAATTGCGAGCGAAGGCTGGCGGGAAAGTGCGCATCATTTTCACAAACCCGGACCTCATGCTTCACAATCTCGTCCTCATCGCTCCGGGCGCCGAGGAGGAAGTCGGAGCGCTCGCAGATAAACTGGCGGCGCAACCGGACGGCCAGGCAAAGGGCTACATCCCCGCTTCGCCGAAAGTCCTGCAAGCCACCGCGCTCGTTGCGCCCAATACCAAAGCCGAGCTTTCATTCACCGCTCCGAACGTGCCGGGCGAGTATCCGTTTCTCTGCACATTCCCCGGCCATTGGCGCACAATGAAAGGTATGCTCATCGTCGAGAGCACGCCGTTCGCCGCCTTGGCGCGTTCAAACGCCGAGTCGCAGGATGCATACGAGTCAAACATCCCGAAAGATCGGCTGATTCCAGCACGCATCGAAGACCACGCCAGCAATCCCGGCGGAGGCAATGACGCCAGCGCACTCTTCAACGGAACCACCCGAAACGGATCCGGCACCGCCTCCACCAGCGACGACGGGAAGACATTCCGCGGATACGGGAAAGGCGACACGCTCACCGTGCACCTCGATAAAACGAAAGTTCCCCACGGCTACGATCTCACCGCCATCCGCACGATGAGCGGTCACGGCGACGCCCGCGCAGGGCAGCATTACACGGTCTCCGTTGCGCTCGCACACGCGCCATCAAAGTTTGTATCGCTGGCAAAAGCAGACGCCCCCTGCAACGGCGGGTCGTCCGAAATCCTCATCGCAAACGACAACGGTAAAGTTCTACCCGGGGGAAACGGTGTCATCGCGGTGAGATTCGAGTTCGCTGATGGAGCGCTTGGCTACGGGCTCTATCGCGAGATTTGTATCACCGGGACACCGGCGGAAAAGTAAGGCCTTTTTACAACGAAACAGCACAGCCCGAGAGGCTGTGCTGCTCAATATCTTGACCGGACAAAATGTCCTGATGTCAGGAAAATCCTACCGTTGCTTTTTCTTCTCAAGCTTCGCGAGTTTCTTTTCCTTCATTGTCTTGAGGGGCGCTTTCTTTTTCTCTTTTTTGGCGTCGTTGGATTTCATGATTGAGTCTTTTTGTTGAGTTTATAGGCACCGGAGCGGTGTCGTGTTGCGGGTTTATGTCGCCATTGATGAAAGGGCAATCGGAATGATCGGATGACCGTCACGGCTTTCGCCCTCCGTCCTTCGCGCGAAATGTCCACGCGAGAATCCGGCTCTTCTTCTGCCCGTGCGTCATTTCAATCGTCCTTACTTCTGCGGGCCGTACCTCCCTCAGTGATTGATACAGGCGGGGGAGATGCGCGCTCTTGGAAACAAGCGTGGTGAACCACACGCATCGGTCCTTCATGGCGGCACTCTGCACGATCATCCGCATCACAAACTCCAACTCGCCGCCAGGGCACCACAGCTCTGCGCCCTTGCCTCCAAAATTCAGAACCGTGCCGGCGCTTTTCCTCCCGGTCAGATTGGTGATTTTTCGCCGGTTGCCGGCAGCGGCTTCCGCAGCGGAAGCATGGAATGGCGGATTGCACATCGTGAGATCAAAGACCTCGCCCGGTTGAACAACCCCTCTGAAACAGTCGACTGGGGAAGACTGCAGCCGGCACTCAATCAAACCAGACACGGCTTTGTTGGAAGCGACGAGTTCCCGCGCCCACCGGAGCGCGATGGGATCGATCTCGGCGCCGACGAATCGCCAGCCGTATTCGCTTGCTCCAATCAACGGGTAGATGCAGTTCGCCCCAACTCCGATGTCCAGCACTCGCACGGATTTGCCGCGCGGGATCGCGGCTTCATCTCCGCCTGAGAGCAAGTCTGCGAGGTGATGGAGATAATCGCTTCGTCCTGGAATCGGCGGGCACAAGTAACCCTGCGGGATGTCCCAGTTTTGGAGGCCGTAGCCATGCATCAAGAGCGCACGATTGAGCACTCTCACCGCATCCGGGTTCGCGTAATCCACGGAAATTTCCCCATGAGCAGTTGGGATCAGAAACGCAGCCAGTTCCGGACAGCACTTGGTCAGTTGCGCGAAGTCATAGCGGCCTCGGAAACGATTTCGCCGATGGAGACCGGCCTTCAACTGATCGCGGCTCACGAACCTTTCCGCCCGGGCTTGGTACGGTCATCTCCAAAGTATTTCTCGCTCCGGTAGCGCAACCATACCCGGAGCACCTGCGGCACCTTCTCGCGCTCAGCCTCGCTCAGGCTTTCATAGAGCACGATCGCCTTATCCCGCTCACCCCGGCACGCACGGTTGTTGTGGGCATCCCAATAGCTTCGAGCCTCGCGAATGCGGCGGCAAACTTCTTTGACCAATGCCTCGCCGGCGAGCGGCTTGCTGTTTGTTTTCTTTTTCGCGGGCATCGCGCAGAAAAGCGTTACGGTTTCCGACAAATTGCGACGGTGCTAAGGCCGCTGCCGGGTGCCACTTTGTCCCACACTTTGAATGCAGGAGTGAGGAAGTTGTAGATGCGGAGCTGCAAAGGCGTGAGCTTCGTCCGGCGTCCGAGCGTGTTGGCGAGAAACCACGCGAGCTTCCCTGCTTTGTTGAAATAAAACTGGTGCTCCACATTGAAGCCCGCGTCGCGCATTTTTCCTTCGAGCTCCCCTTTTTCGTAACGGCGGAAATGGCCGAGTTCCTTGTCGAATTCGCTATAGAGTTTCATCCCAAACGGGACCAGAATGATCATCCGGCAACCGGCAGGGAGGTGCTCAAAGAGATTCTTCAAAACAGCGCGATCGTCTTCGAGATGTTCGAGGACGTTGAGAAAGACGACGGAATCCGGCGCAAACTTGGTGAGAACTGCGTAGTCCTCGCGCTGACTCATGTCGAGTTTTGCAAACGACAGATTCTTTTTCAGCCCCCACTTCGCACGGAGCGGTTCGAGATAGTCATCGCGGTAATCGGTGAGCATCACGGTCTCGTGGTGACGGAAGAAATTGCTGAGGTTGCCACGTCCGCAACCGAGTTCGGCGACCCGTTTTCCGAGCCACGGCTTCACGCTCTCGTACATCCAACGGTTGAATTTCGGCGCCTGTTCGATGGCGTCGAGCGTGACTTTCCCGGCGTCGCAATACTTTGAACTGAAGCGGTACTTGAAGATGAACCACAGGGCGGCGACGCCGTCCTTCCAACTGATTTTCTTACCTTCATCGTAACCGCGCCCGTTGTAATTGATGGGAACTTCAAACATCCGGAATCGGTTCAGCGCAACCTTTGCAGTGATTTCGGGCTCGATGCCAAAGCGGTTTGAAAAGAGCGGCATCGCTTTCAACGCAGTCGCGGTGAACGCTTTGTAGCACGTCTCCATGTCGGTCCAGTTCGTGTCGTTGAGCATGTTGCTCAGCAGCGTCAGCATCTTGTTGATCACGGTATGCCAGAACAGCAGGACTTTCCGCTCCGCGCCGGCAAAGCGACTGCCGAAGACGACGTCGGCACGCCCGTCGAGAATCGGGGCCAGCATCTTCGGATACTCGTTCGGATCATACTCGAGGTCCGCGTCCTGAAAGATCGCGAGGTCTCCGGACATCTCTGCAATGGCACGGCGAATCGCTGCGCCTTTGCCCATGTTTACAGGCTGCTGGAAAATACGGATGACGCCTGGATTTTCCTTTTCGAGTTCCTCCATCACCTCCCACGTGGCATCCTTGCTGCCGTCATTGACGATTACCACCTCCCGGCCGATCCCCAAGGGCAATCGGGCGTTCAGAACCGCCGCAACACAGGTCCGCAAAGTCTCCTCCTCATTGTAGGCGGCCATGAGGACGGACAATTTTGAGTACTTGGGTGCGGTCATTTTGAAGTCGGTATTCTTGCGCCTCTGATGCGGAAGAGGCGCAGAGGACGGTGCATGGTTTCGCCGTCGCGAACGATATTACTTTCGAGCACCCGCCAGAATTCCGGCGGATTCGATTCGATCACCCGCGTGAGTTGATCGTGGTAACTCGCGCGCCGCCTGTCGGGCACCGCTGAATCGAGGACGATGTAATCAATCTTTCCATCAAGAAGATAAGCCAGGAGCTCCGTATCATCGAACCGCTCCTTGAGATTGTTCCCCTCCCAAGTGCGCCCTTTTTCGCTGACGAGAGACTTGCTGGCACGCTCAACGGTCAAGCCGGGGCGCTTGTCGAGCATTGCGACTTCTGAAATGAACATCCCCTCGCCCACTGCGTCGGAGCATACGAGAATTCGGGACGTGCTCGATTGCTCTGCGAGCCATTCCGCGAGTGGGGCAAATCCTGCGAAATCTTTTCTCGCGGAAACCATCGCAAAGACCGGCAGCGAGAAGAGCAACAGCAGAATGCACCACAGCCCTACGCGGCGTGGCTGTTCATTCTCCACGGCTGCACGAAAACGGGGACGACCGGCAATCCACGCTGCTCCAGCGATCGCGAGGACGACGAGAGACGGCGTCGCCGCGATGAGGTGCCTTGCTTCGAGACCAACGGGCATAATGCACTGGAAAACAAACACAGCCGCAGGAAGCGAAGCGATAGCAGTCCAACGCCCGGCACGCGGAGAGCCCTGCCTGCAGCGGACCAGCGCACCAACCAGTGCAAACACAGCGACGGCGATTCCAGAGGCGAACACAAGATGGCGCACGTAAAACGGGATCGCCTCAAGAGTGAACGAAGTGGAAATCCCGCCCGAGTTATCCGCCCATCCTCCGACCTGCGTCCCGGCTTTCCGAAAGTACCATGTCCACGGACCTGCGATGATCACGACAAGTGCGGCGGCGACCCATGTGGCCCCCATTCGGAAGATCGCCCATTTCCTCAGAATCACGACCGAGATAACGACCGTTAATGCAAGCGCAAGTCCTGTGCCTTTTACCAAAATCGCGAAGGCCGCAATAAGCCCGAACACCACGGCATCGCGCATCCGGTTCTCGTCGAGGTAACGCCCCCAAAAGATGGACGCACAGAACATCGTCAGCGTGCTGAGCATCTCGGCCATGATCATCCCGTAATGCGCGCGGACCAATGGGGCACACAGCCACAGAAGCGGCGCAATGAAAGCCGGAAGTGCGCCGAATTCCGGCTTCACGACCCGGTGAATCAGCACGCCCACCGCTCCGGCAATCGATGCCATCAGCAGCAGAACCGACGTGCGAGAAACTCCGAAGACTAAAGTCCACGCCGTTTGAACCGCGTAGAAACCGGGGGGCCAGACACCCAGCGCGACTTTCGGATAGTGGGCGTAAAAGCCTCCCGGCGCATCCGGGCCAAACGCCTTCAGCGGTTCGACGGATCTTTTCGCAATCACCTCCGGAAGTGTTGTGACCGCGTCCCTCACAAATAGGCCGGTGACGTAATGAGCGGCTTCATCCGGATGCGCGCCAAACTCGCTGCCGTACGCACCACCTGCTCGCTGCCACAAATATGCCACGTCAAACGTGACCGCGAATACAATTAACAGCCAAATGATGGCTGCAACGCGGGTTCGGGATGGATTGGATTCGGACATCGGCAGACTCGGCTAAGGAGCGGGTTCAAAACGGGCGAGCACCGCCCGGTGTTGGGAGCGGGCGTCATCCGCGGTCCGGCAGTCAACCGGCTTCCATCCACGCCCTGCAAACAAATAGTCAATCCGCAACCACGGCCCCAGGAGCGAAGCCACGCGACTGTCTTTCGCACCTGGGAAAGTGAGTCCCCACCCGGTTCCGCTAGCGGAAAAGGCATCGGTCATCACGCGCGAAAAGAGCCGATACATTCGACCGTGATCGGGCATGTTGAAGTCGCCCCCGACGAGAAACGGAAGCTTCTCCTGCGCCATTACGGAGGCGAGGCTCCTCGCGAGTTCCATTCGTGCATCGAGCCACCCGCGATAGCTTGGAAACCCTTCTGTAGGGGCCTTGGCGACGCCGAACATTTCCAGCCAGACCCGTGGCGAGAGGATGCGACTCAATGACGGTCGAGGAGTCGGCATGTGTACGGAATAGACTGCGATTTCGCGCCCGTTCACGACGAGTTCAAAACGGGCGGCAACCGCCTGCTCACGCCATCGCACTTGATTCACTACGTCTCCCCTCAAAATCGTGTGCGGTGTAAGAATCAGGAACTGATCGAGTGCCTTGATACGATGGTTTGGAAAGCGCTTCGCGATGGAATCCCGACGCCGTGCCGCGTCTTGAAGCAAAACAATGTCCGGTTCCTCGTTTGGAAAATAGTCGGCGAATGCTTCACGGTCACCCTGGCCGATGTTGTGGGTGATCATTGTGATGCTCTGTGGAATCTCCTTCAGGTTCCGATGAATTCGAAACGTCATGAATGCGAAAGCGGTAATTCCAATGCACACCCCATGCGCCAAAACATGACTCCAACGGCGGCGCCAAAGCATCAACGGTGTGATAAACACGAACGGGATCAGAAACACAACCGGGGGCGCAAATAGCAGCATGGCGAGCGGGAGCCATGACTCGGCAACCCATTCGATTGCAGCCAAAAGCACCAATAAAAGCGCACAAAACGAAATACTCACGCCTTCAAGCGACAACAGCGTCCAGCGTTTCCGTACCCCATCACTCATTGCTCAACGCCCACGCCGCGGGCCACATCCTCCGGCGTCGGCGATTCCATATCGAAACCCTCAAGTGGATCGCCGTACCGCTCCACGTAGGCCGGATTTGCCGACAATGCGCGGAGCTTCGCGACATCATCCATGCCGACTTTCGCCAGGTCATTCGCGCCCGTGAAACTGAGCGCCTTCCGGTAGTAGGCCTCGGCGCGAACGAGGATTCGCTGTTGAAAAAGCAGAAAGCCGTACATCGCGTATCCGTTCCCTGCATTCGGGTCGGCACCAATCGCCTTTTGCGCTTCGATTTCGGCCTCTTCGAAACGCCCGAGGTTCGCAAACGTACGTGCGAGTTTCAGGTCGTATCTTGAATCCTGCGGAAATAGTTTTTGACCTTTGATCAAGCCGTTGGCCGCAGCCTCGTGGTAGGCTCTGCGTTTTGTCGGGTCTGGTTCATAAATCCCCATAAAATGCTGCGATTCCGCAAGATAGTAAGGTGCATCGGTATTCAGCGGATTGCTCTGAATCGCTTTCTCCGCCTCGGATTTCGCAGACGGGAACAGGTTACCGCGCTGATACTCGAACGACCAGTCCATCTCAGCACCCGATGCCGGCGCGATAATCCCCGATCCGAGTGGAATCATGCCCCAGCCTGCAGCGGCTTGAAAGTTGGCAAGGTTATCCACAAACATCTTGTTTCGGAGGTGAATCCGCGCCCACTCCGTGTGGTACTCGCCGGGAAATACTGCGATTGATTTCGCAGCGAGCAATCCGCTGACCACTGGCAAAATAAAACATGCACACCGAACAAGATACGAGTGGGTCTTCGCCTCAATGAGCTTCGGGTCTGTCGTCGGGCAGGCGAGCATTCCAAAGACCGCCGCAAAAAACAGGGTGTTTGCCGGAAGGTGAAAATTGAAATCCACGACGGAGTGCGCGAGCAGCGCGGCAACGGTAGCAAGCCCGCCGGCGAGAACTGCAAGCTCGTTTGAAAACGAACGACCAGTCGCACGGAGGCGATTGCGGAGAATGTTCATCGCGCCGGTAATCCCAGCGTAAACGTGGGTAATGACGAAAAACAGCATGAAGGCGCAACCCACGTAACCGTATTCGGCGAGGAGTTCGAGATAATCGCAATGGGCGTGGATGGCATCGCGTTGCACATTCGGCGAGCGGAATTCCCGCCCGTAATACAAGTACGTTCCCGCTCCAGTACCACAAACTGGCTGCAACTGATGCTGCTTGATCGCGGCCTGCCACATATCGAAACGAACGCTTCCCGCATCGTAGTTGATGTCACCCATCCGCGTACCAATGGTTGCATTTCGACTCACACCCCAGGCTGCACCACCAATGATTACGGCACCGAGGATCGTGGCGGCAACCATCATCATTCCAAGGCGACTGCTGCGCAGTTTCTTTAGAAACCACAAGGACATGAAGACCAGCATCGTCAGGCCGAACCCGGTACTAAGATAACCGCCACGACTTCCGGTAAGGGCAACTCCCACAAGACAATAAACAACCACGTATCCAAGGGCGATGCGAGCAATTGGAGAAACTCGTCCCCAGCAACAGAACGCAACGGCGAAGGTACACAGGGATTCCAAGAAGCCCGCCATGTGATTTGGACAAACAAAAAACCCGCTCGCGCGCCATCCAGTCGCCGTCCTGAAGATTTGCGGTATCGGGAACTTGTCCGGCAGGGATGATAAAAACATGAAATCTTGCTCGTACCGAAATTGCAGAATTCCAGCCACAACATGCAGGAATCCGATCGCGAAACATCCGGTTAAAAGCCAGAGTCTGGCTTTCGGCGACTCAATGTGAAGTGCAACCAGAAGGTAGACGCAGAGTGCACCCAGGACCATCAAAAGGTCTGGCAGAGCCAAGGCGGGAACCGGAGATGTCAGTGCCCTCCAAACCACATAGCCTGCGAGCAAGAGCGTGGAGATCAGCGCTAGCGGACGCGCCCCGAGTTTTCGTTTTCGGAACGCAACAACTATTGAAAATATCCCTGCAATTGCCACGACAACGTACGCTGGAATGGCAAAGACCGGCTTGGCTCCGCCTATCAGAGCCTGAGCGAAAAACAGCGCGAGTAACGTCAGAGTGACAAAAACCGTTTGCACAAGGTTAGATGATAGTGACCGTCTGCCGGGTCAATCCGAGAGTGTCACTTTTGCTTGGTCTGTACGCGAAACGCCCCTGCGGTAATCCGCAGGGGCGTTTGGAATTTCTTTTCTTATCGAGCTTCGATTAGAAGTTGATGACAGACGTAACGTGGCTGTTGGTGAAGTTAAACACTGTGTAGTTCAGCACGCCCGCGGCTCCTGCGCCATAATTTCCAAGCGCCGCCTCAGCCGCACCGGCATTCGCAGCAGCGAGAATTGCAGCGTTAGGCGAACCACCAGTCGTATTGAACGCTCCGTTCGTGATTGCAAGCGCGATTGCATTGATCGCGGCTGGCGATGCAGCGCCAGTCACAAAGAAGAACGCTTGGGCCGCGGCCTGACCAATTACAGTCATCTGCGACTTGCCCGTTGTGTGACCTACTGCTTTACCAGCAGCTTTCAGAACCAATGTGAGCAAGGCGTTGGGCGTTGCGTCGGTGGGGGCCGTAACAATGGACGTTAGACCTGTTACTGCTCCGGCCGAACCGTATGAAGGTTGGTCTGCCGCAGTTGGAGCTGCACCAGTGGCTAAGTTCACACCGCGGAAGCCAGTACCACTATCGCCAATTACCATTGAGGCTTTCACGAGAGCGGTGACCCCGGCTGCCATGAACTTATCCCTGGTTGCAGTGACGTGCTGTGCGTCATTAATCCCCAAGAGAAATGCTGCTCCGACCGCTGCGACTGCCGCCGGATTGTCGGCAAGGTTTACGTTCATGCCTGCACCTTGGAGGACCGCTGCAGGGATCTTGGCAATCTGCGATGCACCAGCACGGAACGCTGCGGCACGAGCCACATTGTGAGCGTATCCTGGGGCCGCGGCCGCAGCCGCTGTAGCGACCGTTGCAACAGATTTCGGATTCTTCAGCGCCATATTCGCAGTGATGTCGAACAGTTCGTCTGGGTCGCCAAGAACCAAATTAGCAACGTCGTAGGCAAGTTGCACGTCAGCTTCAGCGGTTTTATTGACCGACTTTGCCTGAGCGAGGAGGAGAGCCTTATCACCACTGGTCAATCCCGCTCCACCAGCGCGGAGAGCGCCGGCGACCAGAACATTCACGAGCTTCTTGTCCACCGAACCCGCACCGAGGACGATTGCCCCAAGGTTGGAGGAAGGAGCCACATTCAGTTCGTTCTGCGCGAGTGTCAGCGCAGCCTTCGTATTGGTCTTTGCGAGACGCGCAATCTCCTCCGCTTTCAAGGCAGAAGCGATGTTCGCAGGCGAGTCACCCGCCAATGCGGTTGCGAGCGCCCCAGAATTGTTGACCTTGTAGTTTCCACGACCGACCGCGGCAGCAACTGCCTCCCGGTCCCCGGTTCCGGCATCGGCAGCACCGATGCCTGCAGTGATGATGGCCGCCATATCGGTTTTGCCGCGGAGTTTGATTACTTCCGCGACAATATCAATAATCCCTCCTTTAAAATTATCCTCCGGACGGTTCGCAGCTGCTCCTTCGAGCGCGTTAATAGCGTCCGTAACAATGCTCGCTGTCGTTGCACCCGGTGCAGCTTTTGTGATTTCTTTCACAACAGCTCCCGAATAGAGAACAGGAACGTTTGGCAACGCTGCCGCCAGCGCATCTGTTGTGCTCAGTCCTCCAACGGTCGTAGAAGCAACCGCAGCACCTGCAGCTTTCGAAGCCTTGGTGTGAGCGGCGCGTGCAACACCTGCGAGCATGGCTTGCTTGCTTGCAATGTCAGGAGCGTATTGTATTGCGCCTGCGATTGCAGGGGCTCCAATGGCCGGGAGGAGGTAGGTTGCTCCCAGCACAAAATTAGCTGCTTGAGCAGGCGTTCCCTGAGCCAATTGAACAACCTTTGCAATGCGACCTGGAAGGTCATTCGAAGGAATTGCGAAGACTTCAAAATAGCCGGCAAATACTGCATCCGTCACCGCGCCAGTCGGACCAGCGAACGCGGCCTTTACTGATGTCTGGTTGTCGCCTTCGGTAATCTTGATTGTGCGGAGAATACCCGCGAATGCGTGTGCTTGGGAAACTGCGTCCGGCGCCGTTGCTGCATGGATTGCTGCGTATGTGGCCTGCAACGTTCCGCCAGTGCCGCTGGATTTGAGCGTCACTCGAGCGCCTTTTACCAAGCCTTCCGTCGCATCGTTCAAAAGGAAGGTTGCGCCTTGCAGCTCGAGCTCATCAATTAACGCAGTCGCAGCAGCATTGATGTTCGCCTGCAGATCCGCAGTAGCGAAGCCTCCAGTTGGCGCTGCCGAAGGGCCGGATGGCTTCATGGTCTTGATCAGCGTCTCGGCGAGACCAACAATCAACGCCGAAGCTTTCGTCGGCACGTCATTTGCCAGCGCGCTCTGCGTATCAAATCCGCCCGCAGCGATGGTTCCGGAGTCGAGCTCTTGTGTAGAAGTTCCCGTATCACCAATTGCAAGAATCGCACCTTTAATGACGTCTTTCGATTTCCCGTTGTTCACTTCGAGAGCTGCCTGCACAATTGCGGTCGCGCCGGCTGCCGAGTAGGTCGTTCCACCGATATCGTCCAAGTAGTCTTTCAAAACACCCCGCACCACATCAGAGGTGACCGAATATCCGTAAGCGGGATTTCCACCTGCGGACAGAGCAGCTTTGACAATCGACGCCCTCACGGAAACATCATTGGAAGCCTGAGCAGCAGCAATCACTGCAGCAATAAACTCAGCCTTCGTCGGTTTCGCGGCTGGCTGGCCTGCAGCAGGTCCTGGATCCAACGGGAGATAATCGAGCCTCTTGATGCCTGGAAGCTGAGCATCAATGAGTGCGAGCGCTGCACCAAGGCCAACACCGCCATCCGGCGAGTTGATCGGGCTGTTCACATCAGGTACGTAGCTCGGAACAGCGTAGGCTGCGGAGAGACAGAGACCGGCTGCAGCGACTGCTGCAACGAGTTGTGGTAGGCGGAGATTGCGGAGCATTTTCATGGTTTTGTTAGTTTTAAGGGCGGTTGATTGGTTGTGGGAGTTCAGACTTTTGGATTGTCAGGTTTGTTTTGGGTTCGGGTTCGGTTTTCGAGGCGAGAGCTTTTCCTCAGAGTTCAAAAGTGTCAAATATTTTTTTGATGTTTTTGGCGATCTATTTCTTCTGAGCGGAGCGGAATACACCAAACCCGCTCTCGAAGCGCAAGATTTTCTTTAAAAAATTTCTGGATTCTTTTAACGGACAGATTAAGGCGAGATAATAAAGCTTACGGCGCTTGAAATCAGCCAATAAAGACCATCGGAAACGTTGAAAAACAAAGCCTTCCCAACCGGTAGAGGCTACTCAAGAGGCAATAGTGGACGCTAAAAAGCTCATCGATTGAAAAGAAAAGCCGGCGTGTTGATGAGCGCCCAAACGATGTCTTGCGCGCCGGTGAGCTGTTTATTGACCAACTGGGCTTTGCTCTGTTCGAAATCCGCCCGGAGCTGGACGAGTCCGGGATCGAGCCGCACGGGAAGCTCCGCTTTCACCAACGCATCGCGACGCTGGATCAAGCCGGGGTCGGTCGGAAGCGGGAGCTGGGACTTGCCGTGAGCGAGGCGGCGCTTGCGGAGTTCGGGATCGTTCTCGGCCCAATACGCGGCGACTGCGGCGCGGTCGGCGTCGGTGCGGGCGGCGGGGATTTTGCGCAGCGCTTCGACGACGGACTGTGAATAACCCACCTGCACGGGTGCGACTCCGGTCGTCACCCAAATGCGAAAGCCCGCGATGGCGAATCCACCGACGCGCGGCTGATTCATCTCGAAACGCAGCCGGACGCCCTTCGCGGCGTCGCCCACGGGTTTCTCCAATGTGAACGCCGCATAGCGTGGCTGGCCTTGTCCGCCGGAGATGGCCCAGCCGTTGTTACCATCGCCACGTTTGCCGTCGATGGCTTTTGCGACTTCAAAACTGGGCTGGTTAAAATCGGCGACGGCACTCGTGAACTTCGCATCCAGAGGGTTCAAGCCGGTCACGTTTTCTCCGACTTTCAGCGCGAATTCACCGAGCACGAAATTGCCATCCGCTGGGAAACGCCCCGGCCCAAAAGCGGTCTCGTCCGGCGAGGGGATCACTTCAAGCATGACACCGGTGATTCCGGCGATTTTCGTGTCCGCTTTCACGACATACTCCGTGGTGCTGGGACGCTCGCCGCTGGCGCGAATGCTGCCATCCGGGAGCTTTGTGAGAATGATGCCGCCAGTCGCCCGCGATTCCGCAAGGTCGAGCGGCTGCCAGCCGGTGTAGGTGCGGGAAATCGGCGCAGCGGCCTCGAATGCAGCAGTGGATGGAGCGAGGCTTTTCGTCTCGTATTCTTTGATTGCAGCCTCCGCAGCAGCGATGGCGGCTACGCGGGCTTTCTCGGCCTCGACGAGCTTGAGCGCAAGCTCCGCTTCGTATTGTGCGAGCGCTTTTTTTGCCGCTTCGATTCCCGCGGCGCGGTCGGATTCAAGCTTCGCGGTGAATGGCGCCTGCTCTTTTTCCTTGGCGTCCAGCGCAGCGAGCAGGACCGCGTGATCCTTGTCGGTGTCGGCGAAAACGGCGAGTGCCTTTTCGATTTCCGGGGCCGTCGCCGGGCGGCTGAGCACACGGGTATAAAGATCATCGATGAGTTTTCGATCATCGGTTTGCCCCTCGACGAGCTTCGTGAGCGCGTTGGCAGGATCGCCGATGGCATCCGCCACCGCCGGTCCGCTGAGAAGCGCCATGATGCTGCCCAGCCGCAAGTCGCTGCTGCGCTCGCATTCGCACGCGCTTTCGCGGGTCGGACGACCGGCGTTTGCGAGGAATCCGCTGGCGAGATCCGATTGGGAATCTGCGAGCATCGAAGCGCGCACGCCGCCGGGCAGACGCGAGCCCGCGCCGGTCACCGCGAGAACGCTGTCATAGAGCACCTCGGCGGGCAAACGACGCGCCAGCGCGTGGCTGTAATTCGTCTTGTCGTCTTCGTTCCAGCGATTCGTGCCGATGGTGAGCTGGTAGCTGCGGGATTTGCAGATCATGCGGATGATGTGCCGCACGTCGAATTTTGACGCGATGAACTCCTTCGTGAGAAATTCGAGCAGCTCGGGATTCGTCGGCGGATTTCCCGCTCGGATGTCGTCGAGCGGCTCAATCAGGCCCGAGCCGAGCAGGTAACCCCACTGGCGGTTCACGTAGCTGGACGCAAAATAGCGGTTGTCCGTAGAGGTCATCCAGGCCGCGAGTTGCGCACGGCGGCTCCCCTGCGTGTCCGATTTTGCAGGATACGGAAATGTCGGAGGCGCGACCTTGTTGGTGCGCAAGTGAATCATCTCGCCGTCCGCTTTATCCGCGACGATTTCGTAAACAGCGCGCGACTTCTCCACCGCTGTGCCCGCGATCTTTGCACCGGCGCTCGCCGGATCGTCCGTGAGTTGCGTCTGCGAAAAGAATGCACCGAGCGTGTAGTATTGATCCTGCGTCCAGCGCTCGAACGGATGGTCGTGGCACTTGTTGCAATTGAAACGCGTGGCCAGAAAAAGATGCGTGGTATTCTCCATCGCTTCGGAGGGATCGCGCAGAATTTTCCAGTAACTTGCAGCAGGGTTTTCCTTGTTCGATCCCGTCGCCGTCACGATCTTGCGCACAAACTCATCGTAAGGCGTATTGTCCGCAATCTCCTTGCGAATCCATGCGCGGAAGCCCGTCACGCCGCCGCCGAGAAACTTCGAATTCACCTGTAGTAAATCCGCCCATTTGTTCGTCGCATGCTCGATAAAATCCGGCGAGCCGATGAGCTTGTCCACGAGCGCATCGCGCTTCGTCCGCACCGGCGCAGGGTCCGCGATGAAAGCGCGCACGGCCTCCGCAGTAGGCGGCAGACCCGTGAGGTCGAGAGACACGCGACGGATGAAATCCGCATCGCTGCACAGACCGCTCGGCTCGATTTTCATGCGCTGCCATTTCGCCGCGACCAGTTCGTCCACGCGCCCCCAAGTCTCCGGTTGCGCCCACTCAAAGCCAGTGCGATCGCCCATCACCGTGAGCGTCGTCGCCGCGTAGTTGCCCTCGTAGCGGGCCAAAATCGGCGCTTCACCGCGACGCAGCGTCTTCGTCAGCGCCACCACCTCCGTCGAGACCGCCAGCACGTCCATGTTGCCGCTCTCCACAAACGCCTCCTGCGTCACATCGCGCTGCTTCCCGTCCGCAAACGTCGCCAGCACGCGAAATTGCTGACGCGCACCGGGCTCTGCGACGACCGGGTTTTTCGGGAAAACTTCAATCCCCGTGACCCTCGGCACACTCAAATCGAGGCGCGCACCGTCGCCGATCCACGCCTTCAGAATATCGTAGTATTTGTCGCCAATTTTCGTCCGCTGCCCGCCCTCGTGCGGCACTGCGGCACTTGCCTTTAACAGCATGAGCGAATCGTCTGGCGACGCCGGATTCAAGCGCCGTCCCGCCAGATCGTCCTTCAGCGAACGGAGATCATAAATCGGGTCGTAACCGCGCAGCGAAAGCTTGAATCCATACTTCCCGTCCTTTGCGCCGTGGCAGGCTCCCGCGTTACAACCCATCTTCGTCATCACCGGATTCACGTCCTGGATGAAGTCCACCGGCGGCTTCACCGCAGAGCCGCTTACCGTCAGCGCGACTTCCGCCGTTTTCCCCGCCACTTCCGCGCGCACCTTGCCCGCGCCATCGGCCTTCGGCGTAACGATTCCCGTCGCCGAGACCGCCGCGCCGTCCGCAGAAAACTTCGCGAACCGCGTCACATCCGCCGTCCCGCCATCCGCGAGCTTCGCCGTGACGAGCACCTGTGTGTAGTCCCGCGCATTTGCCAGCTTCACCTCCGGCGGCGAAATCTCCACGGATACAATCGCCTGCTTTGGCAATTGCTCGGGCACCTCCGGCTGCATCGGCTGGATGGCATTAGCCAAAGCAAGCCCCGGCGCAAGACTACTGAGTAGGAATAAAAGACGCATAACTGTGGGACAGAAAACCACGGTCCGCCGTGATGCTTAGAGGCTTGATCTGCGTTCATCTGGACGTTTGCGGACGGGAGAAGAAGGTCAGATCGTCGTTTGAAAGGTCCAGCGTGGTGTATTCTTGCGGAGTCTCCGCATTCAAAAGCACGGCGACTGGCGGGCTGAAGCTGCTGAATCCTTTCTCAACCGTGCAAACCTCGCCCCGAGTTCCTTGGCGACGCTGCATCCCTCACGAAGCGGCTCCGTGCAGCACCTAACGCCCAAGCCGGCCGAAGGAAAAATCTTTTCCCTTTTCTCCCGCGCGCTCTCCGCGTATCTCAGCAGGACATGACAAAACTCTGGCATTGGTGGCATTTTTGACGGGCCGGTTCCGCTTACGAGCGGAACGGTCGTCGCCACTGTGCGCCGAAGCCACCAAGGCCCGATGATTCCGAATCGCGAATCTCGGGCCATTTTCATTTCTCAACCAATCACATGATCAGCCAATTCAAATACAACTCAGACGGTCTCATCCCAGCCATCGTGCAGGACGCGAAAAGCAAACGCGTTCTGATGATGGCGTGGATGAACGATCAGTCGATCCGCATGACCCTCGAAAAAGGGATGATGGTGTATTTCTCCCGTTCGCGGCAGAAATATTGGGTGAAGGGCGAGACCAGCGGCAACGTCCAGCGCGTGCTGCGATGGGCCGTCGATTGCGATAAAGACACGCTGCTTTTCGAAGTCGAGCAGACCGGCGGAGCGTGTCATACGGGCTACGAATCGTGCTTCTTTCAGGAGCTCGATAACCACGGCATCCCAAAACCCATCGAGGAGACGCCGCTGTTTGATGCGGCAAAAACTTACGGCGGATGAAAAACCCAAGCGAATGCGAAACCGTGTCGAACGTGCCGCCATGCTCTGGAGTGCGGGGGCTTGACCCCGCTTTAACTTTCGGCCGAAGCAGCGTCGTGAGTACGACAATGGCGAAGCGCCGTTCATCCTGTGATACCCGTTCGATTTTCCGTGCGCAATCCCATGAAAGGAAAAGCGGGGTCAAGCCCCCGCACTCCAAAGCCTAACGGCACACGAACGCCATCCTTCCAAAGAACAAACCGAATACTTTTCTATGAACACACATTTCACACCCACGCTCGCGGAATTCCAGACGCTTTCGCAGCATGGGAATCTCATTCCCGTTTACGCCGAGATTATCGCGGATGCGGAGACTCCGATCGGCGTTTTTGCGAAAATCGATGATGGCGGCTACACGTTCCTTTTTGAAAGCGTGGAGAAGATTGAGCAAACCGGCAGGTTTTCGTTTTTGATAACGGGCGCGCGCACGGTTCTCGAAAGCCAGGGCCGGACAGTAAAGGTCACGGAGAACGGCGTGACGCGGGAGTTTGAGACGATCCGAGATCCACTCGCCGACGTCGAAGCGCTGATGTCTCGCTACAAATATGTGCCGCTTCCGGATGAGCCTGCGGAGCTGCGCTCACGCTTTGCGGGCGGCGCGGTCGGGTATCTGAGCTACGACATGGTGCGGTTTTTCGAGCCGACGGTTGGGCCTGCGCGAAAGGACGAGCTTGGTCTGCCGGAGAGTTTGTTCGTGCTCGCGGATACAGTGCTCATTTTCGACCACCTAAAGCGCCGGTTGCGCATCGTGGCGAATGCCTTTGTTGAGGGCGATGCCGATGGCGCGTATTCTGCGGCGCAAGCGCGAATCTCGGCTATTTTGGAAAAGCTCGCGAAGCCGAATCAGCTCCCGCCATTTCCTATCACTCCCGCACCCGCTCCAGCGGAGTGCACGAGCAACACGACGCGCGAGGAGTTTTACGAGATGATCGCGAAGTGCCACGAATACATCCACGCAGGCGACGCGTTTCAGATCGTGGTGAGCCAGCGGTTCGAGACGGAGTTCACGGGCAACCCGGTAACGCTGTATCGCGCGCTGCGCTTCGTGAATCCATCGCCGTATATGTTCTGCATGAAATTCGCTGGCCGCTTTGCGCTGGTGGGCAGTTCGCCGGAGGTCCACGTACGGGCGATCAACGGAAAAATCGAAATCCGCCCCATCGCCGGAACCCGTCGCCGAGGAGCCACACCGGACGAAGACGCAGCGAACGCCGCAGACCTTCTCGCCGATCCAAAAGAGCGGGCCGAACATCTCATGTTGGTCGATTTGGCCCGCAACGACGTAGGCCGGGCGAGCGAGTATGCGAGCGTGAAAGTGAACGATTTCATGATCGTCGAGCGCTACAGCCACGTCATGCACATCGTCAGCAACGTCGAGGGTCGCCTCCGCCCGGACCGTTCCGCTTACGACGTGATGCGGGCGACTTTTCCAGCCGGAACAGTGAGCGGTTCGCCGAAAGTGCGCGCCATGCAAGTCATCGCCGAGCTCGATCGCTCGAAGCGAAACGTCTATGCAGGAGCTGTGGGATACTTCGGGTTCGACGGCAATAGCGACTCGTGCATCGCGCTTCGGACCGCAGTGTTAAAGGATGGGAAAGCCTACGTCCAAACCGGGGCCGGAGTCGTCGCAGACAGTACGCCGGAATACGAATACCAAGAGACCGTAAACAAGGCCATGGGAGTGATGGCCGCTATCGCCCGAGCCAGGCAGGCCCCGCAGTAAAGCGAAAAAATCTGCAATTCTATCACCGAGTTCACATTTTTTCCTTTGCGGGAATCCGCGACTCGACTTAATTTCAACTTCCAACATCGTCCCACCAATCACACCTATGAAAATTAAAAAACACTCCGCATTCACGCTGATCGAGTTGCTCGTCGTGATTTCGATTATCGCAATCCTTGCTGGCTTCGCACTGCCTGTCTTTGCAAACGCTCAGAAGAAGGGCAATCTCACCAACTCGCTCAACAACGCCAAGCAAATCGGCCTCGCGCTGAAGATGTATGCCGGCGACCACGATGGAATCTTTCCGGTTTACACCGACCCCGAGGAACCAACGAACAAAGTGGCGACATCGAACGACGCATTCACTTTGCTGATGCCGAAGTACACGAACAGCAAGGTCATCTTTGCGAACAAAAAATCTGCGTGGTGCGCCGGCGCAACGGCCACCGCCGACACTTCATCGCAGTATAAGGTCCGGGAGCAGGAGTCCGATTGGAGCTACGTCCGCGGTCTGAACGATACGTCAGATTCCCGCTGGCCGCTCCTCGCGACGGCATTCGCAAACGCCCAGGCGACCTACACGAAGGGAACGTCGAAAAAAGGCGGCGTATGGGACGGCACGGACGCCGTGGTCGTCTTCGTCGATACCAGCGCGAAAATCGTTTCCGAAGGCGCAGGCCTCCGCAAAGATAGCGACACGGTTTCCTACATCACACGCCCGGACAAGACAAAGGACAACGCTTTCAAGCCTGTGGCTGACGAGTGGCTAGACGGTCCGAACGTCGAAATCCTGATGCCAAAAGGCGGCTAGAAGCACCTGGCGAACAAGTTTAACGCAAACGCCGATTCTGAAAAGGGTCGGCGTTTTTGCTGTCCGGATGCGGCCTCATGAAAAATAGCTGAAGATTTTCGGAATAAAAATGCATCCCGACGGGTCATAGATTACGAACGTCATCCGCGGGAACGTTTTCCGATTGCCAACGGCAAACGGGAAGCTAAACCGCAAACACCTGTCGGCCAACGGCCGGCGGGCACGTTCAAAAACAAAACAACACAACTCCAAAAACAAACTATCACATGAAGAAAATCCTCATGCTCGTCGCCGCCATGTTCATCTCTGCCACCGCATTCGCCGGTGAATTCGCAGATATCAGCATCGCTGACCTCAAGAAAGCCATCGCAGACAAGAAAGTCACCATCATCGACGTCAACGGCTCCAGTTCTTTCAAGGCTGGTCACGTCCCGACGGCGA
The DNA here is from genome assembly GCA_031374705.1 of Verrucomicrobiaceae bacterium. Taxonomy (GTDB): domain Bacteria; phylum Verrucomicrobiota; class Verrucomicrobiia; order Chthoniobacterales; family Chthoniobacteraceae; genus SXWH01. The sequence goes on along the minus strand of JANMGP010000196.1, from coordinate 55,638 downwards.
TCGACTTCACTGCTTCGAAGGCCGATCTCGCCGCGAAGCTCCCGGCCGACAAAGACGCACTCATTGTCGCATATTGCGGCGGACCAACTTGCAGCGCCTACAAGGCCGCCGCGAGCGCCGCTGAAAAGCTCGGCTACAAGAACATCAAGCACATGTCCGCCGGCATCTCCGGTTGGAAGAGCGCTGGTGAAAAGACCGAAGCGACCAACTAATCCTGTCAGCCTCTAAAAGGCTCAAGAAAACGCCTCCTGCGAAAGCGGGAGGCGTTTTTCTTTTCCCCCGATCGCATCCGACGACCGCTCGCCCAACGATGAATGCACTTGTGCCGCGCCGGGCAATCGCCTACCGCCACGACATGCAATCATGGCTCTGGACGGGCTCCGAATATTCTCCGAACACCGCTGTGCCTGTGTCGGATCGTGGATTTCGATACGGCATGGCCCTCTTCGAAACACTGCGGGTCTGGAATGGCCGCATCGAGTTTTGGGAGCAACATCGCCAAAAGCTGTACGCATCATGTGTTGAGCGCGATTTCCCGCTGGACGAAAAAACCCTCTGGCGCGCGGCTGATGTTTTGGAAACTGCGGGCGTCAACGGCGTGGCTCGGATTTATGTGACCGCAGGGGATGGCGGACCTTCGGCGGGCGTCACGGTGCCGCGAGTGCTCTTAATCCTGGAACCGCGCGCGCCGGAGAAGGACGATAGCTGGGATATCGGCGTGCACGAAGATCCATATCGCCCGCCATTTGGCGGATTAAAGACCGCAAACTACTGGTTCAATACCGACGCACTTTTCCACGCGAAGCTGCGGAAGTTCGACGAAGCGCTGCTTTTCAATGATTTCGCGGAACTCGTTTCCGCTTGTTGCGCAAATGTGTTCCTCGTCCACGGCGAGCGCATTTCCACGCCATCGCGCGCTAGCGGGTGCCGCGTCGGCATCGTCCGCGACTGGGTCATCAAACGGCGAAAGGTCGATGAGCGGCGCGTCCGCCGGGAAGATTTGGTGAACGCCGACGAGATTTTTCTCACCAACTCGTGGATCGGCGTGATGCCCGTCTCGACGCTCGAAGGGCGTCCGCTCGGGCCGCGCTCCGTGGGGCCGAAGCTCGCGGGTGAAATCGCACGCATGCGCGAGTAGCGCCGCGGTTTTCTCTCGCATCACATCGCTGCCGGGCGTCATCTCGCGGTGATGCATTGCCCGCACGAAACATTTTCCGCACTTTCCGCGCTTCCCGTCATCCACGCTTTTACGCAACGGGTGCCGGGGATCGACGTTTCCTCCGACCGGGAAACTGCGCTCGCCCGGCTCACTCAAGCGCACACGACTCTCCGGACCGACCTCCGCCTCGGCGGGCGGCGCTTTCTTACGGCGCAGCAAATCCACGGAAACGGTGTGGCCGCAGTCGGCGCAGATTCGCCCTCGCCGGCTCCGGGGGTCGATGCGCTCATCACCGACGAGCCACGCGTTTGCCTCGGTATCTACGTCGCGGACTGCGGACCGATTTTTCTCGTCGATCCCGCGCGGCGCGCAATCGGGTGTGTCCACAGCGGACGAAAGGGAACCGAGCTCGGAATTGTCGGCCAGACTGTAAAACTCATGGTCTCAGAGTACGGTTGCGTTCCCTCGCGAATGATCGCGCAGCTCGGCCCATGCATTCGTCCGCCGCACTACGACGTGGATTTCGCCGCTTTGATCGTCCGGCAGCTTCACGAAGCAAACATCGGCTCTGTCAATGACTGCGGCACATGCACTGCGGCAAATCCCGGAGTTTACTACAGCTACCGCCGCGAGCTCGGGAAAACCGGACGCATGGTGGCAGTGCTCGCACTGAAATGACGAAGGCACGCTTTTTCATTTCCCAAGCAGCCCGGAAAACCGCTTCTCTCTCAGCATGAAATCCAGAATCATTGTCACCGGCGCCAATGGACGCCTCGGAGCCGCGCTCGTCCGCGAGTGGCGCGCCGTGGGGCTTGACGTCACCGGCTTTGGCCGCAACGAACTCGATATCTCGAAAGGCGATGCGATCGCTGCAAAGCTGAACTCCGAGGCGTTTGCAGTTCTCGTGAACTGCGCCGCGCAGACGAACGTGGACCGCTGCGAAACCGAGGCGGACGAGGCATTCGAACTCAACGCAGCCGCACCGACCATCATGGCCGACGCGTGCCGGAAGAAGGGCGCTCGCATCATCCACATCTCGACGGACTACGTCTTCGACGGCGCAAAAGAAGGCAGCTACAGCGAGGATGATCCGGCGGTGCCAATCAGCATCTACGGTGCATCAAAGCGCGCGGGCGAATCCGGCGTGCTCACTGCGACCGAAGGCAAGGGGCTCGTCGTCCGGGTATCGTGGGTGTTCGGGCCGGACCGCCCGAGCTTCGTCGATCAGATCGTAAAGAACGCCACTGAAAAAGACGAAGTCGCCGCAATCGCCGACAAGATCGCCGTGCCGACTTACACGCTCGACGCAGCACGGCTGCTCAGTCCGTTCCTTTTCGAAGTAACCGACGGCGGGCTGCTGCACCTGTGCAATGGCGGGAGTTGCACCTGGCAGGAATACGGCCAGTGGGCGCTCGATTGCGCTGCCGAGGCCGGCGCGGCCTTGAAAGCGCGCACCGTCGCACCGCTGAAAATGGCGGACCTTAAAGCATTCATCGCGAAACGCCCGCCAAACACCGCGATGAGCACCGCCCGCCTCGCGAGTCTCACCGGTATGCAGCCACGCCACTGGCGCGAAGCCGTCCGCGAATACGTCACGGCACAAGTCGCCGCAGGTCACTCGAAAACCTGATCCCCTCGCTGCGGATCACCCGTCACGATATCGGCGGTCACATACGGGCGGCGACGCTCCTGCCCGACAGCCACGACGCCGGTCTCGACGCCATCGCGAAAGCACTTCAGCGCCGTCCCTGAGTTCAGCGCCGCGCTTTGATCGCTCTCCACGAGCACGAACCGGCCATCGGCGTTCACCATCGAAACACGACCGACCAGTTTCGGGACCTGCACGAGCGGTTGCGCCCTCGGAATACGAATGACGATCGGCTTCGGCGGGGCCGAATCGAACCATGAACAGCCGCAAAGCGCGGCCATACAAATCAACATTGCTGGTCTGACGAACATGACCGATGGACATACCATCGCCCGCCGACGAAGAAAAGCAGCGAGGCTGTTATCTTCGATTACCGCTTCACTCTTTCATCAGCCAGCCAGCGGCGACTAAAAACCCACGCCGCGAACCAGACTCCCAGCAGCGGGACGACGCTAAGCTGATTCTTTGGAATCAGGAGTTCTCCGACGTTGAACGCAGCCCAATCCGCCTGCGGAGTATGCGCTTCGAAAAGCTGGAAATACGCGCCTTCATACACGCCTATCACATTCACCGAGACAGGGCCGGGAATCGCCGCAATCCAGAGTGGCAGAGGTTCTCCGCGCTCCACTTTCGCCCACGTCTCACGGCGAATCTCCGCGAGCCGAGCGCCGCGCACAGAAGCGTCGGGAATCTCCTTTTCCATCTTTGCAGCGACGCCTTCCAGATGTTGCTCAAACTTCCGCTTCACGATCGGCCACGCACGTCCTTGCACGAAAAGCGGCAGCGCGTAATCCGTCACGAGGTTGTATCCGCCGTAGAGTTTGTCCCTATATTCGCCGGGCCGGTTTACCCACACGTGATCGCCGACTCCGAGCGGGTTGAGCGCATCCGTTGCGGTGAGGAGTGAATTCTGCGCGACGCTCACCGCACCGAGAATCGATGCCGCCCATCGCCAATGCACAAACGCAGGCACCAGCGGCAGACACAAAAACGGAATCGCCGGAATCAGATACCGCGGCCCGGCGGCGAATCCGCCGTGGAAACCGTTGAAGCAGGTATTGATTCCAAAAAAGAAAAGCGCCACGCCGCCGATGATCCATCGCTCCGCGCGGAAGACGCCCTTTCTCCACCAGCCAAACATCGCGACGAGCGAGAGCAGCAACACCGGCGACAACCAGAACAGCCCGCGCCACGGAGTCACCGTGATGACCACCGCCGCGAACCACGAAGGAGCCGTGAACATTCCGAGAAATGCCGGAGCGATTTCCTTGAATGCCGGATTCTGAAAACTCGTATTCAACGTGAATGGCGAGCCGAGCGCCACGGTGTTGTAGGTCAGCAATCCGACCAGCGAGGGCAACACTCCTGCCGTAAAAAGGATCGCCGAGCGCCAGTTCGGGCGCCCCTTTTTCAAGAGCAAATACAGCCCGAACATCGCACCGGGAATCGCAGCGAGATAGTTCGTCACCGCAGCCACACCGCTCCACACGCCGGACGCCAGCGGACGATCGTCCCGCGCCGTTGCAAAGGCCGTCAGCAGAAGGACCGCAGTCAGATTGTGGTCAAAAAACAGCGTCGCAAACGGAAAGAAAGTCGTCCCGCACGCAAAGACTGCAGCCGCGGCAAGGACGGCCGCCTGCATGCCCGGAAACATTGTCCCCGCGAGGCGGATGAAAGCGACCACGCCGAGCGCCGACACAAGCCCCACCGTGAAAACCGAGACCAGCCATGAGTTTACCGTGATCACCCACCAGTGATCGGGATTCACACCAGCCAGCCTCTCGATCCAGTGCGCGAGAAAATAAACAGGCACTGCCAGCAACGATGCTCCAGGCGGCTTGTTGGGGTGAAAGTGGCCATCCGGAGCGTAGCCGACGTCGCCCGTGCAAGTCCCCTCGCCCACTTTCACCAGCACCGCCGATGGATCGAGCGGAGCGTCATTCACAGTGAGTTGCGCCCATTCCGGCTTTTCCGCCGTGCCGACATTCCGCCAGTCGCCCCACGTCACTTGATGCCGCTTTCCGTCAAACGTAAACTCTCCCCGCTCCATCCGCGGACGGACGAGCACCGGGTTTCCTGGATCCTTCGGATCGCGGAGGTAAACGAGAAAATCATCCACCGCAAAAGTCCCCTTCTCCACAATCGCCCGGACCTCCGCAAAACGGGCATTCTGATTCCACCCGCCGCCTTGATGAAACCAGGCAAACGTGAGAAAGGATGCGAAGAAAAACAGGATTTGCAGGCGGCGTGACGGCACTCCCGACAATGCCGACCCGCTACCCGCTTCCGCAAGCCAGCAATTTATCCCTCGCGTTGCCTTCGGTGTAAAGCGGTTCGCACGGTCGTTTCGAGGGCACGGGAGCGAGACGCCCCCACTACTCACCAAGTAGAGTTAAAAGTGAATCACGCCCGGTTGCGCCCGCCGGGGTTGGGTGACCGCACTTTTCAGTGGCGATATGATTGGAAATCAGGTTCCCCACACCGGACGTTTACTATTATCTTTCAAGAAGGTGAAAATTGCTTCCCTTTCGACCCAAGGCACTAATGTCGTTCCAACCTCTGCCGCTTTTATCAGATTTATAGTAATCAAAATTCGGGCATCCGAAGTGCTACCTCATTGCTCGCAACGTTTGCCCGTTGCAGCCCATGCCAAAACTATTAATCAAACATCCAGAAAAAGGTGACCTGAGTTTCACAATCAGTGGAAGCCGCGTTTCCGTCGGACGACGGGCGGAGAATTCCATTCAGATCAACCATGGGACCGTGTCAGGCACCCATGCTGAACTGGTCGCAGTGAACGGGCATTACGTTCTGCGGGATTTGGACTCGACGAACCACTCTTTTGTCAATGGAGCGATGGTGAATGAAATCGACCTGAGGCGGCCCTGCAAAATCACCTTTGGGACCGTCGAGTGTGAATACGTCCCCGACAGCCCGAAAGCGACAATCCCTCTCAGCGCCGACCTCGATACCCTCAGAAAAAACGTCGGTATTCTCAGGGCGCAAAATGACGAACTCATTTCAAAACTGGCCGACCAACAGGTGCAAATCGAGATTCTCAGTTCCGCCAAACTTTTGATGCGCGCGAACGCCGGCTCCGACCAGTCCGTCCTGCGGGAACAATTAATCAAAATGACGGCGGAACGAAGTGACCTGCTGGCCGAAAACGATGCCCTCAGAAGCGAGGTAATGATGCTCAGGAATCTTTTGGATATCCCGGAGGAAGCCCCGCTCCACGAGGCGGACAATTGCACTGATACGGTGCCGATCAAGCTCCCGTCGCCGATCGCCGCGAGCAACTGAGGCTCGCCGGCACGGACTCCGCGCGAGAAATTTGAACGCATCTTGCACGGGACCGATCGCGCGTGTAAGAAACGCACGCAATGCCCACTGCGACTCCAAAAATCAAACTCCACCCACCCGTCGGCTACAAGTCCGCCCAAGGGCTGGAGAGGCTGGAACACAAACAGATCTCAGCGGACGACTACAAAAAGAAGCTGAAGCTAGCCCAACTCGAACTGCTCGGCTGGCAGCGGCGGCTCACCGAATCAAAGGGCACGGTCGTCGTCGTTCTCGAGGGCCCGGATGCGGCCGGCAAAGGTGGCACCATCAAGCGCATCGTGGAAAAACTCGATCCCCGACTGCTCAAGGTTCACTCGATCGTGAAGCCTTCCGCCGACGAAAATCAGCGACACTATCTCTGGCGCTTTTGGACCAAGCTGCCGCCTTACGGACAGCTCGTAATTTTTGACCGCTCGTGGTATGGTCGCGTATTGGTCGAGCGGGTCGAAGGCTTCTGCGAGGACGCCGAATGGAAGCGTGCTTATCACGAGATCAACGAGTTTGAACGACAGCTCATGGACGACGGCGCGCTGCTCGTGAAGCTGTTTCTTTTCATCACAAAGGAAGAGCAGTTGAGGCGTTTCAAAGCGCGGGAAGCAGACCCTTACAAGCACTGGAAAATCTCCGATGAAGACTGGCGGAACCGCCGCCACTGGAAGGAAAATGTCGAAGCCGCAGAAGAGATGCTGCTGCGCACCTCGACCGACCGCGCGCCATGGCATGTTCTCGGCTCAAATTACAAATGGCATACTCGCGTGAAAGCAGTTCAGACGATTATCGAAGCCCTCGAAAAAGGCCGGTTCCGCGATTCATCGCTATGAGATTCATCAGCGTCATCATAGCCGCGACGTTGCTTGTGGCAGGCTGCGAGCGGAAGACCGATGCGCAGAAGGAGCATATCGAAAATGCCGAGCGCAAGACGAAAATCGGCGAGTTCAAGCCCGCGATCCGGGAGTATGAAGCGGCCTTGGATGGCACACAAAAAACGGCGGAGATCCACTATCGCATCGCCCTCATCTACGACGATAAACTGAAGTCGTATTTGGACGCCGTTCATCACTATGACCGGTATCTCGACCTCGCCCCGTCGGGCACACATGCCACGGATGCGAAAAACTCCCGGAAGAAGTGTTCGGAGCAGTTCCAGACGAAGCAAAACAATGAAGGCTTCATGACGCAGAGCGAAGCGGCATCGATGCGCACTGCCAATGAGGTACTCCGACGCGAGCGGACACGCCTGGAGGGAATCTTGGACGACCACAAGATTCCTTACAAAATCGTCCAGCAGCCCGGCACAAATCGCGAAGAACAGTCCGCGAAAAAAAGCCTCCCATCCGGAACCCGGGAGTACACCGTAAAAAGCGGCGACACGCTTGCATCCATCGCGAGAGCTTTTTACAAGAGCACCGCTCTTGCCAAAAACATCAAGGACGCAAACCAATTCCAACTGAAAGGCAAGGATACCATCAGGCCGGGACAGGTGCTCATCATCCCCGAAAAACCGGCGCGTTGAGCCTCCGACGCGTTCAAAAAAATGGCACCGATCTTTCGACCGGTGCCATTTTAAAAATCAGAATCTCCGTCGGTGGCTACTTGCCGACTGCTTTCTTGAGTGCGGCCGCCTTGTCCGTGCGTTCCCACGTGAGGTCCGCATCGTCCTTGCCGAAGTGACCGTAGTTCGTCGTCTTGCTGTAGATGGGGCGCAAGAGGTCGAGCTGTCCTACGATGTCCGCGGGCTTGAAGCTGAAAGTCTTGAGCACTGCCGCAAGAATCGCGTCGTCTGATGCCGCACCCGTGCCGCACGTATCGATATGAACGCTCACCGGCTCCGGGTGACCGATCGCATATGCAAACTGAACTTCGCATTTTGCCGCGAGTCCGGCAGCGACCACGTTCTTTGCCACCCAGCGGCCCATGTAGGCAGCGCTGCGATCCACTTTGCTCGGATCTTTCCCGGAGAATGCACCACCGCCGTGCCGGCCCATGCCGCCGTAGGTATCGACGATGATTTTACGGCCCGTGAGACCGCTGTCGCCCTGAGGACCACCGACGACGAATTTGCCGGTCGGGTTGATGAGATATGTCGTGTCCTTGGTGAGCATGCTCTTCGGAAGCACCTTCTTGATGATCTGCTCGATGCAAAACTTCTCGATCTCCGCGTGCTCGACGCTAGCCGCGTGTTGCGTGGAGATTACGACATTGATGATGCGCGTCGGCTTGCCGTCCACGTATTCCACGGACACCTGGCTCTTCGCATCGGGCCGCAGCCACTTCGCAGCTTTGCCTGCCTTGCGAATCCTCGTGAGTTCACGACCGAGGCGATGTGCGAACATGATGGGAGCCGGCATGAGCTCCGGAGTCTCATCACACGCAAAGCCAAACATGATTCCCTGATCGCCCGCCCCCTGTTCGGCGTGCTTTTTGCCATCGGCAATTGCGGCATCGACGCCCTGCGCGATGTCCGGGCTCTGGATGGTCAGGTAGTTATTGATGAAGAGCTTGTCGGCGTGAAACACATCGTCATCGTTTGTGTAGCCGATGCCGCGCACGGCGTCGCGAATGACTTTGCCGACGTTGATGACTTCGTCGATCGGCTTGGTCGTGCCCTTCTTTTTATCCTGCAGCTTCGGAATGGTAATCTCGCCACCGACTACGACTATGTTGCTTTTTGCAAACGTCTCGCACGCCACCCGGCTCTTGCGATCGACGGTGAGACACGCGTCGAGGATGGCGTCGGAAATGGTGTCGCAAACCTTGTCCGGATGGCCTTCGCCGACGGATTCGGAAGAGAAAATATAGCTACGTGGCATAATGAGAGATGTGAGTGATTTTGCAGAAATGCCGCGACCAAAGAGCTGGCGCAGCAAATCGAAGCGAAGCGGTTTATTGGATTTAACGCATCCGTCAACGGGGATTTCTTGATTCGCGCCTTCGCAGTGCCGCTTGTCGCCGAACCAAACGGTGGCTGCGAAATCAATTTCTTCCGGGAACACGTCCGGCTTGCCTCCGGAACAGCTCTCGGGTGTGTTGACGGCAATGAATCAATCTCTTTTCGATCTTACGGGTGAAGTTGCTGTCGTTATCGGTGCCACTGGCGTGCTCGGAGGCGCTCTGGCAGAAGGCCTGGCCGCAGCGGGCGCGAAAGTCGGAGTCCTCGGACGCAATTCGCAACGGGGCGAGGAACGCGCATCGGCCATCCGTGAAAAAGGCGGTCAATCCCGTTTTTTTCCCGCCGATGCGATGTCCCGAGAGAGCCTGCACGCCTCCCATGAAGCCGTGGTGAAAGAGTTTGGTGCGCCAAGCATTCTCATCAACGCAGCAGGAGGCAATGACCCGAAGGTGACCGTCACGCCCGAGCGCCCGATCGAGAGCATCAACATCGACGACTGGCGGGCGAACTTCGATTTGAACCTCGTCGGCGGCGTGCTGCTTCCGTGTCAGGAATTCGGCCCCGGCATGTGCGATCGCGGCCGAGGCAGCATCATTAACATCGCCAGCGCCAGCGCGCGCATCCCGCTTTCCCGCGTGGTCGCCTACAGCGCGAGCAAGGCTGCTGTGTTGAGCCTGACGATGTTTCTCGCCCGCGAATGGGCGCTCAAAGGCGTGCGTGTAAACTCGATCACCCCCGGCTTTTTCCCGGCGGAGCAAAATCGGAAACTCCTTTTCAACGAAGACGGCTCCCCCACCCCGCGGACACAGGCCATCTGGGGCCATACACCGATGAAGCGCTTCGGAGAAAGCCACGAACTCATCGGCGCGTGCGTTTTTCTCGCAGCGCCCAAGGCGAGCAGCTTTGTAACGGGGACGGATCTGGTCGTGGACGGCGGGTATCTCTCACAGACGATTTGATCCACAAGCCGCGTTGCAGCGCGACACACGACCCGCTAAACACATTCGCCATGAAGTTCATCCAAACAGGACTCGCACTCGCCATCGTGCTCACAACCGCAGGCTGCTCATCGCTCGACGGTGGCGCTTCCCGTGGGGCAACCAGTGCCGGACGGCAGGCGCTGGTCGCCGAAATCGCCGCCGAGCCAAAAGGCGCGTACTACGTGGGCCGCCGCTACTACAAGGTGGACTACAAGTTTTGGGGCTTCATCCGGAAATCGGGCGAGCCGTGGTCATCCGCCAGGCTCGTCTGTCTAAACGAGAATCAGCGCCCCGCGCCGGACCGGCAGGCGGGGCGACTCGGCTCGGACAACAACTACGAGTACAAGATGATCGGGGACTTCTCGGGCGACACCATTTACGAGCCGGCAAGCAACGGTTTCTACCCCGAGTTTGTGCTTAAAGGATACGAGCTCCGCTCCTCAAGCCCGGGGCCGATTTACAGGGAAGGCGGTGCCACAGACCCGGCGCGGCGGATTATCGCGAAGCCGTATTGACGGGCCGAGGCACGCCAGTTTATTCCGGCGTATAATTCAGCCATGGACCCAGCCAGCGCTCCGCATCCCGGAGCGTCATTCCTTTTCGTCCGGCGTAATCGACGACCTGATCATTTCCGATCTTTCCCACGGCGAAGTATCGGGAATCCGGGTGCGCGAAATAGAACCCGCTCACGCTGCTGCCGGGCCACATCGCGAAGCTCTCCGTCAGCTTGATGCCCGCACGTTTTTCAACATCGAGCAGGCTCCATAATAGCCCTTTCTCCGTATGGTCCGGACACGCAGGGTAGCCAGGCGCGGGGCGGATGCCGCGGTATTTCTCTGCGATGATTTCCTCGCTGGTAAGACGTTCACTTTTTCCGTAGCCCCACTCCCTCCGCGCAAGTGAATGCAGCCACTCCGCGCAGGCTTCCGCGAGCCGGTCGGCAATCGCTTCGGCCATGATTGCGTTGTAGTCGTCGCCGTCCGCCTTGTATCTGTGAACGAGCTGATCCAGCCCGATTCCGGTGGTCACTGCGAATGCGCCCAGATGATCACGGGCGGCGTCCTTGCCCAGCGCGGGCCTCGCTCCCACCGGTGCGACAAAGTCCGCGAGGCACCTGTACGGATTCGCCGCATCGTTGCCCTCTTTTTGCGTCTGCTGGCGGAGGAAATGGAAGCGCATCTGCTCGGCGGAATGCTGTTCGTCCGTCCATACCACGACATCGTCGCCGTCGCTGCTTGCCGGAAAAAACCCGTACACAGCGCGGGCACGAATCAGCTTGCCGGCGATGATTTGGTCGAGGAGTTCGTTGCCGTCGGCGAAAATCTTCCGTGCTTGTTCGCCATATTTTTCATGGTTGAGGATGCCGGGATACACTCCGCGCAATTCCCACGTATGAAAGAATGGCGACCAGTCGATGTAGTCGCGCAAAATGGCGAGCGGGATATCATCAAGCAGGCGCGCGCCGGTGAACTCCGGCTGCGTCAAATCCTGCTCCGCGACACTCCAAGGGAGCCGCTTTCCCCGTGCCTCTTCGAGCGGGACCAGTTTCACCGCGCTGCCGGAGTGCTGCGTGCGGGCAGCCTCCTGCTCCGCGGCGTTCTTTGCTGCAAAAGCCGGTTTCTGTTCCGGCGAAAGAAGTGCGCTCACCACCGGGACGGCGCGGCTTGCATCGAGCACATGCACTACCGGCTGCGAATAATGCGGCGCGATTTTGACCGCCGTGTGCGGTCGGCTCGTCGTTGCTCCGCCGATGAGGAGCGGCAGAGTCATCCCGCGGCGCAGCATCTCGCGGGCAACGTGTTGCATTTCATCGAGGCTCGGCGTGATCAGACCGCTGAGGCCGATCACGTCCACACCGTGCTTCACAGCCTCGTCCAAAATCCTTTCGCACGGCACCATCACGCCGAGATCGATGACCTCGTAGTTGTTGCACCCGAGCACCACGCCCACGATGTTCTTGCCGATATCGTGGACGTCGCCTTTCACCGTGGCCATCAGGATCTTCCCTTGCGCCTTTGTTTCCTCGCCGGCGGCAAGAGCAGCGGCCTTCTCTGCCTCCATGAACGGCATGAGATACGCGACCGCCTTCTTCATCACGCGGGCGCTCTTCACCACTTGCGGCAGGAACATTTTTCCAGCCCCAAACAAATCACCGACCACGTTCATTCCGGCCATGAGCGGACCTTCGATGACGAGAAGCGGCTTTTCGTACTTCGCACGAGCCTCCTCCGTGTCGATGTCGATGTATTCCACGATGCCCTTTACCAACGCGTGGGAGAGACGATCCTCCACAGTGCCCTTGCGCCACTCGGCCTCGGCCTTCTCCGCGGCAACATTGTTGGTACCCGCAGCCTTCAGCTTTTCTCCATGAGCGACGAGACGCTCCGTAGAATCCGGACGACGGTTTAGAAGGACGTCTTCAACGAGTTCGAGCACATCCTTCGGGATCTGCTCGTACACCTCCAGCATGCCCGCATTCACGATTCCCATATCCATACCCGCACGGATTGCGTGGTAAAGGAATGCCGAGTGCATGGCTTCGCGCACCGCATTATTGCCGCGGAAACTAAACGAGATATTCGACACGCCGCCGCTCACTTTTGCACGAGGCAGGTTCTTCTTTATCCATTCCGTCGCGCGGATGAAATCGACCGCGTAGTTGTTGTGCTCTTCCAGCCCGGTCCCAACCGTGAGAATGTTCGGATCGAAAATAATATCCTGCGGCGGAAAGCCGACCTTGTCCACGAGCAGTCGGTAGCTCCGCTCGCAAATCTCAATACGCCGTTCGAAACTGTCGGCCTGCCCCTTCTCGTCAAAAGCCATGACGATCACAGCGGCGCCGTAACGCCGGACAAGCCGCGCCGACTCGATGAACTTCTCTTCGCCTTCCTTCAGCGAAATCGAGTTCACGATGCCTTTTCCCTGAATGCACTTCAGACCCGCATCGATGACACTCCACTTCGATGAATCCACCATCACCGGCACTTTCGAAATCGCCGGCTCGGTCATGATATAGTTGAGAAATTTCGTCATGGCAGCCGCTCCATCGAGCATGCCTTCGTCCATATTCACATCGATAATCTGCGCGCCGTTTTCGACCTGCTGCCGGGCCACGCTCACCGCCTCCTCGTAGTTCCCGCTCAGGATCAGCTTCGCGAATTTCGGCGATCCGGTGACATTCGCCCGCTCGCCCACATTTACGAAATTAGTCTGCGGCGTGACCGTCAAAGCATCAGTTCCGCTCAATCGCAGATACGGTTCCACAGTCGGGACGATGCGCGGTGCGATGCCGCGCACGGTTTTGGAAATCATCGCGATATGCTCCGGGGTGGTCCCGCAACAGCCGCCCACAATATTCAAAAGGCCGGACTCCGCCCACTCGCGCAACAAAGGTGCGAGCGACTCGGGCGTCTCGGGGAATCCGGTAGGCAAGAGCGGATTCGGCAGACCGGCGTTCGGGTACGCGCTCAGATAGATCGGAGCGCACGCTGAAAGTTCCTCGATACGAGGCCTCAGTTCCTTCGGCCCGAGCGCACAATTCATCCCGACGCACAGAAGCGGCACATGCGAAATGCTGTTCCAAAAGGCCTCGACCGTTTGCCCCGTCACGCCACGATCACCGTTTACTTGGATGAAAGTAACCGAAGCCATCAACGGAATCACGCGCTTTCCAGGCTCAGGCTCGCCATCAAACGGCTGCGGAGTCAACCCGCGCTCGGCGAAAACGTCGTCAATTGCAAAAAATGCCGCCTTCGCGTTCAGCGTATCAAAAATCGTCTCCACCAGAAGAATGTCGCAGCCGCCATCCAGAAGCGCCCGGGCCTGCTCGGAGTAGGCCCGCACGAGTTCATCCCAATTCGTGCCTCGATGCGCCGGATCGTTCACATCCGTGGAAATCGACGACGTCTTCGTCGTCGGCCCAATAGCCCCCGCGACCCAGCATGTGCGGCCCGGCTGAGCCGCCATCACTTCATCTGCCGCCCTCCGCGCGCACTCCGCACCGGCGCGGGCCAACTCGTAAGCGAGGTCCTGCATGTCGTAGTCCGCAAGCGAGATGAACTGACCGTTAAAAGTATTCGTCTCTGCGATATCTGCTCCCGCCTCGAAGTAGCGCCGATGGATTTCCTGGATGATTTGCGGCTGGGTCAGATTGAGCAATTCATTGTTCCCCTTCAGGTCCTTGCCCTTCCAGTCACGAAAGCGATCACCTCGAAACTGCTCCTCGGTCAATCTGTATTGCTGAATGGTCGTGCCGATCGCGCCGTCAATGATGACGATGCGTTTTTTGAGCAGTTCGGCGAGTGGATGAGTTACCGGCATCCCCGGAAGAAAGCGCATACCGAGGAATTTCTCAAGCAACAAATCATCGCATCTTGATATGATGATGGGTTGCTGCTCTTATCTTCGTTGCACCCGCACGTTCAACGGGCGCTGAGAGGTTTTGGAGCCCGGCCACTCGTGTTTGAAAACAGCGGACCCACTTGAAGATGTCCACGAACTACACTACAGACACGAAAAGAACGCTTTGATGAAAGTAGGGCATTCACCCAGCGAGTGAGTGCATCAGATGCAGGAAGTCCTTGGTATTTTGAGTTTTTAGTGTGCTTCGTGGACCCAACTGCGGTTTTTAAGTTGAAGCAGCTACGCGATCACGGCGTGACAGTTGCGGCCGGGCGGAATCGGTAGAAGCGCTGGAGAAAATCACCGGCGTTCTCATCCACAAACTCGTCAACCTCCTCCGTGCTGTCCACGGTTCCGATTTCCTGCCAATTCGTAAGATCGGTGGAAGCCTCGACTATCCAAGATGTGGGTGAAGCGGCTGAGGCCTCAGGAGTTGCGGCGAGTCCTGCCACAGGAACGGCGGCGGCGGCAGGTACCGCCGGGCGTGGGACGACGACGGCGCGTCCGAAACGAATGAGCCTCGCGCGTTCGTACCGCGTAAGAGGCCTTACATAGGTGTCGCGGATGCTGACCGCGGCCGCGCGTTGCAGCGTGTTCGAACCGGAGAGCGCGTAAGGCGTGGGCACAACGCTCGGCGGGGCTGGCTGCAAGCTGATCGAGACATACTCTATCGACTCCTCGATGAGGTCGTCGATCGGATCCACGATGATCTGTGCGACGGCGCTGCCGGCGGGAAATGTGACCGAGGTGGGCAAGGCCACGTAATCCACGCCGTTGGTTGCTGAGCCGCCTATGTTGTAACTCACGGTAAGTGGGTCTGTAAGGCTGCCGCTGCGCTGAACGACAAACGCACCTGTGCGGCTCGGCGCGGTACTTTCATACGCCTGCGAGTCGCTCGCGCGAATCGACACGATGGGCGTGCCGGGCGCAATCGTCGCGTCGTGAATGACCGCCGTGGCCATCGTGAAATCATCGAGCACATAGCCCCCGGCACCAGGCCACGCGACAGCGGAAGGCCGCAAGCCGATGCGCACGGACTCCGTCACTTCTACAAATCCATCGTGGGTCGGTACGATGACGATGTCGGCGCTCGTCGCCCCGGCGGGGATCGTCACTGCACCCGAAAGCAACGGGAAATCCACGCCATTGGTCGCCATTGCCGGCAGCGGGTAGATGTAAGGATAGGGCGGCGGAATCGAAGTGAGCGCGTAGTTCACAGTAAGCGGCACATCCGTAGGGCCGCTGTTGCGGGTGACGGTGAATATGAGCGGATCCGAGCCGTCCTGCGTCTCCGTGCCTCTGGCATCGGTCGCTGCGATCGTGACGAGCGGGAATGGCGGCGGCGCGGTGTCATTATCGAGAATGTTGACCGTAGCGGTGTAATTCGGCCCCCAGTAAAATCCGAATGTGCCGGGATCAAATCCTTGCGGTCCGCCTTCGTTGAAGCCGATGAAAGGCGGCTCGTAGAGCGACATCTTCACCGTCTCAGTGCTCTCGATGAGCAGGTCGTCCACTGGATTGACATTGATAATCGCCTCGGTTGTTCCTGCTGGAAAAGTGAACCAACGTCCGAGGAAGCTGCCCGCGATCGCCCCTTCGCCCGAGGAGAGCGTATAGTCGGTTCCTTCCTTGGCCGATCCGCCCATCGCGAACAGAAAGCCCACCGTAGCGGACGCGGGAAAATCATGGGTCACTCTGAAGCTCGCGGGATTTTGCGCTCCAGCAGCGACCTCGCTGCCCTGCGCATTGAGCGGATAAATATTGATAATCGGCAGCACTGGCGGTGGCGGCGGTGGCGGTGGTGCGACGAACACATAGACGTTGACCACTGTCGAAGTCGCCGAGACTCCGTTACTATTGGTCACGCGCACGCTTACCGGCACAAACCCGTAGTTGCCTGTCAAAGTGATCGTCGCCGTGCCAGTGTACGGAGTGCCGGGCGGTGTCGTTGCCGGTAGATTCGTCATGCCCGAAGCCCCGGTGCCGCCGAAGACCTGATAGCTCACGATGTATCCATCCACCGCCGACGCTGTGAAATTTACCGTCAGGGGCTGGCCCGAAGCGGATGCTGCATTCGCGCCGGGCGATGTCATCGTAACCAGTGGCGGAGGCGGAAGGTCATCGCTGATGATCGTCGCCGTGCCCGTTATGACAGTGCCGAGTGCATAGGCTTCAGGCGGAGAGGGCAACGTGACGATGTCTGTAGGCAGGACGGTGAGCGTCACTGTCTCGTTGGCTTCGATGAGGGGATCATCGACTGGCACGATCGGCACGTCCACAAATGCAACGCCTGAAGGGATCGTGACCGCCACCGGCTGCGCTGTGTAATCCACGTCAGATGTTGCCGTCCCGCTAAGTGAGTACAGAACATTCAACGCGGGCGCGAGGTTGTTCGTCCGCGTGATGCGAAAAACTGCGGGGTCTGTTCCCCCGGCATTCTCGGTGGCGATCGGATCGACCACTGAGACAGTCACGATGGCCTTCAGTGGTGCGAGTGGATTCTCATTGTCTGCGATACTCACAGTCGCGCGGCTCGAGCCGCTGATCGTGTAGGGTGCAGGCGTCCCGCCCGGCGTCTCGCTATCGAGATCGATTCGCACCGTCTCGGTGCCTTCCGTGAGCCAGTCATCGAGCACATCCACCCCGACATCCACACTGCTGCTCCCCGCCGGGATCGCGATCCAAGTCGAGAGCGCGACTCCGAAATTGTAATCCGTGCCACGCACCGCGGTGCCGCTTACGGATTTGAAATAGACGGTTAGCGCGCCGGCAGTGCTTCCGGAGCGTGTGATTCGGATGTTGCCGCGATTTGCCGAATCGCCGGGGAGTCGCTCGGCCGCGGCGGCATCCGTGGCGCTGATAGTGACGGTGGGAAGTTGCGCGGTGGCGAATGCGCAGAGGATGGCGTGGATGCACGCCGCGAGCAGGATGCGGGTCGTTTTCATTTCTTGGTTGGAAGCCTCAACATTCGAAAAATGCCAGGAATCAGTGAAGCGCGGAATCGTAACGGTTCCGTTTCCGACCTCATGGAAGTCTTTTCGAGGAAAACTCGCACCGTGACCGTGAATTCACAAATTGGGCCTCGACGGCGATCCCATCCGATGCGACTGGTGACCGCGTTACCTTTTATTTCGCTCTTCATCGAACGCTCTAAATCGCCCCGGACAAAACTCGCGTTCATGAAAACTCTATATCCCGCAAATCGCTGTCACTTCGGCAATCACTCAAGGTCCATCCTCGCAATCGGCGTGTTCTCTCTGGTCTCGCTCGTTGCGTCCGCTCATGCAGGCACGTTCCAGCTTTATCCGCTCACCGGCAATGGCGACTCGGGTATTGCCGCCGATGATGCGTTCACCCTCGCCATCGACGTCGCTGGCAGCGGCAACACCTCGGTAAACGGTGCCATCTTCACGTCAGTCGGGGGCGGGGACCCTGCCACGAATAACTTCTCCACCACCGGCCTCGGCGGTGTGTTCACCGGCTACGCGCAACCGAACGTGACCGGAAGCATCGGCTCGATGATGCAGAACTTTAACTACGGCGGAAACCCGGAGACGCTGACTCTGAGGAATCTGCGCGTCGGCCAACAGTACACGACGAGTTTTTATTCGGACTCGTTTGGCGCCCCCAGCCCGCGCAACGTGACCTTTACCACGAGCGATGGCGGTTCCTTCGGCTACGACCAAAATGTCGGCGGCTCACGGTTGACTTACACATTCGTCGCGACGGCCACCACGATGACCTACACCGTCACCCCTGCAGTTCCCGGCGACACCTTCCACAGCTACGCTTTCTCCAATCGACAGGACGGCTACAAGGCGCTCTTCACGGATAACTTCTACGCACCCGGCAACCCGGATACGAACAATGTGAACTTCAACCTCGCCGCGCGGCAGGGCGGTTCGCTGGTCGCGACTGGTGGTCCAATCACCTACTCGCCGGACGGCAACACCCAGGTCGGCAACGCCACTGGCGGAATCGATGGGGGCAACTACCTGCTCTCCGCATTCGGTGCACGCACCGCGCTCAACCATAATTTTGACGGATTGGAATCTGCAGGTGGTCTCTCCATCAGCTTCGACTTCGCGCCGAACAGCGTTGGCAATGGCGATACGACTGTTTGGGAATCCATCGAACTGGGCATGTCCGACGCCGACAAGCTTGCAGGCGTCAACGGTGGCCAGACGCACTTCGGCATCCTATTCCGTGGAAATGGCGGTATTCAGGCGTTCGACGGAGGCAGCGTAGTCTCCGGCGCCGAGACGTGGGGCGCTGGTGCGACCAATGCGCTCAACCACATCGAACTCCTGCTTACCGACCCAACCGACATGAATCCTTTCGACGGCGTCGGGCAAACCGACATCGACGTCTATTCCAACGGCGTCCTCGTCTATGAGTTCACGAAAGGCGGCGGCGGCTACGCGGATAATTTCATGAACTTCGGAAGCACTTTCATCTCCGGCGCGGACAACGTCGTCGTCGCCCAAGTCGTTCCCGAGCCAGCGACAGCGGCTTCGCTCATGGGCGGACTCGGCGTCCTGCTCGGTCTCCGTCGTCGTCGGAAGTAGAAAGTCCCGCAAACCACATTTCAGCGCCTGCCCGGTTTTACGCAACCGGGCAGGCGTCTTTGTTTGCGAGCGCTCACGTGATGCAACTCGGATGGTTGCAATCTGCGTCATTCTCTCCACGGTCGGGAAATGAACGACTCAGTGAACCGCCGCACATTTGCGATGATGCTCCTCGCCGCTGTGCCTGCACGACTTTTGGGACAGGCACCGGAATCGCAGGGGCTTGCGGGCCGCAAGCTCGACTTCCGAATCGGCGACGACTTCAAGGCGTCGGAGGCGGACATTATTGCGGTGCTGCGGTCCGCAGGCGAGAGCATCTGGCAGCACTGCCCGAATACCCGATGGGAGGTTCCGGGGTTCTTCATTTTTCACAGCACGGAATCGCCAATCACGGCATTCGATCACAGGGCCGATGGGCGCATTGCGATAGGCCTTACCTCGCAAGGAAACCTCTGGTCGCAGTTTGCGTATCAGTTCTCCCACGAGTTTTGCCACGCGCTTGCGGGACACGCGAACGATTGGAAAAAGACATGGACGAAAGGCCGAAAGGCGAATCACTGGCTGGAGGAGTCGCTCTGCGAGACGGCATCGCTTTTTGCCATGCGCGCGATGGGGCAGCTCTGGAAAACGAAGCCCCCCTACCCCAACTGGAAACCCTACTCGGAGGCGCTTACGAAATACGCTGAGGATCGAATCATGAAGTCGGCGGAGGGATTTTCACCCGGCACGAAGTTCACCGACTGGTTGAAAGCGAATGAGGCGTCGATGCGCGAGAAGAGCACGCTCCGCGAAAAGAACAACGTCGTCGCGCTCCAACTCCTTCCGCTCTTTGAAGCAGAGCCGTCCGGCTGGGAAGCGGTCACTTTTTTCAACCGCACCAAGCGAGAACCGGAGAATACGCTCGCCGGGCATCTCGCGGAATGGAGCGCCGCCGCGCCGCTCGCGCTTCGTCCGTTCATTGCGAAGCTCGCGGCGACGTTCGAGGTAAAGCTGTAGCGGGCCATCACACGGCTGGCTCCCACGAATCAAACGATGCCGCTGGCAGTCCCGCTAACATCCAGACACCAGAAACCACACCCGCTTTAACACAAACAAACCGCCCGCTCGCCGGTCACTGAAATTGCACGCGATGACCTTTCGCCATTCCAGACTCTTTCTATTCTCGCTGCTCTCGTCCATCGCGGCGGCTGCGCCAGACATTGCGAAGCTCCCTCCCGCTTCGACGACTACGGTGGATTTTCGCCGCGACATCCAGCCGTTGCTTGCGGACCGGTGCATCAAATGCCACGGGCCGGAGAAGCAAAAGGGTGGACTGCGCCTCGATGGGAAGGCTGCGGCGATGAAGGGAGGGGATGATGGAAAAGCGATCGAAACAGGAAAAAGCACGGAGAGCCGCTTGATCCATCTCGTCGCCGGACTCGATGAGGAAAAGGTGATGCCGCCGAAAGGCGAGCGACTCACGGCGGCGCAGATTGGGCTGTTGCGGGCGTGGATCGACCAAGGCGCGAACTGGCCGGACGATGTGAAGCTCGCGCGGAGCGAGCATTGGTCCTTGCAGCCTTTGCGTCGGGCGACGGGTGACATCGACGGATTTATCAAAGCGCGGCTCGCGAAAGACGGGCTGTCGCTTTCGGCCGAAGCGGGTCGGGCGACGGTCATTCGGCGACTCACGTTCGATTTGATCGGCCTGCCGCCATCGCCGGGCGAAGTCGCGGCATTCGTGGAGAGCAAGTCGCCGACGGCATACTCAGAACTCGTGGAGCGACTGCTCGCTTCGCCTCAATATGGCGAGCGGTGGGGACGGCATTGGCTCGACATCGCGCGCTACACGGAGAGTCAGGGTTTTGAATACGACCGCATCCGCGACAATGCGTGGCACTACCGGGACTACGTCATCAAGAGCTTCAACGACGACAAGCCGTACGACCGCTTCATGCGCGAGCAGATCGCCGGCGACGTGATGGAGCCGGTGACGAGCGATGGTATCGTCGCGCCGAGCCTGCTCATCTGCGGCCCATGGGATCAGGCCGGAAATGCGCAGGCAAACGCGACGCAAAAGATGATCACCCGCGAGGATGAATTGGAAGATCTCATCGGCGTCGTCGGCCAGTCGTTTCTCGGGCTCACGATCAATTGCGCGCGTTGTCACTCACACAAGTTCGACCCGATTCCGCACGAGGAATACTACCGCATCAAGGCGGTGTTCGAAGGCGTGAAGCACGGCGAACGCAGCATCGCCAGCGCGACGGAAACCAAGGCGCTCAATGACCAACGCACCGCGCAGGAAAAAGAAAACGCGGCGGCGCAGGACGCCGTCTCGCGGCTCGAAGCGGAAGGGCGAAAGCTTGCAGCGGCAAAGCTGCCAGCCGACCCGCGCCCGGTCGGACCCGCACCTTTCGCGCGGTGGACATTTGATGGCGCGCCGCCCGTTGGCGAACTCAAAGGCGGAGCGAAGATCGCCGCTGGCCGGCTTTTGCTGACGAAGGAAAGCGGCTCGTATTTTCAAAGCGCGCCGCTCTCCGCCGACATCCGCGAAAAGACGCTCGAAGCATGGGTGGCGCTCGACGATTTGAAACAAGGCGGCGGCGCTGCGATTTCCATCGAGTCGGAGCCGAGTCGCGATTTCGACGCTATCGTGTTTGGCGAGCGTCAGCCGAAGAAATGGGTTCCCGGCAGCGGCGGATTCCAGCGCACGCGCGACCTCGACGCTCCCGAGGAAACCGCCTCGCCGGGCACGCTCGTCCACGTCGCCATCGTCTATCGCGCGGACAACAGCATCGCGTTTTTCCGCGACGGACAACCGTATGGAAAACCCTACACGCCCGCGCAACCGCTCCGCACCTACAAGGCCGGCGAGACCCGTGTGCTGCTCGGCCTACGGCACCACGGAGCGGGCAACGGCTTTCTCAGCGGCGGAGTCGAGCGCGCTTCGCTCTACGACCGTGCATTGAGAGCGGAGGAAATCGACGCGTCATTCCGCTCGCAAGGCCGCTCCATCCCTCTCGCCGATGCACTCGCGAATCTCAACGACGCACAACGCGCCGAACGCGACGCCGCGCTCGCGAAGATTGCCGCGACACGGACACAGCTCGACGTAAAGAAGCCGGATCGCCAAGTCAGCTACGTCGGCACCCGCGTGCAACCAGCGCCGACGCATCGGCTCAAGCGCGGCGACGTGAAAACGCCCGATGAAATCGTCACGCCCGGTGCGCTCTCCGCAGTTGCGGATTTGAGCCCCGACTTCGGTCTCGCCGCCGACGCGCCCGAGGCGCAGCGCCGCCTGAAGTTTGCCGACTGGCTCGCCGACGCCCGCAATCCGCTTCCAGCCCGCGTGATGGCAAATCGCGTCTGGCATTTCCACTTCGGGCAAGGGCTCGTCTCCTCGCCAAACGACTTCGGCGTAAGCGGCGCAAAACCGAGTCATCCCGAACTGCTCGACTGGCTCGCCACGAAGTTCATCGACAGCGGATGGAGCGTGAAATCGCTCCACCGCCTCATCGTCAATTCCGCGACCTATCGCCAGTCGTCCGCCATCAACGACGCGGCCGCAAAGCTCGACGCCGACAATCAACTGCTCTGGCGCTTCACGCCCCGCCGCCTCGAAGCCGAAGCCGTTCGCGACGCGATGCTCGCCGTCAGCGGACAGCTCAATCCCGCGATGGGCGGACCGAGTTTCCGCCCCTTTACCATCACGGAATTCAACGCCGCATTTTACCACCCCAAAGACAGCGCCGAGCCCGAATTCAACCGCCGCACCGTCTATCGCGCAAACGTGAACAGCGGCAAAGACGCGATGCTCGAAGCCTTCGACTGCCCCGACCCATCCGTAAAAACCCCGCGCCGCGGAGTCACCACCACGCCGCTCCAAGCGCTGGAACTCATGAACAATTCATTCGTCCAGCGTCAGGCCAAACTCCTCGCCGAGCGTGCGCAGAAAACAGCGGGCAACGCGGTCGTCGAAGCATACCGCATCGCCCTCGGCCGCCCCCCCACCGCCGAAGAAACCACCCGCGCTACCGCCGCCGCAAAAGCCCGCGGCCTCCAAAGCGTCTGCTGGGCGCTGCTCAACTCCACGGAGTTTGTTTACGTGCGATAAACCCAAACGCCGCAATTGCGTGTCGTCGCTCACGCAGTGTGAACGTCCTTTCGCGAAGCGCACTTTTCCTGGCCGCACGCGCATTGGATCAGCGCTGCGCGTAAAGGGGTTCACGCAGAGGGCTGCGTGAGCCACGACTCCGGTAATCACAACGGAGGGGCGAACAAACCGATTGCCCGGAACGCGGCGGGCGTCATAGGGTTTCCTCCGGCCAAACACTACAACCCACCATGACCACCGAGACACCACCGCCACGCCGCAACTGGCACTTCAGCCGCTGGCTCATCGTCTTCATCGTCGCCGTGTTTGGCTGGAGCGGCTGGCGGGCTTACGCATTTCGCTCCGCGCTCGCGGAGGCACGGGCGCTGGGGTGGCCGGTGCGATACACCGACCCGGTCAAGACGATTTGGAAGAACTGGAAGTCGGCTTTCAAGAAAGAGACGTGGCTGGATGGCGTGACAACCGTGGGCATCCCGACGAGCGAAGCGTTTGAGCAGCACCCCGACATCGTCCATCGGCTGAATCCGAAGCAGCTGCGAATCGACGACGCTGCCACATTGCGCGACCTCTCCTCGCTCAAACCTCTCACACGGCTGCAATGGGTCGCGCTCTACCGCTGCATGGGACTCACGAATGTGGACGCGCTCAAGGACCTCCCGGCCCTGCAAATGGTCTGGCTCGGAGACTGCACCGGGCTGACGAATATGGACGCGCTCAAGAACCTCTCCGTTCTGCAAGCGGTCTGGCTCAGAGACTGCACGGGGCTGACGAATGTGGATGCGCTCAAGAACCTCTCCGCTCTGAAAATGGTGTGGCTCGTCGGTTGCACAGGGCTGACAAACGTGGACGGGCTCAAGAACCTTTCCGCTCTGGAAATCGTCTCGCTCCAAGGCTGCACGGGGCTGACAAACGTGGACGGGCTCAAGAACCTTTCCGCTCTGAAAATCGTCTCGCTCCAAGGCTGCACGGGGCTGACGAAGGAGAGCGTCGCGGCTCTGAGGGCGGCGTTGCCGAATGCGACAATCACCGGTCCATGAGAATGCCCGGACAGACTCACTTCACGAACACGCGTAAGGGCGCGGCGAGTTTCTTCGCCGGCTTTTATTGTGCGCGGGGGGTGTTTGTTGGGCTCGGGGGCGGCTCCAAGGAGGGGGGCCGTCTCGGCCCACTCATACCAACTTCCATGAATAAAGAGACGGGAGATAGTAGCGGGGCCGTCTCGGCCCCGTGGCGACACGCAGTGTCGCAGCGCGGCAAGCGCCTTCGGCGCTCGGGGGCGGGACGCCCCCGCTACAATGGGTTTCACTCGGCAGCCTCTTTATTTCAGGAAAATGGTATGAGGCGCGATGCGTTTCCCTTGGGATGCTGCGTCTGTGGGGACCACTGCGTGGTCCAGGGGAACGAGACGTTCCCCCTCCTTGGGCAATGCGGATACTCTCATCTTCCAAACGAACTCGCGTTGTTTTGTCGGAGTGTCGCCGTGGGGGTGCGTTTTGGCGGTGTTGTGCTCTGCAACACCAAAATGAAGCCCTGCAATACCGGCTTGAGGCATTGCATCGTCTTTTGCGCTCAATGCATGACCGGTGCAAGGATGTGCAGCTTTTGCAGGTGGCGAGAAATATCTTGCAATGGGTGTAAAAGACGATACAGAGGCATGGAAAGACGCTGCACCGTCTGAGAAAGCCGTTGCAGCGCATATTTTAGAAAAATGCCTTCCGAAAACGTCATCCGCTGGGGAACTCCGGGCCTTAAATGGGACTCGGGGCTTCGTTGGGGACAGACGATCCAAGGCACCGATAACCTTTCACAGCCACCGCAATCACCAACCAACACATCACACACGACCATGGAATTCTGGGAAATCACGAAAGACCGCTCACAAAAGACCCTCGTGGTCTGGGAACAACACGTGCCGACGCTGCATATCGGCACGGCCACATCCACAACGCTCGATGCACTCATTACCGGATTTGACCCGCTGGTGGCGGCGCGCATCGATGCGCAGGATACGTTCGATGGGGCGTTTCGGGCCGTGCAAAACTCGCTTGCAACGATGCGCGTGTTAGGCACGAAGGTCCCGCAGATTATCGAAGGTCAGCTCGATGAGAATAAGTCCATCATCAGCGACGTGAAAGACCTCTATGCAAACTCGCCACGCACGGAATCGACCATTTTAAAGCGCCTCCGCGAGCTTCTGCCCGTCTGGGTCCGCGCGAATACGGCCCTTGCGGCGCTGACGCCCGCGCAGCCACCCATCGTCCGCGTCGTCGGCGGCGTCGCATTTACCGCCGCGACCGCAAAAACTCTGTACGATGCCTATACCGACCTCGTCGGCACCCGTGGCGAGAAAGCCGGACTGCTCGAAAATGCAAAACAAGCCCTCGAAGCGCACAACGAGGCCGCGGATGACCTCAATAAACGCTGGTATAAAGTGGTAAAAGCCACCGCAGACCCCGGCACGGCGCTTGCAAACGCCCTGGAATCCATCCCGACCGAAGAGGGCACGCCTGCACCGGTGATTGTGGACATTTCCACCGTCGCCCAAGGCGGCGACGACGGCATGCACGCTTTGGTGGATTGGGCCCCCGGCGGCGGCGAGCACGCCACGACCTCGAACCTGCGCTGGAAAGTGGAAGGCGTGGACGCAGACTTCACGCACAGCGTGCCCTTTAACCGCGCCGGCAACGAAATCGGCCCATTCCTAGTAGGCCAAATCGTGCGCATGATCGGCGAATTCATCAACAGCACCGGCACGCGGACGACGGCGATAAGATCGCTAACCATCGGCGAGCCGATTGTGTGAGGGCGGGGGGCGGCGAATCGGAGCGGGGCTTTTATAGCCCCGTCTGCGCCGGAGGTGCAGCCCTAGCGGCAAAGGCTGGGGAAATCATCTCCCTTCTGGGTGCCACTGCGTGGCACACGGGGCTATAAAAGCCCCGCTCCTTTTCGTGCGCTTCGCGTGAGGAGGTCGGCGAATAAATTCGCCGCTCCTTTCCGGGTCTTCGCCCAGCCGCGCCGCTGCCCGGCACAATGGACGCGAGAACAAACCGATTGCCCGCTGCGGGGATTTGCGAGAGAACCAAAGTCCATGAAGCTGAAACGCTTTAATTGTCACACAACTCCGTCCGTAGCGGCGGAGCCAAAAACACCGGGATTTACGCGTGATCCTTTAATACTGCCGAGAAAATGAAATGCTTTAACCATCCTGAAACTGACGGCGTCGCTGTGTGCAAATCTTGCGGTAGAGCCATCTGTCACGACTGCTGCGCTGAAGTGGGAACTGGCTGCGCATGCAAAAGCAGATGCGAAGCCGATGTCGAAGATATCAATACCATCATCAAGAGAGGCAAGTCGGCATATCAAAAAACCGGAGGCGCATATAGGAGGAATGGAGTCGCCATGTTGGTTGTTGGCATCCTTTTTTTCGCCATTGGAATTTTTCCGATACTTACCGGTCAAGGATATGGCAGTGCATTCATCGCTGTCATCGGACTTCTTTTCCTCGGGTTGTCCTATTTCTCATTCGTAAACGCCAAGCAGATTTCGGACATTGAAGAGTAAAGCGGAGGCTTTGCGGGAGGAGGGTGACGGCCTGATAGTTGCCGCGCCAACCAGTGAGTTGACGGTCCGCAGTACTTGGGGCAATTTCACGGCATGAGCACACTTCTTGATGTGGAGAAACTGGCGTTTGAACTTCCTGAATCACAACGGGCGACTCTTGCGGCGCATTTGCTCGAATCGCTTCCGCCCGTGATGCACGATGACGATGACGGGCTTGCTGAGGCTCTGCTCCGGGATGGGGAGTTGGATTTGAATCCGGAGGCCGGTCTCTCGCTGGAGGAACTTGACCGCCGGATCTCCAGTCGCCGGGCGTGATGCGGGTGGTTTTCCATCCCCGGGTTCTCTCCGACCTGTCGAGTATCATGGACTACTATGAGCGGGTGGCGACTCGGGAACTTGCGGACGATTTTTACGCTGAGTTTCGAGCGGCCGTGATGGCGATTGCTGCAAAACCCGAGTCGGTTTCGCTTCGCAAGGGGGACTTTCGGCGAGTCAATCTGCGCCGTTTCCCCTATCATTTTCTGTTTCGGATCGCCGGGGAGGCAATGCGGGTTTTGGTGGTGCGCCATCATTACCGCCGCCCGTCTTTCGGCACTCGACGAAAGTAATAGTGACTCGGCGACGGCGAGAATGCGACTGAGGGAGCTGATTGATTAGTTGCGGAGGGAGGTGCGGCTGGGCCGGGCGATGTTTTTTTACCCCATGGCGACGCAATTTCGGAAGTTCGCCTTGCCCATTAGCGCGGTTTCCCAAAAGGTGCGGACCTTTCACACATGATCGAGCCAGCAATCACCAAGGAAGCCATCGCGAAACACGGACTCACGGACGAGGAATTCAAACGAATCCAGGACATCCTCGGGCGTGATCCGAATTACACGGAGCTGGGGATCTTCAGCGTGATGTGGAGCGAGCACTGCTCTTACAAGAACACGAAGCTGGAGCTGAAGAAGTTCCCGACGAGCGGGCCGGGCGTGATGGTGAAGGCGGGGGAGGAGAATGCGGGCGTGATCGATATCGGCGACGGCTGGGCGGTGTGCTTCAAGATGGAGTCGCACAATCATCCGAGCGCGATTGAGCCGTTTCAGGGCGCGGCGACGGGCGTGGGGGGAATCATCCGGGATATTTTCACGATGGGGGCGCGGCCTGTGTTTTCGCTGAATTCGCTGCGGTTTGGGTCAATTCAAGGCGACACGGAGCAGCACAAGTGGAACCGCTCGCGCTTTAAGGGCGTGGTGGAGGGCATCGCGCATTACGGGAATTGCATCGGCATCCCGACGATCGGCGGCGAGGTGTTTTTTGACGACAGCTACAATGGGAATCCGCTGGTGAATGTGTTCTGCCTGGGCGTGCTGAAGCATGAGCAAATCGCCCGCGGTGCGGCGCGCGGTGTGGGCAATCCGGTTTTTTACGTAGGCGCGGAAACGGGACGCGACGGTCTGGCAGGCGCGGCGTTTGCATCGCGGGACCTGACGGAGGAATCGAAGGAAGATCGCCCTGCGGTGCAGGTGGGCGACCCGTTCCGGGAGAAGCTCTTAATGGAGGCGTGCCTCGAATTGCTGACGACGGATGCGGTGGCGGGTATTCAGGACATGGGAGCGGCGGGGCTGACGTGCTCGACTTGCGAAACGGCGTCGCGCGGCGGCACGGGCGTGGAGATCGAGCTGACGAAAGTGCCGCGTCGCGAAGTGGGGATGACGCCTTACGAGACGATGCTCTCGGAGTCGCAGGAGCGGATGCTCATCATCGTGAAAAAGGGACAGGAACAGACGGTGGTGGACATCTTCGAGAAATGGGACCTGCCATACGCCGAGGTCGGCGTGGTGAAGGACGACGGGATGATGCGCGTGACGGACCACGGCAAGACGGTGGTGGAAATCCCGGCGGCAAAACTCGCGGACGATGCGCCGGTTTACGCCCGCGAATGGAAGGCGCGGCCTGCGCCGGAGCTGCTCGATTTTGACAAGCTGGCGCCGGTGGATGAGAAGGACGCGCTGCTCCGCCTGCTGGCGCATCCGAGCATCGCGAGCAAGCAGTGGGTGTGGCGTCAATACGACCACATGGTGCGTATCGGCTGCACGGTGCTGCCGGGCAGCGACGCGGCGGTTTTCATCATCCGCGAGGCAAACAAGATCGTGGCGGCGACGAGCGATTGCAACTCGCTCTACTGCCTGCAGGACCCGCGCGAAGGATCGCGCATCGCCATCGCGGAAGCGGCCCGCAATCTCGCCTGCTCCGGCGCGCGCCCCATCGCGGTGACGGACAATTTGAACTTCGGCAATCCGCACAATCCGGAGAATTTCTGGCAGCTCCGCGAATGCGTGGAGGGACTCGCGGAAGGATGCCGCGATTTCAATACGCCGGTGGTCGGCGGCAACGTGTCGCTTTACAACCAGAGCCCCGCAGGAGCGATCGACCCGACGCCAACGGTCGGCATGGTGGGATTGATCGACAAGCCCGAGCACGTGACGACGCAGGCGTTCAAGGCTTCGGGCGATGTGATTATCCTCGTCGGCCCGATCATCGATCCCGCCGCCGGGCAGCTCGGGCTGGGAGCGTCGCATTATTATAAAGTGGTCGCCGGGCAAAAGGCGGGCATCACGCCGCGACTGAACATCACGCTGGAGAAAGGCGTGCAGGCCGCAGTGCTGGGGCTCATTCAGAGCGGCCTCGTAAAGAGCGCGCACGATTGCAGCGAAGGTGGACTCGCAGTGGCCATCGCCGAGAGCTGCATGAGCGGCAACATCGGCGCCACCGTCGAGCTGGCGAGCGGCCCCGCCCTCGCAAAGTATCCCGACCACGCCGCACGCGCCGGTCTGCTCTTCGGCGAGAGCCAGTCGCGCATCGTCATCAGCGTCGCGCCGGAAAACGCGGACGCCGTGCTCGCGCAACTCAGCGCACTGCCGCACAGCCGCATCGGCACCGTCGGCGGAGACAGCGTCGCGATTTCCGCATACGAAAAAACAATCACCGCGACCGTCGCCGAGCTTCGCGAGACGTTCGAACAGAGCATCGGGAAGGCGATGGCGTCCTAGCCGCGAATCTTCGCGATTCGGAATTGCGTGCGGCGGGGCGGACCGCTTAGCTCGCGGTTGAATTTCCCGATGAAAAAAACGGCCATCATTCTTGCAGCGTTCTGCCTGTCGCTCCGCGGCTTCGCGCAAGTCCCTGACGTCCTCGGAAGTGAAGACCCGTCGGCCAGCTTTGAAGACATCGGCCTGAAGTTCTCCGGACTAAGGATGAGCCGGTCCGAAGCCGACAATACGATGATGGCCGAGGGCGACGTCCACATCGCCTACGGAGCCACGACGATTTTCTGCGACACGGCGAAGCTCAACCAAACCACGCGCGACGTCATCGTCACCGGCAACGTCCGCATTTACCGCGAAGGACGCCTCGTGACGGCGGACCGCGCAGTTTACAATCTGGAGAGCAAGGACATCACGGCCGCCGACATTCGCGGGGAGGCCCAGCCTTTCTATTTCTCCGGCTCGTCATTTGCGAACATCCCCGGAGGCCCCGGCTACCTCGTTAAAGACGGCTTTTTCACCACCAGCGATTCCGGCAAGCCGGACTGGAGCATGCGCTCGAGCAAAGTGCGGATTTATCCGAACGACCGGGTCATCATGCAGAACGTGAAGCTCTACCTTGGAGAGACGCCGGTGTTCTGGTTTCCCTACATCTACCAGGGGCTCAACAAGCAGAATGGCTTCTCCATTACGCCCGGATACAGTTCCGTGTGGGGCGCCTACATCCACTCGAAATACAACTTCCCCATGACCGAGACGATGAGCGGTGAACTCCGTCTCGATTACCGGAGCGAACGCGGCCCGGCTATCGGCCTGAACATGGAATGGGAGGACGGCGAAAAGAAGGAGAGCTGGGGCCGATTCCGCTCGTACGTGATGGAGGACTCGAATCCCTCGCTAAACAAAACAGGTCTCAGCCGCGAAGCGATCGACCCCGAGCGTTACCGTGTTTCATTTCAAGCGAAGCACTATTTTACAGACGACATTTACGCGCAGGTGGACATCAACAAGCTGTCCGACACGCGGTTTCTTCAGGATTTCTACGAAGGTGATTTCCGACTGAATCCGCAGCCTGACAACGTCCTCGCGATCACGAAACTTGGCGAAGACTACGCCCTGTCTCTCACCGCGAGAAAGCAGTTCAACGACTTCTACGACAGTACCGAGCGCCTGCCCGAACTGGCGCTCGACATTACCCGGCAGCCGCTCTTCGGCACGAAGCTCTTTTACGAGGGCGAGACCTCGGCAGGGCATCTCAACCGCAACTTCGCAAAAGGTTCGACCTTCGAGGACTTCAGTGCGAGCCGCTTTGATACCTTCCACCAAATCTCCCTCCCAAAAACCTTTGGCGGCTGGCTGTCCGTCGTCCCCCGCCTGGGCGTCCGCGGCACTTGGTATTCCGAGAGCGGTGCACTGATTTCGTATGACCCCATCACCGGCGAACGGCTTACCGACCCCGCGCTGGCGGCAGCAAGGACGGCCATCAAACGCATCGAGCGTGAAGGCAGCATCTTCCGTCCTGCGATCAACGCCGGACTTGAAGTCTCCTTCAAAGCATCGCGCGCATTCGAGCAGGTGCAGAGCCGTTCGCTCGGGCTCGATGGTCTCCGTCACGTCGTGCAGCCGTACGCGAATTTTAGTTTCGTGCACAGCGGCGAAGACGCCAGAGACATCCTGAAATTCGACCGGTTCCAACGCTCTACGCAACTCCCTCAAATCGACTTCCCGGCTTTCAACTCGATCGACTCCCTCGATAGCTGGAACATCGCCCGCATCGGTGTGCGGAATAGACTCCAGACCCGGCGTGACAATGCGACGATCAACTGGCTCGAGCTGAACACGTTTGTGGACTATCGCTTCAGCTCGCCGGATTTCGGCCTCGATCCCGACCCCGGACGCTTCTCGAATCTCGTCAACCGCCTCCGCTGGACACCGGTTTCGTGGGTAAACTTCACCGTCGATTCGCAACTCCCGGTTTTCGACAAAGGCTTCACTGAGGTGAATACACGTGCCAACTTCATGGTAAGCGACAAAGTCCAGCTCGGCGTGGGCCATCGCTACATCAACGACAACGTCATCTTTCAGGACAGCTCACTGGTCGACGTCGGCGGATACTTCCGGATCAACGACAACTGGGGATTCTCCTTCCGCGAATTTTACGAAGTCAGGGACAGTTTCCTCGAGAGTCAGCGCTACGAAGTCCATCGCGACCTCTCATCCTGGATCGCAAGTTTCGGATTTGTAAACAGCAACAATCGCTCGGGTAAAAGCGGCTCCGACAGTTACGGAGTGCTGCTCACCTTTACCCTCAAAGATCTCCCCGATGTCGGCATCCCGCTGAACTTTGATCCGAGCAGCACGGGCGGAAGCAGTAAGAACCGCTAGCCTTACGTTCAGTGCGCCTTGACGGAGTTCGCGCACACGCCCGTCAATTCCCACTCCGCGAGATTCGCCATCGTCGTCTGCGCAATCTTTTCCAGAGCGTCCTGGGTAAAGAAGGCCTGATGGCCTGTAATCACGACGTTCGGGAAAGTCAGCAACCGCGAGAAAACGTCGTCCGGAATAATGCTATCGGACAGGTCCTCGAAAAACAGGTCGCCCTCTTCCTCGTAAACATCCAGACCCAGAGCCCCGACGCGCCCGCTCTTTAGCCCGGCCACGGTGGCCAGCGTGTCGATCAGCGCCCCTCGGGACGTATTAATCAGCATGACTCCCCTCTTCATCCGCGAAATCGCGTGCGCGCTGATTAAGTGATAGTTTTCGGGAGTGAGCGGGCAGTGGAGGCTGATGATGTCGCTTTCGGCGAACAATTCATCCAAAGCGACATGCCTCGTGTCAGCCGGCATTCGCTCGGGATTCGGCGTTGGATCAAAAGCAAGAATCTTACAACCGAATCCCGCCATGATTCCTGCGAAGACTGTCCCGATCCGCCCGGTTCCCACGACTCCGACTGTGCGCCCGTGCAAATCAAAACCGAGCAGTCCATCGAGCGAGAAATTTCCTTCGCGGACCCGGTTGTATGCACGGTGCAGTTTTCGATTCAGCATCATTACCAACCCCGCAGCGTGCTCTGCAACAGCGTGCGGGGAATACGCAGGAACGCGGACCACACCCATTCGGAGCCGTGCAGCCGCAGCCAAATCCACATTATTGAAACCAGCGCAACGCAGCGCAACGACCTTCACACCAAACGCCGCAATCGTTTCGAGCACGGCGGCGTTGAGCGTGTCATTCACAAATACACACACAGCGTCGAACCCCGCAGCAAGCGAACACGTTTCCTCATCCAAATGCGGCTCCAGAAAGCGCAGCGTGTGGTGACCGCCGTTTGCAGCTTCAAGGAACTCACGATCATAACGCTTGGCGGAAAAAACGGCGATTTTCATCACTGCATGCAATCCGAACCGATGCCTTCAAGGAAGGCTTAAATCCAGCTGCTACATTCCATCACGGCGCACTGGCGGGAACCGCCTGTTCCCTACGCCCCGGCGGCTTCCAGCGCTGCGTGGTCGATGGTGATGAGCCGTTTCTTTTTCGCCCCAAGTCGAGGGATGCATTGGATGAGCGCTTTCGTATATGCGTGCTGCGGATTGCCGAGGATTTCCTTGGTTGGCCCGTACTCGACGATCTTTCCACGGAACATGACAGCCACTTTGTCGGCGAAGTTGCCGATGATTCCGAAGTTATGAGTGATGAGGATGACCGCCATGTCGAGTTTGCTCCGAAGCTCGCGGAATTGATCCATGATTTGTGCTTGAATGGTAACGTCAAGCGCAGTGGTCGGTTCATCCGCGACGAGCAGATCAGGCCGGCAACTGAGCGCCATTGCAATCATCACCCGCTGCTGCATCCCACCGCTAAGCTGATGCGGGTAATCGTGGAGTCGCTGTGCCGGGTTCGTGATGCCGACGAGGTCGAGGTGCTGGATGATCTCGGCGTCGATGTCCTTCACTTCCGGGCGGTGGAGTTGGATGGCTTCGGCGATTTGGTTGCGGATTGTGAAGACTGGATTGAGCGAAGTGCTGGGCTCCTGGAACACGTAGGCGATGCGACCGCCGCGCAGCTTGCGCAGCTCTTCGGCCTTCATTGTGAGCACGCTCCTGCCGTCGAAGAGAATCTCGCCGCTGGCGTAGCGCGTCGGCGGCTCGGGCAGCAGTCGCGTGAGTGCAAGACCAGTGACGCTTTTGCCGCTGCCGCTCTCGCCGACGATGGCAAGGGTCTCGCCTTTTTCGAGGGTGAGATTGATTCCCTTTACAGCTTCGACGACGCCGCCTTCGGTGTGGAAGTGGATGGCGAGATTGCGAATTTCGAGGAGTGGCATGCGGCAGGGAGTTTAGTTTTTTCGGACACCCTCGATGTCCGCAATGATCTGATCCACGGCGAGGTGCTCGATGATGGACTCGCGCTCGGCGGTGTAGTCGCCGGAGCCTTTGTAAATGCTTTGTAAAAAGCGGACGAACTCGCCCCGGCTCAATTCCCGGCGGAGGATAGTGAACGCTTTTTTGCGTATCTCTTCGTCGTTTTGAGTCGTGAGTTTCATTGTTTTGGGAAACGTAACACCCATGCGGCTGGGTTTTCAACTGCGACGTTTATAGACCCACTGAGCCGGGTCGCTCGTTTCAACATGCGGTCGTCGGTCGTGAGCAGCCAATCGCACCGGGCGGATTCTGCGCACGCGATATGCAGGGCGTCGAGACCGGAGGGCGCCAAGCTGCTTTGCACGGGCTTTGATCGAATCAGTAAGCTTTACCGTTTCATCGCGAATCTCATCGTCGAGTATCGTCTTCGCATCTCGCCGTTCTTCGTCGGGGTCGCGCGCGATTTCATAAGCCACGGCGTCGCTGGTGACGATTTGGATTTCTGAATCGAGGATCGATTCCACGGCAGCTCGCTCGGCTCGAATCCGAGGTTGTTCATCTTCTTCAAAAACTCGTCCAAGGCAGCAAACGTCGAGGTAGATTCGCATCGTTATCCCCGCTTTGGATCAAATGCTTTTCTCAGCGAATCGCCGAGGAGATTGAGCGAGAGGACGAGACCGAAGAGAGCAGTCGTTGCGGCGGTGAGGTTCCACCAAACGACGGGGTCGCGGCTGAGTTCACTGCGTCCGCTATCAATCATCACGCCCCAGCTTGCAGTGCCCACCGGACAGCCGACGCCGAGATAGCTGAGGATGGCTTCCGTGAGGACGATGCCGCTGAATCCGAGGACGAAATTGATAAGCACGAGATGCATCACATTTGGCAACAGGTGCCGCGTGATGATGTTCCAGTGACTCTGCCCGAGGGCGCGGGCGGCAGTGATGTAGCTGCGTTCACTTTGACGCATGGTTTCCCCGCGAATGAGCCGGCAAAGTCCGACCCAGCCGGTGACACCGAGCGCGATACTGATGCTGCCGAGGCCTTGCCCAAGAACGAACAGGATAGAAACGAGCAGGAGAATCTCAGGGATGCTGGCGAGTGTGCTGTAAACGTATTGAATAAGGTCGTCCACCCAGCGGCGGAAATACCCGGCGAGGATGCCAAAGAGCGCGCCCAGCGGAATATAGATGGCGCTGGTGAATCCTCCGATGATGAGCGCCGTGCGGCACGCTTTCAGCGTTTGGACGAATACGTCTTTGCCGAGCTGGTTGGTGCCCAGAAGGTGGCGGCTACTGTTGAGGGGGTCGGGCTGTGCCTTTGTGTCAGTGAGGACTTGGTTCGCAAACGGGGCGCTGTAGCTGCGCTCATCGGGGATATTGCCGACGACAAAATCGAGCAGGCTCTTTGTGTCGCCACCGCCCACGGGGACGCGGAAAGTTTCCAGCGCGCCGATGAAGAGGTAGAGGCACACGACGCAGAGCGCGATGATACCGGTACGGTCGCCGCGAAAGCGCGTCCAAGCGCGGCTCCATCGTTCGCTCCGCGCGGCGCGAGTGAGCATGGTGGCGACTCCTCCGAGGCCGAGGACGAGGAGCAAATCTTGCGTGAGCCAGTGAGAAAGGTAGTCCATTTTAGCTCAGGCGAATGCGCGGGTCCGCAGCAGCGTAAAGAAAGTCGGTGAGGATGAGTGCGGCGAGGTAGAAGAGGGAACCAAGGAAGACGCAGGCGAGGACGACAGGTTCATCGGACGTTTGGATGCCGAGCACCATGACGTTGCCGATTCCGGGGATGCCGAAGAAGCTCTCGATGAGCAGCGTGCCCATGATGAGCTTCGGCAGTTGCCCGACGGTGAGCGTGATGAGCGCGATGAGGCCGTTTTTCAGCACATGCCGTCCGAGGACGCGGGTCGCAGGAAGGCCCTTTGCATGCGCGGTGCGGACGTAGTCTTGCGCGATTTCTTCGAGGAATACTGCGCGAAACATTCGCGCGTCGTAGCCGAGACCGGCGATGGCCATGATGCACACGGGGAGCACGAGAAAACGCACGCCGTCCAACCCCGAGTGAAAGCCGGAAACCGGAAACCAGCCGAGCCCGAGTGCGACGACGGCCTGGCCAAAAATGATATACACCATGGTGGGCACGCTCATCATCGCGACGCAGAAAAGAGTGATTGTGCGATCTGCGGCGGAGTGCCGGACGAACACCTGGTAAAGCGAAAACACGAGTGCCAGCCAGAGCCCCAGAATGAAGCCGGGCAGCGTGACGCAGAGCGATGGCCCGACGCCCGCAAGGAACGTCTCGCCCATCGGTCTTTTTGTGACAGTGGATGGCTGGAAGTCGAATGTACCGAGCTGTTTTACATGCGTGGCCAACTGGCGATAAAGCGGGAGATTCCGTCCGTTATTTTCGATCCATTCCTCGCGCGCGGCGACGGAGGATTTTGGTCCGAGCGCGTTGATGGCCGCGTGCTCCGGTGTATTCACCACGCGAAAAAGAAGAAACGTGAGAAAGATCACCCCGAGCAAAATCGGAACGGCGTAGAGCAGACGGCGGATGAGGTAGTTCAGCATTTACACGGTTTGGTTTTTGCTGCGGCGCACGCCGCGAATGAATGCCCCGACGCCGGCGACGATGCAGCCGCCAAGGACGAATAGAGGCCAGAGGACGGGATGGTTCCATTCGCGCTGGAGTCGCTCGCGCATGACGGTATCGGTGACGAGGTACTTATGCCCGCCATCCACTTCATACATCAGGTTGTTGTGCGTGAGCGGCGCCCACGGCTGGACGCTGAGGTATTGAGCTTTGTGAAACGTCGGGATCATCGGACACTCGTCATCAAGGATTTGCTGGAGGTTGCGCGTCATTTCCAGTCGTTCGGGGCCATTCTCCGTCACCACCATTTTCTCGAAAAGCCGGTCGTATTCCGCATGGCGGAAACGGAAGTAATTCTTCCCGACTGGCGATACGTTCTTCGAGTAAAAGAGCATGAAGTAATTCTCCGGGTCCGGGTAATCCGCGCCCCAGCCCGTCGTCGTGCAGATTTGGAAATCGCCGCGATCTTCGATGTCCTGAAGCCGCGCGAAGGTGACCGGGTTCGCCTTTACCTTGATGCCGAGCTGCTCGAAACAGTTCTGGTCAAACTCCATCCGCTGCCGCTCTTCGCTGCCCGCCCCCTGGCCGGTGAGGGTCAGTTCCAGTTGCTTGCCATCCTTGTCCCGCCCGCCGGGGTAGCCCGCCTCCGCGAGCATCTGCTTACCCTTCTCCAAATCGAACGGATATCGCCTCGGGCGCTCGCGATCGTGACCGAAAATGCCGGATGGCAGCAGTTGAGTCGCGACCGGTGCGACGCCAGCATAGAAGATCTCCGCGTAACGTTTGCTGTCCGTGGCGTAAGCGAGTGCCTGTCGGAGTTTGAGGTTCTTGCCGATGACAGGGTCGTCCATGTTGAAGGAGATCCAGAACGTCGAAATCTCAAACGCGGGCTCCAGAATCATCCCCCGATTTTGAAACTCCGGCGATAAGGTTCGCATCGGCGACACCATCGCATTAAACGAGTCTTTATCCACGCCCATGAGGTCGAGATATCCCTGCCGGAGCAGTACGAATCGGGGAATATTCTCGTGGTGAATCGAGAGCTGGATCTCGTCGATAAACGGCAGCGCCTTGCCTGCCATCGGCTTGAGACGCTCCGCCTTGTCGGCGGGAAATCCATCGCTCGGAAATACCGTCGTGGTGTAATTTGGCACCCGCTCCAGCACAACAAGGGAGCGTGGCACATAGCTCACAATGCGATAAGGCCCGGTGCCCACGCTGGCGAATTTATGGAAGTCCTCGCGGCCATTCTTTCCGTCATAGTAAGCGACGGCCTCACGGGCCACCGGCGATGTGCATTGGTAAGCGAGCCAATAAAGAATCTGCGGATACTGCTTCGTGAGGCGGAGCCGGAACCGGTAGCGATCGATAATCTCGACGCCCGAAACTCGCTGGGTGGCGTAGTCGAGTTTCTTGGATTCCTTTGCCGCCTTGTGCGTCTCGGCCATGCCCGCCAGGCATTCCTCGAAAGTGCTCTGAAAAGGACTCTCCACTGCGGGATCCGCAATGCGCTGGAAGACATACTGAATGTCCTCTGCCACCAACTCCCGTCCTTTTCCGCCGGGGAAACACGGGTCGTCGTGAAATTTGATGCCCTCTTTCAAGCGGAACTCATAGCTCAGCCCGTCCGCCGCCTTCACCGGCATCTCCGCGAGCATGCACGGTTGCAGTTCGTACGGGTCCGTCTTCATCGGGTGATACTCCAGCAGCGTATCGTAAACGCCCTCGACCACCTTGCGGCTGATCTGGTCATACGTGTACTGCGGGTCAAAGCTCCGTGGATCTTCGCGAATCGCCTGATACCGAACGACCCAAGGGGTTCCGTCCGGTCGCGTTTTCTGAAGCGCAGGCGGGTGCGGATTATTATCGCACGCAGCAAGCCACACAGCGGCGGCCATGGCGGAAATTCGTGCGATTTGTCGGAGCATCGCCGGGGGATGTAACCGCTATGATTTTTTTTGCAACGCCCGGATTTCATCCCGGAGCGATGCAGCCCGCTCATACTGCTCGGCTTTGATCGCTGCCGCCATTTCTTTGCGCAGTTTATCCTCCGGCGTAGCCTTCCGCTTCCTCTTCAGTTCCTTCATCCACTCGCGGAGCGACGATACCTCTACGTTGTCCTTCAACTGCTCCGCGTCACCTGCGTCGCGGATGAACTTCTGGATGTTCGAAATTCCTTTTTCCACTAGCCCGATGGCGGCCTCCAGATCGTCTTTTTCTAGCGCCAGCGAGGCCTTCGCGCGAGTGTTCATCATCAGCACATAAGGCCGGAACTGCTGGACGCTCCACGCCATCTCGTCGTCCGGAGCATATTTCTCCACGAAGGTGAACATATCGAGATTCCTCCGCGTATCCCGCGCGACGGAGTGCCAGTCGGCGAGCTGAAAGAGCGCGACGTACCGGTGGTAATACTGGA
The DNA here is from genome assembly GCA_031374705.1 of Verrucomicrobiaceae bacterium. Lineage (GTDB taxonomy): Bacteria > Verrucomicrobiota > Verrucomicrobiia > Chthoniobacterales > Chthoniobacteraceae > SXWH01. The sequence goes on along the minus strand of JANMGP010000196.1, from coordinate 16,601 downwards.
TGCCCTCGGTCTGCAAGTCGCCCACTTCATCGGCTGTAAGCTCGAACTCGTTGCCTGCGCTCTCCGCTTCCTTCGCGCGCTGCTGGTGAAAGTCGAAGAGAGACTCCATGCCGTGCGGCTCGGTTCCGTCGGGGCGGCCGTTCAGCTCGAATTGGAGGATGCCAAGGTCCAGCCTGAGCTGAATCTTCGGCTTCCCGTCGCTGCCCTCAATCCGCCTTACCTGCAAGCTCCCCGGCTGATGCTCCCATCCGCTGAGGATATCGTTTAAATCAAGACTCATTAATTTTGCTCAATATCGAAATGACTCTGAGCGATGTCAACGAAGTGGAGAAAAAATTGTTGCGGTGGCGCAAGCAGCAACAGTGCCCTACGATCTCCCGATGTCCACGCCGATGACCTCGCCGCCGTCGCATTCGACGACGAGTTGGATCGGGTGGCAGCAGACCGCGCAGTCCTCGATCATCGAGTTGGTTCCTTCCATTGCATCCAGACGAGTCGGAAACACCTCTCCGCAAAACGGACACTGCACCTCGATTTCGACGACGTAGTTCATGCGCAGCACGATACGCCCCGCCTTTCCGCTTTTCAACGCCAATGGCGATCCGCACAGTCCGGCCATGTCAGACGAAAACGAACCATCACTCGCACCGCTCACCGAACAGGAACTTGAGGCCGGGCTCGACCGCTTCTCCGCGCTTGTCGAATCCGCCGACGCCCCGGAAAAAATCATCGAATGGCTCGACAACGAAGCGGGCGACTTGCTCGACGGCCTGTGGACTGCGTGCGGCGAGCGGCTCACGGAGGACGAGTGGGATGCGATGTTCGCCGTCCTTCCCCGCATCTACGCGATCATGGTTCCGGAGGAGCTCGACCGTTACGAGATCGACGTCGAGCGTCTCACGGAGGGATTCGCCGAGTGGGAAAAGAACGCGCCCGAGCAGTTTGCCGCGTCCCATTTCGCGAAAAGCCGGCAGCCACTCGTGATGGAAGACGTCCTCACTTTGCTCACAGACATTATCGCGCAGGAGTCGGTCTTCCGCGGACCTTCGAAGCGCATCGCAATCGCGCTCCTCGCCGCCGCAGTCGATGAACTCGACCGCACCGTCTGCGAGTCGAAGGATGACGACTCGGACAACTTGCAGAGCTAGGTTTTGCGGAGTTTTTCGTCCGGGTTAAACCGAACTGTTGCCTGCGACGACTGCGGCTATGCGTGCGGTGACTGATGGAGCGACGAATGTCGCTCCCGCACTGCCGAGGAGAACTTTGAACTGGTCCTTGTTGTTTGCGAATATCAGGTCCGCGTCTTCGTCGCCGTTCAGGTCGCAGGCGTAAAACTTCGTCGGCGCAAAACCGGCAGGAATGAGCGTGCCGGGTGTGAATCGGCCGCTGCCGGAGTTGGTGACCGCGGACACGGTCTTTTTCGCGGCAGTTGCGGCGAGGTCGAGATCGAGGTCGTCCTCAAAGTCGGCGGTAACGATGAGCTTTGCGCCCTTCGGCGCGGCTACGATGTCGTATGTACCGAGGCGGCCCGCGCCGATTCCGGTGAAGAGCGCGAAGCGGTTTTTTGAGATGATGCCCGTCAGGTCGAGCCTGCCGTCGCCGTTGAAGTCACCTGCAATCACGCTCGTCGACTTGAGGCCGGGCGTGGACTTGCCGAGGCGGGAAATGAGCGGCGCTGCGAAGCCGTCGGTGCCTTTGCTTGGAATTACCGTGATCGCCGGTTTGAGTCCGCCGTTTGTGACTGCGAGATCGGTGCGTCCATCGCCGGTGAAATCGCCCGCGACTAGCGCGCCAAGAGCTTTCCCGGCGGAGAGCGTGGCGGGAAGGCCGAAGCCGTTACCGTTGTTCAGCAGGACGTTCACGCCTTTGGATTGAAGAGCCGCGAGATCCAGTCTCCCGTCGCCATTGAAGTCCCCGGTGATGAGCGTCTTCGTGGCCTTTCCGCTGAGGAATGCCTGCGGTGTTTCGAATGTTCCGTCGCCCTTTCCTCTCAGAAGGAAGACGGATTTCTTTGTCGCGCTCATGATCGCGACATCGGCATTTCCGTCGCCCGTGAAGTCGGCGGTGAGGAACTCTTTTCCGCCTTTCACTGCCGGAAGCAGAGTGCCTGCGCCGAAGCTCCCGTTGCCGTCGCCGAGATGGAGGAAAAACTTTGCGCCTTTCGTGACGACGAGGTCGAGTTTGCCGTCGTTATTGAAGTCGGCGAGCGGGCAACCCTCGTCGTCGATGATGGTCAGCGTAGCGCTCGTCTGCGAGCCTAGCGACGCGCCGCCGGTGGGGCTGCTAAGTGTCGCAGTAAATTTCTCATCCGCCTCGCCGAGGTAGTCGTTTCTCAACGGCACGAGGATCGTCTTGCTGATTTCGCCATCTGCGAACTCCACAAGGATTGGCGTGGAATCAAAATCGCGCGTTGCCGTTGCGGTGGCTGCTGCAAACGAAACGAGTACCGACGCTTCGCCCGCCGCGCCGTCTGTGCGAATGACGATGAGCGGGATGCCAGCGCTCTTTTCGCTCGCCGATGCGGTCGTGCCGAGAAACTGGAACGAACCCGGAGACAGCCGCACAGGAAAAGCGTCGTTGTCCAGAATGCTGAGCGTCGCGCTGCCATCCGTGCCGATGGTCGGCGCGGTCAGTGTGGTGAGCACGAGTTCGCCCGTCGGCGTATCGAGCGAGAGCAGCACAGTGCGCTCGCCGTTCACTTCGATATCATCGAAGACGGGGACGAACGCCGATGCGGAAGTCTGTCCATCCGCAAAAAGCAGCGTGGTGCTAAAAGGAATGAAATCCAATCCGGCACGCGCAGTCCCCGCGGATGCGGATAAACTGACACTCGCCGAGCCGTTGCTGCCGCCCGTGCGTAAAACCGTGACGAGATATCCGCCGCCATCTTCGCGCGTCTCCAGTTGCGTCGCGCCAAATCCAAACGCGCCGCCGCGCGGCGTTTCGTCGTTCACGATCGTCAGACGTGCGGCGGGAACGTTGCCGAGAGTCGCACCGCCGACCGGAGTCGCCAGCGTCACGATGATCGTCTTGTCCTCGCCAATCGCCGAGTTATCCATGAGCGAAACGGTAATCGTCTTCTCAGTCTCGCCGTTGGCGAAATCCACCGAGCCACTGAACGCTACAAAGTCCTGCCCTGCCACAGCCGTCCCGCCCGTCACGCTATAGCTGGCGCTGATTGGACCGAGGTTCCCATCCGTCCGGCGAACCGTGAAAGTCGCCGTCCCTGCATTCTCCAGCGCGGAAAAAGCAGGCGCAGAAAACGCCAACACGCCGGGCTGATCGTCGTCGATGATGGTCGCAGTCCCCGTGCTGCGAGTAAGGCTCAACAGCGCGCCGCCGGTCGCGTTGCTGAGAGTAAGTGTGAACGTCTCATTCGCGTCCGCGAGCAGATCGTTTGTGATCGGAATGCTCACCGTCTTCACGCCTTCCTCGCGGTCTCCCCACGAGAGAACCTGCGTCGTCGCTGTGAAGTCGCTGCCCGCAACCGCCGTCCCGCTCACCGCTGTAAAAGTCACGGTCACCGCGCCATCGAGTCCCGCGATTCGCTCCACGGGGATGATGAGATTTCCGCCGCTCTCGCTCACTTTCGCTGTGAGCCAGTTCAGCCGGAACGCACCCGGCACCGGCCCGCCGATGAAGCGCGAAAGCTGCGCATCGCCGCCAAAGGCATTGCCACCCGCCACGAGAACGCGTCCGTTTGCCTGGACGAGTAAATCCGAGCCAGTGCCGTTTGAACCCCTGCCATTTGGTCCAAAGCCCGAGTCCGCACGTCCGTCCGGCAGCATGCGTGCAAAGCCGTTCCCGCTCACCACGATGATTTTCCCGGCTTCGTCGAGCGTTGCATCGCGTATTTCTCCGATGAATGCGCCGGTGATTTCTTTCACTCCGTTCGTCCCGAAGGAAACATCCGGTGTGCCGTCCACGTGGTAACGTAGCATGAGCAATCCGCCGCGCAGACTCTCGGTGAAATTGAGCGGAGACCCGGCGGGCTTCGCAGAGCCGAAAGCCTGACCGAGCAAAAGGATGTCGCCACCCGGCAGCGTCACGACCTCCTGAATAGACGCGGTGTCCGTATACACGAGTCCCGGTGAGAGCAGTGTAGCCGCTGGATTCGCGCTTACCACCCCGTCGTCGCCAAATGAGGAGTCCACGGAGCCATCCGCATTAAATCGAACTGCGCGATAGAGGCCGTTAGCAAAGGTCGCGATGATTTTCCCGTCCGGCTGCACAGTGATTCCCTTCGGGTAATCGTCGCTGAATCCGAGATCGTAAGTCAGCGTCCCGCCCGAGCCAAACGTCTGGTCCAGCTTGCCCGTCGGGAGGAAGCGCATGAGTCCGAGGTCAATGTCCGTGCCATTTCTCGAGAAAGCCGATACCACAAATTTCCCGTCCGGTCCGACTTCGACATCCCCATTTCCCTGGGCGAAAGTGAGCGCGATATTGTTCTGAACTTCCGTCCTCACGATGCCAAACGACGCATCCAGCGCGCCCGCCGCTGTGTAGCGCGCCATTACGATCTCCTCGCGCTTTCCGTCCGCTACGTTTGCGCCGATGACGAGGAGTTTTCCATCCGGCTGGATGCGAAGGCCGAGCGCGAGTTCCTCATACTCGCTGCCGAGACTCGTGATCGTTTTTCCCGCCGAGCCAAACGTCGTATCCAGCGAACCGTCCGCATTATGCCGCACGATGAAAAAGCCGCCGCTCGACCCTGCCTGCCCTACGGATACGAGCTTTCCGTCGGCCTGTTGCGCTGTGTCGAAAAAGTTGTCCCCGCCCGCCGGCACACCGGAGTCCGTCGTTGTCCGCCCATCCGTGTCGAAGGTCACATCCGGATTGCCCGCGTAAGGAAACGTCTCACTCGGCACGCTGTCGGGGATCGTGAGCGTCATTGTATTAAAGCCAAGCCCGAGCGCGCTGCCGCCGGTCGGGGTTGTGAACTTAAGGAACATCGTCTCCGGGCCCTCAATAAGATCGTCCGCGTAAATATCGATGATGATGGCGAATTGCTTTGTCGTTTCTCCTGCTGCGAAATTGAGGGTGCCAAATTTCGGAGTGTAGTCCTCGCCGGCCTTCGCGGTGCCGTCCTCGGTGTGGTAGTCGATGGACACTGCGCCGAGGCTGTTGCCCGTCCGCTTCACCGTGATGAACGCGCCACCCTCGGAAACAAACGTATCGAAACTGTCGCTGATCTCAAAACTGCTGCGAACAGCCACCGCCGTCGAGTCATTCGCCGGAATCGCGACCGTCGCGTAGGACGCGCTGGAGAGCTGCGCGCCGCCGGTGGGGTTTGTGAGCAATATGCCGAAGACTTCGGTGCCCTCCGCCACTACATCGTTAAGAATCGGGATGGTAAATGTCTTCACCGTCTCTGTCTCACGAAACGTCAGCGTGCCCGCGACGGGCGTGTAATCCTGTCCCGGTTGCGCGCTGATGCCGACGACTGCGTAGTCCACCGACACGACGCCGTAGCTCGTCTCATGCGGGCGCGAGACTGTCACCGTCAGCGATCCGCCGTTCTCTGCGATGACGTAAGCCGGAGCGTTCAGCGCAAATGCACCTTCTTTCGGAGCCGCCGAGTTTTTCAATATCTGCGCGACTTCAAACGAGCCGCCGACGGTCACGATGTTCCCGTCTTCCGCAAAGGCCAGCGCCCGCCCCCCGCCGAGCGTCGGCAGGACAGAGACGGAGGATACGCCAAAGTTCACATCGAGGCGGAAGTCGGAGTCATACCGTTTCACGAAAAGCCGCTGCTGCGTCTCGCCGGGGTAAATCGTGTGACCCAGCACGACAAGTTTGCCGTCCGGCGCGAAGGCGAGGTCGTTGATCGTTTCCACGCTCGAAGTGAGCGTCGCGCCACCGCCGAGCTGTGCGAGCGTGAAATTATCGTTGGTGTAAAAGATGAGTCTGCCAGCCGGATTGACCTCTCCGAGCAGGATGTCGCCACCCACGCTCCCTCCGAAAATGATGCGTCCATCGTCGCGCAGGAGCAACGTGTTGAGGGTCGTTTGCGAGGTGGCTCCGGAGGTGAAGTTATCGTTGGCCAATAGCTTCCCATCGCCTGCAAACGTCGTGTCGAGCGCACCCGCCGCATTCAGTCGCACGAGCGCGACATCTTTCACGGAGCCTGTTCGGAAGATGAGCGATGAGGTGCCGCCGAGCACGATTGCGCCGTCCGGCTGCACCAGCACGGCATTGGCCATGTCTTGCTTCCCATCAATATCCACGGTCGCACGGCCATCTCCGCTGAAGGCCGTATCGAGCTTCCCGTCCTCCAGCAGCACCGCCACGGCCATGTCGAACTTCTGCACGCCGCTCGTCCAGCCAGCCAGCACGATGCGGTCGTCGTCGGTGAGTGCGAGCGACGAAGCGCGGTCGTCGAGCCCGTTGAAGTCCACTGTCACGCGGCCATCGGTGTCGAACGATGGATCGAGCGTTCCGTTTGCCAAATAGCGCGCCACGGCAAAATCCGCGCGTCCATCGTGCAACGCCCAGCCTGCAACGACGATGCGCCCGCGAGCATCCAGCGCCACGGAACGCCCGCTGTCGGCGGCGCCGAAAAAGTCCGTCCTCACGATGCCGCCGACGCCGAAAGTGGTGTCGAGCGTCCCTTCCGCGAGATAGCGGGCGAGCAGGAAGTCGCTGCTGTGCCCGCCGCTTTCGCCGACGACGAGAAGCTTGCCACCGGGCAGCGTCACCACGTCGCGCGCTTGCTCGCTCGTTCCTGCGAATAGGTCAGCCGCGATTCCACCGTTGCCGAAATCCGAATCCAAGGCGCCAGCGTTCAAGCCCTTCCCAGGCTCGGAGTCGTAGATGCTGACCGTCGCTGTCGGGACTTTTCCGAGCACGGGTCCGCCGAGTGGATTCAGCAGCGTGAGCGCGATTCCTTCGCGGCCTTCCACCAAATTGTCGGCCCTCAGCGCGAAGGTGATCGTCGCGACTTTTTGGCCCGAAAGGAATCGCAGCGTGCCGACTTCCAGCGCGTCGAAGTCCACGCCGTTGACCGCCTCGATGCCGCGCAGCGTGTAGTCCACCGCCGCCTGCCCAGCCGCGCCGCCTTTGCGCAGGACTTGCACGGTGACGAGCTGCGAGCCTTCGAGGAAGTTCAGCACGGGCGATGAAAACTCGAAGCGATCCGGCCCGTCGAGAATGCTGACAGTCTGAGTGGTCTTCGTTCCGAGCGTCGTGCCACCCGTGGGATTTGCGAGCGTCGCGGTGAACGTCTCCACACTCTCCGAGGCATCGCCGGTCGTTATCGGCACAAGAATCTCCTGCGAAGTCTCGCCTTCTTGGAACGTGAGCGTGCCGTTGAGAGCAATAAAATCCGCGCCCGCCGTGGCCGTGCCGGAAGCAAAGGAATACGCAACGGTGGCAGTGCCGACGGTGCCGCCGAGTCGCTGCACGATGAGGCTGGCAACGCCGTCGCTTTCCTCCGTCTCACTCGCTGCGAGGCTCCACTCGAAGCGCCCTGCCGCGCCTTGCGTGGTGATGCGCTGGAGCGTGAATTGCGAGTTGTTCGACGAGTCGCTGGCCAGCTTCCCGCCAAAGCCCGCGAGGATATCGTTCGATGGTGTGATGAGCAAAGCGGCATCCAGAATCGAAAGGATACTGCCCGGTTTAAGGGCGGTGAGCTGCAACGAGCCATTGATACCGAACTGCGGATCGAATGTTCCATCCGCCAGCAGCTCGACCACCACAGGCGTCTCGCTGCCATTGTAGCTCGTCGCGACCGCTGCGATTTTCCCGTTGGGCAGTTGAGCGAGATCGTAGATGGACGCTTCGGTGCCGCTCTGATTTGCGGTGAGGCGAGGCGAAAGCCCGTGGTAAAGCACGATGCCGTCAGTGCTGAATGTGGTGTCCAGTGTGCCGTTCGCGTTGAGCCTAAGGATGAAGCCGCTGTCGTCGCGCGCGGCCACATCGGCATTGTCGCGCCCATCGTCGCCGCCCGTTGCGTAATAGCCGCCGAGCAAAATTTTCCCATCTTGCTGGAAGGCAATGCTGGTCGGGGTTTCCGTGGATTCCTCACCGGTGAGCACATTTACCTGCACGATGCCGCCCGTGCCGAATGTTGTGTCTCGAGCTCCGTTGGCGGTGAAGCGCGCGACCGCGATTTTCTCTTCCAGAGCGTCTTGATAATCGCCCGTGCCGTACGCCAGTACGAACTTCCCATCGCTCTGCTGCGCGACGGAGACGCCGCCATGCACTTCCGCCGCGATGTTGCTCTCCGCGAAGCCGTCGCCGCCAAAAGTCGTGTCTAAAGTTCCATCCGCTCGGAAGTGGATGAGCGCGGCTTGCGCTGGCGAGGTTTCACCCCTCGCGGAGAGAAAATCACGAACAACGATGCCAGCGACGACTTCGCCATTCGGGAGAAACGCGTAGTCTTCAAAAACAACATCAGTCGCGACGCCGAGCCGACCCGGTAGCGAGTGCGGGTCGAAGACGACGAACCCGTTGTCGCCATAGCTGCGGTCCAGCGTGCCGTCCCCGAGGTAACGCGCGAGCACGAGTTGTTTATCGCCAGCGCCGCCGAGGCTTTCCTGGGCGCCTTCAAAATGGACGCTCGCGCCATACCCAGGCACCGTTCCGAAGCCCGCGATGAGGATGCGACCGTCCGGCAAGACGCCTACGTTTTCCGCCTTGTCGAAGCCGAGGCTGAGGTCCGTCGTCACGCTTCCCCGGTCGCCAAAAGCGAGGTCCGGCGAGCCGTCGGCGTGAAAGCGCGAGAGAAAGAAGTCGAAATGGCTCCCCGCTGCATTCGAGCCCACCGCGATGATGTCGCCATTCGGCGCGTAGGCCATGTCCGCGATTTGCTCACTGTCGAAACCTCCGACGCTGGCCGAGTGGTCCGAAAGCGCGACGCCATTGACGCCGAAATTCGGATCCAGCGTCCCGAGCCCGCCGTTGTGCGGAAGGATCGTGACAACTTGCTTCGAGGGGTTTTGCAACACTGCGCCACCAGTCGCGGTGGCGAGCGTGAGTTCCACGGTTTCGCCGAGTTCTCCAATCGTATCCACGGTGATGGGCAGGGAGATTTGCTGCGTGAGAACGCCGGGCGCAAACGTGAGCGTGCCGCTGATTGTGGTGAAATCGCTGCCTGCTGTCGCGGTGCCACCGGTGATGGAGAAATTCACCGTCACCGTGCCCGTGCTGCCGCCGTTTCGCGCGACGACGATCTGCGCGACGCCTTCGGATTCGTTCACGAGGCTTGCGCGTTTTGTGAAGCCGAGGAGCCCCTGCGTAGGAGCCACCGGGTCGCCCGTGTAGCGCACGACGAAGGTATCGCTCGGCGATGTGGTGCCGCCGATGACGAGCAGCGATCCGTCGGGACGTGGGGCGAGATTCAGCACGTACGCCGGGTGCAAGCCAGATAGATTCGCGCCGGCATCGGGGCCGAATGTTTCGTCGCGCTGCCCGTCCGCGCCTAGGCGGATCACCATCGGCGTCGCGACGCCAAAGGTGGTGTAATCCACGACGCTGAAAAGATAGCGCCCGTCTGCGTCTTGCGCGAACTCGCCCGCTTCGTTTGCGAGATAGACGTTTGAGGTGATGACTCCGCCATTCCCGAACGATGGCGCGAGCGAGCCATCGGTCGCGACGCCGAGCACGAGTGGTCGGAACGCGCCCCCTCCTTGTCGGAGATCGCCAGTTATTCGCGATGCGCCGACCCGCAGCGAGCCGTCGCCATTCACCACCAGCCCTGCGAATTTCCCCTCAATGTCAAAGACCTGCACTCCGACCGTGCCGAAGGAACTGTCCAGCGCGCCGCTGGGGAGCAGGCGCAGGAGTTGGACTTTGTGGTCGTCGTCCTCACCACCGAGCAGCAGCTTGCCGTCGCTCGTCAGATCCAGGTCCATCATCGAATTCTGGCTCGATGGGACCGAAAGCTCCGCTCGGCCATCGCCTGCAAAACTCGTGTCGAGAGTGCCGTTTGCGTTATAGCGGCTCACTGCGATTTGATCCTCGCCAAAGTAGTTCGTTCCGTTGGCGAGCACGACGATTTTTCCATCGGGCTGGAGGACCATGTCGGCAAATTTGGTATCGAGCCCGAACTGCGCGGTGCTCAGCCTGTCCGTCGCGACTCCCGCATTTGCGAAAGTCGTATCCAGGCTGCCGTCCGCATTCAGCCGCGCGAGTGCGGCCTCCCCGGAGAGAACGCCGTCCGGGCTGGGTAAATAGAAGCGTGCGCCTGCCAGCAAAATCTTGCCGTCGGGCTGCTGCAGCACCGCGTTTGCGTGGGATGCGGCGAGGCCAAGATCTATGACCGCAGTGCCGTTTTTCCCAAAGGCCGGATCGCGCGTGCCGTCCGCCAGCAGATGCGTCAGCCCGATTTTTGCGCCAGCGAGCGTGTTCCTAGTAGCGACGCGCAAGTCCTCCACGATCAAGATGCTGCCATCGGCGAGCACCGTGGAAGAGTTCGGCGAATTATCCGTGGAACCGCGTGCGTCGAAAAGCGCCACGCCGTCGCCGTCGAACGCTGTGTCGCGCGTGCCGTTCGTCGTCAGCTTCATCGCGCGGAGCGAATACGGCTGCAGCGCGTCGTCGGATTGCTGAGTTCCTGCGATGACAAGTTGACCGCCGCTCAGCGCAGCGCCAGCGGCCCTGCCAAAAGTCGCCACGTCTAGGCCCAGCCGTGCTACGCCGCTGGAGCCGTAGCTCGGGTCCAGCGTGCCCGTCGCCGAGACACGCGCGGCGTGCCATTGCGAGCGGTTGAAATCGCCCGGCGCAATCCCCGCGACGACGATCTTTCCATCGGCCTGAATCGCCAGCCCTTCGATGCGCTCGATGCCGCCACTTGTCGGCATCGAAGACACATTGAACGTGAACTTTCCTCCCGTGCCGAATGTCGCATCAAGCACGCCCGCCGTCGTCAATCGAGCCAAGGCGAAGTCATTTGCGGTGCCCGCCTTCACTCCGCCGCCGAGCACAATCTTGCCGCTCGCATCCAGCGCCAGCGCACGCGCTTCCTCTCCCGTATCGCCGAAGTCCACCAGCGCCACGCCCGCCGTTCCGAAAGCCGCGTCGAGCGCTCCCGATGTCGTGAAGCGCACCGCTGCGAAATCCAGCGCCGTCGTTCCCGCCGCCACGAGCTTGCCGTCCGATTGCACAACCGCGCCACGCAGCGAATCCGCCCCGCCGAGATCGCGCACGACTTTTCCATCCGTGTCGAATGCCGTATCCAAAGCGCCCGCCGATGTGTAGCGCGCGACCGCGGCATCGCCGCCGGAATCGCCGACCGCGTAGATGAGTCCGCCCGCGCCAACCGTCAGTCCGCGCACCGCATCGCTCTGACTGCCCATGCTTGTCCGCACAAACCCTCCGTTGCCAAAGCCCGTATCCAGGCTGCCGGTCGCGGTAAAGCGCGCCATTGCAAAGTCGAAATCAATCGGCGCCTCTTCGGAATTGGTCAGCGCCGAGCGGCCGCCGACGATGATTTTTCCATCCGCCTGCACGGCAATCGCGAACGCTTCCTCGCGGCTGTAGTAGCTGCCGCCGAAATCCAGCGTCACTTGCCCCTCCGTGCCGAAGCCCAAATCGGGCGTCCCGTTCGCATTCAGCCGCACGAGCATCAAGTCCGGGAAGAACCTCCCGAACCCATCCGTCGCCGAGCCTGCGATGAGGATTTTCCCATCTGCCTGCACAGTCATCGCCTCGCCGCTCTCGATGAGCTGCTTCAGAAAATGGTCCACAATCGCGATGCCATCGCCGCCGCCAAATGTGAGGTCAAAACCGCCCGCGCCCGCCGGAGCGATCCGCGCCTCCAGCGGCTCGACGAGTCCCGCGCGGTGTCTGTGATTGTTGAGCAGAAGAGCGCATGTTGTTTTCATCGAAGTCGGTTGGTGGATTCTGTGCGGCTACATCGTTCGGCGGTCGAGACATTGTCATACGCCAGACTCCGAGGCTGCGCAAGGCGGACGACGTCCCGCCGGAGTTTTGCTCCCGGTTGATTCGCCGGGACGCGAATCCCGGCGGATATTTCGCTTTTTCGGCACCAGGTCGGCCGAGCCGAAAATAATACGTGTAAGTAATAAATTGACTCTCTGCCCGACTCCGGAAAACATGGTCACGCTATGAAGCTCCGTATCGCTCCTGCCGTCGCACTCGCTCTCGCCTGCACAACCGCGTTATCCCACGCACAGAAGAAAACCGCCAAGTCCGAGCCCGCCTCCGCGGTGGCTGCTCAAAAGGACGCTGGATGGTTTCACTGGCGCGGGCCGACGCAAAACGGCACTTCTGCCGAGACCGGATTGCCGGACAAAGTGGACGCCGCAAAGCCGCTGTGGAGCGCTGACTTTCCGGGCCAAAGCGCGCCGGTCATCGCGAACGGACACCTTTATATCAACGGCTACGTCGGTGAAGGTCAGGATCTTCGCGAGGGCGTGACATGCTTCGACGCCGAAACAGGAAAGCAAATCTGGCAGTCGCTCCAGAACGACTTCCTCAGCGACACGATCTACCTGCGCTACGCCACCAGCTCGCCGACGGTCGATGCCGAGACCGGCAACATTTACGTGCAGGGCACGCAGGGCATCCTCACGTGCTTCACGCCGGATGGCAAAATCGTCTGGCAGCATTCGCTCATGGAGGAATACGGGCGGCTTACTTTCCCGAACTCGCGCACGGCGACCCCCGCAGTGGAAGCGGATCTTGTCATTACACGCGGCGTCACCAGCGGCTGGGGAGCAAACGGAGCTGCCGGCGATCGCATTCTGGCGTTTGATAAGAAGACCGGTGAACTCGTGTGGCTCAGCGCTCCGGCGGATCGACCGCAGGACAATACATTCTCGCCGTTTCAGTTTTCGTGGTACGGCGGAAAGCGCGTGTTCTTTACTGCGTGCGGCGACTCGTCCGTGGCTTGCGTGAATGCGTGGACGGGCGATCCGATCTTCCGTTTCCCCGCAGCAAAAGCGGGCGCGAAGGGCGGAATCAACGCCGGTGTGCTGCGCTACAAGGACAGCCTCATCATTTCGCACGAGTCGGAGAATGTGGACACCAGCGAAGTCGGACGCACCTCGGCCTATCGCATCCCCGCACCGGACGAGCAGCCGAAAGCCGTCGTGCCTTCAGTCAACGCCGTGCCTCCGGGAATGCGCATCTTCCCGCCGAAGGATTTGGAGCTTTGGCGCAACCCGCTCGGCAACCTGGCATCGTCGCCGTGCATCGTGGGCGAGACGCTTTACGAAGTCACTGGAACCGGTGAACTCGCGGCGGTGAGTCTCGAAACCGGCGAAATCAAATGGCGCAAAAAGCTCGGTGCCGAGCAGCGTCAATCGTCGCCATTTTTCGCCGACGGAAAACTCTACGTCGCGTTCTACATCGCGGGCGGTGAAGCCGCTGCTGCGGCCGATAGCGACGGCGGCGACGGCGAGCTCTATATTTTCAAGCCCGGCGAAAAAGACGCCGAACTGCTCAGCAAAACGAAGCTGCACGGACGCTGCTTCGGCTCGCCTGTTGCGTATAACGGCAAGCTCTACATCCAGACGGACAAGAAGCTTTACGCCTTTGGAAAGAAGGGCGCGAATGCCGGTGCCGCCGGCGTGCAATGGAAGGCCGAGCCAGGTCCTGTGCCCGCTGCCGACGCCGCAGTCACGAAGCTACAGCTCATCCCGAACGAAGTGCTCATGCGCCCCGGACAGAGCATCCAGATGCGTGTGCGCGGCCAGGCCGACAACGGATTGACCGTTCAGGAAAAAGTGGACGTCTCGAAGCTCAAATTCGACTCCTACATCCCGCCGACCGCGCTCGTGAAGACCACGATGAACGGAACATTTGATGCCGCGGGGAAACTCACCGCGGACGCCAAGCCCGTCGGTAGCGCTGGCGCATTCTCCGCCGCATTTGCCGGCACCGAAAAAGTCCTCGGCACCATGCGTGGAAAAGTCCTTCCCGATCTCCCGATTAAGATCGACTTCGAAGGCACGAAGCTCGGCGAAATGACCGGCCCCGGTCTCGGTAATGAAGTCGTCGCGCCAGCACCGGCAGAGCCCGGCAAGGCAGCGACACCGCAAGGACCGACGAACTGGAACGTCGTCGAACCGCCGACACCGTTCGCCTATCCGCCGCTCGCGTGGAACAGCGCGCGCTTCCGCTTTGAAATCCGCAAAGCACCGGGCGAAGGCGAAAATCTCGCGCTCTGCAAATCGATCGACAATAAACTCTTTCAGCGCGGTCAGGTCTTCATAGGCCACCCCGACATGAAGCACTACACGATCGAAGCCGACGTGATGAGCGAAGGCAACAAGCGCAAGATGTCCGACATCGGACTGATCAATCAGCGCTACCTCGTCGTCCTCCGCGGCAACGCAAAGGAAATCGAACTCAGCAGCAACCTCGAGCGCATCAAGGAAACAAAGCCATTCGCAATGACGCCAAACGAATGGCACCATCTCAAAGTCCGCGTCGATACCGAGAAAGACGGCAGCGGGACAATCCGCGCGAAAGCTTGGAAAAAAGCCGATCCGGAGCCCGAAGCATGGACGCTGGAGTTCAAGCACAAAGCCGCGCATCAACACGGCTCGCCCGGGTTCTTCTCGCTCTCGCCGCAGGAACAGCGCGCGTGGATCGATAATATCGAGGTGAAGGCGGACTGAGCAGGTAGGGTTTTGCCCCATACAAAGTCTGCTCACGGGGTCTAACCTCCCCATGATGAAGACTTTGTTTACAGCAGAAGCGATCTCCAAGGGCGGGCGTTCGGGCACGATTGAATCACCCGATTCGCTCCTGCATATCACCTTGGGAAACCCACTTGAGGAGGGCATCGAAAAGCGCGGGCCAAATCCCGAATTGCTCTTCGCCGCAGCGTACTCGGCGTGCTACCACGGTGCCTTAATGAACGCTGCCGAGACGCTCTGTACGCCGCTGAAGGACTCCACCGTGAGGGCTCTCGTGAGTCTGATCGAAGATGATGAAGGCGGATACCGCCTCTCCGTGGAGCTGCACTCGAAGCTTCCCGGCGTGGATCCGACCTATGCTCTGCGAATCATGGAGCACGCTCACAAAACCTGCCCTTATTCCAAGGCGCTGCGCGGCGACACCGCCGTCACGCTGGTCGTGGATTGATCGCCACACAAGTGCTCATGCGGCACGACCCTATTTTCCTAAATCAACAGGTCGTGCCTCGTCGCGGAGCATTGCCCGGGAGACCACGCTGATGGTCAAAGCAACGACAAATGACTTGCCGGCAAATCGTTCGAGACGATCCAAACCATCATCCGACTGTCGGAGGATCCAAAACACAGCGACGGCAAACGGAATAAAAAAAAGGTGAAAAAAGTCCACCATCGCACTCGGAGACCGGCGGTAAGCAACGTCAACGCGAAAATGAAAAATGGGGCGCAATCTTCGAAGAGTCGAGACACCACGGACTGAGAGTGCCCGGATCTATCGAATTCAAAGAACGTTATTCGAAATGCCATCACTGCCGCGCTGTCCACACAGAATATGCAAAGGAAGATGAGACAGACGAAGCGGACAAATTCATTTTTCGCGTGCAACAATGATCGAGTGCCGTCCATCGTTCCGTAGAATACATAATTGCGCACGTACCGCCATCCGGAATGTCGGCGGTTCCTTCCCGCCATAGCCCGCATCCTAAAGGCGAAACTCCCGACGAGTGATGAGCCGTGGCACGGATCGTTACAATCACAACAAAAACACCCGCCAAGCATTGCTGCGCAGCGGGTGCTGTGAATTGTTTTGAAACGCTTGCTTTTTAGATGCTGCGACGGCGGCGCTTGACGTGGAGTTGGGCCATCGACCTTGCGATCGCGGCTTGCACCAGCGCGGCTTCCTCGTCGCCGACGTTCTGCTCTTTCAAGCGGGCCTCGGCGCGCTTGATGGCCTGTTCGGCGGCTGTTTCGTCGATTTCTTCCTCGGACATCGCCATGTCCACGAGCACGCTCACTTTGGTTCCCGTGACTTCCACGAATCCTTCGCCGACGGCCAGCGCGATTTGCTTGCCACCTTTTGTGACGACGAGTTCTCCGGGCTTGAGCTGCGTGATGAGCGGGATGTGTTGCGGGTAAATACCCATCTCTCCCTCGATCGCGGGCAGGAGGACGAGTTCCACGTCATCGCTGTAAGCGCGTGATTCGGGAGTGACGATTTCGAGACGAAGTGTGCCGGCCATTTCAGTAAGAAGTATGCAGTAAACAGTGGGCAGTCAGCAGTTCCGCAGCGGAAAATGTCCACTGCCTACTGCTCACTGCCTACTTGAATCAGGCAGTGACCATGTCGATTCCGCCCTTCATGTAGAAGTTACCCTCGGCCACGCTGTCGTGTTTGCCTTCGAGGATTTCTTTGAAGCCGCGGACGGTGTCTTTGATTGGCACGTATTCGCCCTTGGTTCCGGTGAACACTTCCGCGACCGCGAACGGCTGCGAAAGGAAACGCTGGATTTTACGGGCGCGGAATACCAGGAGCTTGTCTTCGGGCGAGAGCTCGTCCATGCCGAGAATCGCGATGATGTCCTGCAAATCTTTGTAGCGCTGGAGAACCTTCTGCACGCCGCGGGCGACTGCGTAGTGTTCTTCGCCGACGATTTCCGGCGCGAGCGCCTTCGATGTCGAAGCGAGCGGATCGACGGCTGGGTAGATGCCCAACTC
>JANMGP010000194.1:0-7086 GCA_031374705.1 Verrucomicrobiaceae bacterium | reverse complement strand
GGGTCCCGATCTCTCGAATTACGGATGGCGTGATTCCGATGGAAAGCGGTACTGGCGGAACGAGCAGCCCAATGACCCTTTGAGGCCTGCGGTTCGTGATGCAGCCTTTATTTACAATCACCTTTTCAATCCCCGCGCGCGCACCGGCGGGTCGAATTGTCCGTCGTATCGCGGGCTGTTCGAGCTGCATGAAATCGGATCGGGCATCTCGCCTGACGCCGTCGGAGTAGAGGGCAACAAGCAGTGGTTGCCGACCGCGTCTGCCCGTAACCTTGCATCGTATCTTCTTTCACTCGACCGAAGCCACGAGTTGAAGGAAGCTCCGGTCGCCAAAAAGGAGGCAAA
Source organism: Verrucomicrobiaceae bacterium (assembly GCA_031374705.1). GTDB lineage: Bacteria > Verrucomicrobiota > Verrucomicrobiia > Chthoniobacterales > Chthoniobacteraceae > SXWH01. Next base: position 6,741 of record JANMGP010000194.1, on the reverse strand, counting down.
GAAATGAGTCAACCGAACGAAGGACAGGACAGGATCGATTACATCGAGACAGCGGATATCACGGAGGTCCACGCCGCAATCGCCCGAGAACATGCGGAACCAAAGGCGGGAACCATGCCCATTCCAACATGGCTCGGAGTTGTTTCGGCCGTCGCGCTTTGCTGGGCGGGTGCGTACATCGGGATGTTCCACGCCGGTTTCAGCGGGTCCATTTACAACGAATACGAGAGCACACCCGCCGCATTTTTCCCGCTCCCCACAAAGGGCGGGGCGGATGGAGCGGTGGAGGAACTGCCGCTCTTTCAACTTGGTGAGAAAGTGTTTTCAAAAAACTGCTCTGTGTGCCACGCGGCAAACGGAATTGGAGTAGCGCCAAATCCACCGCTCGCAGGATCGGATTGGGTCGTGGGCTCTGAGTTCAGTGAGAAACGTCTTGTTGGTATCCTTCTAAAGGGCATCAGTGGCCCGCTCACGGTCAGCGGCAAGCCTTATAACGGCAACATGCCGCCTTGGGGAGCAGCACTCAAACCTCGCGACATCGCAGGGGTAATCACTTACATTCGCCAGGCTTTCGGCAACAAGGGCGAGGGAGAAATTACGGAGGCTCATGTGAACGCCGGGAAGAAAGCGTTTGCTGATCAAATCGCGCCTTGGACCGAGAGCCAGTTGAAGGCGATCGCCGTGGGAGACAAACTGGACGTTCCTGCAGGTGATTCCAAGACAATGGCAGCGGCAAAACCCGCGACGGGTGACAAGCCCGCAGCTCCAGCCACGGGCACACCGGCTTCAGCCGCGCCTGCCTCCGGTTCGTATGACCTCACGGCATCAATCGCGAACGGCCAGAAGCTCTACGCAGTCAGCTGCCAGCTCTGTCATCAGCCGACCGGTGCAGGACTCCCCGGAGTTTTTCCACCATTGATCGCAACGGATTTTGTCACCGGCGACCCACGCAGGCTTACCGCTATCGTTTTAAAAGGAATCGGCGGACCGTTAAAGGTTAACGGCACTGTTTACGCAGCCGGGATGCCGAATCCAGAACTCACTCTTCCCGCTTTGAAGGAGGACAAGAACCTCGCAGACGTGCTGAATTACGTCCGCAACTCTTGGGGGAACAAAATAGAACCCGTCATCACTCCCGAATTCGTCACGAAAGTGCGCGAAGAGTTCAAAGCAAAGGCCGATATGTGGACCGAAGCCGACCTTCTCAATTTCCCGCCCGCAAAGTAACCCGGAACAAAGCAACGCCATTATGAAAAAAATCATCTTCGCCCTCGCTCTCACTGTAACCACCGGCGCATTTGCGCAGGAGGACATCAAGGCTTCTGCTGACCGTGGAAAAGTCGTGTACATGCAAACGTGCATGGTCTGCCACCAACTCACCGGCATGGGAATTCCAGGAGCATTTCCGCCCCTCGCAAAGACGGAGTACGTCACGACCGACAACCGTCGGCTCGTCGCAATCATCCTGAAAGGCATTTCCGGTGTGATGACGGTGGACGGAAAGATTTACGCGACAGGCATGCCGCAGCCGGAGGTCACTTTTCCGATTCTCAAGGAAGACAAGAACATCGCCGATGTGCTAAACTACGTCCGCACAAATTTTGGCAACGAATCCAAGGAGGCAATCACCACCGAATTCGTTGCAGAAGTTCGCAAAGAATTCGCCGCTCGTACCACACAGTGGACGGAAGCCGAACTGAAGAGTTTTCCGGCCAAAGGTGCCGCACCTGCAAAGTAATTGAAACTATCCGCGCCCGATGATGGGCGGGGATTACCTGAATCTATCACTGTATAATATGGCTCAAGACCACGCTCATGACGCCCACGGTCACCAAGACGACCACGGGCACGACCACCACGAGCTAGGATTCTGGCGGAAGTGGGTATTTTCCACCGACCACAAGGTCATCGGAATGCAGTACACCGTAACAGGACTTGCGTTCCTGTTTTTCGGATTCTGCCTGATGATGCTTATGCGGTGGACCATCGCAAAAGGCGGTGGTACGCCACTGCCCGGATCCCTTGGTGGCATGATGCACGGCATTTTTGGCGACGATGTATTTGTCAACGTTCCCGGCACCGAAGGCTACACTCTCTCACCGCAGGGATACAACGTCTTCGGTGCTATGCACGGCACAATCATGGTGTTTTTCGGCATCGTTCCGATTGCCATGGCTGGCTTTGGTAACTTCGTGATGCCGCTCCAGATTGGGGCGGTCGACATGGCATTCCCCCGCCTGAACATGGCGAGTTTCTGGAGCTTCTTCATCAGTTGCGTCTTCATGGTGGCGAGTTTCTTTGTCCCGGGAAGCGCTGCGAAGTCCGGCTGGACAAACTATCCGCCGCTTGCGGGAATCGCGGACCTTCCGGGAAGTCTGGGCGCGTCGGGTGAAATGCTCGGTGTTTGGACCAACGGCGGGACACTCTGGCTGCTGGGAATGGTGTTTAACATCACCGGTTCGTTGCTTGGGTCGATCAACTTCATCACGACCATCGTGCAACTCCGTGCCCCGGGAATGACTTGGGGTCGGCTGCCGTTTTTCTGCTGGGCACAGTTCATCACGGCCTACCTCCTCCTCCTCGCATTCCCGCCGCTTGAATCGGCAGCGGTCATGAACCTTTTTGACCGGGTTTTTGGCTCGTCTTTCTTTCAGCCAAGCGGTCTGTTTGTGACTCAGGTTGCCACCGCAGCGAATCTTGTTCCGCAGTATTCCGGAGGTGGATCGCCAATCCTGTGGCAACATCTCTTTTGGTTCCTGGCGCATCCGGAGGTGTATGTGCTTATCCTTCCGGGTATCGGCATGATCACGGAAATCATCGCCTGCAACACGCGGAAGCCGATCTGGGGCTACAAGGCGATGGTCGGTGCCCTTTTTGTTCTCGCGTTCCTTTCGTTCATCGTTTGGGCACACCACATGTATATGACCGGCATGGGTCCAAAGGTGTCGGCCTTTTTCCAGACGACGACGATCATGATTTCCGTGCCCTCGGTGATTTTGCTCACCGCGCTGCTGCTGTCGCTGTGGGGAGGTTCCATCCGGTTTAATACGCCGATGCTCTTTGCCACGGCGTTTCTGCCGATGTTCGGAATCGGCGGTCTCACCGGTATCCCGCTGGCATTCAACGCCATCGACCTTTTCATGCACGATACGTATTACGTCATCGCGCACTTCCACTACGTCGTCGCACCGGGAACCATCTTCGCGATCTTTGCGGGATGCTACTATTGGTATCCGAAGGCGACCGGTCGCTTTATGAGCGAGACGCTCGGAAAAATCCACTTCTGGGGTTCGTTGGTTTTCATCAACCTACTCTTCTTCCCGATGTTCCTCCAAGGAATGGCCGGAATGCACCGTCGTTGGTATGATGGCGGACTCGCCTACTCCAATACAGTGCTGCCGGAATACATCAAAATGAACGAAACCGTATCCTATGCGGCGTGGGCGCTCGGACTGTTCCAACTCGTGTTCATCTTCAACTTCTGCTACAGCATCTTCCGCGGTAAGAAGGTCCCGAACGACAACCCATGGCAGGCCACAACGTTGGAGTGGGACACGCCGACACCACCGCCGCATGGAAACTTCATCAAGCCAATCACCGTCTATCGCGCCGCTTACGAATACAGCGTGCCTGGCGCGGATAAAGACTACACACCGCAGTCCGAACCACCGGCGGGAACTCCAATCGTGGTTCCGGCACCCGCGCACTAAGCAGATTATTTAGCGAACAATGGAAATTCCATACACAGTCCGACCACGTCCCGATACGGGCCTCGCAAATCCGAAGCTCGGCATCTGGCTCTTTCTCGCGTCGGAAGTCATGCTTTTCGGCGGTCTATTCGCCGGATACATCTTCATGCGCCTCGGCGCGGAGCCGTGGATGTGGCCAAAAGGTTGGCTGAACGTTCCAGTGGGAACATTCAACACGTTCGTCCTCATTTTCTCGTCAGTCACCGTCATTCTTGCGTGGGAGTCGCTGAAGATGCGTAAGCTCTTCTCATACAAAGTGTGGCTCGGCCTCACATGGGTTTGCGGTCTCCTCTTCTTGACGATTAAGCTCTCCTACGAGTGGCCCGCAAAGTTCCATCACTTCGGCGCATATATCCAAAAAGCCGCAAAGGAAAAGTATGAGCCGTATCTCGGCAATGACGCCCACGTCGAAAATGGCGCTATGATCGATGGCCATGAGGCGCGCAAGGGGTATCCCCGCCTCTTCCTTGGTGGTCACCTTGATTTGGACCACGACAAGTACGCGATGGCCGCATCCAGCGTTCAGTACGTTGCGGAGGAGAAGCTTGATGCTGTTCTCAAACTCGGGAAAGACGAGACGGACGCCAATAAGAAGGCGAAACTCATCTCCAGGCGTGACGAGATCCTGAATACCATCGTCATCCGGCCGGATGACATTGCCGAATTGAAAAAGGAGCCGCTCGATCCGAAGAAGAAGACGGAGATTTTGCATCGGATGAACACCGTTCACATGCATGCAGTCGATGCGGAGAACGCAAAACCGTATGATCCCGAAAACGACAAGGCTCACTTTGTTCCTCGTGATCAGATTCCTGTTGAGCATCTCGTATTGGACAAGCAGGACCTCATTGCCGGCCACGGTCCGCTCGTTCCCAAGCTGAATACCTACCTTGCCTGCTACTTCATGATCACCGGTCTCCACGGTGCGCACGTTCTGGCCGGCTGTATCTGCTTCATCTACTTCTGGCTGCCAATCAAAGGCGGGTCCAAGTTGTTCTACACGAATCCCGAGCAGCTCCTGAACCGAATTGAAGTGTCCGGTCTCTTCTGGCACTTGGTCGACCTTATCTGGATCTTCGTATTTCCAATCTTTTACCTTTTGTAGCGCACATGTCCGACCATACCGCAACCGCCAGCCACGTAGCAGACACGCACGCCCAAGATGCCCATCACGGCAGCTTAATGGGCCATGCGAAACCGTACCTTGTAATCGGATTCCTTCTTTTTCTATTCACAGGGATAACAGTGGCTTTGTCGTACGTTGAATTTGACAAAAAGCCGCTGTTCATTTGGGCATTTAGTAAGATCGGCGTCACCGGCTTCACGATTAACATTGTCATCGGCATGATTGTGGCAACTTTCAAGGTGTGTCTGGTTGGTGCTTGGTTCATGCACTTGAAGCAGGAGAAAATGGTCATTTGGCGCCCGCTCCTGTTCACCTTCTTCTTCGTTGCGGCGTTGTTCTTGTTGTTTGCACTGGCATTCAGCGACCCGATTCCGACAAGCAGTCACTGGCATCATTAATACTCACGATTATGTCGCTCCGTTACTTTCACATCTTCTTTATTCTTCTAAGCGCTTTACTCTGCGCTGGGGTCGCGTGGTGGAATGTTGAAAACAAAGGGGAGCCGTCGTTCACATACGCTTTTTCCACCGTCGCTGTTTTGCTGCCGCTCTACGGTACGTGGTTCATGAGAAAGAGCAAACCACTCGTCAGCTAATGGAAGCATCCATCGATCAAAACAGAGTTGTCCGTTTATCGGTCGCTGCGGCATTGATCAGCTCGTTGTCGGTCAAAGCATCCGCTTGTGCGGTGTGCATGGGGGCCGATGACGCGACAATGCGCGAGGCCTCAAACTCCACATTGTGGGCGTTGCTCTCGCTGGTTGGTTTTATATTTGTGGCCACTGGTGCCACCGCATTTTTCCTGTGGCGCAAGGCCACTTCCGTTCAAAACGCTTCTATCGCCTGATATGACTCTCGCCATTATTTCCGACTGGTTCGACCTCAACAAGCTCCTGGGCATTCTGCCCAATCACTCCGAGCACGGCAAAGAGATCGACCACATGCTGAACTTTTGCCACTGGTTCATGCTCGCCCTATTTGTTGGCTGGATTACCTACTTTCTCTTCGCAATCTGGCGTTTCCGCGCCGCAAAAAATCCGAAGGCCGACTACCACGGTGTGACCAGTCATGTCTCCACGCACCTCGAAGCGAGCGTTGTGATCATCGAGGCGGTCATCCTTTTGGGTTTCGCGATTCCACTGTGGGGCAAGCGGGTAAATGAGATCCCGACCGATGAAAAGAACCCTCTCCGCATCCGGGCAATCGGATTTCAATTCGGCTGGTTCTTCCACTACGCCGGAGCGGATGGAAAATTTGGTGCCCAGCACCCGCGCTTTGTCGGCGATGGCAATCTCCTCGGGGTCGATCCAAACGATCCTAATTCAGCGGACGATGCAGTCGCGACGAGCAATATGCATATCGAGAACCAGCGTGCGACCGTCATCCGCGTCAGCAGTCGCGACGTGATCCACGGTTTCTGCCTCCCTCAGATGCGCGTTCAGCAGGATGCGACTCCGGGCTTGGAAGCGCCGCTTTGGTTTCGTCCGATTACCAAAGGCGAGTGGGACATCATTTGCGCGCAATTGTGCGGAGTCAGTCATTCGGCAATGCGTGCGACTTACACATCGGACGACAAGAAAGACTTCGATGCGTGGTTTAAGGATCAGTTGGACGGAACCCAGAAAGTCTTTGCTGCTCAGCGCGAGATTCTGAAAAAGAAATCCGCCGAGGCACCCGCTGCGCATTCCGAGCATCACTAATCCGCAGGAGATCCCGGTCGGAAGTTGGTTGAATTCTTCGGTTCCCTCGCGTTGCCTCAATGATAAAAGACACCCTGGGAGCAGAAAGTTGCTGATACGTTGCCTCAACAGAGAGGACACCGGAGCGTCGGGAGACTCCGCTCAAAAACGGGCTTCCGAAAGGAGCC
>JANMGP010000012.1:0-20498 GCA_031374705.1 Verrucomicrobiaceae bacterium | reverse complement strand
TTTTTGGTCAAGGAGATTGGTGTGATTCGCAGGAGAGGCTCCGATATTTTGCTCTGGAACGGAGGGCTGCCGCCGCTTTGGAGCGTAGCGGAAAAGCGTCGGCAGCCCGCAGTGGAAGAGCAAAATATCGGTCGAAAAATCTCCCCCGTGGTTTCCCCGATGGTCATGTTGTCCCGCGATTTCATGCTGCGATTTCCAACTCCGGTTGTGATGCGGTGACTGCCGCGTTTTGCGCGTAGATTGTCGCTGGGGTCGCCCCTCCAAATATCTGGTGCAGACGCCAATCGTTGTAGTCGCCAAACCATCGCGTCAGCCCGACTTTGAGCTCCTCGATGTCCGCGTATCCGCGCAGATAAATGTCCTCGTATTTGACGCTTCGCCATCCCGATGGGTCGGGATTCAACGAACACATTATCCATCCACCGACCCTTCCCATCCATGCTGATCGCGATGCCCATCGACTGCAACGCCGCGACCCATTCTTGTGACGTAAATTGACTACCCTGGTCAGTGTTGAAAATCTCCGGCAAAACTCCACCAGCAGCCTTCAGCGCACGTGCCAGCGCCGTCAGACAAACCGCCACGTCCATCGTATTGCTCACCGCCCACCCGAGCACCTTGCGCGAATACCACCGCGTGCCGCGAAGAGCGGCTTCTTTTTATGCGAAGTCAAAATGCGGAGCCTGAGGAACGAAGGATAATCCATCACCACGCACAAAAACGCATTCCCGTGCGCCATCGGCACGTACGTTATATCCGAGCACCATACCTCATTCGCCCGCGTGATGTTTTTGTCCCGCAAAAGATATGGAAACTTCACATGCTCGCGGTCGGGAATACTCGTTCGAGGACGGCAAAAGATCGTCTCGATTCCCATCATCTGGCGCAACCGCGACACCCGTTTTCGATTCACACAAAGCCCGTGATCGCGCTCCAAAAGCATCACGATTCTACGCACCCCGATGCACGGGTCCCGCAGATAAATTTCGTCCATAATGCGCATGATGTTCAACTCCTCCGGCGACGCCGGCAACGGAACATAATCCAGCGACGAACGACTCACACTCAGCAGCTCGCACTGCGTCCTCAAACTCAAATACGGATGCTTGTAATCCACCAACCCGGCACGCCCGCTCACAGGCCGAGTTGTTTTGATTTTTTTACCAGAAAATCGACCTTGATAGTCAGCTCCCCGATCTTTGATTGCAACTCCGTGCGCTCCTGCTCGAAACCCTCCTCATCCCTCGCTGGAGCGCCCTTATCGAACACCCCAGCCAGCCCCTCAGAGAGCGTCTTGTTGCTTCGCTTCGCTCTCCCCTTCGGGGCTGTCTTCAGCAGGCTGTCTCACTTCGTTCGGCTCCAATCCGTGACCTGCCCTGGATGGATGCCAAACTCGCTGGCAATTTCACTAATGGTCTTGTTCCCCTTGATCGCTTCGATGGCGACGCGGGCTTTAAATGCGGCTTTGTACCGCTTGCGTTTTTGTTTCATTTTTTGGTGGTTCTTTGTGTTGTGTTTGAACACGCCTCCCACCGCCATTTTATAGCTTAGCCTCTGGCCCGAATTTCGGGGTCCACCTCACACCTCAGAGGTACCGGAAGACCCAACCGACGTGCCGACACCGACCGCGCCGGATCTTGTCGATGGCGCGCCGAAACCCGCGGACGCCAAACCCGCCGAGAGCAAGGCAGATGAGAAGAAGCACACGGTTCGCGTCGAGGGAGAGCTGAAACTAGTCGGCGGCGTGCCGAGGGTATTTGAGGTCAAGAACGCAGGCGTGACTTTTCAAGTGGAACCAGAGCTTCAACCGGATCGGAAGCATCTGCGATTCAACTTTGCCCTACAGCACGTCATGTTTCTCGGAAGCCAGAAGAGTGTGATGGAGGTGTCGCCGACCCACAAGGTATCCGTCGAGCAGCCGAAGTTGCAGACGATCAAATCTACGGCGTCGATGAGCGCGGCAAGCGGTCAGCCTGTGATGCTGAGCTTTCACAAACTCCGCGAGCCGACGGGCAGGGTGGAAATTGCCATCTGCACCGCGACGATTGTGGATACGGGAATCGCCGCGCGGCAATCGGCGGAGCCGAAGTAGGACTGCGCACGGGAGCGGTCCTGACTCGAGTCGCTGTTCTCGAAGCCACACTGTCGGCGACAGGAATGTCGCCGCTCCGATCGGTTACGCTGCCGCGGGTTCAGCGCCAGCAGCTTCAATCTCCGGCCACACGACACGTGCGGACCAGTCGCCGAAGCGCTCGTTGGCGATGCGGTCGGCTTTCCAACGGGCGAAGAGTGCGCCGAGTTCGGCGTCCATCTCCGTGTCTTTTACGGTCTCTTTGAAGATGCGGTTCAGTCGTGTGCTGGCTTCGTTTCCGCCGACCCAGACCTGGTAGCGGCCGGGACCTTTGCCGACGAATCCAAGCTCGGCGGCGTAGGGACGCGCGCAGCCGTTCGGGCAGCCGGTCATGCGGATGACGATTTCTTCGTCCTTGAGCCCGACAGCGGCGAGCGAGGCTTCGATGCGGTCGATGAGGCCGGGCAGGTAGCGCTCGCTTTCGGCGAGGCCGAGGCCGCATGTGGGCATCGACGGGCAGGCCATGCTTGCGCGGCGGACCACGGTGGACTGGTTTTCCACGGGCACTCCGTATTCCGCGAGCATCGCGGTGACAGCGTCTTTTTGATCGGCCGTGATGTTGGCGAGGATGATGTTTTGCTGCGGCGTGAGGCGGACTTCGGGTTGGAATTTATCCACCACGGCGCGGAGGCCGGATTTCATGCGGAGCGCGCCGTCGTCTTTGATGCGACCTGTGAGCACGAAGAGGCCGAGAAAGAGGCGTCCGTCGGTCTGCTGGTGCCAGCCGAATGGGTCGCGCTGCGTTGCGAATTCCACGTGCTTCGCATCGGCGAGTTTGTAGCCGAGTCGCTGTTCGAGTTCCGCGCGGAACCACGCTGCGCCTTTTTCTTCGAGCACGTATTTGAGGCGCGCGTGTTTGCGGTCTGTACGGTCGCCGAAATCGCGGTGCACGGTGAGGACGCCGCGTGCCACGTCGATGATTTGGTCGGGCGTGATGAAGCCGATGGTGTCCGCGAGGCGCGGGTAAGTCATCGTGTTTCCGTGGGCGCGTCCGAGTCCGCCGCCGACGGTGAGATTGTAGCCCGCGAGCGAGCCGTCTTCCGCCGGGATGGCGATGAAGCCGAGGCAGTTTGTGAGGATGTCCACGTCGTTCACCGGCGCGATGGCGAATGCGGTCTTGAATTTACGCGGCAGATAGGTCGCGCCGTAGAGCGGATCGACGAAGTTTTTGTTTTCCGGGTCTTCAAGGTTGAGCTGCACGCCTTCGACCCAGATGGAATGATACGCCTTCGTCTTAGGCAAAAGTGCCTCGCTTACGCGACGGGCGTCTTCATTTACCTGCGCGCCGATGGCGTTGCGGATGGGCGTCGCGGGAGCCATGACGTTGCGGTTCACGTCGCCGCACGCAGCGAGGGTGTCCATCATGGCTTCGTTGATTTTTTTCATGAGCGGCCCGAGGCCGGATTTCACGACGCCGTGAAACTGAAAGCTCTGCCGCGATGTGAGGCGCAGCGTATTGTTGCCGTAATGGCTCGCGAGGTTGTCGTAAACCGCGTAGCCGGCAGGCGAGAGAATGCCGCCCGGGATGCGCCCGCGGATCATGAACATGTATTTTTTGCCCGTCTTGCGAAGGTCGCGGTCATCCTGCTGGTAGATGCCGTGGAATTTCATGAACTGCTGGTCGTCGTCGGAAAAACGGTCGGTCGTCGGGTCCGCGAGCGTAGCCGCGAGGGTGCCGGCCAGCGTTGGGATGGCGGTTTTAATATCCTCGTTGTGCGTGGGCTTCTTGGCGGCTGGTGCTGTGGCTGTCTCTGTGCTCATGGCTTTTTAAAAAATTGGCGTCCTTGTTGATGAAAAAACCCGATCCGTCAGGTGTCTTGGAATTGGCCCCCAACGGAACGGCATAGTGACGATGCCACGGGACATTCCAGATTGCAAGAGCGAATACCATTAATTCCTATCGGGTTTGTCGGCAATTGCTGTTCCGCTCCGGAACTTCGTGAGCAACTGCGTCCAAAATAACTGAGCGCCATCTTTTTCGGGCCGCGGTAAAGAATCGATTGCTTCATAATGGCACATGCGGGGCTGAGAGCGTGCCACCCACCCCATGATGATGTCATTGCCCGAAAGTCACTCCGGCTAAATCACCTCGCGCACAAACACATCGCCAGTGATCGCGACGTTGAAGATGTCGAGCGGTGCGGCGTTTGGCGTCGGATTCGGGCGAAGCGTATAGGCGGTGGTGCCGCGCACGAACTTGCCGATGCTCTGCGCTACGAAGCCGTAGCTGTCTCCGCTTTCCGGTGTTCCGTAAATGTGCCCGCCAATCGTGATGCTCGCGATTCTCGAAATGATGGCGGGGTTGTTTGAGTATGGGCCTGTGGGGACTACGACTGCATCGTCTGCATCGCCAATGGTGAAGTCATTCACGATGTCGGTGCCCGCAGTGATGCTGCTGCGCGACCAGTCTCCGCCGACGAAGACGGATCCGATCTGCACATCGGGATTCCCGTGGTCACCGAAACCGAGCCCTGCCGCAATGAATGAGTCGGCGACGTGACCTTTGACAGCGACGCTCGCGATGGCGAGGGCTGCGGCTGCATTGGACGGGCGCGCCTTGCCCCCGGCGAGGATACTGGCGGAGTTCATGTCGCCGCCGATGGTCACTTTCCCGACGGTCGTTCCCGCAAGGATGCGGACAAAACCTCCGTTGCCGTTCATCGAGCCGCCGATGCTCACGGCTCCGATTTTTCCTTCAACAAACATGCCGGAGGACACTCGCGTGTGGGAGATCATCGAGCCGCCGATCTTCAGCGATGCGACGTCGCCGGATGCCGTGATGCGCGCGACGGGCAAGACTCCCGCAGTGTCGAAATTGCCGGAGATCGTGATCGCTCCGAAGCTGCCCGCCGCACCGCCGGATGCATCGAGGCGTGCGCCGCGGACATCGCCTTTGACGGTGAGCGCGCCGACCTTTCCGATGAAGGAACCCGAGTAAATTCCGCCATCGGTCAATTTTTTCGAACCGAGCAATCCGAGAGAGCCGACCGTGAGCGATTTGATCGAGCCGTCTGTGAGCACCGCGTCGCCTGCGCTGACGCGCTCGAGATTGCCTGGAAGTGCAACGACTCCGAGGTCCACTCCTGCGGCATTCAAGTAGCCGATATGCACCGAGCCATCGCCGAGATTGTTCACCTTGTCGAACTTCGCCGTGAGCGCGAGTCCGACTGCTTTCGCAGGCACACCGTCGTTTGAAAGATCCAGGATTCGCAAAAATTAGCCGCCGAGTGCGCCCTGCGCTTCAAATGTGAAGTCGCCGGTATCGAGAACGCCCTTCGTCGATTTCAGCGTCACCAAATCGCCGTCGATATCCTTCCATGTGGCGCTTTTTCCATCCGTCGCGACGCGCAGCGAAGTGTCATCGTTGGTGATTTGCAGAACCTTCTCGCCGCCAATCAGCAGGGCGTTTCCCATCAGGCTGCTGAGTACAAATTTGATATACTCGGTCGGCTCCACCCCGGTGTCGCCGGTGATGGCGACGGTGACGTTTTGCTGCGTAATCCCAGCGGAAAAGGTGAGCGTCGATGGAGTGAACGAGTAGTCCACGCCCTCGGTCGCAGTGCTTTCGCTGCTTGCAGAAAGGATGGCTGTGATTGTCCCTGTGGCTGCGGCAGTGAGCGATGCGGTGAAGCTGTAAAACGTCACGCCGGTATTTCCCTCGGCCCGTGCATCCGGCATCGTGTCCGTGAACACGAGCGCCGGGCCGATTGTCTTGGAGACGGGCATCTCCGAAGTCGCGAGGGTATCGTTGTTCGTGGCGGTGGCGGTGATTCCTGCGTATCCCGCTAGCGAGGGGAGCGATTGTGAGATCACAGCGTTGCCGCTCAGGTCTGTCGTGACTTCTGATGTGAACACACGGCTGTATGTGTTGCCGGTCCGTCCGTAAAAGTCGATCGTGTAAGTGTCGCCTGGAGAACCCGTGAACGTTCCGGACGCCGTGTATTGGCCCATCGCGTCCACATATGCGCCGATCAGCACCGGGTAGTTCTGGACCTGATCCTCGTCGGGCTGGTCATTTGCCGTCGCGCCGTCACCAAGAATATCGATCACTTCGTCGCCTGCGTTCTGTGCGGAATCCACGAAAGTATTCTCCCGAATCGTCACGGGATCGATGCCCGTCGCAATCCCGTCGCCGCTGGTCCATGCGATGTAGTTCGGTCTTGCACCACTCCCGCCGATTTCAATGCCGGGGCCGCTCACGGAAATCGCACCAACGCCGTTGCTCGCGGGAACGAGCGACATAAACTGCGGAACTGCACCAATGATGTTGCCGGCGATCAGAGCCGAGGTCGGGCTGGGGCTCAATCCATCGGTGTTCATAAAAATCCCGGGACCGGAATTATTCGCGATGTAGTTCGGCTGCCCGGTCATTCCGTCCCGGCCGATGACATAGTTCGCGCGCCCGGCCGCCCACACGCCCGCGCCGAGATTGCGCGACGACGCGTTGAAGGTTCCATCCGCAAAGAGACCGATGAAATTGTTTGTGACTCGAATGTTGTTGAAGCAATTCACGAGGTGAATTCCGTCCCCGCCGTTCGCGGAAATTACATTCGGTTCGGTGCCCCCAATCGTCGGCGATGTGCATGAATCGAGATAGATCCCGGCTCCCGAATTGCCCTGCGGCGCAACGCCGTTGCGGTCCACGCCGATGTTTGAATTCTGAACGACAAGTCCGGATGCGAAAAGCCCGGCGATTCCGTAAATCGTGTTTCCAGAGATGACATTCTTTCCCGAGGCACCGGTGCCGCCCACGGCCAGGTTGTTCCCACTCACAAAAATTCCGTAACTGTTGCCCTTAATCGTGCAACCGGAAATGAGAACATCATCGGAGGCTACAGAGATTCCCGTCTCTGTAAAATTCTGAATTGTTAGCCCATGAACCTCTGAACCGTCGGAGCCGATCGCGAAATGCAATCCAACCGACGAGGCAGACGTTCCGTGGTCGATCGTGACCAGCGGCGAGACTCCGTATCCTGGTTGCGTGCGAGCATCAATGATGACGGGTGAACTGGCGATGTAGCCGCTGCTCAAAATGTCCAGAGTGATGGTCGTCTGCCCTGACGGAAGGTTGAAGTGAATATTGTCGGTTCCCGGGGAAACCAACGCGAGATTGAGTGCCTCGGCAAGCGACCCAATGCCGAACGGCGAATTACTGGTGACAGTGAACGTTGCTGGAGCGATGCGGGATTCAAGAGGTTCGATGTTCATTGCTCCCGTCTAAGCCGAACCGCCAACTGGGATCAACCTCCAATCACGACCTCCACAACGGATGCGGGCGTCGCTTCACCCGGCGTGCGCGGGGACGGACCGGGAAAACCGGTGAATGATAACTGCATCGAAAATCAGCAGCGGTTCGGAGATTGAACGATGGCGTGATTCGGCGAGAATGCCAGATAGACTTTGAAAACCTGTTCGCTGGTCTCAGTGGCGGCACACAATGAAAACCGTCTTTGCAGCATCTGATCTTAGCTTCAATTATTTCACACCATGAACACCTCGACTCCCATTGAACGACTCGAAACCCGCATTGCGCCCGCTACGATCTTCGTCGTGGATAATGCGAACAACCTCCTCCGCTTCGACAGCGCCACGCCGGGCACCATTGCAGCCACCGCCGCCATCACCGGTCTCGCCGGCGGCGGTGCGGAGAAAGTGCTCGGCCTCGATGCGCGCACCGCGACCAGCGAGATCTTCGCTCTCGGCGTCGTGGACAATGGCGCGAACGACGACCTCCGCATCTACCGCGTCGACCCGGCCACGGGCGCAGCCACGCAGGTCGGTGCCGCGCCGATCAATATTGCCAGCGGCGACGGCATCTATGGCTTCGATTTTAACCCCACCGTGGATCGCATCCGCATCGTAACCGGCAACGGGGAAAGCATCCGTGTGAACCCAAACAACGGTGCGCTCGCCGGGAATGACACCGACCTCAACCCCGCGGCCAACGACATCACTGCCGCAGCCTATGACCGCAACGTCACCGGCGGCGGCGCATCGGGCACCACGCTCTACGCGATTGACCTCACCAGCGACCAGCTCGTCACCATCGGCGGCATCAACAGCGCCCCCTCGCCAAACGGCGGCGTGATCACAAACGTCGGCCCGCTCGGCGTGAACATCACCGGCGCGGGCGGGTTCGACATTCAGGGCGTCAGCACCGCATTCGCCGCACTCAACGTCGGCGGCGTCACGAGCCTCTTTTCGATCAACCTCACCAACGGCGCAGCCACGCTTGTCGGCGCGATTGGGGGCGGCGGCATCGTCCACGGCCTCACCGTCGCCGCCGCGCAGACCGTGGTTTTTCCCACGCCGAAAAGCGCCACCTATCTCGACCTTGATGGCGACAAAGTGACCGTCACCGTGAGCAAAGGCGCGCTCGGCCCGGCAGACGTGCTCGTCTCGCTCGGCGGCCAGCTTTCGCTGCTGAATCTCGCGGACGACGGCGACGAATTCACCGGCGCGAACATCACCATCACCGTGAAAAAAGCCGCGAATGGCGACGGCCTCGCGAACATCGGGCGCATTGATTCCACCGGTCACGACCTCGGCATCGTCACCATCAAAGGCAGCCTCGGCGAGATCATCGCGGGCGACACTGCGGACACCGTGGGCATCGCGAAACTCAGCGTGCAGACGCTGGGCGGCGAGGCGTTCAGCGCGCTGGCCAGCACGAACATCTCGGCCTCCATCATCACGGGAAAAGTCCCGCTCGTCCAAGTGCGCGGCGACGTGAACGATTTCAATCTTTCCGCCTCCGCCCTCGGCAGCGTCACCATCGGCGGCTCGGTCATCGGCAACGCAGGTGGGCGTGGCGAAATCTCCGGCACAAACGGCATCGCCTCACTCACCATCAAGGGCGACATCATCGGTGCCACCAACGGCAACAGCAACGCCGGGCGGATTGACGCGAATGCTGGCGACATCGGGCGGCTCACTATCGGCGGCTCCATCTTCGGCGGCGCGAATGGCGGCACTGGCTTCATCTTCTGCGGCGGCACTATCAAGCAGGCATTCATCGGCGGCTCGCTCATCGGCGGCAAAGGAGTGGCGCAAAGCGGTGCCATCCGCGCAATCACCATTGGCACCCTCAACATCGGCGGCTCGGTGATCGGCGGTACGGGCGAGAGCAGCGGCGAAATCATCGCCAGCGTCAGCATCGGCTCGGTGAAAATCGGCGGCAACCTCGCAGGCGTGAGCATCAATGGCACGGATGCGAGCGTGGACGGCTCGGGCTTCATCCAGTCGGGCGGCACCATCGGCACCGTGCAAATCGGCGGCTCCATCATCACCGGCTCGGACAATTCCAGTGTCGGCACCCTCACCCGCAATGCCTCTATCGCCGCGCGAGGCGGCATAGGAAAAATCATCGGCAAAGGAAGCATCATCGGCAACGCCACGAACCCCGCCGTCATCTCCGTCGAAAACGACAACGCCGTGAGCAAACTCGCCATCGGCTCCATTGCTGTCGGTGGAAGCGTATTCCAGGCGCGCATCCTCGCGGGCTTTGACGAGACCACGTTCGTTCCTGCAAATTCCGACGTCCACATCGGCACAGTCACAGTCGCGCGTGACTGGGTCGCCAGCAGCATCAGCGCCGGCATCATTGACGACGGCGCGGACGGCTTCGGCATCAACGACCCATCAATCGGCGGCGGTGGCGACCCCGCCATCACCAGCCGCATCGCGAAAATTCAAATCACCGGCAGCGCGTACGGACTTGTCGGGAGCATCGCGAACTTCGGGTTCGTCGCGCAGGAAATCGGCGCGGTGAAAATCAGCAGCCGCGCGCTCATTTTCCAAAGCGGACCCGGCAACGACATCATCGCCCAACTCATTGGCACCACCGGTACCTTCCGAGCTGCAGAATTCCCATAGCCGCCGCCCCGCCCAAAACATAAGGAAATAATGAGCCACCCTCGATGGCACGCAGTTCTACATTTGATCGGATGAGCGTCCGTTCGGATTGATCGAAATCCGGCGAAACCAATAGGCCGCCGGTCTTGCGTCCATTTTTATGCCCTCCATCTTTATGCCAAATTGAGCCGCTCATTTGGCATAAAGATGGAGGGCATAAAAATGGGCGCGAATTGCTGGCGGCTGTAAACATGCGTCTGCACCGTGTGGCTTCCATTTTGGCCATCCCGCACAGTCGATCACGCGTGGCAGCGTAAAACTGGCCTTCCGCGCGCCTTGCCATTACGGATTGAACCGCTAGTTTTTGCCCCCATTTTATGTCCGACGAAAATCAGCAGCAGCCACAGCCCGAACGCAAGACTCTGGATCAACGCAACCAGATGACCGACCTCGAACGGCTCCGCCACAGCGCGGCGCATGTGCTGGCGACGGCGATTTTACGCATCTGGCCGGAGGCGCAATTCGCTGCCGGGCCGCCGGTGGATACGGGCTTTTACTACGACCTCGAATTGGCTCACCGAATCACGCCGGAGGACTTCGCTCGCATCGAGGAGGAGATGAAGAAGGAGATCAAAGCGAACAATGTCTTTGAGCGCACGGCGGTCTCGCGTGCGGAGGCGCTGGCGCTGGCGGAGAGCGGACGGCTGGGCGGTCTTTCGGAGCGGCCGGGTAATGTGAGCAAATTCAAAATCGGCAATCTCGCGGACATCCCGGAGGGCGAAGAAATCTCGCTGTTTAAGAACGGCGACTTCCTCGATCTGTGCGCCGGGCCGCACGTCATGCGGACGGGGAATATCGGTGCATTCAAGCTCACGCACATCGCGTCGGCTTACTACAAAGGCGACGAGAAAAACCCGCAGCTCCAGCGCATCTACGGCACGGCGTTCAAGAATAAGACGCAGATGGAGGAATACTTCAACATGGTCGAAGAGGCGAAGAAGCGCGACCATCGCAAGCTGGGAAAAGAGCTGGAGCTTTTCACGTTTGACGAAGACGTAGGCCCCGGCCTGCCGCTTTGGCTGCCAAATGGAACGGTGCTCATCGAAGAGCTGGAGAGACTGGCGAAAGAGACGGAGTTTGCCGCCGGTTACGACCGCGTGCGCACGCCGCATTTGGCGCGGGAGAATATGTATCTCACGAGCGGGCATCTGCCGTATTACGAGGAGTCGATGTTTCCGCCGATGGTACTAAAGCGTGAAGGCAAAGAGTTTGAGGCAAAGGAG
Organism: Verrucomicrobiaceae bacterium; assembly: GCA_031374705.1. GTDB lineage: Bacteria > Verrucomicrobiota > Verrucomicrobiia > Chthoniobacterales > Chthoniobacteraceae > SXWH01. Next base: position 9,230 of record JANMGP010000012.1, on the reverse strand, counting down.
GCACGATTTGTCGTGCTGAAGAAAATCGTCGAAGCGAACGAAGAAACGCCTGAGCAGTATCGGGAGTTCAAAGACCTTCAGCACGAGCGATTAGAAGGAGAAAAGTATTACCTCAAGGCGATGAACTGCCCCCACCACCACAAAATCTTCGGTGCCGTTCCGCGCTCTTACCGCGACTTGCCGCTGCGCCTTGCGGAATACGGCACTTGCTACCGCTACGAGCAATCGGGCGAACTCATGGGCCTCATGCGGGTGCGCTCGATGCAGATGAACGACGCGCACATTTACTGCACCGAGGAACAGTTCGAGGAGGAGTTCCGCGCGGTGAATGAGATGTATCTAAAGTACTTTAGCATCTTCGGATTCGAGAAATACCAGATGCGGTTCTCGACGCACGACCCGGAGAAGCTCGGGCAGAAATTCGTGGACGAGCCCGCGCTTTGGAAGAAGACCGAGGACATGGTGCGCAACGTTCTCATCAAGTCGGGAATCAACTTCGTCGAAGTGGCGAACGAAGCCGCTTTTTACGGGCCGAAGATCGATGTGCAGGTGTGGAGCGCCATCGGCAAGGAATTCACCATCGCGACGAATCAAGTGGATTTCGCCGTGCCTGCGCGATTCAAGCTGCAATACCGCACGCGGGACAATTCGTTCGACACGCCGCTGTGCATCCACCGCGCCCCGCTCGGCACGCACGAGCGGTTCATCGGCTTTCTCATCGAGCACTACGCGGGGAATTTCCCGCTGTGGATGGCGCCGGAGCAGGTGAGCGTCATCACCATCGGCACCGACGAACCGCTCGTAGAATATGGCAAAAGCATCGTCGCCGAACTGCGCAGCCACGGCGTCCGCGCCCTAGGCGACTACGGCAGCGACAAAATGCAGGGCAAAATCCAGCAAGCCGAGCAGCGCAAAGTCCACACGATGCTCGTCCTGGGAAACCGCGACCTCGAAGCCGGCAATGTCTCCGTCCGCCTCCACGGAAAAGGCAACGTCGGCGCGAAGAAACGCGACGAGGCGATTGCGGATATTTTGAGTGCGATCAAAGAACGGCGGGCGTAAGCCACCGGATCATGAGTTTCGACTGGCTTGCCCCGCATTATCGCTGGATGGAAGCGGTCCTCGCTGGGCGGAAGATGCAGCGGTGCCGGGTCGCTTGGCTGAACGAAGTCGGCGAGTGCCGGAATGTGCTCGTCGTCGGCGAAGGTCCGGGGCGGTTTCTGGAAGTGGCCGTAGCGCAAATGCCCGACGCGAGTTTCGTTTGCGTGGATGCCAGCAGTGCGATGCTGGAGCGTGCGCGCGCAGCCGTTCTGGGAAACCCTCGGGTGAGCTTTCTTCATGCTTCGTTGCCGGAGTGGGAGCCACCCGCCGCCACCTTCGATCTCATCGTCACGCACTTCTTCCTCGATTGCTTTCCCGAGACCGTGCTCTCGCAAGTTGTCGCTCGACTCGCCGCTGCTGCAACGCCCGATGCGCGCTGGCTACTTGCCGATTTCCAAGTTCCCGAGCTTGGGCTCGCCCGGCTGCGCGCGAGGGTCTTGCTCGCACTGGCGTATCGTTTTTTCCGCATCGCTACAGCACTTCCGGCAACGGAACTCGTCTCGCCGGACGAAGCGCTTCAGCGGCACGGTTTTCGTTTGAAGAGCCGCATCAGCGCAAACTGGGGATTGCTTCACAGTGATTTGTGGGCGCGGGATGCTGTCGTTTAATGCACGACCCATTGGGCGTCGGACATGAGACAGACGCCGCCACGGCGACGAAGGATCGGGCGGATGGCTGCGATCACGGCGTCGCTTTTCTCCGGGGCGATGGCGAGCAGGATGCAAGAGTTTCCGCTTCCTCCGCCGGGTTCGTCGTTGCGGCGTTCACCGCGGTCTCCGCTGCCTGTGATGTTGTGGAACACCGTGTAGCCGGAGACACCTATATGGGTGAGTTCCTTTAAGAGTGAAGGGACTTCGGGGGAGTCCACGATGATTTCGATCCGCTTTACGTTTTGCATGGGTCAGCTCCAGATTCGGTTGATTATGGCCATATAGAGAGGCAGGCCGACGATGATGTTGAAAGGAAATGAGATGGCGAGCGCCATGGTGACGTAGAGGCCGGGGTTGGCTTCGGGAATTGCGAGACGCATCGCCGCTGGAACAGCGATGTAGCTGGCGCTGGCGCAAAGGACGGTAAACAACAGTGCATCGCCCGGGCCAAGGCCGATGAATCGCGCGAGTGCCAGCGCCGCGATTGCGTTTACGAGCGGGACTGCCAGGGCAAACACCACGGGAAACCAGCCGAATTGCCGGATGCCGCCGATTCTCCGGGCGCTCAGGATACCCATATCGAGAAGGAAAAGGCAGAGCATGCCGCGGAAGATGTCGCTTGTGAACGGCGCGAGAGCCTTTCCGCCCTTTTCTCCGGTGACGGCGCCGATGACGAGCGCGCCGCACAGTATGAACACCGACCCGTTGGCGAACGCGTCGCGCAGGAGATGGCTCCACGAGACGGGTGTTCCGCCGGGACTGCCGAGTTTTCTCGCCAGCGCAACGCCGATGATAATTGCGGGGGACTCCATGAGCGCCATCGCGGCGACCATGTGTCCGCCGGATGGTATGCCGAGCTGCGAAAGGAAAGATCCCGCGGCGATGAACGTCACTGCCGAGACCGAGCCGTAGGTGGCCGCTACGGCTGCCGCGTTGTTTATATCGAGTCGCTTGCGGAGGATTAAGAACGTCCAGAGCGGAACAACGATAGCCATGAGGATGGCTGCGCCGAGGGCTATTGCCACCTCCGCAGTGAGACCGCTTTTGTGCAGTTCCACACCTCCTTTGAATCCGATGGAGAGGAGCAGGTAGAGCGAAAGGAATTTCGGGATGGGCTGTGGAATTTCGAGATCGGAGCCGACGAAGCATGCGATCATTCCGAGGAAGAAAAACAGGACGGGAGGATTGAGGAGGTTTGAAGCGATGAGTGTCAGATCCATGAATCGTGGGCGGTAAGGTTTGCAGTCGTCCGGGATGTGTTTGGAGAGACGGCGATACGGGTAGTGCGGGGCAGAATGTGGACAAATGGAATTGAGGTTTTCATAACGGAGTGATGTGTGATAGTGTAATCATGAACGTAGAAGCATGAACTATAAGACATGTAATGCGCTGCATATATGGCGTCAATCAAAAAACCGAGCCCGAGTTCTGCCCAATCAACGTGGACGTTTCTCACGAACCACGCCCACGTCGCAATCTGTCTTGCCGCGGACGATTCACTCCGCGTGCGCGACCTTGCTCAAAAAGTGGGCATCACGGAGCGCGCAGTGCTGAAAATACTCGCCGATCTGGAGGCTGGTGGGGTAATCGAACGGGAGCGCGACGGTCGCCGGAACCGCTACACGGTTTGTCGTGACGTCGCATTGCGGCATGACTTGGAATCGCACCGGACGGTGGGCGATCTCATTGCCGCCGTGCATGGCGCAGTGCGGCGCCGCTGAGCGTCGAAACTTACTCCGCCGTTTTTTTCCAGTCCGCCTTCGGCTCGGCTTTGGCGCTGTAGATGCGCACGTTGCGGAAGCTGGCGCTCTCTCCGGCGACGGTGAAGCCGGGGGCGACTTTTTCTTTTGAGGCGAGCGATGGATGGCTGCCCTGACCTGTAATCTTGTCATCAAGCGTTCCGAGCATGGTGTCGCCGACCATTTCGAGGACGACGGTGTGCCAGGTGCCGGGTGCGATATCGACGGGTTTTGTGAAGAAGACTTTGCCTTTCTCAGAGCCTTCGTGATCCGGGTCATCAAGCTGAACGGCGAAGAGTTTTGGCGCGATGCGGATGCGGGCGAGGTGCCCTTTCTCGGCGTTGATGGAGAGCGATGTCATCTTTGCGCCGTCGAGCTTCACGTCGAATGCGACGACCATGTTTTGGAGTTTGAGAGGAGTGCGGACGACCGCACCGTGATTGTCCGCCGCGAGTTCGGAGCCGCGCAGGACTCCCCCGAAGACCTCCCATTTGCCCTTCGCGGCCTTCCATTGGTCGGCAAGTTTGTCGCCGGTGAAGCTGTCAGCGTAGGCAATCTTGTCGAGTTCCGCCATGCGTGTGGCAGGCGGCGCGGGCTTTTCAGCGAAAGCGGTGACCGTGACGAATGCGAGAAGGAGCGTGGTTTTCATTCGCAGGGTAAACAGCGAGTCCCTGTGAAATTGCGACAATCTCAGCGCGGACGGACGATCATTTCCTCGATGATGACGCGCGATGGAAGATTGATGCAGAGCAGGACGCACTCGGCGATATCCTCAGGGCGCATCATCTTTTCGCGCGAGCCGGCATCAGGCACGACAGGTCGCTTGTTGAGCAGCGGTGTGTCGATGTCGCCGGGGAAAAGTGCGCATGCCCGGACGCCGCGGCCGCGTTCCTCGGCGTTGATGCTTTGCGTGAGGCCGGCGAGGCCGAATTTTGACATGACGTAGGCGGGTCCGGCTTTAGGCGAGGCCTGTTTGCCAGCATCGCTGACGACGTTCACAATCGTTCCGCTGCCGCGCGTTCGCATGCCGGAAAGGAAGGCCTGCACGCAGTAGTAGGCGCCGTTGAGGTTGGCGTTCATCATGTCGTGGTAGTCGGCGAGTGAAAGAACTTCGAGGGCGCGCTTCGGGGCGTTGGTGCCGGCGGCGTTTACGAGGACTTCGACGTCGCCGAATTCAGAAAGGATGCGGCGTCCGGCGGCTTCGACAGCCGTGGAGTCGCCGATGTCGCACGGGCAGACGAGCATTTTTGCTCCGCCTGATCCAGCGAGCGCGGCGGTTTCGTTGAGCGCGCTTTCGCGGCGTCCGATGAGCGCGACGCGCCACCCTGCGTTTACAAGCGCGAGGGCCGTGGCCTGACCGACTCCGCTTCCTGCTCCGGTAACGACTGCATTTTTTGTCATACCTCCGGTGTGCGGATGCGGAACGAGATCGTCAAGCAGTCAGCCGCGTTTACCGCACGCGGGAATTCCGGACGGTCTCAAGGGCGCGGGAGATTTCAGGGATGTCGTTGCACACCGTCGCGCCGATGTCGCCGAGCGCCCCTGAGTATCCGGACGCTGCGTTTCCGCCGGCGATGATCGGGGCATCGGGCAACAGATGTCGAATCGAGCGGAGTTGCGCGGGAAGGCCGGGGTCGTCCGCAGGGTAAATGATGCTGAGGGCGAGAGCGTCCGCTTTGCACTGGTGAAATGCGCCGGCAATTTCCTCGGGAGGGAGGCTTGGGCCGAGATACACGACTTTCCATCCGCGGTCGCTCGCGGCTGCACCGGCGATGAGTGCGCCGAGTTCGTGGAGTTGCCCGGGAGGCGTCGTGACGATAAGGACCGGGGCGTTGACCGTGTCCGAGTGAGCGTGCACGAAATTGCCGAGCAGCGTGCGGATGACGGAAGTCGCGCAGTGTTCGTGTGCCACTCGCAGGGTGCCCCGTTCCCATTCCGAGCCGACATGCTGGATGAGCGGGACGATGACGCGGAGCGTGAGGAGGCCGCGCCCAAGCGTGACCAGACCGGCCTGGAGCAGCCTTTCCAGTTTTGCGCTGTCGAGCGCTTTCACTGCATCGGCGGCGGCGGCGAGCAGCGTCTCTGAGGTGTCTGGAGACTTCGCGGCGGGGTCCGTGGTGGCCTCGGCTGCGAGCGGCCTCAGTGACTCGGTGGAAAGCGACGCGATATTCCCGATGGTGTGACCGGCCTGAGTCGCCCGGCGGAGGAGTTGGAGCCGCTCGATGTCTTCGTCGGAGTAAAGCCGCCGCCGTGTGTCCGAGCGCAACGGGGTGATCACCCCGTATCGCTTCTCCCATGCTCTAATAACATGCTGCGATAATCCCGACCTTCGGGCCGCGATCGCGATTGAAAATCCGTGGTTCACCATTTCGGGCGTTAATTGAGACAAAATTGAGACATCCGCAAGAAAACGATCTTCATCCCTTAAAAGATGCATAGACAAATAGTTGACAGAAACACAAAACTGAGACAATAAATAGACATGAAAACAAAAACAAACGCTCCATTGACGCAGTTCACGCCCGCTTCACCCGCTCCATTGCTAAGCCCGGAAGCCCAAGAGGAATCGCGCCTCCTAGAAAATGTCGGCAAAGGAGACCGGGAGAGTTTCGATGAACTTCACCGCCGGATGCAGACGCTCCTTTTTTCCACCGCGATGGGTGTCCTGAATAACCGCGAGGCAGCCGAGGATGTCGTTCAGGACGTCTTTGTCCAAATTTGGGAGCGGGCGTCATCGTATGACCCCGCGCGGGGCAAGGCTTCGACCTGGGTGATCACCCTGACGCGCAACAAATCGATCGACCGCCTGCGCGCACTGAATCGCAGGGCCCGGCTCAATTCGGATTTCGAGGAGGAGGAAAAAACGGACATTCGATTCGATGATCGCGACTCGCTCGTGGACGCTGTGATTGCGGAGCAGGCGGCGACCATCCGAACGGCGATCGCGAAGCTGAACGCGGACCAGCAGGCGGCAATTCAACTGGCATTTTTCGATGACATGCCTTACCCGGCGGTCGCCGAGCGCCTCCACGTTCCACTCGGCACGGTGAAGGCGCGAATCCGCCGCGGTATGAAGAAGCTCAAAAACTTGCTCGGAGAAGATACCGCGTTGTAGGCGAGAAGACGCGTGACGCCGCGCATGACTTTGCGTATGCAGCGCGGCATGAAATTCATCCTCGCCGCACTTATCATCGCCGCAAACGTTCCGGTTCATGCCGGCATCGAAGAATCCGTCAAGGTCCTCGCTTCCGTCGAGCGGGAAGGGAAGGGCAATGACGCAGCGGGCGTTGCGTGGCGGGAGGTAGTAAAAGCCGGACCGACCGCGCTGCCTGCGCTCCTCAACGCAGCGGGCAAAGGGAGTCCGGTCGCTGACAATTGGCTTCGCCTCGCGGGCGATGCGATTATCGACGGCGTTCAGAAAAATGAGCCAATGCCGGTCGCTCCGCTGCTCGCTTTTTTGAAGGACACTTCGCATCCTTCGGCAGCGCGAGTTCTGGCATTTGACCTTCTTCAAAAAGCCGATGCGGCGAAGGCGGGTGAACTCGAACCGGGGCTTATTTCTGATCCTGTTCAGGCGCTTCGCCGGGGGGCTGTCGAGCGGCTCATCAAGGCGGCGAAAGCAAAGAGCGGCGACGACGCGAAGGTGATTTACTCCGAGGCGCTTGCCGCAGTTCGCGACGAGGATCAGACAAAGACGATCGCCTCTGCGCTGGACAAGCTCGGCGTGAAAGTGGACCTGCCGCGGCATTTCGGATTTCTCATGAAGTGGAATGTGATCGGTCCTTTTGAAAACACGGAACGCAAGGGCTTCGACACAGTTTTTCCGCCGGAGAAGGAAGTGAAACTCGACGCGAGTTATGACGGCAAGGGCGGGCCCGTGAAATGGCAGCCTGTGGAGAGTGCGGATGAATACGGGAAGCTGGATTTCAACAAGCCGCTCGGCAGTAAAAAAGATGTCACCGCTTATGCCGTTACGACGTTTGATTCTGCGACCGAGCGCGAGGCCGAACTCCGGCTGGGCTGCAAAAATGCCTGGAAAGTTTGGCTGAACGGCGAGCTGCTTTTTAGTCGCGACGAATACCATCGCGGCCAGAAGATGGATCAATACACGATGAAGTGCCGCTTGAAGAAAGGCCCGAACACGGTCCTCGTGAAAGCCTGCCAGAACGAACAGACCGAACAGTGGACCGTCGAGTGGGAATTCCAACTCCGCGTCTGCGACAGCACCGGCACCGCCATCCTCGCTTCCAAGAACTAAACACCATGCTCCGCTCCTTCATCACTGCCGCGCTCACCGCATCTTCACTTAGTCTCACTCTCGTCGCAGCCGACTGGCCGCAATTCCGCGGTCCGGAGAGCACGGGAACTGTCGCCGGCGCGGTCGTCCCGGTGAACCCGAAAATCGACTGGAGTGTTCCGCTACCAGGTCGCGGACTGGCGAGCCCAATTGTCATCGGCGAGAAGGTTTTTGTCACGTGCTCCAGCGGTCCCTCGCAAGAGCGGTTGCATGTGATTTGCTTCTCCACCGCCGACGGCAAAAAGCTGTGGGAGCGTCAGCTCCAGGCGACCGGGCGTACGATGGCGCACCCGAAAACGTCCATCGCAGCATGCACGCCATGCAGCGATGGGAAGCACGTTTTTGCGCTGTGGAGCACGAACGACATGGCGGCTTTCGACCTTGATGGCGGGCTGCTTTGGGTCCGTGGTCTCACTGCCGATTACCCAAATGCCAGCAACAGTCTCGGCATGGCCTCGTCGCCGATCGTCATCGGCTCCACGGTCGTGACGCTCATCGAAAACGACAGCGAAAGCTACGCGCTCGGGCTCGATGTGAAAACGGGTCGCAACATGTGGAAGCTCGATCGCCCGAAGGCCGCGAACTGGTCGAGCCCCGTTTCGTGGAAGGGCGTCGCGATCCTGCAATCGTCCAAAGGTCTGCTCGGAGTGAATCCAGAAACGGGCAGCACGCTTTGGGACTACTCTGAGGGAGCATCGACGACGAGTTCCAGCGTGGTCGCGGGCGGAATCATCTACGCCCCTTCGAACGGCATCACAGCGCTCGCGCCAAAGGCGAACGGCGAACCTCCACAGCAGTTGTGGCGGTCGAAGCAAATCAACCCCGCGACGATTAGTCCGATTGTGTTGGGCGACCGTATTTTCAGTATCAACAGCGCGGGAGTCATCGCCACGGCCGATATCAAGATCGGCGACGGTGGATGGAAGCTGCGCCTCGCCGGAGCGTTCAGCGGGTCGCCTGTGGGCTCGGGGAAGCACCTTGTCGCAGTGAATGAAAAAGGCCTTCTGCAAATCGTCGATACCGAAGTCCCCGACGGCGCAGTCGTGAGCACGCTTCAGCTTCCGCTCAAAAAAGATCCCGACGAACTCGTCCTTTCCACACCCGCTCTGAGCGGCGGTAAGATATTCGTGCGTGCCGACAGCGCACTCTGGCGTGTCGGCGACCCGGGGAAATAGACCGCGCGAAAAGCAATTCGCCGCCCTGCTCGCCGGGCAGAATGAAGGTCCCCTGCGCGCCTCAGGTTTTGATGTTGAGACACGACTCCTTCCTCCCACCCGGCGAGCAGGGCGGCGAATATGAGGATTTAACCCAAGTTCCGCACTTCGCGGAGGCCGGTCTCGCATCCATGCGGGTCCCCGGGCGGCGAACTCGAGTTTTCTGCACTACATTTGCCCGGCTCCGGCGGGGCTTGCGGCTGTAGGTGCGGCGAGGATTCGGTTGCGC
>JANMGP010000346.1:0-34788 GCA_031374705.1 Verrucomicrobiaceae bacterium | reverse complement strand
TGACATTGATCGTGACCGTCGCCGTGTCCGTGTTCCCCTCACCGTCATTGACCGTATAGCCAAAGGTCGTCGCACCCGTGAATCCTGCCGCCGGATTGAAGGTAAAACTGCCATCCGCGTTAAAGCTCAGATTTCCCTGCGTGCCCGCGGTGTTGACCGCCGTGACGGTCAGCGCCGGCCCGACGCCATCGGGATCATTGTCATTCACCAGCAAACCGCTGCCGGCCGGGATGCTGATCTGCACATTGCCGATGGCGCCGTATGTATCGTTGCGCGCGATGGGCGTGCTGTTGACCGAGACGAAGGTGGTATTCGCCGGATCGGGATCGGTGAACTGCACCGCCGTCGCCGTGGCGTCACCCGTGTTCGAGATCGTGGTCGTGTAGGTGATCGTGTTCCCCGGCAGCTTGCGCAACCCCGCGGCGAGGTTGTCGTCCTTGGTCGCAGTGATGATGGGCGCGGCTGAGACGGCAGCCGTGGCGAGGGCGAGGAGCAGAGTTCCCCGGCACAGAAAGGACAGGAGCGTTTGGAACATAAAGTTGCTTTGGAGTTTTTGGACTTGAGTCGGAACTACGGGAAGATCGAGCGGTAGAAGCGGACGAGCGAGTTACTTTGAGTGTGGTTACTTTGAGTGTGGTTCATTATCGGCCCCTCGTAGTTTGGCATACAACACTGAATCCAAATGCTTGTTATCTTTGAAGGCGCGCGAGCGCAACCGGCCCTCGCAAACAAATCCTGCTCTCTCGAGAACGCTGATAGAGGCTGAATTGTCGGCAAATGGTTCGGCGTAAATGCGCTCCAGGTCGAACGTCGAGAACGCCCATCGTGTGAACTCCACGACGGCTTCAGACATGATGCCTCGCCCCCACAATGCCTCTCCAAGCCAATACCCCAACTCTGCTGTCTTGCGGTGAACGTCGCAGCCCATTTGTAATCCGATGCAACCAATCGCCTCAGTTGAGCTCGCCAAAGCAAATGTAGTCGTCGGCTTCTCGTGTGTAACGTAACGCAGGAAAGCGTGAGCATCGTCAAGCGTGTAGGGTTGCGGAAAAACGTCCCGAAGACAAAGCCAGATCCTTCGGTTGTCCGCGTGTCGCTGCAACGCAACGGCGTCGTCCGCCGACCAACGGCGAATGACGCAGGATTTTAGTCGAAGCTCCATAGTGCTACGTCGCCTCGACTCTATAGCCCGCCGAGCTGGCGGGAGTCGTTGCGTTTTGGTTGAAGTTCAAAGCGGAGCGAGTGTGAGCCTTGTAGAGCCACATGGGGCGCGGTCCGCAATGAAGCGGACCGGGCACCAAAAACATCGCACAACAAAACAACGACACTCATGAGCAGAAAGACATCACAACCAATATCGGCGGGCAACGCAAATGTCACCCGCCACACCGTCAGGAACACCAGCAAGTGCTACTTTAGTGTCGTTCATTGTCGGCCTACACCGCCCCACTGAAAAAACCGGACCGGTGGCTCGCGTGAGGGCGGCAAGCTCTTTTACGCGACAACCCCTGACGGCACCGGGGCTCCGCCCGGATGCCCTCAGAAAAGTTTAGCCGTTGCGCCCGTTGCGAGTTCGCTTAGAAAAAAGCGCAATCAGACCCATCGCTCCGAGTAAAGTTGCGGATGGCTCCGGGACAGCGCTGTCTAAATAAAAGGCTCCTGGACTGTTACTGCCATTAAATATGCTTGCAGCACTGACCTGGCCGCTAGTCGCAGATAAAAAGCCTGTGGCCCGCACGCCGTCGATGCTCACGTCAAAGGTTGATGAACCAATGACATAGTCCAATTCCCAACGCTGCCAAACGTCTGTGCTGTAGTTAAGGCCAGTATCGGTGAGGGAAGGTCCGGGGCCGCCGACAGCAATGACGTTGCCGTTTCCGTCGGGTCGTACCCACGCTCTCGCTGAATTAAAATCTCCGTCGTTGAGGATGAACTGCGCTCTGACGTTTATGTCGGTTGCCGACGGCAGATAAACCATCATATCGAGCCGAATCAGATTGCCATTTGTGGCCTGCGGACTAACCGGAACTGCCAGTAGGTTTCCTTGATTCGCTGTGTTGCTGTCGCGGAAAAGTTGCGCGTAGTAACTACCCTGAAAAGCTCCGGGATTTGGTACTATGGTTGAATTTACAACAGTGACCGAGGGGCCAATCGACCACGACCCGACGGAGGGACTGAAGGTTCCCAATTCAAAGGTGTCGGCGAATACGGTGGTCGCAGAAGAGACGTTTGTAATTGTCACCGGCCTCGCGACAAGCGGCAGAAACATTTTGAACGTAGTGAGGAGCGGAGTCAGGTTTTTCATGGTCGTGAATTCGCGATTGTTGAATTTGGAGTCGCTGAGGTGTGATTGGCGGCTAACGAATCCCCCGCAAACTCGGAGGCTGTTGTTGGCATATGGGTTGGCATATTCGTGGCGGTGGTTTGCGGATACCGACGGAAGCCGATCGCTCCCTCCCTGTCGAGGAAAACTCCCGTGCTGGTTTGATGGCCGAAGGCGCGATGTCATGCCAGTCTTGGACAACGCCCAAGGTGGGTTTGCGGGGTCTCGTGGCGCCTGGATCTGAGCCGTAGCAACGATAAGTCTGGCACAGCCTTCCCCGGTTTATCTCCCGCCTGATGGCTCCTGATTAACGGGCTTTTTCAACAGTGGGGTTGTTCAAGGCGATGAAGGAGTAGATCGCCTCAGAAGATAGTCAGCAGACGATAGTCAGTCTGGCACATTATTCTCGGCACTTTATTCTCCGCTCTGGATAGCCCCTGCGAGGTTCAGTTTTACCCCCGATAGCATGGCCGATAACACTTTCGCCATCGCCTGAGCCGAAAAGGCCTCGATTTGCCCCTTTTCCAGCGCGTGCAAGCCACTCATTCCATGTCGGTTGTGTGGAAAATAGGGGGGAGTACCCTCAACGGCATCGGGGACCGCTCTTTTGGCATCGGGCACCGCCCTTTTGGGTTCGGGGACCACCCTTTTGCATTCAGGCACCGCTCTTTCGGATTCGGGCACTGCCCTTTCGCATTCAGGACGCACCGTGACGGCATCGGGACCGCCCAAAACGCATTCAGGCACGGCCAAAACCGCATCATTTCGCATCCGCGAGACTTTCAGCCGCTTCCCGATCCCCTTTTCACCAAACCTGAACCCCACGCACCCCATCCCGAAATCGCCAGTCAAGACGCCGAACCCGCCGGGCCGCATCCCGGAAATGTTATGCAAGCGACTGAGAGAAGAGGAGCCCCGCGACATCCCCACCGCAATACCCCCGAATGCAAAAGAGTGGCAAGCGAATAAGTAATCGAAACCTCCGATGTGGTTGCGATTGAAAACGGGTGAGAAAGTGCAGGAAAGCCGCGTAAACTTTGCAGCAGGCAGGCTGGGCGCAGTACCCGTGCGTCGCATTTTGTGCCCCCCGCTCCTGTCATCCCGGTGCGCGAATACGATTTTAAACATTCTGTTGACGGAATATACCTGTTTGGTAGTATAGGCCACATGGAGCTGGTTCAAATCTATCAGTGTTTTTGCGATGAGACGCGGCTGCGGATGCTCCACTTGCTCACGCAGGGGCCGTTGTGCGTGTGCCATTTTCAATCGCTGCTCGGCGAGTCGCAGGTGAAGATTTCAAAGCATCTTTCTTACTTGAAAGAGCGGGGCATGGTCGCCTCGGCACGGCACCAGAACTGGATGATTTACTGCCTGCCTGCAAAGCGGAGGCCGGAGCTGGAGAAGAACCTCAAATGCCTTCAGGACTGCGCGCAGACGGAGCCGGTCTTTAAGAAAGACCTCAAAGCGCTGAAGGCGATTCAGAGCGACGTTGCGTGGATCGAAACAGCGCTGGAGTGCTGTGCACCAGCCAAGGGCAAGGCCATCAAATCTCAAACGAACATCAAAAAATAAAACCAATGAAAGTATCCGAATTCCGCGACCACTTGAAATCCTCACCAGAACATGAGCTGCGCTTTGTCCTACCGGACGGCGGCTTCATCCCCGTGCATGCGCACATCACGGAAGTCGGGCGCACGGACCGGCGCTTTATCGACTGTGGCGGCACGGTGCGCGGAGTGTCGGCCTGCACGCTGCAAGCGTGGGTGGCGGAGGACTTCGACCACCGCCTGCTGCCCGCCGGGCTCGTGGGCATCCTCGGAAAAGCGCAGCCTGTGCTCGGCACGGATGAGCTCGACGTGGAAGTCGAGTATGAGGACGGCTTCCTCTCGCAGTTCCCGGTGTTGCGTGCGGAGGACGACGGGGCGGTGCTGAGCTTTTATCTCGGCGTGAAGCACACGGACTGTCTCGCCAAGGAGCTTTGCACGCCCGCGCCGAAAGACGCGAACGCATGCTGCGCGAGCGGAGGGTGCTGCTAATGGAAAAGCCGCTCGTTCTCGTTCTCTGCACCGGCAATTCGTGCCGCTCGCACCTGGCGGAAGGCATCCTGCGCGCAGCGTCAGGCGGACTCTTCAATGTCGCAAGCGCCGGCTCCAAACCGTCGGGCTACGTTCATCCGCTCTCGATCAAAGTGATGCAGGAAATCGGCATCGACATCTCGGGGCACCACTCAAAGCATCTGAGCGAATTCCTGTCGGTGCCGGTTGAAACCGTCGTAACGGTTTGCGGCAATGCAGACCAAGCGTGCCCGATGTTTCCGGGACAGGTAAACCGCTACCATTGGGGCTTTGATGATCCCGCGCACGCGACCGGTACGGAAGAAGAGCAACTCGCCGTCTTCCGCCGGGTGCGCGACCAAATCCGCGCGGTGTTTGAAGCCTACGCAGCAGGCCGGAAGGACGAAGCCAGGCGCACGCTCTAGCGCAGCGCACCGCGCAATGATGGACGGGCGGAAACTCCACAGGCGTCACCGCATCACCGTGAGAACTGGGGGTCAGGCGACGAGAAAGAACTGAACCACGCTTTCAACACCTCCCAAATCACTGCGCAGAATAAAGTGCCCGACTGATAGTGGTTGATCGTGGTCACGGATGGTTGCCACGCGATCCTTCGTCGAAAAGCGATGCGGGGACTGTGCAAGAATCCCATCGCGTTTGCCGGGGATTTCGGTAAACGCAACGGCTCCATCGACCCATTTTCACAACCATGAACCGAATGAAATCCACCTTCCTTTTTACGTCCATCGCTGCGCTCTCGATCTTGTCGGGGCCGATCTGCGCGTTTGCCGCCGAACCGCCCAAGACGCCGCCGGACCTGACGAAGGACCAGGCGGTGGATCGCAAGCTTACTTACAATCTCGGCGCGACGGGGCTGCGGGGGTGGATTTATACGAAGCCGGCGAGTTACATCGACAGCCTGCAAGGTCGCACGACGCAGGCAAGCCGCCAGATTTTGGTGACGCATGTGGGCGCACAGACGCCGGCCGATGGAGTCGTGAAAGTGGACGACGTGATCCTTGGCGCGGGCGGCAGTCCTTTTAGCGACGACGCGCGGAAGAGCCTCGCGATGGCGATTCAGGATGCGGAGAAAACGGGCGTGCTGAAACTCTCGCTCTGGCGCGGAGGGAAGGCGGAGGAAGTGCAGCTCAAACTGCGCGTGCTCGGCGCATACAGCGCGACGGCTCCATACAATTGCCCGAAGTCGAAGCTCATCTTTGAGGACGCGTGCAAGGCGCTCGACAAAGAACCACTGAAGCAGGACCTGATGGGCGCAATCAACGGCCTGGCGCTGCTGGCGACGGGGAATGCGGAGTATCTGCCGAAGTTGCAGGAGTTCGCGCGGAAGCTCGGCCCGGCTTCGCTGAAGCTGGAGCTGAAGGACGGGATGGTGGTGTGGGATTGGGGCTACCGGAACCTTTTCCTGTGCGAGTATTTCCTCGTCACCGGCGACAAGGAAGTGCTGCACGCCATCAACGAATACACGCTCTCGCTCGCGAAGGGACAGAGCATGTATGGGACGTTCGGCCACGGCATTTCCAAGCTCACGCCGGACGGGAAACTCCACGGCTCCATCCCGCCCTACGGCCCGGTGAATGAAGCGGGGCTGATCGGGAATCTCGCCATCGTGATGGGCAAGAAATGCGGGGTGAAAGATCCGGAGATCGATGCGGCCATCGCGAGAGCCGCGGGCTTTTTCGGATACTTCGCCGACAAAGGCTCCATCCCCTACGGCGAACACGAGCCGTGGCCGTATCACGAAAACAACGGCAAGGTTTCCATGTCCGCCGTTTTGTTCGCGCTGCAAGGCAACAAGGTGAAGGAGGCGCAGTTCTTCGCGAAGATGGCGACCGCCGGCTATCGCAGCCGCGAATGCGGACACACCGGCCAGGGATTCAGCTACCTGTGGAGCGCGCTCGGGGCCAATGTCGGCGGGCCTGCGGCGGCGGCTGCGTTTGTGAAGGAGGCGTCGTGGCATCTCGATCTCGTGCGGCGCAGCGACGGCTCGTTCACCTACGACGGCGGCGAGCAATACGGCGCGGGAAGGACGGACGACAACACCTACTTCGGCAAAAGCAGCTACAGCGGCCTGAGCCCCACGGCGACTTACGTGCTCACGTATTCGATGCCGCTGAAAAAGCTCTGCATCACCGGCAAGGACTCCGCTCCCGCGAGCTGGCTGACCAAGGAGCAAGTGACGGCGGCGATTGCGTCGGGGCGCTTCGATACCGACCGCGAGAAAATGACCCCGAAGGAACTCGTGGCCGCATTTGGCGACTGGTCGCCGATCGTGCGTGGCTGGGCGGCCGATGAACTGGCCGAGCGCCCCGAAGCGAAAACGATCGTCCCGCAACTCATCGCCATGGCGGAGGGCAAGGATGTCCACGCCGCGCAAGGTGCCTGCGAGACGCTCGGCTACCTCAAGAGTGTCGAGGCGCTGCCGACGTTTGTCCGGCTGCTCTCCCACGAAGACCGCTGGCTGCGCTACAAGGCGGCACGCGCCATCAAGGAACTGGGCGGCGCAGCGAAGCCCGGAATCCCGGACATCCTCGCCGCGCTCGTGAAAACCGCCGAGCCGCTTCAGCCCGTGAACTGGGCCGATCCGGTGCAACTCACGCACGGACAGTTGGCCGCAGCATTGTTCGAAGGACCGCTCGCAGACGCCGTGAAGGACGCCGATCCGAAGCTGCTCTATCCCGCAGTCCGCGTCGTCTCCCGCAACGCCGACGGCATGGCGCGGGCAAAACTCCGCGGCTTTTTCGACCGCAAGCTTTCGCTCGAAGACGTGACCGCGCTCGCGCCGGATATCTTCGCCGCAGTGAAAACACCGAGCCCCGCAGACACGATGTTCAGTAACGAAATCCGCATGGGCGGATTCAAGGCACTGACGAAGTTCATGTTCAAAGAGGGCGTCGAAGTCGGAGTCGAATTCGCGAAAACGCAGGGCGGCCATGGGAGTGAGAACCGGACCGGCGAGATCATGAAAGAGATCGTCAAATACGGCACCGCAGCTCGCGGGGCGATCCCCGGCCTGAGGGAGCTCATACAGGCATTCAACGATCAGTGCGCCCGCGGAGAATACCCGAAAGGCGAGCTCAACGACCGCCGCGTAAACGCAGTCCTCGACGCAATCAAAGCAATCGAGACCGCGACCACGCAGCCGGAGATTCGGAGTATTTCGCCAGCGTCGCTGAAGCCGTAAGGCAGGCGAACTCCCGGGAAATCATCCGCTTGATGACCGCGCGTTCGTGCCGGAAATTCCAATGGAATGCCGCCCGAAGAAGATTAACAGTGAGGCAAGTATCGGTCTCGTCCGTTCGTCGAATGTCCAATGTCTCCAATCAGCTCCAATCCCCTGCCCGGTCCGTTGAAAAATCGGGTGCACAGGGTGCCGCCCGGAAGCGATTTGGCGCGACTGCATTCGCGATAGCGCTGCTTATTGGGCCGACCGCACGGGTCTTTGCAGTGGACTACCAAAAGGACATCAAGGCCATCTTCAAGGAACGCTGCGTTTCATGTCACGGTTCCGTGAAACAAAAAGGGGATCTGCGCCTTGATGCGGGCGCTTTGATCCTGAAGGGCGGCAAGCATGCGGTCGTCGCAGTGGGTGACAGCAAGCAAAGCGCGCTCATCGAACGCGTGCTCACCGACGACGAAGACGAACGCATGCCGCCCGAGGGAGCGCGGCTGACGGCTGCTCAGGTGGAATTACTCCGCCAGTGGATTGATGCAGGGGCTCCTTTTCCAAAAGACGAACTGATCCCGAAAAAGCCATCCGAGCACTGGTCGTTTCAACCCCTGCGTACGCCCACTGTTCCAGACGTCAAAGACAAGACCTGGGTGCGCAATGAAATCGACGCTTTCGTCCTCGCAAAGCTGGAGCAACAGGGACTGAAGCCACCGCAACCCGCGCAACCGCGTGCTCTCCTCCGCCGGATGTATCTCGATGTCACCGGGCTGCCCCCAACCATTGCGGAGCAGCAGGCACAGGCTCCATTCGACCAAGTCATAGATGACCTGCTCGCACGGCTGGAGTATGGCGAACGTTGGGCGCGGCACTGGCTGGATGTCGTTCGCTATGCCGACAGCAACGGCTACGAGCGTGATGCGGAAAAGCCATTCGTCTGGCGCTACCGCGATTACGTGATCGACTCGCTCAATCACGACAAACCCTACGATCGGTTCGTGATGGAGCAACTCGCGGGCGACGAACTACCCGACCGCTCGCTCGAAACGACCATTGCCACGGGCTTTCTGCGGCTAGGCCATTGGGATGATGAACCTGCGGACCCGCCAACCGATCGTTACGACCAGCTTGATGACATCGTCAGCACAACCGGCCAGGCATTCCTCGGACTCACGATCGGGTGCGCGCGTTGTCACGATCACAAGTTCGAGCCACTGGCCACCCGCGACTACTACAGCCTCGTCGCCATTTTCAATCCGCTCGAACGTCCGCGCAAGGACCGCACCGAGCAGACCGTGCCAATGGATGGGACGGAGATTTACGCATGGCGGGAGCCGTCGGAAAAAGCGCCCGAGACTCATGTCCTCTTGCGCGGCTCTGCCACGAGATTCGGCGACCTCGTCGAACCTGCGGTGCCTGCGATTCTTGCGAAGCAGCAGCCCGCTTTTCCGCCCGCGGAAAAAACCACCCGCCGCCGCCTCGGCCTCGCGCAATGGATTGCGAGCACGAATAATCCGCTCACCGCCCGTGTGATCGTGAACCGGGTGTGGCAGCAGCACTTTGGTCAGGGACTCGTGACGACCGCCAACGATTTCGGCCTCATGGGCGCAGCGCCAACGCACCCCGAGTTGCTCGACTGGCTTGCGCACTGGTTTATGCACGAAGCGGGATGGTCGCTAAAGAAGCTGCACCGTCTCATTCTCTACAGCGCCGCGTGGCAATCGACAAGGTCGCCTGATGCTTTGATGCGCTACCGCCGTCTTGAAGTCGAAGCCATCCGCGATTCGATGCTCGCCGCCAGCGGCCGGCTCAATCCCAAGCGATTCGGGCCCGCGATGAAACTGCCTATTCCCAAGGCCGCACTCGAAGCAAATACCGACAAGGAAAGCGTGTGGAAAGCGTCCGACGAACCCGAGGTGTTTCGCCGCAGCATTTACGCATTCATCAAGCGCGGCCTTGTCGTACCGATGCTCGAAACGCTGGACTTTGCCGACACTGTGAGCAGTTGTCCGAAGCGCCAAATCACCACCGTCGCTCCTCAGGCACTGAGCTTGTTCAACGGCGATTTCGTAAATCAGCAGGCCGGGCAATTCGCCGGGCGATTGCGGCGCGAGGCCGGCGCCGACCCAGCCGCGCAGATCTCCCTCGCGTGGCGTCTGGCCTTGTGCCGCGAGCCATCGGACGTCGAGATGTCGCAGATGCGTGCTTTCCTTAAGGAGGAATCGCTGGAGCAGGCGTGCCGCGTGATTATGAACCTCAACGAGTTCGTTTATCCAGAGTAGCCAATGCACCGCTTCATCCCAAATCACACGCCCTGCGGCCGGACACGCCGGGAATTTCTGTGGCAGATCGGCGGTGGCTTTGCAGGACTCGCGTTGGCAGATGTGATGACGTCCGAGGCGCTCGCAGCCTCCCCGCTCGCAGCGAAGGCTCCGCACTTTCCCGCAAAGGCGAAGCATTGCGTCTTTCTGTTCATGAACGGCGGACCGAGTCAGGTGGACACCTTCGATCCAAAGCCCGCGCTCAAAAAATTCCACGGCATGCCTTACACGGGCGATTCAAAAGTGGGATCGAACGGCCGCGCCATCGGGCATTTGAT
The DNA here is from genome assembly GCA_031374705.1 of Verrucomicrobiaceae bacterium. Taxonomy (GTDB): domain Bacteria; phylum Verrucomicrobiota; class Verrucomicrobiia; order Chthoniobacterales; family Chthoniobacteraceae; genus SXWH01. The sequence continues at coordinate 24,625 of JANMGP010000346.1, read as the reverse complement.
GCAGTCTCCGTTTGAGTTTTCAATGCACGGACGAAGCGGATTGGAAATCAGCAGTCTCTTCCCGCACACCGCGAAGTTTGCGGACGACCTTTGTGTGATTCGCTCGATGCACAGCGATACGGCGGCGCATGCTTCGGGCTGCTTGCAGATGAACACGGGGAGCATTTTCATCGGCAAACCTTGCCTCGGGGCATGGCTGAGCTACGGACTCGGCACGATGAATCAAAACCTGCCTGGCTTCGTAGTCATGACCGATCCTCGCGGCGGCCCCATCGGCAGCGCGTCGAACTGGACGGCTGGCTACATGCCCGCAGCGTATCAGGGCACTCTGTTTCGCAGCGGAGGCTCGCCATTGCTCGATCTCGCGACACCGGAGGGCACCAGTGAACACACCCAGCGCCGCAGCCTTGATTTATTAAAGTCGCTAAATGAGGAGCATCTCAAAATGCACCCCGACGAGACGGAACTCATGGCGCGCATCGAATCGTATGAACTGGCTTACCGCATGCAGACGGAGGCGATGAGCGTGGTCGATGTTGAACACGAGGACGACGCGACCCGCGAGCTGTATGGACTGAACGACAAACGCACTGCGGATTTTGGCCGCAAATGCCTCCTCACAAGACGCCTCATCGAGAAAGGCGTCCGCTTCATCCAACTCTACTCAGGCGGCGGTCACATCGAAGACACATGGGACGGTCACAACGACTGCATCACGAATCACACGCTGCATGCGGGCGAAACCGACAAGCCCATAGCCGCGTTGATTGCCGACCTGAAACGCACGGGACTCTGGGACGAGACGCTGCTCGTCTGGGGCGGTGAATTCGGACGCACTCCGACGAGCGAAGGCGTGGGGAAACCGGGCCGGGATCATGACTGGCACGGATTCTCCATGTGGATGGCGGGCGCCGGTGTGAAAGGCGGGCAGGCCATCGGCGCGACGGATGAACTTGGCTTCAAGGCCGTCGAAGATCGCTGCCACGTCAGTGATTTGCACGCCACGATCCTGCACCTCATGGGCATCGACCACACGCGGCTCAGCTACCTGCATCAAGGCCTGAACCAACGTCTCACCGGCGTGGAAGAGCGACGCGTCATCAAGCAGGCGCTGGCGTGAAGTCGCGCCGCGGCGTGGCCCGTGCGCCCCGTTCGTGCCACGGCGTGCGATTGGTCATTTACCAGCGGCGTGAATTCCCTTATCGGGCGGCATGATTCTCGAATTACCGAAGACGCCCGACCGCTGGTCGCTCGAATCGTGGTTCACGGCGTTTGGCGCGCCGGACTACGTCGATTTCAAAGCTGCGCTCGTCCGCGACATGGGTGCATTACGCCAGCAGGCAGATGCGCTCGGAGGCGATCCGCACGGGATCGCCGGGGCCATCGCCGCCTACGAAACACTGGGCGATCGCGTGGGCCATTTGTCGGCATTTCTCGGATGTCTTTCCGCGGATGATGCAAATAATGAGGCTGTCAAAAACGACGAAGCATGGGCATCCACGATCGATGCGGAAAATGCGAAACTAAAGGCAGCGCTGCAATCCGCGCTCGCATCGCTTTCCGACACCGCATTCGCGCAACTGCTTGAAGAACCGGTGCTATCCGGCGCCTCCCATGCCGTCCGCCGCATGCGCGAAGACGGCCGCAGACAAATGACTTCGGAGCTGGAATCGCTCGCAGCCGATCTCAATGTCAACGGCCTGCATGCATGGGGACGGCTTTACGACACGCTCTCCGGCAAGATGGAGTTTCCGATGACATTTCCGGACGGTCATACGGAAAGCGTCCCGATGGCCCGTCGTCGCGCACTCATGTCCGAACCGGACCGCCGTCTCCGCGAGGCTTCGTTTCACGCCGGACAAAAACCGTGGAACGACCATGCTGACACACTGGCCGCCGGGTTGAACGGAATCGCAGGCACACGCCTGAGCCTCTACGGACGCCGCGGCATCCCGCACTTTCTCGACACACCGCTCTTCGACGGCGCGATGAGCCGCGCTTCGCTGGAAGCGATGCTGGAAGCCATTTACACGAACATCGAACTTCCCCGCCGCGCGATCCGCACCGCCGCGCGCATGCAAGGCACGACAGCGCTTCATTTTTTCGACCTCGAAGCTCCGCAAATCGCTGCGCCAGATACCAAGCCGCTTACGTGGGACGAGGCTTGTGCAACCGTCGATCGCGCGTTTTCCGCCGCCTATCCGAGGCTCGGCGAGTATTTCCGCTCAATTCTCCAGCAACGCTGGATCGAAGCCCAGGCACGGGCGGGAAAACGGCCCGGTGCATTTTGCACCGGCTCGCAAGTCCGCCACGAAGAGCGCATCTACATGACCTGGCACGGCACTGTGCACGACATGGTCACGCTCGCCCATGAGACCGGCCACGCGTGGCACTCTTGCGTTCTGCGTCCCGCGCGTTCATTCGCCGCGAACTACCCCATGACGCTTGCCGAGACCGCCTCGAATTTCGGCGAGATGATCCTCCTCGACGGCCTGATGAGCGACCCTGCGATCACTCCCCAAATGAAGGCGTACCTCCTCGATCAGGAAATGCTCCGCGCACACGCCTACCTGCTGAATATCCCGATGCGGTATGAATTTGAACGCTCCCTCTACAATGAGCGCGCTGCGGGAGAAATCCCGGTTTCCCGCCTGCGCGAGCTGATGTCCGCAGCCCAGCACAAGCTCTACGGCGATACGTTGCTTCCCGATGGCACCGACCCGATGTTTTGGGCTTCGAAGATGCACTTCTTCATCACCAGCGTTTCATTTTACAACTTCCCATACGTCTTCGGATACCTCCTCAGCCAGGCGCTCTTCGCCCGCTTTAAGGCGGAAGGATCTGCGTTCTTGCCGCACTACGAGGCGTTCCTCGCCACTACCGGCAGCGCCACTTGCGAGGAGGTCGCACGACAGACCCTCGACGCCGATCTGACCTCACCGGAATTCTGGACCACAGCCCTCCGCGCCATCGTCCCTACCCTCGAAGCTTACGAACGACTGCCATAATCCTTCGAAGCGCAAGTGTCTTCCGCACACTCCGGTTCTCCGAGAATCCGCGCAGCGGTCTCAGGACTGTTTCCAAAAATCCACTGGGAAATCCGGCGGCGGTTTTGGGAGATGCCGTGGCAAATGCTTCGTGCGAAGGGCTTCAAGAGCGGATTGGCCATCCGAAAGGACCAGTTTCGGTATTCGCGCAGAGCCCACAGGGTCATGATCCAGCCATTCACTCCCCGCCAGACCTCGCCCGTATCCGATATCGCAATGAGTTGCTCGTCCGGCTTCAGCGCGCCGATTCCCGGAAAGCGCGCCTCTACGAATTCGTCCTGGAGGGGAACAAAAACGAGCGGGACGTAAGCGTCCTGTTGAGCGAGCCACACCCGGATTCGACGGCATATCCCACACTTCGAATCATAAAGAATGGTCAAAGTTTTCATAGCGCTTCACCGCGTCCGACGGGACTCGGACGCGGCGTTTTTGAGCGTTCTCAGGGCCGGGCAATATGGGCGTCCGGCGCGACTGGCGGTGGGGCGTGACGGATGATTGCGTTCTTCCGAAGGTTGTTAAACACGTAGATGTTGAGGAAGTGCATCACGCCCAGAATCAAGAGGACGCAGCCGACTTTTGTGCCGAGGCTCTCCAGCATCGTGGCGAAATCAGTCGGCTTGTCCCCGTATTTGACGGCAAAGACCACGAAGCCGACGTTGATGAGATAGAATCCGACGACAAGGAGATGGTTCACGCTGTCCGCGAGTTTTTCGTTTCCGTGGAAGGCATCGACTAGAAATACCCGGCCATGCCTGTGGAGTGTGCTGGCAACCCAGATTGTGGTGACAATGCTCAGCGTGAGGTAGAGCAGATGGTGCGTAACGATGGTGTTCATGTTGTTTATGGCTGTTAGTTTCTTTTTCTTTTTGTAGTTTCAGTCTTATCTGAAAGTTGTTCGGACGAAAAATTCACGTCATCCATTTCAAAAGCCATGGAAGCACTTTGGACTGCTCGGACTTCGAGATCTTTCCCAGGACTGAATCCGCCATTTCCACGAACTCGCAAAGCACCTTTGCCTGCGAGGTAAACGCAACAGCCTCCGTGTCATCAAGGTCCTCAGTCCGATCAATGCAGTCTCTCAAAAGCACAATCGCCGGACGAATTTCCCTGCGTTTTCTCTCGCGGACAATCGTGCAAAAAATCTTCCAGACATCCTTCTCAGCCTCGAAGAACTCTTTGCGCTCACCCTTCTTCACCACGCTCCGAATCAGTCCCCAGCCGATCAGATCGCGGATGTTTCCATGCGCGTTTCCGCGACTGATTTGGAGTTCCTCCATGATCTCATCCGTGCTCAGTGATACCGTACTCACCATGAGTAGCGCGTGAATCTGCGCCATCGTCCGATTGATCCCCCACGCGCTTCCGAGAGTCCCCCACTGGGTGACGAATTCATCCCTCACCGCGCGAAATCTCGCCCGGTCTGGATTTGGATTGGTAGGCTCAGTGCTCATTTTGTATTTTCAGTAATATCTGAAATCCGCGAATCACGCAACAGAAATCTCCAAGATTCTGCTTCGGAGAATCAATCCTCCCGGAAATCGCGGATTCAGTGATTCACAGAACTGGACGCTTTTTTCCTTTCTCACCGCCGGTTTTTCATACTGCCTCACACCATGAAGATTCTTCTCGCCAGCCTCATCCTCGTCACAACTGTCAACGCGCAGGAATGGACGCGCTTTCGCGGACCGAATGGCTCGGGCCTCGGGACCGCAAATCTGCCCGCGCAGTTGACCGAAAAGGACGTGAACTGGATATGCACACTTCCTGGCACCGGCCATTCGTCGCCGGTGGTCTGGGGCGACCGCGTTTTTGTGACTTGCACGCCGGATGCACGGCAGGCGGAAATTGCCAAGCGGAGTGTCGTCTGCGTGGGCGCAAAAAGCGGCAAAGTCGAGTGGATGCGCGAATTTGCCACGGGCGGCTATCGCAAGCATGCGGACAACAGCTTCGCTTCGCCGTCATGCACAGTGGATGCCGATCGCGTGTATGCCTGGTTCGCCGGACCGGACGGCAGTCAACTCGTGGCGCTCGCGCAAGCGGACGGCAAGGAAGTGTGGAAGCGCGACCTCGGGCCATTCACGTCGCAACACGGACCCGGCGCTTCTCCCGTCGCGGAAAAAGGTGTGGTCTATTTGCAAAGCAATCAAGATGGACCCGGTTCGTTCCTCGAAGCGTATGACGCTGCCACCGGGAAGACGCTGTGGAAGAACGAAATGAAGGGCGGTCAACACGCCATCTCGACGCCCTGCTTTGCCACAAAAGGCTCGCACCTCGTGAGCCTCTCAACCGACAACGGCCTCCTGGGACTCGATCCGGCTACAGGCAAGCAACTCTGGGCCATCTCCGACATTTTCACGCTCCGCTGCGTCGCATCGCCGGTCATCACGGGAGAAAACTGGGTCGTGGCGCAATGTGGACAAGGGCAGGCTGTGAGCGAAGTCAAAGTCGTGAAGGGAATCGCCGAGTCGAAGCCGGAGAAAGCCTACGAAGTGGTTCGCATCGGCGGATACGTGCCCACGCCGATCGTTGTGGGCGACCTGCTTTTCCTGTGGAAAGAGAACGGCACCGTGACCTGCATCCGCGCCGCGACCAATGAACAGATTTGGAGCGAGCGCGTGGAAGGCCCTTACTATGCGAGCCCGATCTGCGTCGGCGGAAAAGGCGGACGCCTCTACAATCTCACCCGCGGCGGCGAACTTGTGAGCATCACGGCCGGCGAGAAATTTGAGCTGATCCAGCGCTTTCCTTTCGCCGAAAAGGACAGCTTTGCGACGCCTGCGGTCAGTGGCGGGAAGATGTATGTCCGGACGTTTTCGAAGCTGATTTCGCTCGGTAAGTAGCATGGTCGTTCCATTCTCGAAAGCGGGCACAAAGCTCACCACCCGCAGCGGCATCCTTGAGCTCATGGACGACCTTGGTCGCGCGATGACCGAGTGGCCCGACATGCTGATGCTCGGCGGCGGAAATCCTGCCGCCGTCCCTCAGATCCAGATGCTTTGGCGCGAGCGGATGACTGCAATGCTCGAAGAAGGTCCCTCTTTGGATCGGATGCTCGGCAACTACGATCCACCGCAAGGAAACCCGCGGTTTATCAAAGCCCTTGCCGCACTGCTCCAGCGGGAATTCGCGTGGCCCGTTGCGCCGGAGAACATCGCTGTGACCAATGGCGGGCAGAGCGCGTTTTTCTTTCTTTTCAATCTTCTCGCAGGAACGCACGCCGACGGACGCCGCCTGAAAATTTTGCTACCGCTCTGCCCCGAATATATCGGATATGCAGACCAGGGATTTGACGAGGGAACGTTTGTCGCGTGTCGCCCATGCATCACCTGGCCGCAGGGCGAACATGCGCATATTTTCAAATACCGAATCGACTTTCCCGCAGTGGAGGAAGCCCTGCGCGGCGGAGACATCGCCGCAATTGCAGTGTCACGCCCGACGAACCCGACAGGCAATGTGCTCACGGATGACGAAGTGCTGCATCTCTCTAACCTCGCAAAGCAGCACGGAATCCCGCTCATCCTCGACAACGCGTACGGAGCCCCTTTCCCCGGCGTGATTTTCACCCCAGCAAAGCCGTTCTGGGAGCCGCATGTCATCATGACTCTAAGCCTCTCAAAGCTGGGCCTTCCCGGCACACGGACCGCTGTCGTTATCGGGCCGCGGCAGATTACCGATGCAATCGCCGCGATCACTGCAATCGCGGGCCTCGCGAATGGAAATATCGGCCAGCAGCTCGTATTACCGCTGATCGAAAACGGAGAAATTCTGCAAATCGGACCGAAGATCCTGAGACCATTCTACGAGGAAAAAAGCCATGCTGCGCTCGGCTGGGCGCGTTCCATTTTCGGTGCCGCCGGAATCGAATGGGCTATCCATGCGAGCGAAGGCGCGTTCTTTTTCTGGCTCTGGTTCCGCAGTCTCCGTATCCCGACGCGCGAACTCTACGAGCGACTCAAAGCGAGAAAAGTCCTCATCGTTCCTGGGGAATACTTCTTCTTCGGCCTGTCGGAAGACTGGGAGCACAGCCGTCAATGCCTGCGCCTCAACTTTGCGCAGCCTGAAGCGACCGTGCGGGAAGGATTGCGAATCATCGCAGAGGAAGTAGCCCGCGCCTCCCGCGAAACGGGAGAGCCGGGGACCGGGATTGAACCGGCGACCTCGTCCTTACCAAGGACGTGCTCTACCAACTGAGCTACCCAGGCGCTTGTCCGGCAGACGCCGGAAAGTGAGCACGCAACGTAATCGGCGGGTCACGGCTGTCAAAACCATTTTCCCGTTTTTTCCAAGCGGGCTACCCCCGATTTGCCAGGATGTAGTCGTGAATGGAGTTTACGCTCGCCAGTGCCTGCCGGGCGGCCTCCGAGTTTGGCACCTCCACGCCGAAGGTTTGCTTCATTCCGACAACAAGCTCCAACGCATCGATGGAATCGAGACCCAGGCCGGCGGGATCAAAAAGCGGCGCATCGTCGAGGATCTCCTCTTTCGGAATTTTGAGCATGAGGCTCTCGACCATCATGGCTTTAATCGCATCGCGTAAATCAGTATCGGACATGTGGGGCGTGTAGCATCGAAAACGCCGCGCGCAAGATTCTCCAGACATCCTCCGCGAAAAGTTGCGTTTCCGTGCCGCGCAGCCTACCCACAAACGCGTGTCAAAACTCCGTCTCGACCTGCTCCTCGTCGCCCGCGGGCTCTTCGAGAGCCGCGAGAAGGCCCGTCGTGCCATCATGGCCGGCCAGGTTCGTTGCGGCGACCGGGTAGTGGATAAGGCGAGCAGCACCTTCGAGGAAGATGCGGATGTGACCGTCGCCACGCCGGAGAAATACGTGGGGCGCGGCGGCTACAAGATGGAGGGCGCGCTCGCGAAATTCGGCATCTCGCCCGCCGGATTCACATGCCTCGACATCGGAGCAAGCACCGGCGGTTTCACGGACTGCCTTCTCCAGCAGGGCGCGACGAAAGTGTGGGCCATCGACGTCGGCCACAGCCAGCTCGACTGGCGGATCCGCTCCGACCCCCGCGTCATCGTCCGCGAAAAGCTGAACGCGCGATACCTCACTCGCGAAGACGTGCCGGATCCGATCGACCTCATCGTCATCGATGTGTCCTTCATCTCGCTCGCGCTCATTCTCCCCCCTGCCCTTTTCGTGCTGAAGCCCGGCGGGACCATCATCCCGCTCATCAAGCCGCAATTCGAACTCCGCCGCGAAGATGTGGGCCGCGGAGTCGTGCGCGACCCGCTGCTCCACGAGGCCGCCGTGGAAAAGGTGCGCGCTTTTGTAGCATCGATGCCCCCAACACCGGAAGGCTACCGGCTCGTGTGGCGCGATTGCATCGACTCGCCGATTCTCGGCGGCGACGGGAATAAGGAGTTCCTCGCCCGTTTGGAGTCAGCGCGAATGCCATAGGCACGACGTAATGAAGATCAACCGCCCGTTCCCGCGGATTTTCCCGTCGGAGATCAGGGTTAATCCGGGGCGAGAATACAGGCTCACCGCCGGCGTTGTGAGTCCCGTAGGTGCTCTCCATACGCGCACGAAACCCTGATGCTTACTCATTTCCATGAATCGCAAGAACACGGCAGCCCGAATGAACCGGTTGTCGAGTTCAACGGCACCGATGGCAGACTCTATTTCATGAGTCGCGATCGGAGGCTCCTTGCTGCTTTCATCAGCGTGATCCTCCTCGTGGCAGCCGGACTTGCATGGGTGCTACGCGGCGCGGACTACGTCGCGTCCCCGCCGCAAAACCCGGCTCAAGGAATCCAGGCGCTGCTTGCCGCGCCATCAGCGGACACAGGCCCGCTCGTCAAATCCATTCTATCGCTTAACGCGGCACCATCGGAGAATCTCATCAGTGAGATCGCAGACTCCCGCCTGCCTGACAAATCGAAGGAACTTGCGACAGCGGTGTGCGAGAGCCTCCGCAGCGTCCCTGCCGAGCCGACCTCGGAGCTTTTGATTCACGCGTACCAAGTCAACCCGCTGCAGGGCGCGAATGAGGCAATCGGAGACATGTATGCGCAGGCCGGGAAAGCGAATCGTGCCCGGGAATACTACCACCGGGAGCTTGAACGCAATCCGTCCGACGAACTTCGGGCCAAACTCGTCGGATTGTTGGAACGTCACGGCGAATTCGCCGCGCTCGCATCTCTTGCCGGGGATCCGGATTTCGCGCCTCATTTCTCCATTGAACTCCGGCTCAAACTCGCACTCCATCAGCGCCAGTGGAGCGAAGTCGCCGCAAGGATTGCCGAGATGCAACTCGGCTCAATCTCCGCCCTTCCACTCATACTCGCGCTCGCAGCCGGTTTTGCCTGGCTCGTCGTCGGCCTCCACTGTGGACAGCCGCAGGCATGGGTGTGCTATCGCACAATCGTACCGTTGACCGCAGTTTGTGTCGGCGCGGTGGGCGCGCTCGGGGTTCATTTCATAGCGGCGTGGCAGGATAGCTGGCTTGCCGTCGGAAAGACAGGCGAGTTTCTCCCGGATTTCGCCTATTTTGCCGGCATCGTTGCCTCCCGGGAGGAAATCCTGAAACTGTTGCTACTGATTCCATTTTTGCCGACCATGCTCCGGCGACGCGACCCACTTGAGATTCTGATCGTGTGCGGCAGTGTCGGCCTGGGATTTGCATTCGAGGGAAATCTACAACTCTGTCGAACCGCGGCGCTGGAAGAGGCATTCGGGCGGCTGCTTACCGCAAATTTTTTCCACTTCGCAACCACGGCACTCGCAGGCGCTGCACTGTGCAGACTCCTCATCGCGGGGTCTTCGCAACTGCCACGTTTTCTCCGTACGCTGGCCACGGTCATCATAGCCCACGGGGCATACGACGGATTTTCGCGCATTGAGTCGGTTGGAATGCTTTCGTGGATCAGCGTTGCGAGCGTGCTGGTAATTTCAAAACTCTTCTTTATCGAGCTGCGAAGCTGGCGCGACCGCTTCACGGACCAATGCTTTCTCGGTGCCACTCTGGTCATTTGCCTCTCGGGGCTCGCAGCAACCGTCTTGGTAACGGCATCCGTCCACGCGGGATTCAATCTGGCATTGTGGGCATTGCTAAAAAACGCCGCCTATCTCATCCTCACCGGATTCGTGTTCTTCCTCCGCTTTGATCACGATCTCGCTCTCGAACCAACCGAACCCGCTACCAACTCATGATCATTGTTCTCACACTCGCCGCGATCGCGCTGCTCTTGAATATCGCAGGACGCCGGCAGATTCTCAGGATGGACTCTTCGCTCCGCGGCACCTTCCGTAAAGCAGTAGCCGCCTGCCCGGGCGCGGAACTGGTATTCATGATCACCCGCTGGGAACGCGCGCGATCCGGAGCCGGGATGTGTGCGTTATCGCTGGCGCTGGCGCTGCCTTTCGCAGGCGAAATTGGAGTCCAGTTCAAGAAACAAACCGATGATGCGTCCTTTGTATCCAAATTGATTTCGGTTATCTGCGCGACTCTGAACGAGCAGGCCCTCCAGGTAAATGCAGAGCACCAGAAGAGCACTCTGGAACAGGCTGCGAAGGCGAAGTTTAACAAGGTGCAAGGAATCCGGCGCTATCTCGTCGATTGGTATGTGCTGCTACAAAACCGCGAGGCCTATCTTTGCAGCGAGCTCCCGGACGAAATCAGCGAGTTCAACCGCTACGCCGCAGCCTACCACGGGTTGCTTGCCGCCTCAAAACTCGAAGGTGCGGAACTCGACCGGATGCAATCGAAGCAGGGCGACAAAAAGACTATCGACACAAAAACGACACTGGTGACCTCACGCTGACCGGGCAGCCAAGATGCTCGATAGGCATCGCGCTTTATCAACCCCATAGCGGTTGGAGCTTTTCCTTGTCCGGAACGCCGAGCGGAAATTTCTTACTGTGAGAGTGGTCCGCGATCCCGGCAAACTGCCGCAGCGCTTCGTGAATATGTTCGGGCCGCACACGGATGCCTTTCGCTTTGTCCGTCACGAGAGTCTCGGGATTGAGCGGAACGTGGAACTGCTTTTCGTCCGTCGCGCCGATGACACGGTTGCCCTTGATGCCGGGACCAAGAAACATGATCGAACCGATGGACCAGTGGTCCTTTCCATTGCCTTTGTTATAGGTCGGCGTCCTGCCCATTTCGCTTTGGATGACGACAACGAGTTTGTCCCGAATCTTCAATTCTTCCGCCCGCCGAATGACATATGCGATGCCGGCGAGGAACTCGGGGATGAGCTTCATCTGGTCGGCGTCGTTGTTCTGGTGGCTGTCAAACTGCCCTATCGAGAGATTTGCCGAAACGCAGACGCCGGCCTTGAACGAGGCGAGCGCGATCTCGGCCTGCTGGGCGAGGCGCTCTTTGGGGATGTCCTTGGGAATGTGCGGAGTGACGCGCTGCATGGCTTTCGAGTTCAACTGCGCCGCGTAGAGCATGCTCTCCGCACGCTCCTGCCGAGGCAACGCCGGCAATGAAGCACGCGACTCGTTTTGCTCGCGCAGTGCCTCCTCTATCCTCGCGATGGCGAAGTCATCGTGATAGGGCGAACGGATGTTGCCTTCGACAGAATCGGCATTCGCGATGCGCTGGAGCGAGGGCAGATAAGGAACCCGCGACATCGCCACGATGTTGCCGGTGGCGGAGTAATTCCCGAACGTAAGGAACGAGAGCGGACACGCCGGACCTTTGCACGCGGCAACCAGCGCCGCGAAAGTCGGGTAGGCCATGCTGTCCAGCTTACCCGTAGCCATGTAGCGCGCGCCGGGAGCGTGGTTGTTCACGGAGTAATCGAGGCCGTTCAGGGTGAGCAATTCGCTGCCGAATTCACCGAAAAACTCCTCGTTGCTCATGCCGCCCTGTTTGTGTTTCGCGGTGGGCGCAAACTTGTGCGCACCCTTCGTTAGAATGTCGCCTTCTTTGTAGAGTCGGTTGATTTCGTTGATACCCTTGGGGTCCATCAAGTGGGTTGTGTCCCATCCGCCGGACGCATTAAACACGATGTAAAACGGACCGTCGTAAGGCGGCTCTTCTTTCGTCGCCGCACTAAGCAGTGAACTGAGGCCGCCCGGACACGCAAAGCCAAGGCCCGCAAGCCCGCATAGTTTTAGAAAATCACGTCTCATGGTCGTGTGGTTGCCGCCCTTCGGAAGGCTGGAGTTTGTAAAGAATCGCGAGCAGGACGACCCCGATCGCGATGAAGACAAATGCGCCGCGCAGCGACAGCGGCGAGATATAGTCCGAGTCGCTGGCCTTGGTCGCGACCAGATAGACGATTTCGTCCAGAATCATCGCGCTGCCGCTTCCCAGCGCAATGCGGGACAGCACCGCCGTGAACCGGCTGCGGGGCCCGTAGGCAAGCGTGAATGCCGCCGGGAGCACGAGCGAGATGCCGAAGAATAAATGATGAATGAGATAACCGCCGGGATAGAGGTGCTGGACGCCAATGATGTGCAGGTAGAGCCGCTGGCACGCGAACGTGGCCAAAAGCGGGAGCAGGATCAGGAGCAGCGTCTGCCTTGGAGGCAAATGATACGGGTGATGTTTCATGGATTATTCGTAAAGGAATTCGCGCTGCCGGAGGAGGAAGGTGACCACTGCCCGCCAGGCTCGCACTGTGTATTGCGGGTCGGGAAACTTGTCTGCGAGCGGCGCAGGCAGATCGCGGCGGCAGTCATATTTTTCGCGCGAATCGACATCCTTCCTCCCGACAGCGTCACTGACGATACCGGCGAAAAGCCGGAATGCGCGTTCCACTTCCGGGGAATCCGGCGCGTCGAAGCGACCCAAAATTCGCTGGTGGAGATGAACGATCGTGGCGCGGATTTTTGAATCGCTCTCGGCTGAAGCACCGGGAATCGCGTCCGGCTCAATGTCCGGGAATAGCAGGCGCTCGGACGGCTTCCGGGTAAAGTCCAGCGCGGTCTGTTTACACGCCACGTCATTTGCGAGGATACGCTGAATCGCGCCCATCGCACCGCTCGGGTCGGCGGCGCGCTCGGTGACTTCCTTTGAATCAATGCCGCCATAAAGCATCGCCATTTGCTCGTTCAATTTTCCCCACGGCTTGCCGAAAATAGCGGCGACCTTTCTCTCGACCTGCTCAGGTGCCAGCATCCGCACGATGCCGATGTCGTCGAGTTCCGCACGCCGCTGCGGATTCGTCGCGACGGTCGCAAGTCCATCGGCTCGGTAGAAGTCGGAGACTGCCCAATCTTTGATGACTTCCTTGAAGTTGAAGCCTGTCTGCGCAAAGCGGGCGGCGATGGTTTCAATCTGCTTCCGCTGCGCCTGATAAGCGCTGCGCTTTGAGGAAAAGAGCGGGTCTTCGAGATCCTTCGGAGGAAGGAGCACTTTGCGACCGGTGAGCAGGTAGTAACAGTGTTCGACCATCGCTACAGCGAAGCGCGGGTCTTTCGCGGTGCGTTCGCCGAGCCATTGCAACGCACGCCATCGTTCCGCTGGCGGCAAATCCTCGCCCTCGTAACCGGGGCCGAACATATCCTTGAACCAACCGTCCTTTCGCCGCCCGTACACGCCTTCGAATTTCCAGTAATCCTGAAACAGACCGGCAATCGGGTCGATGGTCTTGTGGCAGACCACGCACTCCGAGGCTTGCATCGTCGGGTTCTCGTATTTCGCGGAGACCGCCGCGGCGTCCGACACGCGCGCAGCAAGCTCCAGCACATCGATTCCGAGGAAATGGAGAAAGTAAACGCGGGCACGCTGGCGGTTGCGATTCGTCTCGGTGGTCGGGTATCGGCGCAAGTATTGGAAAGTGCTCAGCAAGCCCGCATGCGGGTAAAAACCGGTCGCGGATTCCTGGTTGTCCGCCTTATCCCGTCCGATGAGCGCCTTGAGCTTCACCGGGATGTACTCAAACGGCGCGTCCGGGTTTTTAAACTGCGCCTTCACCTCTTCGTAAATCCCGTAACCGCGAGCCGAATAGGGCGTGACCATGATGTAGTCCGCCGTGACAATTTCCGTGAAGGGCCGGTCGTTTCGCACGATGTGCTCGATAAGCTTCATTGGCTCGCCGAGGATGGCTGCGCGGTATTCGTCGTAAAGTTTGTAGCGGGCTTTCTGACGCTCCTTTTCATCCGCGATGTGACTCAAGTCGTGCTTCTCGGCCCAGTTGCGCGTTTTTTCAAAATGGTCGTAGGAGAGCAGCGTCTCCGCGTTGTCCTCCTGGCCCACGGTGAGAAAAATGTCGTTAAATCCCTCACGCAGCCGTGCGTAAAAGGCGTCCTCTTTCATGACGCCGTCGAGCAGCGAAGGAAGCGCCTTCAAACCCTCTTGCGCGACCGCCGCAGTTTCCTCATTCGTAGGCAGCCGGCCTGCGAGAGAGAGCGTAATGCGACGGAGCAGCCTCCGGTCGTCCACCATTGCGATGCCATCGAAGAACGGCGGTGCGTTTTTCTCCTCGCCCTTGACGACACTCGCCACGCTTGGAGCATTCACGCGCCGAACGAAATCCGCCAGCACCCGATAGCCCGCCGAGTCTGGCGTCAGCACATCCTTGCCTTCATGTTTCAGTTTCCCGATCGCTTTCAGCAGCATCCGGGATTCATTGCCCTCTTTCGCCCGCGCCATCGCTGTGAACGCCGCGCGATTGTGGCGCATGACCTCGGCCAGCGCCGCGCCCTCGACGCGCTTTGGATCGCGCAACACGAACTTGCTTTCCTCCGCATCGCCGCCGTCTTTGTGGCACTTCAGACAAGTCATCGCTCCAACCTTGGTCCAGACTTCCTCGGCAAAAAAGTCATCTCCCGCTGCGCAGGCCTGCCCGGCGTAGGGCTTCACATCCCCGCCTCGCAAAGCGCCACCCAGCAAAAGCAGCGGCGCGAGAATGCGCAAACTTGGTAGGAGCGTTCGAGTCATCGAATGAAATTGGCTGCAGTCCGGTCGCATTCAAGTACAACTATACCGGAGCATCGCATGGGGGTGTGATTGAAAGCGGGAGATGGAACGTCGGGAAGAGAGGCAACGGGGTCGTAGCTCACGCGGCCCTCCGCGTGATACTCATACACGCGAAGCGCTGATCCAAAGAGCGGTCCATCAGGAAGAATGCGCTTCGCGTGAGGACGAGCAGCGCGGAGGGCCGCGTGCGCTACGACGCAAGCGCGTCCACTTGCTCCTCACCCGCTTTTAATTAATCTCGCCCATCGCATGGACCGGTGTTCCCGGATTAGGGAATGGCGTTTTTTTTTTGCTCATGCAGAATGCGAACACACATGCGTGCCATTGCTCACCATTTTCCGCTCATCGCCGTCGCTTGCGGGCTGACGCGCTTCGCAACTGCTGCGTCGGCTGTTGATTTCGCCAAGGATGTCCGCCCGATTTTGGAGGACCGCTGTTTTGATTGTCACGGCGAGGAGAAGCAGAAGAGCGCGATGCGGATGGATTCGGTGACGGGGATTCTGCGCGGAGGCGAGTCGGGCGAGCCGCTCGTGGTGGCGGGGAAATCGGCGGAGAGTTATCTTTTTAAGCGCGTCACCACGGAGAACAAAAAGGACGCGATGCCGCCGAAGGGCGAACGGCTTTCAGCGGCGCAGGTGGAGACGCTGCGGGCTTGGATCGATGGCGGGGCGCAGATGCCGGGAATCGACGAGGCGAGGGCGGCGCTGAAGCTGACAACGACGCATTGGTCCTTCCAGCCGGTGAAGCGTCCGGCGGGTGCGGGCGTGGATGATTTCGTTTTTGCGAAGCTGAAGGAGAACGGGCTGACGATGTCGGCTCCGGCGGATCGCGCGACGTTGATTCGGCGGCTGTATCTGGTGATGCACGGGATGCCGCCGACGCCGCAATCCGTCGCCGCGTTCGTCGCGGATACACGGCCCGATGCGTATGCTCGGCTGGTGGATTCGGTGCTGGCGTCACCGCGCTTCGGCGAGCGTTGGGCGCGGCATTGGATGGATGTGGCACGGTATGCGGACAGCAATGGCTTTGAGACAAATCGCGAACGGAAAACGGCGTATTTTTACCGCGACTGGCTGGTGGATTCGTTCAACACCGACAAACCGTACGACGTGTTTATTAAAGAGCAGCTCGCGGGCGATGCGCTCGGGGCGGATGCGGCTACGGGGTTCCTTGTGGCGGGGCCGAAGGACATCGTCGGCAGCCCGGACATCAACCTCACGCTCATGCAACGGCAGGACGAACTGGCGGACATGGTGAACACGACGGGGACGGCTTTTTTGGGGCTCACGATGGGCTGCGCGCGCTGTCACAATCACAAATTCGATCCCGTTTTGCAAAAGGACTACTACGCGATGCAGGCGGTGTTCGCGGGGGTGAATCACGGCGAGCGCGCAATTCGCAAAAAGGTGGACGGTGAGACCGAGAAAGCGATCGCGACGGCGCGTGTTGACGAGGCGGCGCTGGCGGCGAAGGTGGAGGATTTTCGGAAAAAGGCGGCGGCGGTCTCGGGAACGAAAGCGCTGCGTCCCGCGGTGAATGCGCGACTCAATGAAGAGACGTTTGCGCCGGTGGATGCGGTGGCGGTGAAGTTCACGATCAGCGCGGCGACCGGTGCAGAGCCGTGCATCGATGAGCTGGAGGTCTTCGACGCTGCGGGCAAGAACGTGGCACTCGGCGGCAAGCCGTCGGCGTCGGGCACGCTGCCGGGTTACGCGATTCACAAGCTGGAACACATCAACGACGGCAAATACGGCAACGACTGGAGCTGGATTTCGAATACGTCGGGCAGCGGCTGGGTGCAGATCGATTTGCCCGCGAAGGCGCGCATCTCGCGCATCGTGTGGGGACGCTCGCGAAGCGGTCCGCATGGCGACCGCGTTGCGACCAAGTATATTATCGAAGCAGCGACGGAGCCGGGCAAATGGCAGACGGTGAGCAGCTCGGACGACCGCGCGCCTTTTGCCGGCAAGGAAGACGCAACCGCATTCCTCGCAAAGCTCCCGCCCGCCGACGCCGACACCGCGCGGAAAGTGCAAGCCGACCTCGCCGCCGTGCAAAAGCGCATCGCCAAACTGAGCGGCGGCCAGACCGGCTGGCTCGGCACATTTTCCCAGCCGGGAAAAACGAACCGCCTTTACCGCGGAGAGCCAATGCAGAAGCGCGAAGTCGTCGCACCCGATGCGCTCACGGTTCTCGGCACCCTCGGCCTCGCCGTGGAGGAGCCGGAGCAGAAACGCCGCGCCGCGCTCGCGGAGTGGATCGCGAGTCCGAGCAATCCGCTCACCGCCCGCGTGATGGTGAACCGGCTTTGGCAATACACGTTCGGCACGGGCATCGTGGACACGCCGAGCGACTTCGGCAAAAACGGAACGCCGCCGACGCACCCGGAATTGCTCGACTGGCTCGCGGATGAATTCGTCCGCAGCGGCTGGTCGGTGAAACACATGCAGCGACTGCTACTCACGAGCGCCGCATTTCAGCAATCCTCCGCACCGCGCGCCGATGCCCTCGCTGCCGATGCGGGCGGACGACTGCTCTGGCGCTACACACCGCGCCGACTCGAAGCCGAGGCCATCCGCGACTCGATGCTCGCGGTTTCGGGCGCGCTCGATCTGAGCATGGGCGGGCCCGGCTTTTACCTCATGGATGTCGTCGAGGAAAACGTGATGCACTATTTCCCGAAGGAGAAATTCTCGCCTGCCGAGTTCCGCCGCATGGTGTATCAATTCCGAATCCGCCAGACAACGGACAGCCTGTTCGGTTCGTTCGACTGCCCGGACGGCGGCTCCGTGACACCGAAGCGCAGCCGCTCCAACACACCGCTCCAGGCGCTGAATTTGTTCAACAGCACGTTCGTCGTCCAGCAAGCCGACATCCTCGCAAAACGCCTCGCCACCGAAGCCGGACCGACGCCCGAAGCGCAAGCCGCCCTCGCGTTCCGGCTGTTCTACGGGCGAATGCCGGATGGCAAGGAACTCGTGTCATCCACCGCGATGATTCGCGACAACGGCGTGCAGTCATTTGCGCGGGCGATGTTCAATACGAGCGAGTTTCTTTTTGTATTTTGATCGCCACGAAATCAGCCCGGAAAACTACTCGAACGCCCAAGCGTATCGCTGATCTCCGTCGGCCAGCCAGGCATCCGGCGGACCTTCGTCCAAATTCCGAATGGGTGTGACCGCTGCGTGATGTAGGACAGCAGTCCCGGCTGAAAGCTGAAAGCTCCCCCGGAGCGGGGATTTCCTAATCCCCTGCCCCTTGTAGCGCGTAGCGCGCAAATAGAGAACCGTGTGCCCCTCCGAGCCCTGCGAAACAGATTGGGCGCTGCGCGCGTGGCAGGACGGGGATTAGGAAATCCCCGCTCCGATTTACATCATGCTGCGGTCACGCCCGTCCGAATTGCCCCTCTAATTAATTAATTAATCCCAGCGTTGTCTGCGAAAGGCTTCGGATCCAACGCAAAATCCGTCACGGGTGTTCTATTTTTTCCGCGGTGCGGTTCTCCTCGGACTGGTCAAACCGGAAACTGTCTGAGAGGATCGCGCCATGAATCTCTCGGACATTACGTGGCCGGTCGTCTCCGGATTATCGAAAGACACGCCGGTCATCATTCCCGTGGCTGCACTGGAGCAGCACGGGCATCATATGCCTCTTTTCACGGACAGCCTGTTGCTCGGCGAAGTAGTGCGACGGGTGGCTGTGCGGTTCGAAGGGCGCGCGCTTTTCGCCCCGCTGATGTGGCTGGGAAATTCCGACCATCATCTTGATTTCGCCGGGACTCTTTCGGCGGCGCCGCGCGTGTATCTCGATCTACTAAACGGGCTGGCCGAGAATTTCCTCCAGCATGGGTTCCGCCGGATTGTTTTTGTGAACGGCCACGGCGGCAATGACGTACCAGGAAAGCAGGCGGTTTTTGAACTGCGCCAGCGGCATCGTCGGCGCGATGACGTGCTGTTTCTGTTTGCAACATACTGGAGCCTTGGGGCGCGTCCATGGGAGGCGGACGCGACAATTTCACAGCGCGAAATGGGGCACGCGTGCGAGTGGGAGACTTCGATGATGCTGCGTCTCGCGCCCAACTTGGTGGGTGATTTCACGAGTGCGCCGACGGTGGAGTTTGGCACGCCGTTCACGCCCGCAAGCCGCGGCTGGATCACGCGCGAACGCACGGGCCCGGGCCATATCGGAGAACCGAATCTCGCTTCGCCGGAGAAAGGAGAGACGTTGTTCCGCCTTTTTGCCGACGACGTGGCGGCGATGCTCGAACGGGTGATCCGCTGGGACGGAAAGTCGTGGAATGGCTGATATGACGACCTCCTCAGAACCGCTCCCGAACGGGCGTCCGGCTTCGTGGAAGTGGACCGTCTGCATTCTGCTGCTGCTGGCATCGGCGATCAACTACATGGACCGGCAGACGCTTGCGAATGCGTCGGTGCGAATCACGAAAGAGTTTCGCCTGAGCCAGGAGCGGTATGGAAACATCGAGGCGGTGTTTGCGTATGGCTTCGCCGCGGGGTCGATTGTGTTTGGATGGCTGGCGGATCGTTTCTCGGTGCGCTGGCTTTACGCGGCAGTGCTCACGATGTGGTCGCTCGCCGGACTCGCGACGGGCTTTGTCCACAATGAGCAAGAGTTGCTATGGTGCCGGATGGTGCTCGGTTTTTTCGAAGCCGGACACTGGCCCTGCGGAATCCGCACCACGCGTGCGCTGCTCGATGCTCGGGAGCGTTCGCTCGGCAATAGTGTGCTCCAAAGCGGGACGTCACTTGGCGCAATCATCACACCGCTGATCATGCGCGCCCTGATGACACCGGAGGTCGGGAGCTGGCGCACGGCCTTTCAGGTGATAGGCGGGACGGGACTGGTCTGGCTGATTTTTTGGTTCGCATTAATCCGGAAAGGTGACCTGCCCGCGCCTTGCCGCAGCCCCGAGATTGCGCCGGACGGCAGCGCACAGAGTCTATGGCGCATCATTTTCAGCAGGCGAATGATGATCCTGTTTGTAGTGATCGCCAGCATCAATACGACGTGGCAAATCCTGCGCGCATGGCTTCCGAAGATCCTCCAGGAAGGCTACCATTATTCGGAATCGGACACGCTTTGGTTTACTTCCGCATGGTATCTGGCGACCGATGTGGGCTGCCTCGGTGCGGGCGCAATTGCCGTCTGGCTCGGACGGCGGCGACTCCCGGTGCATGTCGCGCGATTGATCGTCTTTACCGGATGCGGAGCGCTGTGTGCGTTGTGCGCGCTCACTCCTTTGCTCAATGGCGGCTGGATATTGGTGGCGGTGCTCCTGCTTGCAGGAGCAGGCGCGCTGGGCGTGTTTCCGATTTATCACGCGTTCACACAGGATCTTTCGGCGAAGCATCAGGGCGGGATTACCGGGATCGCCGGCGTCATCGGCTGGATTATTCCCGCGCAAGCGCAGAAGCTCTTCGGCGCGCTCGCGGACAGCACTCATTCATTTAATCAGGGGCTTGTGATCGCTTCGTTCCTGCCGCTGCTCGTAGCGGTACCGCTCTGGTGGTGTTGGGAAAAAACCGGCGACAACCCCAAAGGTTGAGCGGGCGAAGCGGGTCGTATCCCCATCGCGCAACCGCGCGATGACTCCTCGTTCAAAAATGAAATCCACACCGCTCACCCGCCGTTCATTCATTCTCACCACCGCTGCCGCGGCCGCCGCGATGACCGGTATCGCACAGGCTCCGCCACGGAAAAAGATCGCGCTCATCGGAACGGTCGTGCGAAAGCATTCCCACGCACAACACTTCCTCGATCGACACGCGCTCGGCTACGTCTGGGATGGAAACTGGCAGCAGCCGCAGGTGGATCTCGCGGGGCTTTATGTCGCGCAGTTTCCCGACGGCGACCTCGCCCGCAGCCGCGCAAAGAAATACAATATCCCGCTTTTTCCCACCATCGCCGACGCACTCACACTCGGCACCGGGCGATTGGCGGTGGATGGCATCGTGATTATCGGCGAACACGGCGATTACCCGCGCAACGAAAAAGGCCAGACGCTTTACCCGCGCTACGAGTTCTTTCAGGAGGCAATCAAAGTCTTTGAGTCCAGCGGGCGAAGCGTCCCGGTCTTCAACGATAAGCACCTCTCGACCGATTGGCAGAAGTGCGCCGCGATGGTCGCCGATTCCAAGCGCCTTGGTTTTCCGTTTTTCGCCGGGTCGTCGCTGCCTGTCACGCGCCGCCTTCCGGCCATCGACATGCCGTGGGGCGCGCCGCTCGTTGAGAGCGTCTGCGCCGGATACGGCGGAGTGGACAGCTACGATTTTCACGGTCTCGAAACCGCGCAGTGCATGTCCGAGCGCCGGCGCGGCGGTGAAGTCGGCATCCGCAACGTGCAGGCGCTGCGCGGTGCAAAGATGTGGGAACATGCCGCAGGGCTCGAGAAAACACGGCGACTGCTCGTCGCTGCGCTGACACGCAGCCACAACCTGCCCGTCGAGGACGGCTACCCGGCGGCGCCCGTCACATTTGAATGGGCGCGCCGGGTTTTCCCCGACGCGTTCGCTTACTTCATCGAGCACCGCGACGGATTTCGCACGACGCTCTTCATGCTTCCCATCCAGGACTTCAACTACGCCGGTCTCGACGGCGAAACCGGCGCGATCACCTCGTGTCAGATGTATCTGCCGATGCCCGGCCAGAGCGCGACGACCGCCGATTTTTTCAACCCGCTGGTCCACCACATCGAGCGCATGGTTCTGGAAAACCGAGCCCCCTACCCCGTTGAACGCACGCTCCTGACCTCCGGCATGACGCTTGCCGCCGTCGAATCCCTTCACCAGAGCGGTGCGGTGATCGAGACTCCGGGAATGGAAGTCCGCTACACCGCGCCGAAAGAGTCGTTGTTTTGGAAGGAGTGAGCCGGAACGTTCCAGTTCGCGTCTATAATCGCAGGCGGTCAGAATTCAATAGCGCGGGCTTTCAGGCAAGGTTTGTTCCGCACCAACGTCGGCCGGCTCTCGTCTCGGACCTGCGCTTTCGGTGGCATCGCAAACTGAACCTTCGCGAAATGCGGGGTTTGCCGGGCTTCCGGTCCTGTCGGCACCGGGCCAACCACGCTCGCAAGCCCCAAGCGGGTTTCATTTATGCTTTGCAAATAGAGCTTCTGGATTTCACCAGCCGGCGGCGCGGCGAGTTCTTCTGCCGTTGACTCCGGCGCAACGCCCCGGCCGATGGCGTCTTCTATCCCTGCGTTCCCGGCTGGAAGGCTCAAACCTTGCGCCAAAAGTCCGGGAGTCTCGAATGACAGCAATGCCGTCAGGATCATCGATGAGAGGATTCGTGTTTTCATGGTTATGGAACCTGCACTTTGACTTTAAGACCGTGGTAGCGCCGAAGGCTTTGAATCACTTGCCTGCAACTGTCGTAATTCTGGATCCCGATGCATCCTGCTGTGCCATCTTTTTTCCCATCGGGGTGCCTACGGTTGCGCGGACGGCGGTTCGTGAATCATTTTCAACGATTTTAGTCCGGCACGCGCAATCGAAGCGACAATTCTGTTGCTCGATTCCGGCATTGGGCCATAAACCGACCCCAATGAACGCCGCCGCCCGTGATCTTCCAACAAATCTGTCGCCAAGAGAGGCGGAATACAAATAAACGGATTTGTTCGTGATCCAGTAGTTAGGCCACTATGACGCCACGCATCTATCGTCGTTCTCGATTCGTTATTCCCGCGACGATTGTCTTGCTGCTCGGAGCGTTCATTGCTTACCGAGTACTGCGCCCCACGTCCTACCAGCTTTACGAGCGTATCAAAGTCGGAGAGAAGATGACAGACAGATAGAAAATGAGACATACGGACGATGATCGCATTCGCAGGCTCGAAGAGATGAAATCTCTTGCGGAAGCGCGTGGCGGGGCATGCTTATCGGGGCGTTATATCGACAACCGTACCAAACTCCATTGGCGCTGCGCCGTTGGGCACGAATGGGAAGCGCTTCCGATTAACGTCAAGAGAGGTCATTGGTGCGAATCCTGTGGGAACGAGAGACAGGGAAGGGCAAAAGCTCACTCGATCGAAATGATGCGCAAGATCGCCACTTCTCGAGGAGGACAATGTCTGTCCTCATCCTACAAGAACAACCTCACGAAACTCCGTTGGAGCTGTAAAGAAGGACATGAATGGGAAGCTGTACCCGGCAGCATAACAGGCTCCGGCGGGCGGAAGGGAAGCTGGTGCCCTATTTGTTTTGGCAGACTTCCAAACGATGCGGGGTTTGAACAACTCAGAGAACTTGCAGCAAGCCGCGGTGGAATGTTGCTGTCACCCCGTTACAGCGGTGTCAAAACACGACTTCGTTGGAAATGTGCGAAAGGCCACGAATGGCAAGCGATCCCGGAGGCGGTGAAACGCGGCACATGGTGCCCGGTCTGCGGCGGATCTCATCCGCTGAGCTTGGAGATGATGAAGAACCACGCTCGCAAGTATGAAGGGGAGTGCCTTTCGACCCAATATACCAACAGCAAGACGCACCTTCTTTGGAGGTGCTGCGAGGGGCATGAGTGGAAAGCGAAATCTGATCATGTTCTCAAAGGCCACTGGTGCCCAATTTGTGCGGGCGGAGTTTCGGAGCGGATTTGCCGTGCGTTGTTGGAACGAATGACGGGTGTCCGGTTTCCGAAACAAAGACCGAAGTGGCTTAAGAACTCCCGTGGCAATCAAATGGAACTGGATGGCTATGCGGCCTCATTGCGGCTGGCGGTAGAGTATCACGGAGGGCAGCACTACCAACAGACTGCGTTCTTTCACCAAAAGCCGGATGCGTTTGAACAGCGGAAGCGAGATGACGAACAAAAGCGCCAGCTCTGCGCCGAACATGGAATAGTGCTGTTCGAAATCCCACATACCATTCCATACGATCGACTACAGGCGCATCTCGCCGCGCTTCTTCGGGGTGTAAATAAGGATCTCCTACAAGATAATTCACCGATAGAAATTACCGAATTGGACGTCTGGCGTCGAAAGGACCTCGATGAACTGCGCGTGATTGCCACGTCGCGAGGTGGTACCCTGCTATCCGAATACTACATCGATAGTAGCACGAAATTGCGCTGGCGCTGTGCGGCGGGGCACGAGTGGGAAGCTGTCTCTCCCAGTATTAAGCGAGGCACTTGGTGCTCAATCTGCGGTGACAAACGGGCGGCGCAAAAAAGAGCGAACACCATTGATGAGATGAAGGCAATGGCTGCTGCAAAGGGTGGGTTTTGTTTGTCGGACTCTTACGGGTCCGTCAAGTCGAGGCTTCGCTGGCGCTGCGCCGCTGGACATGAATGGGAAACGCAAGCGTCGGTTATCATCGCTGGCCACTGGTGCCTGAAGTGCGAGAGCCTAAGGTTAGGAAAAAAGTATGCCCTGACGCTAGAACAGATCCAAACGACCGCGCAAAAACGAGGAGGCCAATGTCTCTCCGAAACCTACGTAAATGCTCGGCAAAAGCTGACGTGGCGTTGCACGGAAGGGCATACATGGCAAGCGAGCGCGAACAGCGTAAGGCAAGGCTCTTGGTGCCCGGTTTGCGGCGTTAACCCGAGTTCCGCACTTCGCACCCTGCGCGAAAAAACTTTTCTCTGACGGCGTCCGTCCGCGCGGTGGCGGCTTCTCTGGCGGCGTGCGGTTTTTAGCGTTGTAGTGAAGAAGACCCCGTTGCGAAACGCCCTCC
>JANMGP010000332.1:0-19701 GCA_031374705.1 Verrucomicrobiaceae bacterium | reverse complement strand
TCACCAGAAACCTGAACCAGTTCACCAGAAACCTGAACCAGTTCACCAGAAACCTGAACTAGTTCAGGTCTCCACCTAAATTAAGTAACAGGCCGCAAGGTGATTGCAGAAAATCGCCCTGTTGCGCTGTAGATTACGGATTTGGATTATCGCCGCCGCCATTTGGCTCCGGTGGAGGCGTTTCGCCGTTTCCCCCTTGCCCCTCAAATTGCTCGCGCAAGACCTTGTAGAGCGACTGCAAGCCGGGCACGTCGTCCTTTGCGGCCTTCACGGTTTCGTAAAACTTCCGCGACTGCCGGTAGCGCTCGGCACCGACCACTGCGCGGGTGTCTTGTACTTTTTGCAACTCCGCCGCGAGCGCCATTTCTATTTCTGAGAGCTGCCCAAAATACAGCTCGTCTTTGTCCCATTCCACCTTGCTCATGTAGGCAGGCACCACGGAAGGGAAAGTCGCCGCGCCGTTAATTGCCGTCTCGCAAAAACTCTCGCGACCAGCGCCCACGCGCTGGAGCGACTGGCGTTCTTCTTCGGTGAGAGTGACCAACGCGGGAAATTGAGGCCCGAGAGCCACGATGTCGGCCTTTAGCGCATCAAGCGCGACCGGTGTGAATACAGCAGAGATGTTTTGAATTGGCATGATGTTGTTTTGGTTTGGCGCCACCGCATCCCAGTTCCCCGAGTCCCAGTTTCCAGAATCCCAAGTCAGCGGTTGCGATGGCATGGAGCGACTCTCGCACGCCCCCGCCCCATTTGGATACGCAACTGGCGTTTCCCTCTCCAGCCGCCCGCCGAGCCCTGCTTTTCTGCGCCTTCCCGCTCGAAGCACACAAAACTCCAGTCCAAATTCAGCGCATAAAAATACCGCACAATCGTAGAAAGAAACGACGCTCCCTTGCGCCGCCGCACCATCCCGAGGCATTGCCGCGTCAACCCCGCCGGCCCCGCCACATCATCCAGCGAAATCCCGCACCGCCGCCGCTCCCGGTCCAGCCCTCGAACGATCCGCCTGCACCAACGCTCCACCTCCTTATCCGTAATCCGCCGCCGCGGCACCCACCGCTTCCGCGCCTTCTTCCTCTTCCGCTTCGCCTTCCCCGTCGTGGGCGGTTGCGCTTTACCGCCGCCCCCGCGCTTCCTGCGGCAACTCCTGGAATTCCGGGTGGCAGAGGGTTTCGTTCGGGGTTTCGATGGCTTATGTTTGACTTTCATAAAGGGGAACAAGACTGCCGACAGTCCGCCCCTCAACCTCCGGGCCTCCCGCCCGCCCCGCGCATGGAAGATGGATGTCAGTCACCGTCATACGCGCGGCGATTTACCAAAACCGCCCGGTGCGGGCAAGTGAAAGGGCTGTGAGGAAATCCACCATCGAGTCGAGAATCTTGCCTAGAGTTGGATGGTTTTGTGTCCTCTGGATGCGGCTCATGACGGAAACTTGAAAACTTTGTCGTGCGGCCGGCTTCGTAGGTTGATGCAGTCAATTGCCCGCGATTCCTGCGCCTAGACCGCTCTGTCTCTCGGCATCACAGGCCGCTCGGTTTTGGTAGAAACGTCGCGCCTTTTCGCGTTACGCTGGCAGCTTCATACAAAAGGAAGTCTGAGTTGTGGGTCTGGCGGAGCAGGGTCGAGCTCGTCAAACTTCTCAAATTCGTGATTGTCCGCGTTCCACCGCAAGGCGACGGATGGAATGCGCTGCCCCAACGCGCTTTCAACCGTGATGTGGAAAGTCCGATCATGGTGCTTAGGGTCGCGCGGTTCAACGGTCAGGTAGAAGTCCGTGCCTTGAACGATTACATGCAGGAATGGCAACTGGCCCTTGAGGATGAGTTCCTCGTCGTCCGAGTTGTGCCGTGTCCGCGACGGGTGGGTTTTAGAAAATGTCGTGAAAGTGGTGACGATGGTAAGTTCGTGGTGGCTCAATAGGCTGTAAAGCGCAGGCCACACCATAGGGTTTTCCTGTAGCGCCGGAAACTGCAAAAAGGTATTATGTAGCCCATCGAGGAGCACGCCGGTATAGGGCTTGCCCTCTAGGTGGCCGCGCTCGATCTCTAAGAGCACACGATCCACAAAGTCCTCGGGCCCAATGAACCCAGGCGTCAAGGCCATGACATCCAAATCGGGAATGCTTTCAGCCGACATCCCATAGGAAAGAGTTCGAAAGGTGTCAAAGTAGAATTTCTCCGGGTAGAGGAAGGATATGGCAAGTATTCTCGATCGCTTGTGGCTCAGGTTCGACTTTGCTTTCTCCCCCGTTTTGGCAACGAGCGAATGGGACATCAGAATTCGCAACGCGATTGTGGCCTTGCCTGAACTGCCGTGACCGTGAATCAGGATTTTTGACCTCGGGTAAATGTTAATGAGCCGCTCGGGAATAACTGCATTCAGGAGTTCACGCTGGCGTGGGTCAGAAGCACCTTTGCCGTCCATTCGAAGCGTATCGAGCACTTCGGAGAATTCAGGGAGTGGCGTCTTGTGAATCTTGTGCGAATCCAGTTGCGACGGCAATTGGGGCGAGATCCGGAATCCGCGCTCACCGGAAAGATGCAGAACATGCGAGCCGGGCCTAGACATTTGCAGACGGGACTTCACCAGACGAAAAAGGCGGACCGGCTTCTCCTTAGCCACGTCTAGGTGTTCGTGACGGAGGTTGATGACCGAGTCCACCAAATACTCCAGCCGGGAGCCTTGCGGAATTCCTTCCGCAGACAGCAGCAGCACGATGCAATGCAGTTGTTTTAACTCGTTGACGAAGGTGCAAAAATCTTCCAGTTGGGAAGTCTCGGGGCTTTCAATGATCGTGGTCAGGCTGTCAATCACCACCAACACGGGGGCGACACCGGGAAGCGAGTCCTTGCTTGGATCGGCCGGCTTCATAACTGCCGCCAACTGCTCCTTGATGACTGGGAGGTATTCCAATACGAAACTCTTGACGCTCTTAATCCTAGTGGGATCCAGATTGACTGGGTGCAACCATCCCTCTTCCAGGTTGGGTAATGTTGCCCGCCTGAAGTATTGCGGGACGAGACTGATGGCCCGGCGCTCTAATGTCTCCGCATCTTCTTCAAACGTGCAGTAAAGACACTTAGTTCCAAATGGTGCCAAGCTCGCCGCCAAGCCTAAGGCGAAGGAGGTTTTGCCCGTTCCCGCCGACCCGCTGACGCTCATCACCAGCGAATTGTCGTGCGCGCGTTGCAGCCCACCAAAGAACACCGTCGCTCCGCCAGCAATCGCCACGGGCACGCCCATTAAGCTGTTTAGGAGTTCTTGCGTGTCCGGCAAATCCACCAACCCGGGAGCAATGCGAAATTCAAACTGACCGTTGTTGTCCGGTTCCGCCCTCAAGAACTGCTTGCCTCTCAGGAATTCAAGGCAGGCGCGTTGCGCGTCGGTTGCCTCCATAGTCTGCCTTCCCGCTGTGCCGAAACGCAGGATGAAGAAACCACTCATGGCAAGAAAGTGGGCGATAAAAACCCGGGCCGGCTTGTTCTTCGAGTGATGGATGTTGTCCCGATGCTTTGCGTAGATGCGAAACGACTCAATGGCGTCCTGAAAATCTGCAATGGGAAGTTCCGCCCAATCGTCGGGAAGATCTGAAGTTGGAGGGTGAATCTTGAAGTGGGAAAAAAGCACCGCACGCGCCAGCGCAAAGCCGTAAGCCGCGCTTTCCGGGCACGACGGAACAGTCAGCGCATTGACCATAATAGCCAACGGAGATGGGACAAAAATGCCTCTTTGAGACTCGCCATCGGAATCGAATGCAGGATTGCGGGCGTGTTCCACAGCCTCGAGGCAAAGTCGGGTGATGCGGGGCAGTCCGCCGTCAGTCTTTTCAAGCCCTTCTAGTATGTGAGGATTGTTTCGCGTGGAGCGCTTTGGCTCCAGCTTTAGGGCGCATTCGACAAGCGCCTTGTTCATTTCAAATTCGTTGCATCCTTCGAATCGTGCATTATAGATAATGAACAACGAATCGTAGATCACCTCCAGCAGAACCGGGGCAATCTCCGCGTATGGGAGCGATGGTGTGTCGTCAGAAGGCATGTGCGAATTCCAGAGGTAAGCGGTTTGTGGATCGGGCTTTCTTCGCGAAACTATTCATGGTTTTGCAGAAATCTTCTTTCTCCTTTGAGGGACATGGGGGCAGCGAAATTGAATACCCTGAGTCTTCAAGCGCCTGTTTTAGATTTGCTGCAGATTCTGAGGACAACTTCGCAATCGCACCGGCCAATTGGTTCAGAATTGCAATTGTGCGCTCCGGCGAGAACTGCGAAAGAAAGTCAGGGAGGGTGCGTGCAACGCTGCCGACAGCGATGCCGTTATCCGGGATGCGGCTCAAGAGTTGCAACGCGTCGTCTGCGGCGATCCTGGTTAATACTTGGAACGCCATCCCTGCGAATTCGGGGTATTGTTGTGGCAATTGGCTCCAAAACATGCGGTCTTCGTTCAGTGACAAAGTTGCCAAGGCACGCAGCACGGCAGGCTGAAGCACCGCGATTTGGCCCCACACCCGTCTGTCCGATACCAGTGGAAGTAATTTGCGCTTCGCGCCCTCGACCCCGAGTTCCGCAACGAGACTTAGGAGCGCGCGAACCGATGCTTCGGGCCACGCGCTCAAATCTTTCCGCCAATCAAGGACGAGCGATTCAAGCGCATCTCCGACACGTCGCTGCGTGGCGATTGAGAGATACGGGTGGTGGTTAACAATCGCCTGCACCGGGTAGTCTTCTTCCTTACCCGCAAGTATGTGCATTTGCCCCCGCAACTCGGCTTCAAGCCAAGCCACGAGCGCTTGCTTGTTCATGTCCTCCAATCGGTCCACTCCCGGTTTGTAGCTGTTTGGTGTTTGTTTGGTCATGCGGTCGCTATGTGAATTGGGAAAACAACCGTTGTACCTGAGATCTCCTCATGCACGATTTCCGGTTGCCGGTCGAATCCCGGCGTGAGCGGTTCGGTCCATCCATGGAGGTCAGTTGCGGCGCAGTCGTTGGGGCGAAACCACTGCTGATAAAACCATCCCGGACTGGCCGTGGTCGGAACGCGGGGAAAAACCCCCGGAGGCAGGCAGTACGCGAAGAGGATGTAGTCTTTCCCTTCGTCGTCTTCGCCAAGAGCAATGCTGCTACGAATGGCGTCCGCATTAGGAATTGGCGCGCGCCACGGTCGCAGCCCTGTCTTTGCAGGCTTCGCGAAAATCGCGAAAACCGCACCTTTACCAAGCGAAGTCTGCCTAATGGCCTGAAGGTATCCCCTGAGGTAGGGCGGCGCTGCGGCCTCATCCATTCCATCAAGCTTCCGCAGCGTTGCGCGGATTATCTCCGCTGTGTCCGTATAGCACAGCTTGTCCAGCTCAGGGGAAACGTAGCGCGCGTATTTTTCAAGAAGCATCGCCCGTCCGAAAATCACACCTTTCCAAGGAGTGGCCGCGTGACCGGCTAGCCTGAATGGCTTTCCAACCTGCTCGAATTCTGCTCTGGGGGTAGCAACGCACAATTGCGGAGCGCGCTCGGCGAGTTCACCGAGATAGCGCTCCAGTTTGTCAATCTCGATCCCGCGCTCATTTTGGAGATTCGCTGCCGCCTGCTTTGCTACCGCGCCGGAACTCGTCCAAGCAACGATTAGTGAATCCAATGCCTGTTGTTTGGAGTTGACGAGGTTCGCTTTGGCTGTGGTGAAGGACATCGCTTATGTTGGTCTCCGCCCCGTCCGTGATTGAGCTAGCACATCAAAAATCTGCTCTGCATGCCGCCGAATAAACTCCGGTGGGAGCGCATTCCCAATCATCTGCGCGGCTGGAAATTTGCCGCGTTGAAGCGAAAAGATGTAGCGCGGGGGGAAGGTCTGAAGCAAGGCGGCTTCGCGCAGCGTGATGGCGCGGTGCTTCGTTGGGTGCAGAAACCGGCCCTTTGAGGGGTTGCAGCAGCCGCCGGTGATGGTCGGGGACACGTCGTTCCACGCCATGCGACCGTAAACGTCCTTGAAGCCGTCACACTTGCGGTGGCAATCGAGTTGGTGCTCATCGCCCATGTCCATCCGGCTTCCGCCGTCGAGTGGGATACGCCGAATCAATGCTTTAACTTTATCGCTGCGCGTCTCCGGCAGATTGTGAAGCGGGTCGGTTTTCACGCATTGTTCAAGCTGCTGAAACGCGTCCTTTACGGTTCGCTTCCGACGAGAAGGGCGACCGAACGGAATTTCCCGGCCACGGCCAGCGACGAGAATGAAGCGGCGGCGGCGCTGCGGCACCCCGTAGTCAGCTGCGTCCAGCACGCTTCGGTTGCAAATATAGCCCATGGACTCAAGTTCAGTGACGACATCCTCGATGCGTTGGTCTCGGGAAAGTGCAGGTACATTCTCCATCATCACTGCCTTTGGACGAAGTCCTCGCACGAAGCGAAGGAACTGGAAAATCAGGTCATTGCGGGGATCGTTACTACTTCTCCTGCCGTTCAACGTAGTCATCCGTGAGAACCCTTGGCATGGTGGACAGCCCGCGAGAAGGTCGAGTTGGCCACGGCGCAGATTTAACCGACGCATGACCGCCGCAACCGTGAGCGTGGTGATGTCCTTTTCCCAGACCACTACACGTCTGTGATTGGCCCTGTAAGTTTCTGCGGCAAGGCGGTCGAGTTCGACAGCGCCTTTTATCCTAAAACCAGCGTGCTTCAATCCTAATGTCAGACCTCCGCAGCCGGAGAATAGGTCAATTGCAATGGGCTTTTTCAAATTCGGAATAAATCTAGTGGGCGGCGATGTTCGGGTCGAGGAATTATGACGTTTCTAATTCGCGCATGCCGATGCATCCATCGCCCGACTGGTCGTCTGAAATACTGCCATTGGCGAGGACGAAGCCGGACATATTGTCCTTCGCCTCGCTCACGACCTGTGGTTTGGCTATCCGATGAAGGAATGCTGTGTTGTGCCCCGCTTCGCTCGCGACCTGCCGGGTGTCGTCGGTTTGCAAGGGATGAGTTGGAGCGCACCGCAGTCATCGGCCAGACAGGAGATCCGCCGGAAACGACGACATCGAACCCAGTGGCGGAAGTGCTGCTGTGTTTTGTGGATTTCGTTTTTGGAGGCATGGGGATGATTCTACGGCAGTCGCACCTTGATGGCAAGACAGACGGTGGTTTTACCACCGGGACCGCTGAATTGATTGCTGGGAACGTGGGAGCTCCGTTTCATGTCGCGGAGAAGAGCAGGTTTTCGCGCGGCTGTATAGTTCGGGGAATTACGTGCGCGAGACAGCGAGACGGCAGGCTATTTCCACCCGAGAATCTTCAGCCCTTTGACGCGTTTGAACTCGGCTACGTTGGATGTCACGAGGGTGGCTCCGAGGCTGCGGGCTTAGGCGGCGATGAGGAGGTCGAGCGGGCCGATGGATTTGCCAGCCGCTTCCAACGTGGCACGGATATCGGCGTAGTGCAGTGCGGCTTCGAGATCGAAGTCTGCGAGCACAAAGAGATCGAGAAACGCTTCGAGCCGCGCGGCGTGATGCGGATGGGTATCCGTGTTCTTCTTCACGCCGGTCCAAAGTTCAGCGGCGACGATCACAGGAATGCCGGTCAGCTTTGGGTCGGGTAGTTTTCCGATACCGGCTTTGTTGCGCAGCACCGGGATGCACGCACTGGAATCGAGGAGAAAGGATGGCTTCACCGAAGGAGCGGATCAGAGTTCGAGGATGGGGCGCTCATGCTTTTTGGGGCGTGGGGGTGATTCGGGAAAGTCGTCACCATCCGGAAACTTCTCGGCGAGAAACTTCCCAATCTCCGTAAACGTGGAAAACTTCTGCGCTGGCATGGGCTTGAGCACAACTTCGTCGCCATGCTTTTCGATCAAAACCTCCTTGCCCTCGAAGCGGAAGGCCCGAGGCAGGCGGACTGCCTGACTACCTCCGTGCCGAAAGATTTTCGCGGTGCTCATGCCTATTCTCAGTATCTACTTTTGACGCGATGGCAAGCCAGACGGTCGATTTACCGCTCTGAGCGCTGAACTGTTTGCTGGGAACGTGGGAGCCCCGTTTCATTCACGCATGGAAGAGCAGATACTCGCTCGGCTGCACAGTTCTGGAAACGATCCTGCACGCTCGACCGGAAGCTCTGGGCGTGAAAATCACGCGCACTCCGGCACGAAAGAAAACGCCCAAAGCTGCGGGAGTCGAAGCTATCCGGGGCGAGCCCATGGCGTTATGTCCACGTTATGTCCATTTGTTTCATAGTCGGCCAGCCATCCAGTTGCCTGCCGTGAATCTACCTACTGAGCCGTTCTCTCAAAAAACACCGCTGCCCCGGTTTCCGCCCATGCCCCGAATGGGGGGAGAAGCGAAGCAATGGCCACTATCCCACCGATTCTTTCCGCAAACTTTGTGTAACTTTGTCTTGCAAAGCAACGCTTTGCCCCACAAAGTCTGCCTCGTTATGCAACGCCAAGAAGCCGAAGAACACCTCCGCATCATCCGTTCCCTCATGGAAAAAGCGACCGTCTATCGGGCGATTTCCGCACCGACGGCACTTGTCGGCGGTCTTCTCGCAACGGTCGCTGGATTCGCCCTGAACGTCACCAGCCTCGCCGGACCGAATCGCAACATGGCGTTTTTCGGAACATGGTTTGCCGTGCTGGCAATCACCGCCTTCGCCAACGCCCTGTTCATCCGAAACGACGCCCGACGACGCGGTGATTCATTCATTTCGCCGGGAATGAAGATGGCGCTCATAGCGCTCCTCCCGTCGTACTTCATGGCCGGAGTCGTGAGCATTGTCGCGGTGTGTTTAGCCACGAGTCCATTCTTCATGCCCTATGTCGTGCTCCCCCTCGCGTGGATTGTTCTCCATGGACTCGGACTTTTGGCGACCACGCACTTTGCTCCAAAATCCCTCGTTTATCTCGGATGGACATTCCTCCTGTTCGGTCTGTTTGCTTTTGCGAATACCACGATCGGCTTTCGCATCGAGCGGGAACTCGGGCTGAATGAATGGCAGTACGGAAACATCCTCATGGCCGTGACCTTCGGCGGCTTCCACCTCATCTACGCTGCGTGCACCTGGCCGCGCAGCAGCGAAAAACACGCGCAATGAATGGACAACTAAAGGCGCGAAATTTCGCTAAAAAAACCGCAGCCTGCACGCGCCGAACTTTCGCGTCTTTTAGCGCTTTTAGCTGATCCAATGTTTGACTTCGACAAGCTCGACAAGCTCATCCACGAGCGCGGACGACTGGGAATTATGACCCTGCTCGCCACGCGCCCGAGCTGGCCGTTTCAGGACTTGAAGGCGGAGTTGAAAATGAGCGACGGCAACCTCGTCACCCATCTCCGCACGCTCCACGAAGCCGGCCACGTCGCCATCATCAAGGAAGTCCACCTCGACCGACCACAAACCAGCTACGCGCTCACAGTGAAAGGTCGCGCGGCTTTCACAGAATACCTCGCGGTGTTGGAGAGCATTGTGAAAGCAGGGAGGACGACATGAGTTTAATTCGTGGCATCAATTTTCGCGGTCGAGAAACCGTGCGATTCGTAGTTGCGACAATCGCGATAGTCGCGTGTTCGGCAATCATTTCGGCCTTTAAATTTGATGCACTCAACTATTCAATTTTTATTCTGATAGGACTTTGGGGAGCCTTTCCGCTAATTGGTCTTTCGTTCATGCTGGTTGCCTTTTGGCAGTGGAAACGTGACCGAAGTTTCGCGGTACTCTGCATCACCGCAGCCGTTTCCTCGAATACTGCGTTCTTCGCCACACCGCCAGAGCTGCTTTTCAGGATTCGGTTCGCTATATTGCGCCAAAGCTATGCAGCCCACCTTAAGGAGATACTCGATACGAAATCTGGCAAACAGGGATTCACTGATTTCATTCGATACGAAGCCGGACCACCGGAACGAGTTGCCTTTTGCATTTGCAATTCGGGTCACGGGAATTGGCTTGGGCAGGTTTACGATCCGTCGGGAATTGTGATGCGCAGCAATGAGATCACCCGCGAAAACTACTATGATTCGAATCTCGCCCCAATCCGGGAAATGTTCGGCGGCAGCATGAATGGTGCAATCAAGGTTGGTGAGCACTGGTATGTCTGCTGGTTCAATTAACCCCTTATTTTGCTCAATTACTTTGCCATACAAAGCTCTATGAAAATACAACTAGCAGAACACTACGGTCTTTGCTTCGGCGTCCGCGACGCCATTGCTCAGGCGGAAAAACTCGCAGCAACCGGACCGCTCACCATTCTCGGTGAACTCGTCCACAATCCGGTCGTCCGCGAACGACTCGACTCGCTCGGCGTCCGCGAAGGGCGGCTCGACTCGCCCGGCGACGCGCCGACGCCCCAAGTGATGATCACCGCTCACGGCGCGAGCGATGCAGCCCGCTCGGCGTGGCGCAGTGCGGGGTTTGGCGTGGCGGATGGCACCTGCCCGCTCGTGAAACATGCGCATCATCAACTCCGATTGCTCGTGGATCTTGGGGCGCAGCCAGTCGTCATAGGAAAGCGAGGGCATG
This sequence comes from Verrucomicrobiaceae bacterium, assembly GCA_031374705.1. Taxonomy (GTDB): domain Bacteria; phylum Verrucomicrobiota; class Verrucomicrobiia; order Chthoniobacterales; family Chthoniobacteraceae; genus SXWH01. The sequence goes on along the minus strand of JANMGP010000332.1, from coordinate 9,217 downwards.
TCGAAGTGAAGGGCCTCGTCGGCGACTTTCCGACTGCCGTCGTCATCGAAAACGAATGTGATTTTTCCAAACTGCCGACAGCGCCGCGCTACGGCGTCGTCTCGCAGACCACGCAGCCCATCGAGCGCGTGGAGGAAATCGTAGCCGCACTCCGCGCGCACTTTCCATCAAGCGAAATCGTCTTCCGCGACACCGTCTGCCAGCCGACCAAGAACCGCCAAAACGCCCTCCGCAAGCTGCTCGCCGAATGCGACACACTCGTCGTCGTCGGAGGACACAACAGCAACAACACCCTCCAACTCGTCGCCGCCGCGAAAGCCGCAGGCCGCCGCGCCATCCACATCACCCGCGCGGAGGAACTGCGCGAAGAGTGGCTCGACGGCGCGGAAAACGTCGGCGTCACCGCCGGCACCAGCACGCTCAAAGAAACCGTTGCAGCAGTCATGGCGAGGCTTCAGAGCATCTCTGCAAAAAACGTGAAAGATTCACAGACTTGCTCCGTATCACGAACAGCAAGCATGAACGAAAACCACAAACGCACGGAGGATGCGGCATGAATCCAGACGCCACTTCACCCGAACACGCCATTCCATTTACCGCTCTCCGACGGCTGGCCTCGGTGCTCGGGCCGGTCGGGCTCACGACCGCGCTTTTTGACCTGCTGTTTTGGAGCGGGCACTTCGGGCTCTCGGTCGGGCTGTTTTTCGGCGGCCTTGGAACACTCGTTCTATCGCGACACGGACGCACGAGGCCGCGCGCAGCTACGGTCATCACGGCGCTTCTCCTGAGCGCCTGCGTCGTGCAGAGCGCGATTCAGACATCCCTTTCAAACGTCCTTGCGAGCGCCAGCCTCGTCATCGTTCTCGCAGGGTGTGTCTTCCATCCTCAACTGACTTCGCTCTGGGCACGTATTTCGGAAGTCTGCTTCGGGCTCGTGACTTCGCCAGTCCGCTGGCTCCGGATCGGAGTGACCGCGACGGAGTCACTCGGGGAAGTCCGGCTTCCCGGCTACAATGTCGCCGGGCTCCTCACGAAAGCCGCATGGGTGCTCGGTCCCGCCGTAGTCCTCGTGCTCATCTTCACCGCTGTATTCGCAGCGGGAAATCCCCTGTTCGCAAACTTCATCGAGTCACTCGGATCCCGCGCGACCAATGTGTGGGAACTCATCGACCTCACTCCAGCACGCATTTTCATATGGGGAATCGTCGCCACGTTTGCACTCGGCATCTTTCATGGAACACCGGCGCCGGATTCGCCGCGGTGGTGGACTCGCATACTTCCGCGACTCCCCCGCCCCGACTTCAATCTCGCGGCACTCCAGAGCGGCGCGATAATCCTCGCACTGAACGGGCTTTTCTTTGTCGTGAACACGCTTGATGGAATGCATTTGTGGAAACACCACACGTTGCCCGTTGGCATCCACCGCTCGGAACTCGTCCACGAAGGAGTAAACGCAACCATGCTCGCCGTCGTTCTCTCCGCCATCATCATCGCGGGTATCTTCCAGCAGGACGACCGCGTCGCGACGCGCCGTTGGCTGAAGTGGTTTTCGCACATCTGGGTGCTGCAAAATCTCGCGCTCATCGCAAGCAGCTTCCTGCGCCTGAAGTTCTACACGCAGGACTACACGCTCACCGAAAAGCGCATTTACGCAGGCTGCTTCCTCGCGCTCGTCGCCGCGGGATTCCTGCTTCTGCTGTGGTTCGTGGCAAAACGACGGAGCTTCAACTGGCTGCTCGGCGTGAATGTCGTGAGCACGTTCACACTCTTCTTCGTTCTTCAATTCGCCGATGTCGCCGCATTCGTCGCGGAGTATAATTTCGGCCGCTGGGAGCGAGACAAGGTGCGGCTCGACACCGGTTACATGGCGGCGCTCGGTCCTGGCGCGTGGCCCACACTCGTCCGAATTGCATCCTCGCCCGGGGTTATAGCGCGGGAAGCCATCGGATATCTCGAAGTCATCGATCAGACCGGCGAAGACACCGACTGGCGAGCGACTCAAATCCGCCGCAACCGCGCCCTCGCGGACATCCGTACATTTCTCGCATCACGCGCTCAATGACGCGGTGCTACTTTACAGCTAAATCGATCGGCACGGCAGCCAGCGTCTTTGCGAGCGTGCCGGTCTTCGTGTCGTAAAAGCGGAGTTGTCCGTCGGCTCCCGCGGTCGCGAGTTGTGCGCTGTCTTTTGTGAATGCCAGCGTGAAAAGCGCGACTCCCGGCGAAGGAATTTGTGCGACGCGCTTTCCATCGTCCGTCGTCCAGATGCGCGTCTCGCCTTTCGCTCCGGTGGCTGCGAGCAGCTTTCCATCCGGCGAAAAAGCGATGGCGTGGGCGGCGCCGTTGAGTCGCTCGAATTCGCGCACGGTGCTTTCCTCTTTGTTGTCTCCCTCGGCGAGTCGTCCGCCGCGCGGCGCGATTTTGTGCAGGCGGATTTGACCATTGTCGCCGCCAAACGCGACCATGTCCTCGGATGGATGACGAGCCACGCAGAGCAGCGGTTCACGTGGCTGCGCGATGTCATCGACAAGATGGCCGGTGGCGACGTCGATGAGCTTGATTGCTTTGTCCCGACTCGCGGAGACCAGCCGCGCGCCGTCGCGGCTCCACGCCGTGGCGAAAACCCAGTCGATATGATTGTCGCAACGCATGACTTCCTTTCCGTCTGCGACGGCGAAAACGCGCACGAGTTTATCCGCACAACCCACTGCGACGCGGCTTCCATCCGGCGACCATGAGATCCCGTAAAAGCAATCGGTCGAGGCTTTGATTGAGCGTGTCTGCTTCCTTTCGGCGACATCCCAAATCTGAACTTCGCCATATTCCGAAGGCGCGCCGCCTGCGATTGCGAGTTGCTTCCCGTCTGGCGAAAACGCGAGTGATTCGACTCGTGGGGATTCGCCGACGAGCCGACCGAGCACTTGCTCTCCATCGCCGTTGCGCAAAATCACCTCGTGCCAGGCGGATACAGCCAGCACTCCGCCATCAGGCGACCAGGCTAGCGACGCGATCGCGGGTGCGCTGCGATAAACCGGAGGCGAAGACAGATGATGCGCGGCACCCGGATCGGAAGGCGTGTCGTCGCGTGCGCCTTCCACAATCCATCGCCGGATCGTGGCGACTTCATCCGCGGTGAGCGGGTCGGCGTCCTTCGGCATCTCGGGCTCGGTGCCGTCGATTTGGGTGAAAAGCTCACTCTCATCGGCGTGTCCCACTTTCAATCCTTCGCCGGTCTTTCCGCCTTTGAGCAATGCCGCGTGCGTCGTGAGATCGAGCCCGCCCTTCGTCTTGCCGGGCTTGTGACAGCCGATGCAATTCACCCGCAGAATCGGTCGCACATCGCGGAAGAAACTGACGGGCTCGGAAGCCGCGCTGCAAAGCGTCATCCAAATACCACAAATGAACATCCACGGAAGAAATACCTGTCTTCCGTGGACGGGTGGGATTGAAAGTGGGTTCCCGAGCTTTGAACGCCGAAGGCTCTGGACTGCGGCGAGAATCGCCGCTTTGAGCGGTATCGCAGACAGACGACGCACCAAAAAGCGGTGATGCTCACCGCAGTCCAGAGCCTTCGGCTTCCATTGCTCAAAGTCTCCCGAATTACTCACACCCTCCATGGACATAAACACTTCTTCGCTCTTCATAGTTCGCGTTGCAGCAAGTATTCATGCCAGGAACCGCCGCGATCGTGCGCGTCGCTCACCACGAGAAATAGCGGGCCGTCGGTCTTCGGCGTGAGGGTGAGCTTCGCATCGCGCCCGCCGGCGTTGTCGTCGGCGCTTCCGAGCATGCGCCCGTCCGCATCAAAAATAGAGAGGATCGGATCGAGCAGCGAACCGGCACTCGCCGCAGTGATTTGAAACGCCATCGACTTTCCGCCAACTGCTGAAATGCGGAAGACATCCACGTCTTTGTCGCCATCGATTTTACCAGCCATCGGTTTCGCTGCGTCCCACGGCTGCGCTTCGCGAAAGCCGTTGTTCGGCTCCTTTTCGCGCACCTCAGAATCCTTCGCGATCACCGGGAAATCCTGCGGCGACGTCGTACCGGTAGGCGTCACGACTTCGAGCGCGATTTTAGTCCCGCTGAAATCCGCGGGGATGTTCACTTCGACCGCGAGTTCCTGATCTCCCACGTCCTTTGCCTCCAAGCCATTCGGCGGCGCGGCGTCTTTCTTTTCCTTCACCGTCAATACGAGTGGCGGCGTGCAGCGCACTTCCGTGACGTCCTTCAATTTCATTCCGCGCAATCGCAGCGTCTGCGTCTCGCCGAGCGTCGCCCGCAGGGGAGAAATCGCGATAACTCGCGGTGGCTCGATCTTCTTCTCCTGCGCCTCGGCGACGAAAGCGCAGAGAAGAAATGCAACAGCGATTCGGCGGCTCACGCGTAGAGCTCCCGGACCGGTGCGCCTTCCGTGAGGATGAACGATGGGCGGCCCTCGGGCGTCATCAACTCGCGATTCGCGTCGATTCCAAGTGCGTCGTAAATCGTCCACGCGACATCCGCAGGCCGCACTGGACGGTCGGTGACGTATGCGCCGTTTTTATCGGTCGCACCGATGACGTTTCCGCCGCGCACTCCCGCGCCGGCGAAGATCATCGAACCAGCGCGGCCCCAGTGATCGCGGCCCGCGTCTTTGTTGATCTTCGGCGTGCGGCCAAATTCACCCATGCAAACAACGAGCGTATCTTTCAGCGTGCCGCGTTCGTCCATATCGCGGATGAAGCGCGCGAAGCTCTGGTCGAACTCCGGCATCTTTTTATCGAGCCCCTCGAATATCTTTTTGTGATGATCCCACCCGCCGTAGTTCACGGTGACAAAGCGGACGCCGGACTCCACGAGCCGGCGCGACATCAGCAAACTCTGCCCGAATTCCGATCGCCCGTATTCGTCGCGGAGCTTGTCGTTTTCTTTCCCAATATCGAATGCCGCCTGCGCTTCCGGCGCCAGGATCATCTGCGCGGCTTTTTGCGAGAATTCATCGTAGGTCGCGATCTGGTCGTTGGCATGAACTTGTGCCTGAAGACTGTCCACGGCTTGCAGCAGTGTCCGACGTCGATCCTGAGTTTGCGCAGTCACGCTCGCGGGCTGCGAGAGATCGCGCACTCGGAAATCCTTTTCGTTTGGATTGCCGCATTTAAACGACTCGCTGCGCCCGCCGAGCCACACACTGCGGCCAAGCTCCCATGTAAACGATGGATTCTTCGGAATCGCGACATACGGCGGCACGGCGCCGCTGAACCCCGTCTCGTGCGCGACCACTGCGCCGATGGCCGGATGATCGCCAAACGCCGAGCCAAAGCGCCCGCTGAGCACCCAGTTCGTCGCCGTTTCATGATGGTCGTTTTCGTGCGAACCGCCGCGGACGAGCGCGACTTTGTCCATCACCTTCGCCATGTTTGGGAGAAGCTCGGTCACGTTCAGCCCCGGCACATTCGTCGCGATGGATTTGTATTTCCCGCGGATTTCCTCCACCGCCTCCGGCTTTGGATCGAATGAGTCGTGATGCGAAATCCCGCCGCCGAGATAAACAAGGATGACCGACTTCGCCCGCGCTTTGCTCCCCGTGGCCTTCTCGGAAGCGAGCAATTGCGGCAATGAAAGCCCCAGCGGAGCGAGCGCACCGATGCGCAGAAAATCGCGTCGCGAAAGGCCGGAGCAAAGCCGGTGACGGGTTGGCGAGAGTGAGAAGTCGAGCATGGTGGTCAGTGGTTAAATGCGAATTCCTTGGCGTTGAGCAGAGCCCAAAAAACATCGGCAAATGCAGCAGTGCGTTCCTGCGGCGTGCTCGCGACGAGCTGCGGGCGAATTGCAGAAAACTCCGCATCTGTCGCCTTGCGCTGCATGGAGAGCGCAAACAAAGCGTCCGTCGCCGCGCGGTCATCGGCGTCTTTCAAAACGGCGGACAAACGCCCGTCGCCCGAAGCGATCTGACGCTGGATTTCATCGCCGTTGTGCAAATGGAGCAACTGCGGAAGCGTCACCTCCCCTTTTCGCTCGCAGGCGCAGGCGGTCACACGATCACTGCGCCCAAAGAGCGACAGGAAGTAAGAGCCCACTTGCGGGTCGGGCAACTGGATGGCGCGAAGCCCGAGCGGATAGCCGTCGAATTTCGTCGGCACGCCGGTCGCGGAAGCAATCGCGTCGCTCAACACCTCCGCCGGCAGACGGCGCGCATAGTAGTGCGAGTAAAAGCGCGTCTCGGATTCGTTGCCGGCGAGTGTCTGCGACGAGAGACCGTAGGCGCGGCTTGTAAGAATGAGCCGCATGATGTGGCGAAGGTCGAAGTTCGCCTTGCGAAACTCCCCATTCAGCACCGCCCACAGCTCGCCATTGCTCGGCGGATTGCTCGGACGCAAGTCATCCACCGACTCCACGAGTCCCGTTCCGAAAAAATGCTTCCAAACGCGGTTCGCCATCGCGCCGCTAAATTGCTCCGAGCCCAGCATCCAATCCACAAACTGCTCCCGCGCATCGCGACCGAGCTCCGGCTTCCAAACAGCTCGGTCGAGCGTCTGCGGCGCGAGCTTCAAATTCGTGCGCGGCTGAAAAGCTTCGGGCGGCTTGGCCTGCGCTTCCGCGAATTGCTTCGTGGATTCAGCGACTTTCTTTCCGCGCTCTTCGATCTGCTTCTTGATCTCTTCGCACGTCATCTTCCCGCTTGCGGCGAACTCCGCGGATGAAACTTCCGCGAGCTTCGCCTCGGCCTCGGCCACGCGCTTCTGCGCTTCACGTTCATCGCGAGTCATCAGTTCCAGTTCCGTCAGCCCCGACTCGGGCTTCACGCGCTTCATCGACACCTTTCCGAAAAACGCGGCGAAGTGGTAAAAGTCGTCCTGCGTGTAACGCTCCAGCGGATGATTATGGCAGCGCGCGCAGCCGATTCGCGTGCCGAGAAAACTCTGGGCAACGGAATCCGGCAGCTCGCTTTCCTCCACGCGGTTCATCTCACCCACGACCGTCGTGAAATATCCCACCGCCGGTTGCGCCACGACATCCCCCTTCGCCAGCAAAACGGCCCGCGAAATATCCGCCCACGATTTCCCGGCGGCGAGCTCCCCGCGCAACCACGAGTGGAACGACCGCACGCCCTTCACCCCGCGCACATCGTGGTCGCGCTCGCGGCGGTTTTGCAGGATGTCGGCGATTTGCAGCGTCCAGTAGTCCAGCCATTCCGGCCGCTCCACAAACTCCGCAGCGAGCCGCTCGCGCTTGTCCGGCGCGGCATCCGCGACGAATGACTCGACCTCCGCGTTCGACGGCAGCGTTCCGATTGTATCGAGATACGCGCGGCGGACAAACGCCCTATCGTCCGCTGCCGGCGATGGCGGGATGCGCAAATCGGCGAGCTTCTTAAAAATCGGCCCATCGAGCACGTTGCGAGTCGTCGCGAAATCCGAGCCTGCGACATCGTTCTCAAACGGCATCGTAAACCGCGTCACCGCCACCAGCGTCTGGAAATGGACACGCACCACGCCTTCGCCGTGACGCACCGCTTTCACCAAGCCGTTCGGCTTCACCCGCACCACGCCCTCGTCATTGGAAAAGAACTGCGCCAGCCAGGTCACATCGCGCTCGCGGCCATCGGCGAAAACGGCCTTCACCACGAGTTGCTGCGTCTCTCCCGGCTTCATCGTCCGCGCCCCGCCGGAAATCTCCAGCTTCGTCGCATCGGGCTCCTCCGCCTGCGGACCGGGCGCACGACCGGCGATCCAATCCACCAGCGTCTGCCATTCGCGCGAGCCTTTGCGGAACCGCGTGCCGCCTTCATGCACCACGCCGCCGCACGCCTTGTCGATCAGCAGACTCTGCTCGGGAAACGCATAATTCACCCGACGCCCGTTCACGTCCTTCGTGATCCAGTCATAGTCCCACTCCGCCGCAAACCCGCGCAGCGAAAGCCGGAATCCATTCTGCCCCGACAGCTTCCCGTGGCACCCGCCCGAGTTGCACCCCGCCTTCGTCAGCAGCGGAAGCACGTCCTGTCGAAACGACGGCACTTCCGCCGCAAAAGCGACCGTGCAAAAAGCGATGAACAAAAGCAGACGGAACATACTCCCGTTGTGAATCGCGAGTGCCCGCTCTTCTTAGTTTTCATTCCCCCGCCCCGCACGCACCACAAACGCAGGAAAAAGCGTTGCCTCCCCGCAGCAACGGCAGATAATTCCCACCGAAACCCTCCGACCAAACTCTCAACGGGAACTTCGATATGAAACTCAAAATCACACGAGTGGATATGTGGGCAGCCAGCCTTGAAGACAGACCGGCAAGCCTCGCGAACAAACTGGAAGCGCTGCACAAAGCCGGTGCCGACCTCGAGTTCATCATGGCGCGGCGCGCGCTGGAAGAGCCCGGCAAAGGCGTCGTCTTCCTGGCCCCGCTCAAAGGCGTCAAACAAACGAAGGCCGCGATACAAGCCGGCTTCTTCAAAACCGAAGCACTGCATTCCGTGCGAGTCGAAGGCAGCGACGCACCCGGCATCGCCTCACAGCTCACGCGCGCCGTCGCAATGGCAACCGTCAATCTCCGCGGATTCTCAGCCTCCATCATCGGCGGCAAATTCATCGCCTACCTCGCACTCGACGACGAAAAAGACGCCGCAAAAGCCGTCCGCGCGCTGAAGCTCATCGGCGCGAAAAAATAGCGCAACACCGGCTGCGAGTTTCGTGGAGCGCAAGTGAGAACATCCGCAGCGCAGCGGCGCTAATTCCGAGAGGATGAGAGAGGATTCCTAGAGCCGCGAACGAGGTTACTAGAGCCTGTGAGACGACTACTAGAGCCGCATACACGCTTCCTAGAGCCGTAGATGTTCCACTGAAGCCTCGCAGCGTCCTACTAGAGCCTTACAGCCGCTTACTAGAGCCTGTGACGCGACTACTAGCGCCCTACAGACGATTACTAGAGCCGTGAAGCTTCCGTTTAGAGCTTGATTTCGCCCATTCCCCCTGAGAAAACCGCCCTCCAACAGACAAAACCGCGTAAAGCAGCAGAGCCGCCAAGCGCCTGACTCCTGACCACTGACCACTGACCACCATGATCCCAATGCCCGCCCTACTGACCGCCCTCTCCGACCACACCCGCTGGCGAATGCTCGCCGCCATCGTCGAAGCCGGCCCGCTGCAAGTCGTCGAGCTTGCCCAGCGACTAAACGTCCCCGCCACCAACATCAGCAAACAAATCACCGTCCTGCGCCGCGCCGGAATCGTCACCAACGACC
>JANMGP010000299.1:0-10273 GCA_031374705.1 Verrucomicrobiaceae bacterium | reverse complement strand
TATTAGCAAGACCCGTGCAGGGGCGGTCCACCCCTAATTTGTTTTTCCGCGCGGCACGCCCCCTTAAGACGCAAAACGGGGCACGGCGTGAACCGTGCCCCGTCTTCGAATTAGTTAGTTATCGCGGGATTTAAGCGCTCTTCTCTTCGTCGAAATGCACCGGTTTATAGCCGCCGATCGATTTGAAGTAGAGCAGGAGCAGGAGGTAGAGCCCGGCCATTGCGAGCGGCACGTAAGAGGTGATCTCCAGTGCCTTTCGCCCGCCGTGCAGGTTGGCCTCCACGATGAGTGGCTTATCGATCTTCTGCTGGGCGGTCAGCTTGGACTCGTCTTTTTCATCGAGCACCGCGCCCTTTTTAGCGCCGTCGAGCCCTGTAATTTCCTTGAAGAACAAGAAGTGGCTTGGCTTGTCGGCTTTGTATGTCGCGTAAGCTTCCTTGGATTTGCCTTCGAGGTATTCGGAAGCAAAACGGTCTTGTTTGTAACCGAGTCCCGGGGTGCCGAGGAGACCTGCAGAGAGCATTCCAACACCGCCGATTGCACCAATCGTGATGGCACCACCGCGAGGGAAGCGGTCCGAGACCACGCCGAGCATCGTCGGCCAGAGGAATGTCTTTCCGAGGGCGTAAACGGTCGCCGCGATCACGCAGGCCTGCACCGTTCCCGCGTTGCTCAGGAGTTGGAGTCCGGCGAATCCAAGAAGCCCGCTCACGAACAGAAGTCCGAGAGGTGAGATTTTATGAACAATCGGGCCTGCGACGAAACGAAGTCCGAACATCAGGGCAGATGTGTAAACGAAGAGCAGAAGACCTTTCTGCGGCGACTCCATGATTTTGCCGGTAATCTGGCCAATCCACGAGTCCGTTCCCAGTTCGACGTAGCCGACCATCGCGTGGATCAGCAGAAGCACCAGAAGCACTGGTGCCGCAAACTCCGAGAGCATCGTTCCAAAGCTCGCACCCTTCTCACTCGCTTCCGATTTCGGGAAGTGCTGCCCGAGGCACATCACGCCGTAGGCCACGGTCGGGATGAGGAACAACGCCCATTGTGCTTCCCAGGGAGTCTTGCCGACCATGAAGGTCGAGGCGAGGCTGCCGAGCACCAGACCCGCCGGCCATCCTGCGTGGAGGATGTTCAGATAATGAGTGCGGTTCTTTGGGTAAAGCGTCGCGACGAGCGGGTTGACGACTGCTTCTGCCAGGCCGTTTCCGACGGAGAAGGCGATCTGTCCCCATTTCAGGCAGGTATAGGCTCCTTCTTTGCCGCTTGTTTTAAATACAGGCGTTGCTGCCAGACACAATGCCGCGCCGATGAAATGGCAGATGAATGCGGAGATCATCAATTTGCCGTAGCCGATAAAGTCGGCGAGTACGGCTCCGATGAGAATGACGACGCCAAATCCGACGAGGCCGAAACCTGTGACTTCACCGACTTCCGTCTGGGTGAAGCCGTATTGAGTGGACCAGTCGTTGAGGATGCCTCCTCGGACGCCGAAGCCGACGCCTGCGGCGAGAATTGCCATAAATCCGGCCCATAGGAGCCGGTTGGCATTTGGTGCGATACCTTCAGATTGTGCTGACATGTATTTTGGTAGGGTTTTGTGTGTTGGTTGTTTGTTTGTGGAAGGGAGGAAGGCTTTTAGTAAACGTCGTCATGTGTGCCGACATCGATCAGAATAATGGTCTCGGTGTTTGGTTTTAGACCCGGCTCAATGCGGAAAATTATCCGGCAATCATACCCGCATGAACACGACAGCAGACCTTTTTTCGAACCACGTAAAGAGTGCGTTTCAAGCTTCGGTGCCCTGGGATTTTCGATCATTTGAAGAAGAGTTTCAAAAATGCACAATTGGCGCTTCCGGTCACGACCGATGTGCCGCCGGATGGCTCGCTCAAACGAAGCGCTATACGATAATTCACGTGCGATCTCATGCTTCATCCGAGTGATTCAGGTTTCCCATGAAGGCGCGAATATCTTCCGGAGAAGAGAGCGACTTCAATTTCCCGGCCCGGTGGTCTTTCAACGCTTGTTCCGCATCGGCTTCGAGTTTTTTCAACCACAACTTCCGTCGCTTTTCGCGAATCTTGCGAAAGAGCTTCTCGCGGTCTTCTTCCGCGAGTTGATCCACGATTTTCAGGATGCTGTTGAGTGTGACGGTTGCAGACATTTTCGGACTCTACATTATTGCGTGAACGCCGGCAACTTGATGATCTTGCCGCCGTTCATCGCGGATTCGTGGGCGCAGAGGCCGACGCAGGTCCAGTTCGCGGACTGTTTGGCGTTTGGAAATGGTTCGCGGTTATCGACGAGCGCGCTGACGAACTCGTGGACGAGGTGCGGGTGGCTGCCGCCGTGGCCGGCGCCTTGCACGAAGCTCCGGTGGCTTTTCTTACCTCTGCCGCCATAGACGCCGCCCGTCGTGAACGGCTGGATCGGCTTGGGCAGGCGCTTTGCAAAATCGGGCGTCTTCACGAGCTTCGGAATCTTCGGCTCGGGGAGCTTGGCGGTGTGCATCACGAGCGGCTCGTGCTCGATGAGCGGCCATTCGACGGAGGCCTTGTCGCCATAGACGTCGATGCTTTCGCGATACTGCCGGGCGGTGTCGAAGAGCGAGCGGATGATCCGTGCGCTGACGTCGCTGCCTTTGTATTTGATGTGTGCGGTCTCCACGGCAAACGGCGAGCCGTAGTGCTTCTGGAGTTCCTTGCGAACGGTGCCCGAGCCGAAGCACGAGACGTATTCCGCTGGGGCGCCGATGAGGCCGGAGACCGGGCCGACACAGTGCGTGGCGTACCACATCGGCGGCAAACCGGGCCAGTAATTCGGCCATCCGTCCATGTCCTGCTGGTGGCTGGCCTGCACGAACTGCAGTTTGCCGAGCTTGCCGGTATCGAGCAGTTCTTTCATGAAAAGATACTCGCGGGCATAAACAACGGTCTCGGCCATCGTGTAGCGGAGGCCGGTCTTCTTTACCAAATCGACAATTTGTTTGCACTCCTCGATGCTCGTGGCCATCGGAACGGTGCAGCTCACGTGCTTGCCTGCCTTCAGCGCGGCGATGCTCATCCAGCCATGGTCCGGGATGGGTGAGTTGATGTGGACGGCGTCCACTTTCGGGTCCTTCAGCAGTGCTGCAAAATCCGTGTAGCGCGTCTCGATTCCAAACGCGTCGCCCACAACGTTTAGCTTCTTCGGGTCCCTCTGGCAGATCGCATACATGTTTGCATTGGGGTGCAACTGATAGATTGGGATGAACTCGGCTCCGAAGCCGAGGCCGACGATCGCGATATTTACTTTGCCTTTGGACATTGCTGGTTGGTGAAAAGGAGATGCTCCCGAGGTCTTCGGGAGCGGGCGGAGTGAAGCGGGCGCAGCGGCAGTGCGTCAAACTTTTTGTAGCGCATTGCATGATTTCGTGCATCGCCCGGCTGTTTTCACCGGGCTTTCAACCGGGCCCGAAGACATTGCAATACGCCCATTCTGCCCGCGCACCGTCCCGCTAAAACGTATGAAGCATTTGCAAAATCCCGCAGAATCGCTACTCTCCGCGCCGATATGACCGCCCGTCGTTTTTTCAATTCATGCATCGTTGGACTCTTCGCCGCCACCTTTCTGGGTGCCTGCGTCACGCATCCGAGGCCGGCGCCAGCGCCCGTCCCGCCTGCGAAACCCACACCAAAGCCCGTCGGCTGGTGGAAGGGCGATGGCGTAAACGGAGCGTCCAGCGTCGTCGTCGATTTGTCCGAGCAGCGCGCGTATTTTTACAAAGGCGAAGAGCTCGTCGGCGAATCCAAGTGCTCCAGCGGCAAGAAGGGTTTCAACACGCCTCCCGGCGAATACAAGGTCACCCAAAAGGACCGTCATCATAAGTCGAACCTCTACGGAACCATCGTGGACGGCGGCGGCGGCACTGTGAAAAGCGACGCGGACCTCAGTAAAATGAAGGTTCCCGAGGGTTGCTCCTTCGCCGGAGCGAAGATGCCCTTCTATATGCGCTTTCATAACGGCTACGGGATGCATGCGGGCAAAGTTCCCAATTATCCGGCCTCGCACGGATGCGTCCGGCTCCCTTATTTCATGGCCGAGCACTTTTTTGCGCATTCTGTGATTGGCATGCCGGTCACAGTACGCGAGTAAAGAGCGCGACGGGCAGTTAGCTCAGCGGTAGAGCGTCTCGTTTACACCGAGTTGGTCGGGGGTTCGAATCCCTCACTGCCCACCACCCCTTTTTCCATGCACGAATTCACCGCCGGCACTCTCCGCATCATCACCTCCGCAAGCCGCGCGGCCATGGGCGAACGCGCCGGCACTCATGCCGCGAGGGCCATTTCCGAAGCCATCGCGAGGGAAGGCGCCGCCCGCATCATCCTCGCCAGTGCGCCTTCGCAAAATGAGACGCTCGCCGTGCTTCTCGCCTCGTCCGTGGATTGGAGCCGCGTGACCATCTTCCATATGGACGAGTACCTCGGCCTTCCCGCCGACCATCCCCAGACCTTCCGCTCCTACCAGCGTTCGCACGTCCTTTCCAAAATCACCCCGCGCGCCTTTCACGGCATCGCCGGTGAAAGCGCGGACCCCGCCGCCGAATGCGCCCGCTACTCCGCCCTTCTCGCCGAAGCCCCCATCCACGTCTGCTGCCTCGGCATCGGCGAAAATGGACACCTTGCTTTCAACGATCCCCCCGTCGCCGATTTCGCGGACCCCGCCCTCGTCAAGATTGTCGAGCTCGACGACGCCTGCCGCCGGCAACAGGTCAACGACGGCTGCTTCCCCGCCCTCTCCGATGTCCCCACCCACGCCATCACCCTCACCATCCCTGCACTCATGCGGGCCGGCCACTTGATCTGCACCGTCCCCGGTCCCCGTAAAGCCCCGGCCGTCCTCGCCACCGTCCGCGGCGAAATCACCACCGCGTGCCCGGCCTCCATCATGCGCCGCCACCCGTCCGCCGCGCTCTACATCGACGCCGATTCCGCCGCCCTTCTTGCCGGATAAAATCGCCGCGCTTGGCGAACCAGCACCTGCCTGATACTCCACGCCCCATGCGCAAAATCGGGACCATTCCCACAGAAGAACAAGCCTACCGCTTCGGCGACTTCCTCTACGTTCAGGAAATAGAAAACACCGTCGAAGCCGGAGAAGCCGACGCCTTCGATGTCTGGGTCCACGATGACGCGCAGCTCGACGCCGCCAGGGCCCACCTCACCACCTTTCTAACCGACCCCGCCGCCGCCGCGTTCGACGCCGCCGGCAACGCCGACCAAAAGCGCGCCGAGGAGGCCCGTGCCGACGCCCGCCGCAAATCCCGCGTCATCAACCGCGAACGCCTCGGCTACGAGCGCAACTACTCCGCCTTCGCCTGGCTTCCCATGGTCCTCGGCCTCCTCTCCCTCATCGCCACCATCCTCGCCGGCTCCCTCGGCTTCCTCCCCGAGCGCCTGGACCCCGATGCGCCGATGGCCGAGGGCGAAGCCATCCAGCGCCTGGAGCTCCGCCAGGCCCTCCAGATCACCGAATTCCGCAAACCCAAAATCGAGAGCTTTACCGACGTCGTCAATGCCTTCAAGGCGATCCAAAGCGCGCAGGAAGACCCGAAACACCTCCTCCGCATTATGGTGGACCCGACCCTCCCCGAAGTCCGCAAGGGCCAGGTCTGGCGTCTCATCAGCCCCATCTTCGTCCACTTCGGCCTGCTCCACATCGTCTTTAATATGATGTGGCTGCGCGACCTCGGCGGCTTCATCCAAAACCGCTTCGGTGCCCTCTACCTCGGCATCCTCGTCGTCGTCTCCGCCATCCTCAGCAACTACGTGCAACTCCTCTGGTCCGGCCCCTCCTTCGGCGGAATGTCCGGCGTCAACTACGCCCTTCTCGGCTTCCTCTGGATGCGCGGAAAGCACGACCGCTTCCTCGCATGGACACTCGACCGCGTCATGCTTCAGTCCATGCTCCTCTGGTTCGCCATCTGCGCAGTCGGCCTCATCCCCAACGTCGCCAACATGGCCCACGGCGTCGGCCTGCTCATCGGCATGGCCTGGGGCTTCATCAGCGGCAAACGCTCCACCGGAGCCGTCTAGCCGTCGTCCCTTTTTCCCGTGAGCGGGGGAGTGACTGATATTAATCTGTCGCGAGGAACGGCCAAGTCTCTCCTTCACTGCGATACATTCGCATGAAAAAGATCAAAACCATTTTCGCCGTCGCTGCCGCCACCCTGTGCGTTCCTCTCGTCCTCGCACAGGAACCTCTTCGCGAAGCGCCTCCTGTAACAGTGATCACACAGCCCATCCAAGTCGGAGGAATCGTTGAGGAATTTGGCGACGGCACGATCGCGATTCGAAGTGATCCATCGGGTGCTCCCGTGCCGTACCGCATTTCGAACACGACTCGATGGGTGGATGAAAAAGGGAATGTGGTGACGCGTGAAACAGTGCGAGCGGGGTCGCCGGTCATGCTCTACTACACCAAGGCCGAAAACGGAGCGATTGTCTCAAAGGTGATGGTGAAAGCGGCGATGACGCCTCCCGTTGCCCGCGTTCAAGAGACAATCACGACCACGACTGTAACGCCGACCGTGCCGCCGCCCGAAGTGCTGATAGAAGTGACTGGAAAGATTTCCCATTTCGGCGATGGCTTCGTCGCCATGCGTGACGAGACCACTGCTGAGCCAGTGCAGTATCTTTTTACGGACGTCACTAAGTGGATGGACGAGACAGGCAAAGACGTGCCACGCGAAAGTGTACGGGCGGGAATCTCGGCGACACTTTCCTACGCCAAATCCACTCAAGGGTTGATTGCCCGAAAGGTTGTGGTGCGTCGAGTCCCTGTGCCCGTTACCGTCGAAACTACTGAAACTGAAATCATCAAAACCCCCGCGCCGATCACTCAAGAGAAGAAAATTGTCGTCGAGGAAAAGGTGACACCGAAGGTCACCGAGCGGCGCAAGCCGGCCGTCGTTGAAAAGCCCGCGAAGAAAGTCGTAAAAAAAGCGACTCCGAAAGCTGTGCAAAAGCGGGAAGTCGAAGTCATTGAAGGACCAGCACCCGTCGTGACTAAAAAGACCACCACAACCACAACGACGACTCAGGGGAAGAAGAAGGATCAGGATCGCGACTAAGGGAACGCGTGATTCTTTGCGTGTGGTTCATTATCGGCTTTTCAGAAAAGTTTAGGCGTTTTTGTGTAGACGAGCTATTTTGGAAGAGTAGAAATCGTTTTGGCTGACGGCTTCTCGTATATGTCAGGGTTTCCACCATTGATTTCCCATTGCCCGCGCTTCCTGACTAGTGAAAATTCTGGCATATTGGAATTAAACAGACTTCCGTCGTTCCAGTTGCTCCACTTGCTAGTTGCGGGATCGAATGTCCGGTAGAGGTTGTAGCGATATAAAATATCGCCGCGCCACTCGATTCCATTCAACTTGTCAGCATCGCTCAGCATGCCGGGCCGGTAATCGTATGTTACTTTGCGTGCTTGAATGTAGAGAGGACTACGAACAATCGCGCTGCCTCCATACTGGTTCAACGTGAACCAGGAATCGCCTTCGTTATACCATTTGGTACTTAGAAGCGGCTCGGTCTGGGCGAGAGCCTCGGTAAGCAATGGATTGTTGGTGGATTTCACTTCCTGCGTGTTGGTCGATAAGTCTGGTTTGACTTGATCTCCGGTTGGAGCCTTCGAGCAACCTAAGAGTGCTGCGTTGGCGAAAAGTAGAATTAAGTGGGCTGTTTTCATTTTTTATTGATCTGTGGTGACATCGCGTAGAACGCCTAACATCTTACTCTCCCGCAAACGCGGAGGGTGTTGTTGGCATATGGAGTTGGCATATTGGTTCTTGGGTTTGCGGATGTCGAGTGGAGCAGGGCGGGGGTTCTCTGTCGAGGGCGGAAAATCGCGGGTTTGTTGACATAAGGCGTGGTTGCGAAAGTAGCGGGGCCGTCCCGGCCCCGGCTGGCGCGTCGCGGCAGGCGCAAATGGTGAAGCTCCGCGCCTTCGACAGGCTTCTTGCGCGCCTTTTCCGAGAAGTCGGACCTTCGGGGCCGGGACGGCCCCGCTACTTTTGCGCTTGCGCGGTTTCTCAACGGACCGGGTTGGCGGGGTGGTGATTCCGGAGGGTCTGGCAGGTGGGTTTTTGAACGGGGTTGTTTGGAGGTGAGAACGTGGATGGGCGTGACCACAGCGTGATGTAAATCGGAGCGGGGATTTCCTAATCCCCGCGCGCAGCGCCCAATCTGTTTCGCAGGGCTCAGAGGGGCACATGGTTCTCTATTTGCGCGCTTCGCGCTACAAGGGGACGGGGATTAGGAAATCCCCGCTCCGGGGGAGCTTTCAGCTTTCAGCCGGGACAGGTGGATGGTTGGCGAAGGCGGGTATGGAGATTTTGCTGATGGGGTGTTTCTGCCGGGGTGGTGTTTTTGCTTTATTGCGTCAGTTGGTATCTGGCTTGAAGCAGCGTGTTTCCTTGCGTCGATTCAATTTTGTGATTCCGATTGTCGTTACTCTGGAAGGATCGACTATCGCAATGACTGGATCGACTATCGGAATAGATGGATCAATTGTCGGAATGCAAAAAGCGGTCATCGGAATGGCTGGATCTGGCTTTGGAGTCACTGGATCGATGATCGGAATGACAATTGTTTTTATCGGAATTACTGGAATGACGATCGGAATGACTAAATCGATTATCGGAATCCGGAGGATTTTCTGCGGAGTTTAGGGGAGGATGAAAAATATTTCGATGCTGGATGAAGATTTTTCTTGCTCGCGCGCGAGGCGGGCGGTAGAGGGCGATGAAATCAACCATTTAACCTCTCTTTTATATGGCTACCATCGGCATCTCCGGACCTTCCTCTTATGTTCATGTCGGGCTCCAGTTTTATCATCACTGGGCGGATGCAAATACGGCGCTGGGGGGTGGGGATAAGATTGTGTTGGCGGGATTTTTGGCGAAGTCCACGACTCCGGTGACGCGGGCGGCTTTCAAGGAATGGTATGATTTGTTGATTGCGGAGCGGACGCTGGTTTCTACGAAGCTTGTAGATTGGGACCTGGCCCGGGGGGCGCTGGAGGACATCAAGTCGGCGCTGATTGTGCGGGCGGTGCAGTTTCACAAGGCGGTGCGCGGGAATGCGCCGGGGAGCCGGTATGAGCGTGCGCTGGTGGCGCTGGCTCAGGTGGATGATACGCAGTCGGTTTTTACGGATGCGATGTTGCGCATCAGGCAGGTGTGGACGGCGATGAATGCGGATACGCTGCTGGGGATGGCGCTGCCTGTCACTCTGGAGGGAGATTTTTCGCTGGCGAATTTTTTGACTTTGTTGAATGGGATTCCGGGGGCGAATCCCAATGACCCGCCGCAGGTGCCGGGGCTTCAGCATCGGTATGAGGCGGTGACGGATTTGGAGGGGGAATTGAAGCTGGCGCGGGAGATGCGCAATGATTTGCAGGACCGGCTTTATGAGATGATGAAGGCTTACCGCTCGGTGTTGCCGCAGAAATTCCCGGAGGGGCATGCAATTTTGGATTCGATGCCGGCGCTGACTCCGCCGCAGGGCTCGCCGCCGCCATCGGTGCAGATTGTGGTGACGTTTGATGTGGGCGCGCAGAAGGCGAAGATCGTGGTGCAGGGCTCGGTGCCGGCGGGTGTGTCGGAGCTGGAGGTGCGCGGGGTGCCGGGGCTGGAGTATTCGGTGGAGGATGAGAATGATCTGGGGACGATCCCGCTGGGCGGGCCGCTGGAATTTTTGTCGAATACGTTTCATCAAGCACCGGGTCAGTCGGGGACGTACCGGGTGTATACGAAGAACGGCGAGGGCCGGGAGGCGGGGAGCAATACAGGCTCGGCGACGCGGCCCGGGGTGTAGGGGCGGGAATGCGGGAGGGCGGGAGGGGGTTCCGACAGTCCGAGAATCGGAGCCTTCACTCGCTTGATGAGCGGCGTCGTGGTTCCAAGTGCTTCTTTGCGTGTCATTCGGGGTCGTCCGTCGATATCTAACTGCGGTTTTTAGGTTGAATGATCCCTGCTTATCCGGGTTGTTGACAAAGGGCGAAAATCGGGTGGGAGCGGGGCTTTCCTAAGCCCCGTCTGCGCCGAAGGTGCAGCCAGGGTTGCCGCTGACGCGGCAAACGGGGCTTAGCCCCAATACTGTTCACTTAATGCGCTTTCTGTGAATTTCGGTCACAACTCGCCTCAGAGTCGGGCCACGAGAGCGATGGATGGGGTAGCCAGACATCTTTCGCTTTACTCCGCGAGGCCCATAGCGGCCTTTGCGCGGAA
>JANMGP010000259.1:0-5102 GCA_031374705.1 Verrucomicrobiaceae bacterium | reverse complement strand
GGTGGTGAAGTTTTGGAACTCATCGATCATTAAAAAGAAGTCGCGGCGTGATTGTTCGGGCTGGTTGACTCGGGACATTGCGGCGAGTTGAAATTGGGTGGTGAGCAGGCTTCCGAGCAGGCTGGATTTGTCGGCTCCGATTCGGCCTTTGCTTAGGTTCGCAATGAAGATACGTCCGGTGTTCATCACAAAGGGGATGCTCACTTTGTTTCGCACTTGGCCGAGGATATTGCGGACGACGGGGTTTTGCAGGAATTGGCCGAGCTTGTTTTGAATCGGGGCGATGGCTTCGCGCTGGAAACGCGGTTCGTAGTTTTCGTATTCTTCGAGCCAGAATGCGCGGATGAATGGGTCGCGCACTTTGGCGACGATTCTGCGGCGGTAGGTGGCGTCGGTGAGCATTCGATTGACGCCGAGTAGGGAAGTGTTTGGGCAATCGAGCAGGGCGGCGATGGCGTTGTATAAAATGTATTCGAGTCGAGGCCCCCACGAGTCGCGCCAGATGCTCTTGAACGAAGCAACGATGCCGCTCGCGACGAGATGGCGTTCGTCGGGGGGAACGTTGGCGAGTGGGTTCATGGCGAGTGGGAATTCGAGGTCGCCGGGATTGAAATATACGAGGTCGTCGGCGCGGTGGGGCGGTATGCAATCGAGGAGTTCTTCGGCGAGGTCGCCGTGTGGGTCGATGAGGCCGATGCCGTGTCCGGCGGCAAGGTGTTGGATGATGAGATTGCGAAGCAGCGTTGTCTTTCCCGAGCCCGTTTTGCCGATGATGTAGAGGTGTTGGCGGCGGTCGGGCAGCGAAAGAACCACGGGGTGTTGTGCGCCCCAAATTTCGCGTGTGCCGATGTGTGTTAAATTTTGGTGATTCATGGTGCCGGAGCCAGCCGCCACTCCTGCATTCGGAGGGAACATCGCGCCGCGCTGCCGTGTCTTTTCAGCTTGGCGTGAGGTTTTTTCCGAAGCGAATTGCTTCCACCCGCAACAACGCACGAGGGCGAGCGGATGAGGTAATGGAGACTGGCTGCGATGCCTGAAAATTACGTGGCGGGCAGCGGTGCGAACTCGAACATCGTTTGAGCGGTCGCGGGCGTTTTACAGTCCACGAGCGCGGCGAGAAATTGCGTGGGTGAAGCGGCGAGTTGCGCGAGTGTGGCGAAGTGGAAAAGCCCGGCGGCGCTGACCTGCGAGCGGGCGTGTTCTGTGATGGATGCGAGCCGCGCGGCGCTCGTGGTGATGGTGAGGATTTGCACCCGCGTCGCGCCGAATCGCTGTCGGAAAATGTTTCCGCGCCAGCTTGCTTCGTAGGCGGTGAGCTTGCGGGCGATGGAGCTGCGGAGGCGGTTCGCGCTTTGCACGGGCATGGTGCCTCGGTCGGCTTCCAGTGCAAAGAGGATGGAATTGCCGTTGAGTTCGATGGAAAATAGGGCATCGGGAATGACGGTGACGGGCGCACTTCCGCGCATCGGGATTTTCCATTTCGACGACTCGCCATGATGCAAAATGCGGACGCCGGGGATGCTGCGAGCGGCGAGTTCGAGGGCGACGATGATTTCGGAAATCATCAGAGCGTGTTCGAGAAAGAGGCGAGTGGTGTGGCGATTGCGAGCGTTAAAGTCCATACGGGGAATGCTGCGCCCATAAGCTCGCGCGAGGTGCGAGGCACCGCGATTGGCGAGTCCGTAGACCATACTCTGCGAGCCGCCGCGCTGGTAGTAGTCGATTTGCGACAATGGTCGCTCCACGAACCCATGATGATAGAGCGACTGCAAACGACGAAGGAGTTGCTGTCGGCTCCCGCCAATGAGCGCACCGAGTTGATGCGAACGCAAAAACCGATGCCGCTGCACAAGTCGAAGAATCTCCGCGTCACGCGGAGTCAGTTCCATAGCGGGGAAATTTCCTGCCCGCTGAAAGCGAGGATGTCGAGGGGCTGTCATGCTTTCATTTTACCAGACGACACGCGGTGCCGCAAAATCGCTGCGAGCACGACACGGGGACAAAATGCGGGGCGCGATTTCAGTCCGGCGAGGTAGTGGCGATAGCCCGCGCTGTGCGCGAAAGCTTCGTCCGCCCGGTAGGGTGGGCGGTCGCGATAGCGAGGTTGTCCTTTATGGAAGTAGTTCCACAAAGGTTGTCGGTAGGACGATAGCCCGGTGCGGCCGACTTCGCGTGATTTGGTGTGCCGTAATGGTTAATGGAGGTAAACCCGATAGCCGGAGGAAATCGCGCGAAGTCGGGCGTTGCCGACAACCTTTGTGGAGCCAGTAAACGCGGACGTTGCGCCGCGAATCAGTCGCTCGGATTTCGCGCGGGGCTACATACCATGTATGTAGATGCGTTTGCCGGGGCGATAGCGGCAGTCCTTGATAAAGGACAATCAGTTTCCGGTGGTCTTCGTCGCATCGCGAAGAAGTTTCCAGAGGTCAGCATCGAGTGCCTCCGCAATGCGGAGAAGCGAGGCGAGCGTTGGCTTGCGGATTTCGCGTTCAACGAACGAAATCATCGATAGGGAAAGGCCGGACTTCTCAGCGACCTGGGTCATCGACAAACCAAGTTCTTCGCGTCGCTTTTGAAGCGAGGCGATGACTGCGGAATGAATAAGGTCGCGAGTCGCGAGTTTTGGCACGCCTTACAATTTACGGGAGAAATTCGTTGACGAAGGACTGCACTATAGTAAATCTTTGCGCCCTATGAATATCATTCGACGCATCGGGCCAGACCCACACGCAAACGGCGCTCAGACCTCTTCATTGCAGGGGTGCCCTGACATCCTCGAACTTGAAGACGGCGACTTCGCCATCATCGGCGTGGACATCACAGACTCCGCAATCGGCAAACTCAAGTTCGGCGCGGGCTGCGGGCCAGACGAGCGCATCATCAAGATTCCGCGCAAGACGCTCGTGCTTGCAAAGTCGGATATCCCCGACGGCATTTAGTTCGCCAAGGTAGTTCGTGCTACAATTCGGGGATGTTCATCCCTGAATGGCTCAGTGCGCATTGGTTCGAGTTGCTGCAAACGGCGAGTATCCTCGTCGGTGTTTTCACTGCGGTTCATTCCATTCGCGAAGACACGAAGGAACGGCGAATCGAAAACCTGTTCACGCTGACCAACGCGCACCGCGAAATTTGGTCAAAGCTCTATGAACGCGAGGAACTGGCGCGTGTGCTTGTGCCAAAGGTGAATCTTCAATTCGAGCCAATTTCACACGAAGAGGAATTGTTCATTCACATTCTGATATTGCATCTGCGAGCGGCGTTCAAAGCTCGCGATCTCGGGATGCAATTCGATGACGACGCTGTCGGTGCCGACATCCGACAGTTTTTCACACGAACAATTCCGCGCGAAGTTTGGGAGCGCTCAAAGGTATTTCAAGACCCGCAATTCGTCGCGTTCGTAGATGCGTGTTTGAATACCGAAAACGACGCAAAGAGGGCAGCATGATTGCATGTCGAACAATATTTATTTCCCGACATGAATCTAAAAAACGGCTCAACAAGGCCGTATTTTCGCGGTTGGAGTTCCGGCTCGCGAGTTGTGCTGTCCGTCGCGTTATTGAGCAATCTGATCAATTCCGAGTGAGCGGGTGTTTCGCGCCGGGAACCATCCATTGAAAGTCCGGCTCTTTACAGCCGTTGCTTCGTGTGGCGTAGTTTGGAATAGGGAAAAGGCTGCCTCCGATTTTGGAAGCAGCCTCTTGTTTTAATACTCGTCTGGCAGAAGCACTGTCGTCGCTGAGCGGTCGGCTTCAGTGATGATGTAGAACCGCTCCCCTGCCTTCGTTCGATAAACGGAGAGCAATCGGAACCCTTCGCCGAGGGCGAGTTCGTTTTCGGCGATGTCGTGCGGGTCGAGTTCTCCCCAATCTCCCGAGACGTGTCTGCGGATGGCCTCTGCGATTTCCTCCGGGCTCATGGAGGCGAGTGCGCCCGGTGTGGCGACTACTCGTCCGAGTGGGAACTTCGCGTGTGGTGACGGGCTCGGTGGTGGCTCGTCGACGGTTGAATGAATCATATGTGATGTGCAGTAAAAGCCGCGTTTGCCGGAGTCGTGAAAATGACTCCGTGAAAACAAATGCGGTTTATTCTGCGCACCACCGGATTGGGAAAACGGGCCTCTCCGTGAAGAAAGGCCCGCTGATTCATTCACCACAGAACGCCTCCGCGACGATGGACTGCGGACGGTCGTCGGATGTCACTTCGGGTGATGTGAGTGAACGGCCAAGGATGTAATCCGCAGCGCGTCCGGCCTGTGTTGCCGCTTGGACAATCCAACGCCGTGCGTCGGGTTCGCGGAGAGCATTGAGCCAGCCGCGAAGATACGACGCAGATTGCTCGTGCTCGTCGCGGATGATGTCCGCTTCGGTGCCGAGAAATGCCGCGCCGATTTCAGCAACGAGTTCCTCTTGCGAATAAACTTCGCCGCCGAATCCGTCGCTCTCGATGACGCTTTTGCGATTGAGCCGCGAGGCGTGTCCGGTCGCGTGCGTGAGTTCGTGAAAGAGCGTGAGGTAATAATCCTCTGCTCGCTCGAACCGCTCAAGCGCAGGCATCTGCACGGTATCTGCGCGAACTCGATAACTTGCTTGCGTGCTGCGGCCTTCGACGATGGTCGGCGGCTGCGGCATGTTGCGTGCGACTTCTTCCGCCCGTGCGATGCGCTCTTTTGAATCGACCTGCGATGCTTCTTCCGTTGCCGGAAAAAGGATGCCGTCGATTTGGCAGGCGTTGAAAACGCAGTACGTTTTGAGGAAGAAAGTCTTCTTTTCGTCCTCGGTGCCGTCGCCGTTTTTCACGGTGCGATTGTGGCGTCCCCATTTCATAACGGTGGAGCCGCGCTCGCCTTTGCGAACGCCGCCTCCGCGTTCTTGCGCCTGTCGGAATGTGAGCCACCACGGTGAAGCGTATCGTTGGATGCCGAGCAGCAGGACGTTGACGCCCTGATACTCACGTCCGGTGGAGAAGTTTCGCGGTCTGCCGGTGGAGCGATTCCAAGGGCAGCGCCACGGAACGACTCCGCGTTCGAGGTGAGCAATGATTGTGTCTGTGACGAGTTGATAAGGATCTGTGCGAGCCGGTTTGTGGCCCATAGTCGGTGTGCC
>JANMGP010000257.1:0-2738 GCA_031374705.1 Verrucomicrobiaceae bacterium | reverse complement strand
GCCGACGAATCCGCCCAGTCCGTGCCTCCGCTGTTTTGCGCAAACGCCCGGAAAAAATACGCCGTGTTTTGCGAAAGCCCAGTCACCGCCGCGCTCGCCGCACCAGCTTGCGCGCCGAGGTCCACGACTGACGCCCAGTTGCCCGGAGTCGTGCCGCCATCCACGGTTCCGTAATAGATCTTCACGTTCGGATTTTGAAATCCCGTGCTCGTCACATTCGCCGCCAGCGTCGCCGTGCTCGCGCCGATCCCAGACGCAGCGCCATTCACCACGACTGGCGGACTCACCACCAGCGGCGTGCCAAAAGCCTGCACTTCCGCCAGCGCGAGAAACTCCGCATTGAGCGTCTCGATTCGCACTTTCCGACCGCCCGTATTTGGCGCGAGCAAAACGCCGAAGTTGTACGGCGTCGCCGTGCCCACCGTGATATTCACATTTTGCGTCCACACCGTCGCGCCGCCCGCGTCGAGCAGCGATACTTTCACCGTCGTCGTCGTGAGCGCCTCGCAGCGATTGAAGAGCAGCAGCGACTTCACGAGATAGTCCGTCGGCAGCGTCATCTCCCAAAATTGCCCCACCGCCGAGGTCAGGCTGTGATAGATCGGAAAGCCCGGCGAGTTGTAGTTCCCGTTGATGTCGCCGTCATTCGCATCCGCCGCCACCGTGCTGAATCCGCCCGGCGACGCACTGATAGATGCCGGCGTGAGGAGCGGGTCCGGCGCAGTCGTCGTGCCCCAAATTTCAAACTCCGCAAACGTCAGGAAATTCGCCGCCGGAACCGTCTGCGACACGCGCTCGATGCGCACAAAATCCGCCTGCACTCCGCGCAACGCCGAAGTTCCCCAAGCCCGCGAATTGTTGTTATCGGTCGCGTTCGATGGAAAAAAGATCTGATTAAAGACCGTCGCCGCCCCGTTCTTTGCGATGATGCGAAAATTCCCCACCGAACCCTGAATCGCATCCGTCCGATTGAAAATGCGGATGTGGTCGAGATAGCGCACGCCCGGCAACTGCACCTGCCAGAACGACTGAACCGCCTCATTCAGCGTGTGGAAAACGGACCCATTTGCATAAGCACCATCGCGATTCCCATCATTCCCATCCGCCGCAATCGTTCCATAGCCCTGTGAAGAAGATGTCGCGGTCCCGGAAGGCGCGAGATTCACCAACTGCCCGCGCAGCGTCGCCCCGAGCAGTAAGAAGACGAACAACGGGATGAGGAAAATGCAAAGACGTTTCATGGGTGTCGAATTAGCGGAAGCGCCCGACAATTGCAGTTCGCGGGGCGAACAAAAGTGAATAATGTCCGTTGCAGTTGTGCGATTTGGAGATGGAGTTACGTGCTGAGGGTGGGCGTTGGGCGCTCTATGCTTCCAGAGTGAAGGCGATAAAAGGAATCCCAGATGCATCCGATGCCTGGACTGCGGCTGTCATGCCTTCTTCATCGAAGAAGCCGTCCGCGTCGAACCGCCTCTCAATTCATTGCCCCCCGGTCACCAAGCCGTCTCCGCCAAATTAAGGCGAGCGGGCGGAAATCATAAGCATCCCCGGCGCGTAACGCGTCGAGATACTCAGTGGTAGCGGTCTCGCCTACTGGAACCAGTTCGACCGGCGGTAAGCTCAACCTCCGCAATAATTCCCACAGCCACAGCCGAGTCAGGCGTCCGTTGAAATCCGCAAACGGGTGGATGGAAAGCAGCCGTCCTTCGGCAAAAGCGAGCATGTCCGGCAAATCACTGACCTCCGTCGCCCCGTCCATCCGCGCTGTCAGATCGAGCACGTAGTCACGCATCCTCAGCGGCACCTCGTGAGGGAGAGGGGGCTCATGCATACCCACACGCACTTCAATCGTCCGCCAACGTCCCGCAAAATCCGGCACCAAATCCCCGCAAAAGTCTCCATGCAAACGACGAATCAACTCATCGTCCAGCGGTACACCACCAAACACTCCCAGTTCCACACGCTCCTGCACACGCAAGACGCGTTCGGCGAGAAGAGGTGCTAACTGAGAGTAACTGAGGACGCCTCGGCTGGTTTCGAGCCAGCGGGTGGCGGCACCTCCGGGTGAAGTTGATTGAGCCATACAAAATCCACGGGCTCACCCTCAAACGCCATACTCGCCGCGACCTGACGCGGAATCTCCCGCCAACGCCGCAACAGCCGTTCCTCTTCCGGCAATGCACGCCAGAGGGCAATGGAATCAAGGTAGCTCATACGTCGGAGCGTATGCGGCGAGAGCATCATTGCAAGCTCCTGAATGCGTATCCGGCAGCAGCCTTATTCAACTCGCCCCCCAGACAGCTATCCGTCCTGAAAGGCGACTCGATCGCAGCACAAGCCCCGGCAAACGAAACTGCAACTCCTCTCTATATATCCCCCCCCAGCGAGCGCATACCGGCCCGTTCGGGATTGCCCTCCGTCACAGGGCCTCTATTCTATTTTGTTTCTGTTATGTGCATTTGTCTTGGTTCGGGATTGCCCCCCGGTCACTGCGGCCTGATACGCTTGAAGCGGCTGGTAGATGCCCTTTTTGACCGCCTCTCAATTCATTGCCCCCCGGTCACTGCGGCTCTCCGCGTGATTGGGTAACAAAGGAATGGGAATGCCGCCTCTCAATTCATTGCCCCCCGGTCACTGCGGCATCAGAACGGAGACCCCGCGATGATCACCAGCAATCCCCGCCTCTCAATTCATTGCCCCCCGGTCACTGCGGCCGCCCCAAGGATGTCCGACAAAAA
>JANMGP010000231.1:0-3642 GCA_031374705.1 Verrucomicrobiaceae bacterium | reverse complement strand
GAGAAGACTGCCGCTCTGCTCGCAACCCACGCCGAGAAAGCCAGCGGAAACGTAGCCGACATCCGCGAGCACATCGCGCACAAGGACCGCAGACGAAAGTTGCCGTCGATGCCCAAGGAGCAGTTGCGGGAGTTTTGGCGGCGCCAAATATCTGCGGACGATTTCACCGCGCTGGAATCCACGAGGTCGGAAGTCCATCCGATGGAATCTGTGACCGCGGTGGATGCGGTTAATTGGGCGGAGGAGCATCTCTTTGAGCGGCGCTCCGTTGTTTTCGAATACGAAGTCTGGAGGCACGCGCTCGCTCGTGGACGAGGCGCGGCGTTCACCCTCAACGAACTGAGAGCCGAAACCGCAAGCCGGCAATATCTCCGCGCCGAAGCGGGGAAAGTTTCTCGCCAAGATGTGCTCGCGGGTGAATGGAATCTTGTCGAACTCGCCAGACGCGGCTGCGGAAAGTTCCGTGAGCTTGCGGATTCCAGCCTCTGGCACCGCGACGACCTTGCACCCGATCAGCAACCAGCATTCGCGCAGATCCTTTCATCACGCGACTTCGTGACCCTATTCCGCGGCGGTGCTGGCACGGGAAAGAGTCATGTTCTTCGACGAATGCAGGATGCGCTCAACGCTTCGGGGCTCGCGTCGGTTGTCCTCGCTCCGCAACGCCAGCAAGCGCTCGACCTCGGTCGCGATGGTTTGTCGAACGCGCAAACCGTGAGCGAGTTTGTTCAACGGGGCACTCTTGCCAACGGCAGCGTCGTTATCGTGGACGAAGCCGGGCAAATCGGCGGCAAGCAACTGCTTGCCCTGCTCACACTCGCGCGCGAAACCGGCAGTCGCATCATCCTTTCCGGCGACACCCGCCAGCACGGCCCGGTGGAAGCATCGGACGCCCTTCGTGCCATCGAACGCTACGCCGACATCTGCCCTGCAGAACTCAATAGCATCCGCCGCCAGGACCCGAAGCGCGGACGAACTCCTGACGAGAAGACTTCCATTGCGTTGTATCGCGCCGCCGTCAAAGCAGCCGCAGACGGCGACTCATCCGCGTCATTTGATGCACTGGAGAAACTCGGCGCTATCACTGAATGCGCGCCCCCCGAGCAAAGCAGGAAACTCGTCGAAGCATATCTGGCGCTGGCGAACTCCGGCGAATCCGCGCTCGTGATATCGCAAACGCGAAACGAAATACGGGATCTCAATGAAGCGATCCGTGATGGCCTGCGAAGTTCGGGCAGACTCGGCAGCGAGGACGTAACCGTCCAGGCGCTTGAAGTAGTCGATTTAACCACCGCACAAAAAGCAGATGCCCGTTTTTACCCAGCCGATGCCGTCGTGGTGCTCCGCCGTGCAAAAGGAGGCGACGCGCGTGGCAAGATCGTCGCTGTCACTGCGACGGGGGTAGTTCTCGAACTCGCAGGCAAGCTGCGCAAAGTGCAGCGCAAGGATTTGGAGCGCCTGACGATTTGCCGGACACGTGACCTCGCCGTCAGCCAAGGCGACCGGCTGCAAATCAAAGCCAACGCCCCAAGCGCCGACAGCCGCAAACTCGCAAACGGCGAAATCGTTTCCGTCGCCCGCATTTCCAAAGACGGAACAATCACGCTCGAAGACGGACGAATCATCCCTGCCGAGTTCCGCCAATTCACCAGAGGCTACGCCGTCACGTCCTACGGCTCGCAGGGCAAAACCGTCGAACACGTTCTCTTTTCCGACTCCGCCACCCGCGCCGCGACAAACGCCGAGCAATGGTACGTCACAATATCGCGCGGGCGAAAAAGTATCCGGATTTTCACCACTGACAAAGCACAACTCGCCACATCCATCCTCCGCGCCGGCCACCGCGAACTCGCCCTCGACGTTTTCCCTCGTCCGTCCAACCGCAACCTGCGGCAACAAATCCTCCACGGTTTGAAACGAGGCCGGGAATTCGCCCGCCGCGTCTGCCTCGAAATCAGTCGTCGCATTTATCCCAGCACGAACAGCCAAAAGCGACGCACGTCAATTGTACCATGAAAAGAACATCCATCGACCCAACAACCCCAACCGCACCAGTCTGCTGGCAGCGCGAATCGCCATCCGCCTGCCTCCGCATCGAACTCGAATGCGGCGAAATCCACCTTCTGCCGTACAATCACCTCATTTCCGCCCGCCTGACTCTCGGCACCGGCGGCACCGAGTCATTGCAAATCACCTTCTCCGCCTACGAAGTCCAAATCGAAGGACACAACCTCCGCGACCTCCTCCTCGGCATCCAAGACTTTGCCATCAAATGGATCCGCACAGTTCCGGAGCGATACCGTTCTCTTGTTCCGACTCGTGAGGGATTCGTTACGACGATTCAGGTCGTTTCCGTTGCTTGATTCTCGTCTAAAAGGAGAGGGGATATGGTTCTGAAGACAGGATGCACACTGGGACCGCCCGTTGCCGTCGGTGGTAAACCCTGTGGTAAACCCGGCGGTTGAAAATGGGGCGGAAATTGGCGGGAATTGACGGAAGTGGAATTTGCCGAATTCATGGCTCAACAGAGAAAAAGTGCCATTTGGCGGGATTAGTCGGAATATGGCGGAAGTGGGGAAATATACGATTTTTCGTTCGGGACGAAGAGGCCGCGGGTTCAAATCCCGCCAGCCCGACCAATGATGAGTCGGCGGCGGAACTGAGGAGCGCGATGGAACGACGCCACAGCCCGCTGGAATTCGTGCCGCGGCAAATCAAACGCACGGACCCTACGGCTTGGTTACGTTCACCCGGTAGAACTTCGTCGTCCCGCTTGCGGCGGGGTCGGTCACGGTGCGTTCGTTGCCGGTGTCGCTCTGTGTCGTGCCGGTGAGCGGCTGCCATGTTCCGCTGGTCAGCGACGTGCGGTATTCCACGGTGTAGATGCGCCCGGCGACTAGCGGGGAAAAAATGGCGCGTTTTTGGGTGGGCTGGCCGACGACGGGGGCGAGCGTGAGCGTGAAGCGCGAGGTAGGATCCGTCGGGATGATGCCGGCGGTGAATTCGAAGAGGTTCGTCTGGCCGTCGCTGTCGGGGTCTTGCCCGGGGGCGGCGTCCGCGTTGTTCAGTCCGAAGTATTGGTTCTGCCACGCGTCATCGAGGCCATCGCCCGCGTACGTGCCGAAGTTGTCCGGCAGCGTGTTCACGACCGTGAGGCCGAGCGTGCCGGTGAGGCCGAGCGCGATGCCCTGCGCGGTGGCGGGGGTGTTTTGATAAACCGCGCCGCCCGTCGCGAGGCCGCCGCCGCTGATGGTCATCGGTCCGCTCACCGTGCTCCACGCGACGCTCGCGGCGGGGATGGCGAGGAAGGTCGCATCGTCCAGCGCGAGGAATGCGGCGAGCTGGAGTGTGGAGCCTTCGCTCACCGTGAGCGGCGAGGCGCTGAGCGTGAGGCCAGTCGCGTCGTAGAGCTGCGCGGCGTACCCGGCCTTCAGCGTTTCGGCGGGTGCGGCGACGGTGCTGATGCCGCCGATGCCGCCGGCGCTGCCGTCGTTCGTGTAGCTCGCGCTGGTGGCGCGCTTGCCGCCCGCGTCGGTCGTGTCGGTGGCGACGGTGTAGTTTGTGGAAGCGCGCGGGCCGGCTTGGGCGGCTGCGGCGAGCAGGAGGGCGAAGCCTATGGACTGCGGCAGCCTGCTGCCGCTT
>JANMGP010000202.1:0-13341 GCA_031374705.1 Verrucomicrobiaceae bacterium | reverse complement strand
CGTCGTGGCCTAGCGTGAAGCCGACGATTTTGGCCTTCGGGTGCTTCACGACGAAGACTTGCGGGAAGGTCTTTCCGCTCTTCGGGCTGGTCGCGGTGACGAGCACTTCGATGGGCGTGGCTTCCGGGTCTGCGACGTAGTTGTAGAGCTCGTCGGTGATTTCGAACTCGGCGGGCACTCCTTTGGTGATGGGGTGCGCGGCGTTTGCGACTTTGGTTGGGAATGGTCCGAACGAGTCGTGGCCGCGAGTGCCGCCGCCGATGATTTCTTTGTTCCACTGCGGGAAGTTGCTCCACGCGTACCATGTGCCGGGGTGATGCGCGATGATTGCTCCGCCGCGGTTGGCGTAGTCGATGAGCGCTTTCTTTGTCTTCGATGCGATGGGCTGGTTTGCGCTGAGCACGAGCACGTCCACGCGATCGAGGATTTCGGAAATGCCGTTGAGGTTTTGTGTGAAGTCCACCCAGCCGCTCACGGACTTGAGCGTCTCCTTGTCGGTGCCGCCGAAGAATTTCACGAAGTCGTGCGACGAACCGCCGCCGACGATGAGGACGCGTGGGCCGTTTGTGGGCCTTGCTGCAGGAGGCTGCGGGACTTCGTCGCTGAACTGCGGTTTGAAGTTCGCGTCGCCGTTGTCAGCGGAACGCGGCACAAGGAACGGGCCCGAGGAGCCGCTCTTTACTACGACGCCTGTGCCACTTTGCAGCGGCGCGTTGGCATCGGCGAGTTGCACGGTGATGGCGAACGTGGTCGGAGCGACGACGGTGTTTGTGCTTTCGAGCGTGATTTTGTCGATGGCTCCGGCGGTTTTGAGCTGCTTGCTGAACCAGCGGACCTGGGCGCGTCCGGCGGTGAGGCCTTCGGCGAACTTCGAGCCGGGCACGTCGTTGCGTGCGATGTAGTCTGCGATTTCGACGCCGTTTTTAAACTCCAGCGTCTCGCTCGTGCCGTCGGCAAATGCCACGATTGCTTTCATCGCGACCGTCGTGTCCTGGCCGAAGGGATACGCCCAGCCGCCGACGCCGCCGAGGAAGTGAATGCGGTTCGCTTTGAACCCGCCGACTTTGATTTCCACTTTCGCGGGCATGTCTTTCGAGGAGAACGTGCCTTTCGGTCCGCCTTGGAGCTGGATGACGTTTTTGCCGGTCGCGGATTTTTCGGGCGCGACGAGGTTGAATGGCACGCCGCCGAAGACGACGGTGCCGGTCTTTTTGAACTGCACGGATTCCGGCGTTTGCACGGCTTTGTCGTAAAGGCCGAGCGCGCTGCTGGCTGTATAGGCGTCCTTCAGGTCGAGCGTGCGGTAGCCTTTGCTATCGACGCTCTGCATGTAGGCGATGATGTCGCGGAGTGCTTCTGCGCCGAGTCCTTCGAAGCCTTCGGGCATCTGCGAGCGGCCTGTGTTGGTGCGGGCTTTCAAGTCCGAGGTTTTGATTTCCTGTTCCCCGGCGAGGCTGCGGATGAGCACGGTCGCTGCGTTTTCGCGAGCGATGATACCGGACATAAACTGGCCGTTCTTCAGCTCGAAGTTCCATGCAACAAAGCTCGGATCGACTTCGCGATTTGGGTCCACGATGGCGGTGAGCAGTTCGGCCGGCGCGTGTGAGCCCATGCCGGTGAGGCCGGGTCCGATGTCTTTGCCTTGTCCGTCGAAGCTGTGGCAAATCGCGCAGGTCGTGGTGAATGCCGCCTTGCCCTTCGCGACATCGCCGCCGGGGCCTTCGACCACGGGTGCGAGTTTGGCGATGGCTTCGTTTTTCATCTTCGCCATTGGGTTCAGTTCTTCGAGCATCGCGGCGGCGCGTTTGGAAATCGCCGGATCGGGGTGCGTGCGGAGGCGGGCGATGTTGGCCGGGCCGAGGTTGGTGAGCGTGACGGTCTTGGCTTTCACGGAATCGAGCAGCGCGTTTGTCCACTCGCTGCGCTTCAGCAGGGCGTCGAATGCGGCGGCTTGTCCGGTGGCGTCGAGTGTCGCGAATGCCGCGGTCAGCGCGGGGCCGACTGCGGCGTCGCCGGTCTCGGAGAGCGCGGCGATGATTGCGGCTTTGGAACCGCCGGAGAGCTTGGCGTCGGCGAGGAGCTTCGCGACGGCGGGGAGCGCTTTGTCGTTCACACTGCGGAGGCCGAGAAGGCTCTGCGCTGCGGCGAGACGGTCGTTGTCGCTGCCTGCGTCGAGCTTCGCAAAAAGGTCGCCGATGAGTTTTTCGGTCGCGCCTTTGAGCGCTCCGGCTTTGTCCCACTTCGCGGCGAGCGGGAGCGCGGCTGCGCTGGCTCCACTGCCGAGGAGCTTGGTCAGCGCTGCGCCGAGTTCCGCCGACATCGCCGGCGTGCCTTGCATAGTTTTACCGAGGCCCGTGAGGATGCTCGCTTTGAGCGAATCCGCGCTGGCGGGCTTGCCAGCGAGGACAATGGCGAGCTTCGCGGCGTCATCGGGGTTGGTGAGGTTCTGAGTCAACGCGGCGACGAGCGGCGCGAGTGCGGGTGCATCGGCGCTATCGAGAGCGGCGGCGATGACGGCGGCGGGATTCCGTGAAGCCGCGCCGACTGCTGCGCTACGCTGGAAGTCGTCGTCGAATTTTGTGAACGCAGCGACGAGGATCTTTGCCTCGCTATCCATGACCGGGTGGGAACCGAGCGCCCTTAGGGACATCAGCCGGACCTGCGCGTCAGGATCTGACAATCCGGCAGTTACTCCGACATCCGTAGAGTCATAGCTTCCGGCTGCTTCAGCGATTGCCGCTGCGTTGCGGCGGACGGACGCGTCGGGATCTTTCATACCCGCCACGAGCGCCGCGTTCATGATGTTGCCCACGCGGTATAGGGTCCACAAAGCGGCGATGCGGGTTTCCGCGCTCTTGCTGGAGAGCAACGGCTTCAACGCATCGATTACAGCCTTTGAAGGAAACGATGGTTTACCACCGACCGGATAGTCGGTCGTTTTTTCGGCCAGCAGGCGCTGTGCATTCATCCGCACAACGCGGTTCGGATGCTCCAGCGCCTTCACCAATTCCTCCGCGCCAGCCTTGCTCAAATCCGTCACCGCGATCTTCTTCGCGTCCTTGTGGTCCAAGCGCCAGATGCGGCCGAAGTAATGGTCGCGGTCAGGTCGCACGGCTGCGTTGACCTTGTTGTGATCCGGGCCGCGCGTGTCGTTGTGGATGACGGCCTGATTGTAGAAATCGCCTACATACACCGCGCCATCGGGGCCGACGCGGACTTCGATGGGTCGCCACCACATGTCTTTGCTGCGGATGAACTCCGTCTCCTCGCGGCCCTTCTCTTTTGCAAAAGTGTAGCTGCTGCCCTGTGGCGTGAGCTTTGCGTGGTGAATGATGTTGATCGTCGGCTCCGTGGTGAAGTAGTCGCCGTTGTACTGCGCAGGCCAGGTGCCGCCGTCATACACGACGCAGCCCGCCGCTGCGGTGAACGAACCGACCCAGTCGATTTGCACGTAGGCCATCTGCTCCCAAGGCATCGCAGGGAACGTCTTGCCGGACTTTTCCACGACGTTGTAGCTCGGCGTCTTGCCGATTTTTCCACGCGCCAGCGCGTATTCCGGCAGGACGGTCTGCATCAGCAATTCGCCGCTCGTCGGCTGCGTCCACATCACGCGGTTGTCGCCGGTGATTTCGAGTCCCCAAGTGTTTCCGCCTTTCGAGCTGTATTGCTCGAATGCCGAGCCATCGGGCTTGAAGCGCACAACGCCCGAGCCGATACCGCCGAAATCTTTCGCGCCGTCGCCGCTCTTCACGCGACCGCCGCTGTAGCCGTGCGTGGCGTAAATCCAGCCATCCCAGCCCCAACGCGGATTATTGATGACCGCGTGTGTGTCGCCGGTGCCGAGGCCGGTGTAGAGTTTCTCCACTTTGTCGGCCTTGCCGTCGTGGTCCGTGTCGCGCAGCCAGAGGATGTCGGGCGCTTGGGTGACGATGACGCCGTCTTTGTGAAAGACGAGGCCAGTGACCAAATCGAGCCCTTCATAAAAGACTTCTTTTTTGTCCATCACACCATCGCCGTCCGTGTCGGTGAGGCGCGAGATTTTATCCAGCCCTTTGCGCTCCTGCTCGCCCGGTGCCGGGTCAATGCCGCCGTGGTCTTTCCATTCCTTCCCGCGATAATCCGGGCGCATCCCGCGCCGACCATTCGGATACTCCGGCGTCTCCGCGACCCACATCGAGCCATCGGGTGCCCAGTCAAAATTCATAGGCTTCGTGATAAGCGGCTCTGCTGCGACGAGCGTGAGTTTGAAGTCGGGATGAATCTCCAACGCTTTGAGCGTATCCGCCGGACGCTGCGGCCCGCCTTCGGGATACGTGAGCGCGTCGAGTTCGTCCTTCTTTACATACTCATCGAGCTTCTCGCGCTTCGCCGCCCACGAAAGGCTGCGCATGAGCACCGCGCGATACTGCGGCAGCTCAAATGTTTTGAACTGATGGCCGGGAATGGAGACGACAGCGCGGTAGGGCTTCGCAGCAGATGTGGTGGCAGCAACTGTCCCGGTTGCAATTTTCACCCCTTCGGGGCTCACAGGCGGGACGCCTGTGCCACCTTCCCACGTATTTTCATACACCCACATCTGCGGCTGAATGTCGTAAATGTGCGCCTTCCCGTCCTTCGTCAGCGATTGCCCATCCTTCATCTTCGGCGTGTAGCTGGAAGCCAGCACGCGGACCTCGGGCTTGATGTCCATGTCGTAGTAAATCTCGTCATCGAGATGGAAATTCGACGCGCCATACGTGATCGGATGCCCACCGCCGAGCCGCTGATTCTCCGTGTAGTAAAGGTCCATCGGGCCTTCCTTCCACTTCGTCGTGCCGGGCTTCCATGCGCCACCGAGCACCTCGCGCCACCAGCCGGGATTCTTCATCGAAACCGCCGCCGTGTGCAGCACCACAAGCCCGCCGCCGCGCTTGAGATATTCATTTACCGCAGCCTCCTGCTCCGGCGTCGCATCGCCACCTTCCTGCGCGAAAAGCAGAACGACATCCGTGTTTTTGAGCTGCTCTGCCGTGGGCCAATCGAGCGCGCCGTCCACTTTCATCCCGCGCTCGGCGAGAAGCGGCTTCCATTCCTCCAGGAAGCGTGGATGCGCGTGGACTTCCTTGCCGCGGTTGTTTTGACCGGCGCGAATAAAGACGCGGAGCGGGTCGGCTGCGTGGGCTGCAATCGCCAGTGCGGCGAATGATGCGAATGCGATGAGACGTTTCATAGTTCTTGGTTGGTTTACGTGTTGGAAATCGGAATAGCCGCTTTTGTCAGCGGGCAGGCAGACAATCGCGCAATGGAGGATGTAGTGAGTAAAATCGCCTGCGGAAAATGCACCGGCATCTATTGCGGATGCACATCGGTCATCTCCGCGAGTCGGATCGAAATGGACTGCTTAATCGGCATCTTGATCACGTTCGCGGTGCCGTCGGGAATCTTTGCCTCAATATTGAGCACCTGAGTAAGGCTGATGGCGCGCGGAAACGAAATGGCCGGATCAAAGTAAATGGTGCCTTTCACCGTGCTGTCCGGCAGTTTCAGTTTCATCTGGCGCGATAGAGTATCGAAGCGATCGTCGTCTTGAAGATCCTGAACCACACGCTCGGGCGGCTCCTGGGAGATGGTCGCGGAGACAGCGATCTGCGCGCACGGCTGACCGTCGAAATCGCTCATCCCGACCAGCGAATACGAGCCCGTGAAGATCAGCTTCCCCAATCCGGGGAGCTTGATTTCCTGCGAAAGAGGCCACGAATCGCCGACCTTCGGAGCCACGCCCTTCGGCGTGCGAAGCATGGATTGTTCGAAGATGCGTTTGATGGATTCGATCCCGAAAAGGTCCCGATAAAGTGCGGCGGTGGTCGGGCTGGGGCCCGCGAGCGCAGCGACGGTGGGCTGCGCTTCCTGAACGCTTCCTACATTTCCATTCGTATCGAGCACCACGTCATATCCGCGGCCAATCGCCCCGCTGAGTGATCGAAGAGGACCGTTCGTCGCCGCTTCATCGACTCCGCCGCTGTCGAAACTGAACGTCCTGCCATCCCTTTCCAAAGACATCGCAATTTTTGTATAGCGAACCGCAATCGCAGTGCCCGCGCCCTTTTCCAGCGCTGTCGCTGTTGACTCAAGATCGAGCGCCGTGTTGGTTTTTGTGGTGGAATTTGACAAGCCCGTTGAAACGGACGACTCCTGCAAAATCGTGACGACCTGCTTATAGCGAAAGCCGTCCTTGTAGCGTTGACGGATCTCGACACCGTCGGCCATGGCGCAGAGCGAAGGCAGTATCACGAGGAGAGCAGAAAGTAGAAAACGCATAGTTTGGGGCGCGCATTAGAGCGGATGCTTCGCAAAAAACCAGCGGGGAAATTGCGCTATTGCGATCGAAGCCGGTCGAACACCGGTCGCATGCGAACGAGTGCCTCGTCCACCTCTGCCGCAGTGGTCATTTTCCCAAGGCTGAAGCGGACGGTCGCCTGTGCAATCTCCGGCGGGACGCCCATCGCGAGCAGCACATGGGACGGCTGAATACTCCCGACCATGCACGCCGAACCGCTCGAAACACACAGCCCGGCAAGATCTAGGCTGATGTGCAGGCTCTCGCCATCTACGCCGGGAAAACTCACGTTGAGCGTGTTGGGCAGCGCGTGTTCTGCCGCGCCATTGCGCTGTGCTTCCGGAATGACTGCATGCACGCCGAGCCACAAGCGCTCACGAAGGGACTGCTGCCGGTTGGATTCGGCGAGCACGGCGTCGTCCGTCGCCAGTTGGGCAGCGCGGGCCATGCCGACGATGCCTGCGACATTCTCCGTTCCGGCGCGGCGGTCGCCCTCGTGACTGCCGCCGAGTGACGTGCGATCGATGCTGATTCCGCCACGCAGCCAAAGAACGCCGACACCTTTTGGGCCGTAGAATTTATGCGCCGCAAGTGACACCGCATCGAAGTCGCTCGCGCCGAGCGGTGGCAGCGGCTCTTTCCCAAACGTCTGGATCGCGTCGCTGTGAAACAGCACCCCGCGTTTCCGGCAGAGCGCGGCCAGTTCCGCGACGGGCTGGCGGATGCCGGTTTCGTTGTTAGCGCTCATCAATGAAACAAGCGTCGTTTCATCCGTGATTGCATTCGCAAGCCTGAGCGGATCGAGGCGTCCGCCGGAATCTACGGGGAGTATCGTAATTTGAAATCCCTCCCGAAGCGCGAGCCATTCAAACGCGTGCAGGACGGCGTGATGTTCCGTCGCGCAAGTAATTAAATGGCGTCCGCGCCCCTCAACCGCGCGCCGGCGAGCCAGACCCAAAATGGCGAGATTGTCCGACTCCGTACCGCCGCCGGTAAAAATGATCTCGTGGGATTTCGCCCCGAGGATGCGAGCGATCTGGTCCCGCGAATCGTCGATCGCAGCTCGCGTGCGGCGGCCTGCCGCATGGATGGACGAGGGGTTGCCGTGGAACTCTTCAAGGAACGGCCGCATCGAGGCAAGCACTCGCGGATCGACGGGAGTGGTCGCGTTATAATCGAAATAAATCACCGGCCAGACCCGCCGAGCGGGTTCGCGCTAGGCAACCTTCGAGCCCTGTTGCTTGTGCCCCATCATCCGGAGCGTCTGACGGAGCCCTTCAACCTCGAGAGGCTTCTTCAAAACAGTGACGGGGCCGTGTTTGAGAATATTGTCGAGCATCTGGCTGTCGGGATATCCGGTGATAATCACGATCGGGAGATCAGGGTCGATGGCCTTCGCCTGGGTGTAAACTTCGTCGCCGGTGAAGTCCGGAAGTTGAAGGTCCAGAAAACACAGATCGAACTTCTGTTTTTGCATCGCAGCAATCGCCTCCTTGCCAGTACCAACGACCAGTCGGCTGAAGCCTTGTTTTTTGAGGAAGAGCTTGAACATGCTCTGGAGGCCGGTGTCGTCGTCCACAACCAGAACGGTCGGCTGGCCGTGCTCCTCGGAACGCAGCACGTCGCGGTCGATGGCATCTTTCTTCACCCTCCATCGCCCGCCGATTTGCACTGCGGGAAGCTGACCTCGCTGGACGAGGTAATAAACCGTCGGCAACGGGATACGAAGGTATTCCGCCGTCTCCTTCACGGTCATTAGATTGTGCATGGAAGAACCTGTGTTGGGCTGAATGCTGGCGTTTGACTTCGCTGACATTACAGACACCTGAGGTTTTCCCTCTGAAGAGTCAATTTCGTTCTTCAAAATGTTGTGTTGGTTGGAAGAATCGCGGCGTCTAATCCACCACGGGCTGGATGATGACACGAAACTTGGTTGATCGAATTGTTGAACTTACGGTCGCTACCATATTCATAATTCCCATAGGAGAGCAAGCGTAATCTTGTAGATGAGCGCTGTTTGATTGTGATTGAAAGTGACAGAGCAGCGCAGCAACCAACAGTGCCTCACGCAGCCCTGCGTGAATGTTTTTACGCGGAGCACTTTGTTTCTGGTCGGGATTCTTCGCGTCCTCGGCGTTTCCAGGGAATGCGATTTGCGTTTGCTCAAAATCGTAGCTGCCAACGCGGTCAGCGTCGGACGGCCAAGACTTTGAGCGCGCGCCTTCTCGGAAATTGCGCGCCCGATGCGTCCGTTTCCGTCCTCGAATGGATGGATGGATTCAAAGTATAGATGCGATAGCAACAGCCTCAATTGCTCATTCTGAGAGAAATGAATTGATTGTCCGGCGCATGTTGCCTTTTGGGCACAGTTCGTTGCGGTGATTGGGGTGCGTATTCGCCGCATGTTTTGCGGAGAATAGAGCACAATCAGTCGGACATGACGCGCCACTTGTGGATGTAGCGTCGGCATTCGTCCTCAGGGCTGGTGCCGATCGTGAAGGCGCTCGGCAAACGCTTAAGACCGGCACCCAAACGCCGCAGCACTCCGCGCCTCCGTAGTTTTGACACACTGGTCAGTGTCTGATACTCATCGGTGAGTGTTCCGGTGCTCGACTGCAAGGCACGTCGGGAGATGGTGCGTTGATGACACTCTGCGGTGAATTTCGCCGGCTCGCGAGTGTTTTGCAGAGTTGCAAATTTCCCGATGGGCGGCACGCCCGGATTCAGTAATACTCAGTTTTTCAATGGCATTACCTGTATTTTCGGCCAACGGACTCATCGTCCGCTACGGCGTCACCACCCTTCTCGACAGCTCCACACTCGCCCTCCACGAAGGCGAACGCGTCGGCCTCGTAGGCCGCAACGGCTGCGGAAAATCCACCTTCCTTCGCATCGCCGCCGGCGACCTCGAGCCCGATGCCGGCGAAGTCACCCGCCGTCGCGGCGCCCTTACCGGATACCTCCCGCAGAGCTTCGGCCTCGATGAAGCCGCCACCGTCGAAGAAAACATCCTCAGCGGCGCGGACCACATCCGCAAGATGATCACCGACTACGAGGACACGCCCCCCGAGTCCCACCGCGCCTCCGAGCTTCTCGACGAAATCAACCAGCACGACGGCTGGAACCTCGACTCCCGCCTCCGCTCCCTCATCACCAACCTCCACGCCCCCGACGCCGACCGCCTCGCCGGCAACCTCAGCGGCGGAGAAAAACGCCGCGTCGCCCTCTGCCGCGCACTCATCGGCCAGCCCGACCTCCTCATCCTCGACGAGCCCACCAACCACCTCGACACCGACAGCGTCGAATGGCTCGAAGCCTTCCTTCGCACCTACAAAGGCACCTGCCTCTTCGTCACCCACGACCGCTTCTTCCTCGACCGCGTCACCACCCGCATCGTCGAGCTCAAAGGCGGCCGCTTCTACTCCTACCCCGGCAACTACACCAAATACCTCTCCACCAAAGCCGAGCGCGAAGCCGGCGAAGAATCCTCCGAGCACCAGCGCCAGAAATACCTCGCCCGCGAACTCGAATGGGTCCGCAAAGGCCCCAGCGCACGCCGCACCAAGAGCGTCGATCGCATCGCCCGCTACCACGAGATGGCCGCCGAAGCCGGCCCCGCCCGCGACGACCAGATGGACATGATCATCCCCCCGCCCCCAAAGATGGGCAACACCATCCTCGACCTCAAAAACCTCGGCATCAAAATCGGCGACCGCGTCCTCTTCGACCGCCTCGACCTCGAAATGCCCCCCGCCTCCCGCATCGGCATCGTCGGCCGCAACGGCATGGGCAAAACCACCCTCCTTCGCATCATCATGGGCACCCAGGAGCCCACCTGGGGCAGCGTCACCACCGGCGCGCGCACCATCATCAACTACGTCGATCAAAACCGCGAAGTCGTCAAAAACGAAGACACCGTCCTCACCGCCATCGCCGGCACCGCCGACTGGGTCGTCCTCGGCGAAGAAAAAATCCACGTCCGCACCTACCTCCGCCGCTTCCTCTTCACCGACGAAGCCATCAACAGCAAAGTCGGCAACCTCAGCGGCGGCGAACGCTCCCGCCTCACCCTCGCCAAAGTCCTCCTCCGCGGCGGCAACCTCCTCATCCTCGACGAACCCACCAACGACCTCGACCTCTCCACCCTCCAGCTCGTCGAAGAAAGCCTCGCCCAATTCACCGGCTGCGCCCTCGTCGTCAGCCACGACCG
The DNA here is from genome assembly GCA_031374705.1 of Verrucomicrobiaceae bacterium. Taxonomy (GTDB): domain Bacteria; phylum Verrucomicrobiota; class Verrucomicrobiia; order Chthoniobacterales; family Chthoniobacteraceae; genus SXWH01. The sequence goes on along the minus strand of JANMGP010000202.1, from coordinate 2,815 downwards.
CTGGTTCCTCAACCGCGTCTGCACCCACATCCTCAGCTTTGAAGAAGGCGGCGTCATCGAATTCACCCCCGGCGACTACGACTACTACCTCGAGAAAAAAGCCGCCCGCACCTACATCCCCGCCCCCGTCCAAAAAGCCATCCCCGCCGCCCCCGCCAAGGCCCGCGGGCGCAAGCTCACCTACAAAGAGCAAAAAGAACTCGAAACCATCGAAGACGACATCCACAAAGCCGAAGCCGAAGTCGCCACCACCACCGCCCTCCTCGCCGACCCCGAATTCTTCGTCACCCGCTCCCGCGAATTCCCCGACCAGGAGCGCAAACTCGCCAAAGAACAAGCCACCGTCGCCCGCCTCTACGCCCGCTGGTCCGAGCTCGAAGAAATCAAAGCCGCCCAGTAGCCACCGCTCTCCGCCTCTCACCACCCCTCTGAATCACCGGACCGGTGGTTCGCGTGAGGGCTGCAATCCCTCTTACGCGACAACCCCTGACGGCACTGGGGCTCCGCCCGGATGCCCTCAGAAAAGTTTCCGGTTGTAGTGGAGAGACGTTCAAATCAGAAGTTCCAGACGACGTAAAACACGCCAGCGGGTCGCGGCCCCGGCTGCCTGTCGTCGCGGAGTGAGTGGCTAATACTGGCTTTGAGCGACCAGTTGGCGTTGAACGTATAGACCGCGCCGAGCGTAGCTGCGAAAGTATGCGCCTCCTGCTGCTCGAGCGGGATAAGGCCGTAAAGCTCCGCGCCAGCGGCGAAGTGCTTATTGAAGTTGTAGAGCGTGCCGACGCCCCAAAAGGTTACGTCGCTCGTCGAGCGGTCGAATGCCCACTGATAGCCCGCCTCCGCAAAGTGATACCAGTCGCCAGTGGTCTTGCCGAACTCGATGGGTAACTGCGCCCGCCAAAAGCCATCGCTCAAACCGCGGTCAGTGCTCGCCGTCGGGATAGTTACCTTCGGCGCGATGGACACCGCAGGGCGCCAGCCCTTCGGGTTTTCCTCGACGAAACGCCACTTCACTTTGAAGTCGGCGGTGCCAAAGCCAAAGACGTTCGGCCCGCTGTCGGGGTAAAGCCCCACGCCAGCCATCGTCAGGTCGAGGCGGACGGTGGGAATGATAGCGTAGTTGATGTCGAGAACCGGCCCGGTGAGCACATCACCGGAGGCGTTGTGCTCGGCGACCACGCCGAGCTTGATTTCCCAGCCGGGTGAGAAAAGCGGGTCGTCGGTAAAGAACGGCGAGTCCGCGTGAGCGGAGTCGCCGGAGGCGAGTAGGAGAGCGCCCGCGAAAGCCCAAAAGACTTTGCGAATGCCGGTGCGTGGAGTGCGTGGTTTCATGCGGAAGTAAATGATGATGCCGGTGATGGTGAGGACAAAAAGCGAAACACCCCAGAACATACCTAGCACCATGCCGCCGTCGCCAAACGCCTCGCCGGAGTGAAGCCGGAGAATAAACGAATCCTCCGCGTAATCCTCCACGCCGAGAACCTCGCCCGTGCGGGCGTGGACGGCGATACGCCGTCCCGCCTGCTGGCCCTGCGGGCCGAAAAAGAAAGTGATGGTCGGCGCATCGCCCTTGAGCTGCCAAACCATTTTGTCGAGCGGCTGCGCGCCAGCGCGCGCGGCGGCAGCCGCGCGAGCCTTGTCGAAGCTCGCGCCAAACTCCGCGCCCACACTCTGCGCGGTGACGCCTGAAGTAAGGTCACGGATACGCTCGCGCTCCGTCTCCTCCGCGCCGAAGAACCTGACGCACTCCAGCCAGACGCCGGTGAATGAAGCGAGAAGGAGAAAGATAGCGGCTGGAACGCCCAGCCAACGGTGAATCTTGCGCATGGGTTGTTCTGCTGTGGCTACGCTTTCATTGCAACACGAGACGCGAGGAAACGCCTAACGACTGGATCACGCACAAATCCGTTTGTTTGTGATCCGCCTTTATAGGCGACAGTTTTGTTGGAATATTGCGGGACTGGGCGGTCATGGGTGTGGATTTACGCTCGTATGGCGGGATCTGGCAACGATTTTGTCGGCTTTGGCGCGCATGGCGTGGCAAAGTTTACTGAAAATGATCCCGCGGGCGGCCTACTCCGGGTGGTGGACGACGACTTTGTCCGAAGCGCGTTCGTTGCCGTCGTCGATGCGGACGACGACCCAGATGGAGATGGCGCTGCCGGGGTCCGCGAGGCCAAACGTCGTCTCAAACGGCGCGGGCGTGCGGTCGGTGCGGGTTTCGAGCAGGATGGCGTCGTCGAGGGTCGCGTCGGCACCGATGGCGGCGAAGATTTGATAGTCTTTGAACTGCGTCTCGGCGGATTCGGTGTAGTCGCCCACGGCCTTATTAGGTGCGACAAATCCGACGCTGACCTGCACAGGATCGGGCGTGTGGCCGGGCTCGGGCGTGACTCGCGGGATGGTATCTATAAGCGGCTGGTTGCCCGCGATTTTGAACCCTACCGCCGACCGATAGCTAAGCAGGACGGCGCGGATGAATTTCATCGTCTTATCGCGGCGCGCACGGGCGACGGTGAGCGTCTGGCCGGCGTCGCCGTGCTCCATGTAGCGCTGGGTGAGCAAGTCGAGCATCGTGCCAAACTGCGCGAGGGAGACGGTCTCCGGAAGCTCGGGCGTCCCGGCCTGGAGGACGATGGGAAGGGTGATTCCCGCAGGCGCGGGCGCGGCGTTGAGCTTTGCCCAAAGCGAGCGCATATCGCGCAGCGGCGCGCAAAAACGCTCCTCGCCCGCGGTGATTCCGGGAGCATCCGGCCGCGCGGAAATGTATTCGGTGGAAGAATAATAACCATCGAGCAAATCGAGGAATAAATTA
>JANMGP010000199.1:0-24283 GCA_031374705.1 Verrucomicrobiaceae bacterium | reverse complement strand
TGAGAAGCGCCCCACCACCGCGTATGTAGATTTCCAGCAGATTCAGGGAGGCCCGCAGATTCTTTGCAGGTGGAAATCTGTTGGCCTCCCTGAATCTGCTGGAGAAAGTTGTGATAAGTGCGGGCTAGCGCTTCCTTAGAGGCATACCCAAGAGTCTTTCGAGTTGCTCGATGGCGACCGCTCTTGGCGCTTTGATTTCAAATCGCGGGCGATCTCTAGATACGACCAGAATCATCGAACATTCGCCACCGCCCGGCGCTAAAAACCGCCCCATGAAAAACGAACGCAATTGGTCGGGCTCCAATTTGTACGCTCGGTGCGCACCCGCCGCTGTAACGATGTCCAGTTGGTAAGTGACATCCTCCCATGTGTCCATTTCAGGTAAATTCCCGTAGGCGGCCGCATAACTCGCCGTGGAAAGTTCGCCTGCCCTTTGGTTCATGCTCCCAACCCCGTCTCCAACGGTAAAATCAATTCGCTTGATTCCGGACTGACCCAGCACACTCGGAGTGCGAAGCATTTTTCCCCACAGCTCTTCCGGTGAGGTATTGCGGAAATTCCAATAGACACATTTCGGAACCGTGATTTCTCCCACCTTTTTTGCATGTTTTGGCTCGAGCACTTCGGAGTCTGGATGAGAAAGCTTAACTTCATTTTCCAAAAATTCGACGCTGCTTCCGACACCGCAAAGAAGGAGCATTTCCCGATGGACCCGAACAATTTCGTCCGCACTGGTAACCCTCTCGTGGTTAAGCGACCAATGTATAGACGCGACACCGGAACGGAAATCACATCCGCATCGCTGATGTTCCTGATAGTATTCGTCGAGTTCAATATCGTCGAAAATAAAATCCACAGCGGTATATGCCCCTCCATCCGCCCTCCGCGAAAGCGCCGCGAAATACTCGCCTATATGCTCCTCTGGAACGATGCAACTGCCACCTCCTCCGGTAGCTCCTCCAATCATGTATCCACTCAACGCGAACCCCATTTTATGGAACGCATCCGGTGCCTCAATTCCCCCGATGTTCGCAGTGAGAATATAATCGCACTCGTCACTTTCAATCCGAACAGTCCGGGAAAAGAACTCCTCCGCAGCCTGAATCGCAGTCTTCCAATCCGATGGGTCTGAGATGTATGTGTGCATAAAAGTGTGCGCTGTGTTTAATTTTCGGGTGCCGACTCCTATCACCTCAGCACCCGCAGGCGAACAAAAAACTCGCCAACCGGTGGTGCACAAACGGTGCTGCCAGACTCATTGACGTCTCCGCACGCTCACCTTCGCATCCGGCTGCATGAATGAAAGCAAGCCTCGGGAGAACTTCCGGGAACAGTTCGTGACCGTTGCACGCAATCGACCTACGGCTTCCCGCTGTCGTAAATCGTGCGCACTTCTTCCGCGGTGATGGCTCGGGAGAGGATGGCGAATTCGTCAAACACCCCGAACTTTCGCCAAAGCAGGCGCATGAATTCCACGAGCGGGCGGGCCATCGTGAGTAATGACGCCGACGCGAATCGGGATTCTCATTTTCCCAAAATCCAAACTCAAGACTGGACCAGAATGGGTGCGCGCTGCTTTCCTGCGGAAAAAATCACGCGCACATGCCCTCCACGGTCAACGGAATCGGAACACACTACCACGGAAAGGACAACCTCCAGCGGGCACGCGGAGTGTGTCAGCGCTGCGGATTTGAGGGGGACCTGACGAGCTACGATACGCGGCTGTGGTTTACTGTTTTCTACATCCCCGTCATTCCTCTTGGTCGAAAACGCATCATCAACCACTGCCCCCGGTGCACCTATCATTTCTCGCTTCCCATCGACCAGTGGGAGGCGCAGCGCCAGCTCTCGGTCTCCGGCGCAGAGGACGCCTGGCGGACGAAAGCAACGCCCGAGGCGGCAATCGATCTTCACGAAACCCTGCTCGGTTTTCAGCACACACAGCGGGCGGCTTCCGTCCGCGAGGAACTGAAGACGAAGTTCCAAAAACATGCGCGGGTCCACGAATACCTCGGCGGAGCATTTCACCGGCTGGGCGATCCGAAACTGGGCGACGAGCATTTTCGCACCGCGCATGAATTGCGCCCGGATCTTCCGGAGGCGCGAATCGGGATGGCGCGTAAACACATGCGCGAAAACCGGCTGGATGACGCGCGCGCCCTGCTCGACTTCCTCGAAAAACCGGGCGCAGCGCAGCTATACAATCTCGGGTCACTCGAAGATCTTGCAGACGGATATCAGCATGAAAACAGGCATTCGCACGCGCTGGAAATCTACCGTCATCTCCTCGCGGAGGTTCCTTCCGTCGGCCAGCACGCGGGTTTTCGCAACAAAGTCGCGGCATCTGAAAAAGCGCTCAAGGCAACGGAAACCCTGCTCCCGAAAGCGCCGGGCTTTTCCGTGAGGCTCGCGGGCGGATGGTGGAGGAAATTCAGCAAAGTCGCGGCGCTCATCGGTGTAGTTGTGGCGGGCTTTGCAATTTCAAACGAGTGGATTCGCAGGAATCAAATCCTGTGGATCGTCAACGGATTCGAGCGCCCGCTCACCGTGACTATTGCGGGTGGAAGCCCCGTGGAAGTGGAGCCGGGCCGTTCCGCAAAGGTTCGCGTTTCAGAAGGCGACTTCTCCGTGCAAGTCAGCGGAGCGACGACGCGCAGCATCGACGTGAGCCTGCATGCGGATTACTTTTCGCGATGGGGCGACGACACAGCCTGGGTGGTGAATCCGCAGGGTGCCGCGGCAATCGTCGAGACCACGGCGACCTACAGCACCAGCGGTCAGACGCCGTCACATGTGCAGGTCCATTACGGCCGCGAGTTCATGTCTATCGAAGACGTGAACTACGCTTTCCGGAGTCTCCCCGATAAAATCTCGATGAAGAAAAGAGAAGGAGATCGATTGGTAAAAGGGATCGAGGTCTATGATTCCGGGAGCGTCGAGATGTTCCAATATTTGCGCAGCAAGCGATCGCTGGACGATGCACTAAAATACGCGCAAGTGACGCTGATGGCGCGGCCAAATGACGGGGAGTTACTCGACGCGTACGCGTACACCGCTGCTGAAACCAAGGCTCCGGGTTTCGAGGAAATGCTGAAGGCGGGCCTCGGTTACCGGCCTGTTTCCATCGTGTGGCACCGGCATTACCAAAACACAAAACGGAACACGGGAGACCGCGAACGACTCCGCGCGGAATACGACGCGGCAATCGGCATAGAGCCACGCAGTGCGGAACTTCTCTACCTCCGGGGGCGTCTCGGGGAAACTCCGGCGGAATGCAGGGCGTTCTTCGATCGCGCGCTCGCCATAGACCCAAAGCTCGGATGGGCTTTGTTTGCCGTCGGCTTTGACGCAATGGCGCGCGGAGCATTTGAGGAAGCGCGAAAGCCGATTGATGCCGCCTTTCGGACGAATCCACGCGAGAAGGCATTCCGCCAGGCGCGGAATTCCCTTCGGATCTGCCTGGGCGAGATTGCCGCTTACGAGGCCGACCTCCGCAAAGGGATCGGGCGTGAGCAGCGTGACTGGCGTTCCGTCCGCGAGCTTTCCAATATTCTCGCGAGCACCGGCAGGCTGGACGAGGCGATGAAAGTGATTGCGCAGTACGAACGGCACGCCGATTCCTCCGAGCGCAAGCAGGCCGCTGAAGCCGCCCGCGCATTGGAAAGAGAGGCGGCCTATGTGGCTGGTGATCTCTCCGCGCTGGAGGCGCGTGTGATGTCCACGCCCGGCGCGCGCGACACGCCGGTTGGTGTGCTTTTGTTTCTCGCGAGCGGACGGATCGACGAAGCAAGCCGGCTCCCGTATTTCCAGCAATTACTCGCGAAAGACTGGCACATGCATCTGCTCGTCTCACTCGCCGCCGAGGTCGCAGGCGACACAAACAACGCGGATCATTATCGATCGCTCGCGATTCAACTGATGTCGAAAGACGGCCCCGACGAGGCTCGCGCATCGCGCATCCTGGAATCCGGCGAAAATCCCACCGCACGCCTCGATGATGTGATACTCGTCGCTCACCAAAAAGCAGCCCTCTGCGCCGCCCTCGGACGGAAGTTTCCCGAGAAGCGCGCCGCATACTTTGCGATGGCAAAGAAGCTGAATCTCACCAACGACCTCATCGTGAACCGCGCAATCAAAACCCCATGACAAGGGAAGCATTCGACATACTCGTCCGCGGAGTGGAACGGCAATATCAGGGCCGTCCATTCGCTCTGCGTGCGAAGATCCTACTCCTTGCGATCATCAGCTATGCTTGGATTGCGTTTGTCCCTCTTTGTTTTGCGTCGCTGGGCGGACTGCTGTTTTTCGGTGCCGGAAGGTCCGATAGCAAAGATGCGTGGATTCTTGTCCTGGTCGGCGTCCTGATGCTGCTCGGAGCGCTACTCACGCTGGGCCGCGTAGTCTGGGTGAGCATCCCGCCGCCGGAGGGCCGACGCATCGACAAGCGCGAAGCACCTGCACTTTTCGCGATGCTCAACGAACTCCGGCACACGCTGAAATCCGCGAAGATCCATGGCGTCATTATCACGGGGCAGATGAATGCCGGCGTACAACAGGCACCGCGGCTCGGCGTCTTCGGCTGGTCGCGCAATTACCTCTCACTCGGCCTGCCGATGCTCGATTGTTTATCCCCCGATGAATTGCGCGCCGTGCTCGCGCATGAATACGCCCATCTCTCCGCACAGCACGGTCGGTTCAGCGCGTGGGTTTACCGGCTCCGCTGCACTTGGGAGCGGCTCTTCGACAAGTTCAGGCAGCAGGAATCGACCGGCCGCGCTCCGAAGCGGTGGCTCTCCCGGCGGTTCGTCGATTGGTTCTGGCCGCGTTTTCACGCCCACACATTTGTGCTCTCGAGATCCAATGAATACGAGGCGGACGCAGTCGCCGCAAGCGTTGCCGGTCCGGAGCGCTGCGCGTCGTCGCTGCTCCGCGTGCAGTTTTACGACCGTCTTCTCGGCGAAAAGCTGTGGCAGGAAGTGTGGCTCGGGGCAAATGCCAGCGCCGAAATGCCGGACGATGTGTATCTGCGAATCCGCGATGGGATCCGCGCAGGCGCGCTTCCGGACGAATCCAGGCGCTGGGTGGAGCAGGCCTTCCGCACGACGACGAGCAATGCGGACACCCATCCGAGCATGAGCGACCGTCTGCGCGCGCTCAGTTTTCTCCCTGCAGATCTGGATCGTGGCCATTTTCCTCCTGCTCCACGGATGCCGGTGCCGTCCGCCGCAGATGCACTCCTGGGCACTGCGGAAGCCGACGTCCGGAAGGATGTCGCCGCGCATTGGAAAAAAGATGCTGCCGAGACTTGGGCGCAGACTCACAGGCGTGCCGGGGCGCTTCAGCACCGGCTCGACTCGATTCATCAAAGCACGGCGCACGACTCCGACGAAGATGCCGACAGCCTGTGGGACAAAGTCTGCGTGACCATGAATCTCGAGAGCCTCGCCGCCGCCGCGCCCCTGCTCCAGCGTCTCGTGGAACTCAAGCCCGACCACGCGGCTGCACACTTTCAACTCGGTCGATACCTGCTCGAGAACGGCGACCCTGCGGGCGAAGCTTCGATCGAGCGGGCCATGGAACTCGACGACGATGCCACTCCCCACGGATGCGAAAACCTCATCGCCTTTCACAGAAGCCACGGGCGCGACGCCCGCGTCCGTGAACTCGAGCAACGTCTCGACCGCCACGAAGCCGCGATAAAAGCATCGCACGCGGAGCGCAACGCCGTGTCGAAATCCGATTCCTTCATTGCGCATGAACTCCCGCCTGCGGAGCTTCAGCGGCTCGACTCCGTGCTGCGCTCGGAACCTCTCATCAATTCCGCGCATCTCGCCCGAAAAAAACTGGTCCATTTCCCAAAGCAGCGAGTCTTCATCCTCGTCCTGCACGTCCGAAAGGGATGGTTTGGCGGTGCGAAACGCGAGCGACTCGTGGTGCAGCGCATCTTCGAGACCGCGATGCTCCCGGGACGTTTTCTCGTCGTCACTCCGCAGGGCTCCTGGCGGGGCCTGGCGCGCAAAGTCCGCGCGGTGACCGGCAGCCGGGTCTATTCTGCCGCTACTTTCCGTCCGGCACAGTGAGCGCCTGGAGGATTGGGTCGTTGTCGTCGCCGTAAACGTCGCGGTAAAGCTTGCCGTCTATCACATCCGCCTGATCGTCGGCCCGGCCGTACGTGCTCTTTTGGTTGGCCGTTTGTCCGGATTCGTTGGTGACGAAAAATCCCTTACCCGGAACCGTGACGATGCTCGATAGCGAGCCCAGCCGATTGTTGCCGGTAGGCGTGAGTTCAAGCTCCTCCCACGGCACGGCGAGGTTTCCCTGCAGTTTCATGGTGTCGGCCTCAAATACCGCAATCACGCGATCAGTGCTTCTGGTGACGAATGCCCGACCGCCGTCAAACCCGATGTCCATCGGATGATCCACATCGGCGGTATCGACCGTCTTGCCATCTTTACTGATGCGAAAAATGCGGTTCCCTTCGATGTCGGCCACCCAGATGCGTCCTTGAGCGTCAACCTCCAAGCCGCGGAGGCTGGTGGCGGCTTTCAAAAACAGCTCTCCATTTTCCGCGAAGCCGGCGCTGAGTTTCGCGCCAATGATGACGTTGTCTTTTTCCTCCAGCACCCAGCGCCTGACGGCCCCAACCTGGCGGTCTGAGGCATAAAGGAAAAGATCCTTCCCATCGCGTTGAATCGCGACGCCCTCGCACAAAGCGTTCTGGATGCTGAGCTGGAGCTGGGAGAGATTTTCGTCGTAAATCAGGATGTCGCCTTCGTTCGCGATAATGACCCGCCCTTTGTCATCGGTCGTGATGGCCTTGCCGAGCGGCCCTGGCAACACACGCACCGTCGCCCGTGTAAAATCGTCGGTGATTCCGACGGCCAGTTTCCGGATCTCGCCCTGGCCATTTCCGCCGTGGTGATAGCCCGCATAGAGGAATTTTCCATCCGGTGAAATCGCGAGCCCGCGGTTACGGCGCGGCCACACTTTTTGCGATTGGCCGTAGATGACTTGGCTGTTGTCGATCAAGTACTGGACCGTCCACTTGTAAGTGTCTCCGGCGGTCGCGGTGAGTGGTGCGGATGACAAGCCGAGCAGCGCCAATGTCGCTACGCAAGAGAGACGACGAAACGCGGTGGTAAGTGAATGCATCGGATATGTTTCTGTTTATGTAAACTTCGGGCAGTTTGCTTCGGGGAGCAATAGGGCGAAAGGTTGTGCACGGTCCCGGCGTGTTGTCAACGTTCCAACGCTGGCAAATTGGCGAGGTATCAAGCCGATGCAACAGCGTCACCGCCGCCAGATTCGCCTCCAGAAACCGACGTGGAACTGCGCGTGGGTGGCGATGAGCGGGGCCGGGGCGTTTACTGGAGCCCGTTGCACGAGCAGTTCCGCAAGCGCAGTGGCCGTCTGATTTGCAGCAAATTTCGATTGTGCGCGTAATTTGGCGCGGTCGCCAAATGCGGCTGCGAGCGCCGGGTCGGCGAGCAGTTTCTCCATCGCGCAGGCGAAAGCCGGGACATCGTGCTCCGCGGTAAGAAAACCAGTTTCCCCTTCATCAACCATCTCCGGAACGCCCGCAATTCTTGTGGAGACCACGGGAACTCCGATGGCCATGGCCTCCATGATGACGGTGGGAAGATTGTCGCTGCCGCCGTCGCGTTCCTTCTGGCAGGCGAGGGCAAAAACTCGCGCCGCGGCGATTCGCTCGCGAACCTCGGTCTGGGAGCGGGGGCCGAGGAGCTTCACGCAATCGGCAAGATTCAGCCGCTCGATGTGTGCGGCGAGTTCCGCTTCCATTTCGCCACCGCCGATGATCTCGCACTCGAACGCAACCCCTTTTGCGCGAAGCAGAGCGCAGGCTTCGATGAGGTCGGGAAAACCCTTTTTTTCCACGTATCGGCCCACGCTGACGATGCGAGGAATGCCGTCCGCAGGCTTCGCTTCCGGCAGTCCTTCCATTTGGATGCCGTTAAAAACGCGGAATATCCTCCCCCGCGCAAACGGGTGCTTTTCCTCCATCCAGCGCCGGCTGTAGTCGGTCTCGGTGACGACGAATTTCGCGTGGCGCACGAGCATTTCGTTGGTGACCGGAAAATCGGTCTCGCAAAAAATATCGTTCGCGTGCCCCGTGAAGCTGTAGGTCATGCCAAACAATTTGCGCAGCCACCACGCAGTGCGCGCGGCAAGGCCGCCAAAGTGCGCGTGGACATGCCGAATGCCCGCAGCTTGAAGGATCGGCCCGAGCCACGCCGCCTCAAACATCCGCTGCGCATCGGGGAACTGGCGGTGTTTCGGGATGGCGCGATGGAGCTTCGCGTGCAGCCGCCCGAGCTCGCGGTCCTTGTCGATTTTCGTGCGAATCTCCGCGCCTTCGGGAAGGTAAAAAACGGGCGCGTCCATCGCCGCCGCGGTTTCCGGCGGGTCGTCGGGACGACGGATGGAAACGATGAACGGCTTCATGCCGAGCCGCGCCATCGCTTCGATTTCGCGATAGACGAATGTCTGTACAAACGATGGCAGCCGTTCGCAGAGGTAGGCGAAAGTAAAGCCGTCCTCCCGCTTTGGAATGCGCGCCTGCGTCACACCAATCAACGCCGACGCCCGCTCATCGCCGGCGATGTCGGCCCGCTGCGGAGGCTCGGCGGCGCTGAGGGTGACTGCCGGGCGCGGCTTGCTACTTTCCGGCCTCTCTCGCCTCATCATAAAATCCCTCCAGTTTCTCGATCGCGCGTGCTTGTGAAAATTCCTCCCTCACCGATTGAGCTGCAGCATGGCCCATCCGTGCCCAGAGCGCGGGGTCCGCAGTCATTCGAAGGAGCACGCCGGCGAGGCCCTCATCGTCGCGCTCCTCGACGAGGAAGCCCGTCGCGCCGTCAGTCACCGCTTCCGGGATTCCGCCGTGGAGCGTCGCCGCTACCGGCAGCCCGGTGGCCATTGCTTCGAGCATCGAATTGGGGACACCCTCCTGGTTCATGTCGTCCGTGAGCTCGCTCGGATGGAGGAAGATGTGGGACTCCGCGTAAAGGCGGGCCAGCGCCGCCTGGTCGAGAAAACCGCGCAATTCCACAGCGCCGCCGAGTTCCATCTCAGCGATCATTTTCTCCACCTCGCCGCGCATCGGTCCGTCGCCCGCGATGATGAATTTCGCCGCCGGCCATCGCTCTCGAAATCGCGCAAACGCCCGCAGCGAAGTCCGCAGTCCCTTTTTCGCAATCAACCTGCACGCCTGTACGAGTCGCCACGCGCCATCCGCAGGTGCCGGACGTTCTGCTGCGGGGAATGACTCCAGAGGGATGCCCGTTCGATTCAAGCGCAGCCGGTCGCGCGGCGCACCCATGGCCGCAAGCCGGTCCATGAGTGAATGCGAACGCGCCAGAAGCAGCGGAGCTGTTTGCAGCAGCTCCACCATTTGCTCGTCGTATCCCGGCTGGTCGGGGCGCGGCTGGATGTCCATGCCGTGAAACGATACGACGCACGGTTTGTCCCACTCTTTGATGAACGGCAGCAGGTGCACCCCCGTGTGCCCGAAATAAATATGCATCAAGTCCGCAGGCCGCCGCTCCATCAGCTTCAGCACCTCCTGCAACTCCCCGCGGTAATATACCGGAGCCATGCGCTGCACGTATTTCAGCCAGAAGCGCTTCACGAAGTTCTTCCGCGCCCGCGGAATCAACTCCACATCGGGAAATGGAAACTCGTCCTCGCACTTCCGCTCCCGCGTGAGGATGAAAGTCCGCCATCTTTGCAGCCCGGACACCTGCCGGTAGATGTGGCGCATCTCCGGTTTCAGGAAAGTAGTGCAGTAGCTGGCGACGACGGGCATTCGGGAAGCACAGCGTCGTATCGGACGAGCGGACTGTTTGTCGAGAAACGGTTACAGGCGCGCTCGTTCCTCATCGCTCCTACACGTGCGAAATCACCTCGCCCGCCGCATACCGCACTTTCGGCAACGAAGCATACTTATCAGTCGCAGTCCGATAGCCCGCCGCACACGCCACCACGGTGCGATAATCACCATCCGCCAGCCCGAGAATCCGGTCGTAGTCCGTCGTAGAGATTCCTTCCATCGGGCAGGCATCCACACCCAGCACAGCGCAGCTCGCCATAAATTGCCCGATCGCGATGTATGCCTGCCGCACCGCCCATTCGCCCAGCCAGCCTTGTTTCGCCGCATTCGCGATAAAGCCCGTCATCATCCCGCGGTAAGGCGCGAGATCCTCCACTTTTCCTCCACGAACCGCCACCGTGCTCGCCAAAAACCGATCCACCTCCGCCTCGTCCATCGCCTTGCGCGCCGCGAAAACCACATGGTGCGAACACTCTACCGGCTGCGGTTGATTCCAAGAGACCGCGGAAAGCTGCGTCCTCACCGCCGGGTCCGTAACGACCACAAACTTCCACGGCTGCAACCCAAACGACGAAGGCGTGAGCACCAGTGATTCCTCCAGCGCAGCCCACACATCCGCGGGGATTTTGCGTGAAGCGTCAAAAGATTTCGTGGCATACCGCCAGTGAAGTTGTGCGAGAAGGTCGGATGGCTGAAGTGTGGACATAGACCCCGCTCATACGCCGTCCGACTGGCGTCGGACGAGGGAAAAGCGATCGCGCGATGGAAACGCGCTACTTCGCCGACTGCGGCGTGTGCCCGAGGCGCTTGTTTGCCCAGGCGATGAAATGCTTCATGTTCGAACGATCTTCGTGTCCGCCGTCGTGCTGACGCCACGCGAGTTCGCCGTCGAGCAGGCCGGTGTTTACCGGTGGTTTCTGCGAGGTGCGGTAGTCTTCGGTCACGCCGAGGTCGCGGGCACCGAGAAGCCGGAAGACCGGACCGGCGGCGACCGTGGCCATGTAGCTGCCCTGCTGGTCGAGCCAGTTGGAGTCGCCTTTCTCCGGGATTCCATAGCTGATGAATGTGGGACGCGGCGCGCAGAGGGCGATGAGCTGGTGGGCATCCACCGGAATGTCGCCCGCATTTTTACGCCCGAATGTGGCGTCCTCCGCGCCGTATTTCAGAAAGTTCCCGGCCATCCAGTGATACTCGCCCGAGGCTGTGAGGCTCTCGACCGCTTCGCCAAAATTGCGACGGTGCAACTTCGCGCCGCCTTCACCGGAGGAGCCTACCAGCGCCACGGCAAAGCGCGGCTCGAACGCCAGCGTGACCAGGGCCGCCTTGCCGTAACGCGACACGCCTTCGATGCCCACCTGCTTCGCGTTTACCGAAGAATCCTTTTCCAGATAATCCAGCCCCTGCGCCGCTCCCCAAGCCCACGCACGCAGCGAGCCCCAGTCGTCCGGCTTGCGCGGCTGGCCCTTGTTCACGAGACCGATAATTCCTTTCGTAAGGCCTGCGCCATTGTCGGCCTGAATGCTGCCGGGAGAAATCGTCACATATCCCCAGCCCGCGGCCAGCAACTGTTCCGTGGAAGGCGGATCGTTGAACGGACCGCCAAACGCCGGAACCCGGCTCGGCGGCTGCGGCGTGCCGGCCGCCCGCGGCATTCCATTTCCCCCGAAGCCGCCAAACATCATCAGCACCGGCACCGGTCCCTTTGCATCCGGCGGCGTGACGACCGTCATCTGAATATCCACCGTGATGGCGGGGAATGCGGAGTTGTCCACATGACCGACGAGTTGCCTGCCGTTGGCGGGCAGTGAGCCAATCAAGCCGTCCTTCACCTCGGCAACCATACTCCACGTCACCTTCGGCACACTTTTCGGCACGCGGCCGTACACTTCCCGCTCGAAGTCCTCGACGATTTCCGGACGGCGCTGCTTCAGCCAAGCTTCTGGAGCGGTCACTTTTTTCCCATCCTTCAGCGTCAGCGGATCGGGCAAATCGGGAAAGGGGTTGGCCTTTGCCGGATCATAGTTCGCGGCATTTGGCGCAGTCGCCCGGCCGCTGGGACCTGGGCGGAGTTGCTTGATGCCAAGCTGCTGCATCATGTTCGCGTGATCCTGCTGGGTCGACCACTTTGGCGGCTCTTCCGGCGCACTGGCTTCAGGAGCGGGAGGCGTCGCAGTCTGGCCGCGCGCCACGGCGGCAACCATCACGATGAAGAGGCCAAGAAAGCGAGCGCGATGGACGGGAATAGACTGGAGAAGGAGCATAAGATTTGTAGCGGCGGACCCGGCGCGAGTCACTACAGCGCCACCGCCATTCAGCCAATCAAAAAGGCCCGCGTGGTTGCGCCGGGGGTGTGATTGAAAGCGGGTGATGGAACGTCGGGAAGAGAGGCAACGGGGTCGTAGCTCACGCGGCCCTCCGCGTGATACTCGTACACGCGAAGCGCTGCTCCACAGAGCGGTCCACCAGGAAGAATGCGCTTCGCGTGAGGACGAGCAGCGCGGAGGACCGCGTGCGCTACGACGCAAGCGCGTCCACTTGCTCCTCACCCGCTTTTAATTAATTAATTAATCACACCGGTGCGCCGGGGGGAATTTATTCGACGTTGGCAGCAACGTCGGACCGGCTGCGAAGGTTGCCCAGGACCTTACTGCGGCTGGTCCATGGTAGCCGCTTTCTCCGCATCTTTGACGACTCCGCGGGCGAGACCGACGAGAAGATTGCAGCCTTCACGGCATAGTAGAGGAAAAGCCCCGCCGCTCGAGCGAAGGTGTTTTTCCGGCGGAAGGCTGGTGATCGGCTGCGCGGGGTCGATGCGCCAGAGCATTGTCTTTTGGCAGGTGGAACATTGGCGTCCGATGAGCGCCTGGGCCTGTTCATCGGTGATTTTTTGTGTGACGCGATACATGCCGGTCTGGCGTGCGAGCGTGTCGCGGAGGTCGGTGACGATGAGCTCGCCGCGCGCATCGGCATTCCACAGTCCGAGCATCGCGGGGTAGAAATAGTCCAGCGCGCGGCAGACATTTTCGATGCTTGAAAGGACGAGTCGCCAGCCGTGGCGGAGGTCGCGCGTCGTCTTAATCGGGCGAAATACTCCGGCATCAGTCGTGTTTGCGAGGATACGTGCATCCTGCCACCGCGTGTGGGTTTTTAACTCGCCGCCGCGATCCTCGACGTGTCGCAGTTCCCAAAAGTCGCCGACACGGCTGATGGCGATTTGGCCGATGGAGCGTGGTCCATTGTCCAGCCACCGAGTAAATGCAGAGAGAAGTTCGCGGTTCATCGGGCGGTGGAGTCGAACGCGGAAACCTGGTCCATAATGACGTCTGCAAAACCCGGCTCTGTTCCGATGGAACTGGCGTAGTAAAGCGTGTGATCCCGGAGCCGGTAAGGATTCCCGGCAAAAACGGACGCTGCGCCTGCGCTGGCCGCGCCGGGGCTCTCGCTCGCGATGCCGAGTAATACGGGAATGTCTTCGTAGCTGTGGAGTCCGTCGGCGATAAAAAACGGGACGACGACGACATTCGGCTGCGAGGCGAGCGTGGCCCAGTCGGAGATGAGCGGCGCTTCCTCCATGTAGGCGCTCAACACCTCGGCATACTGGCCTGCGGCGGCGATGCGCTCGACTTCGCGCTTTGCCGCGAGGGCGGAGTTGTCGTTGAGATTCGTACCGTGTCCCACGATGAAAAGCGTGGTGTTTTCCGGAGGCACGCCCGGAGCGATCGTGGCGGCGCGATGGAGGAGGAGCTCCGTCATTTTCATGTGGCTTCCCACCGGTTCGCAGTATTTCACCACATGACGCCCGACCCGGGTGACGGGGCCGTGGAGCCCAAGTTCACGAGGAATCACGGTGCGCGTGAAGTAGCCTTCGCTGATGAAATTCGGGACGACATAGACGTCCCGCCGCTCGACGCAGTGGAGCACCTGGCGAAAGCTCGGCTCTTCTTTCCAAAATGCGCAATGCACCTCGCCGAAGATGCCTCGTTGGATGATGGCTTCGGCGTGCTCAAACGTGGGCGCGCTGGAATCCGGGTTGAGGGTGGACCCGTGGCCTACGATGATGAGTGCGCTGTCTGGTTTGCTGAGCATGAACATGGATTCGCTACGCTCTACGACCGGATGTGTCGAACGGTTTCGGGCGATGGCTGATGACAACACTTTCCTTTCGACAGAGTGCCGCTACTTTCCCCCGCCGTGAAACGTTTCAGAAAAATTCTACTCATTGCATTGGGATCACTCGCCGTGCTCTTCCTTGGCGGCGAGTGGATGCTGAACCGCTGGCTGAAATCCGCTGCGATGCATGCACACATCGAGCGTGAACTCAGCAAAGCGGTGCGCGTCCCGCTGAAATTTCAATCGCTGGAGATTTCGCCATGGGGGCGGATTTCGGCGACGGGAATCACTGTGCCGGACGAGAAGGGGGATTTTTTTGAAGCATCGAGATTCACTGCGAAATACAGTCCGTCTTCGCTGATGTTCGGGAAGCTGGTCTTCAACGAGATAATCATCGACGGTCCAAAGTTCGTGCTCATCCAGGACGCGGACGGAAAATGGAAGGCACCTCCGCTCCCCGCTGATTTACAGGCGGAGCTCGATGCGAGGAAGAAGCCAAAGGCTCCCAAACCCAAGAGCGACAAGACCGCCGCGGCACCCGCAACGGCCAAGCCGTCAGCAACACAGAAGCCGAAAAAAGGGCCGGATGTCGTCGTTGCGAAACTGGTCCTGACAGGCGGTGCTGCCGAGATGTATGATCAGGACGGTGCGCCTTACGCGACGCTCAGCGATATCAAGCTCACGCTGCCGAACATTACGGAGGACAAAATCGAGGGGATGCTCAGCATCGGTTACGCCGTGCTTTACGGAAAACTCGCGATGCGGGAAGTGCGTGCCGGAGTGAGTCATTCGGAGGAAAAGGGCTTCATTGTGCCGCACATTTCGGCATCGGTTGGCGGAGGGAAGCTCTCCGGCAGCTTTGCGACGATGCCCGAAAAGGAGACGGAGTTCGGCATGCCTTACTCCGGCAAGCTCCAGCTCGCGGATGTGGACATTCTGCGCGCTTCCACGGAGGCGAGCGCCGAGCCTCCAAATCTCACCGGTTTGCTGAGCGGATCGGCAGCGATCAAGGGTGTCGCGGACCACCGAAAAATGCTGAGCGGAAAAGGGACGATCACTTTAAAGAGAGGCACTTTTCACGAACTGGACATGGTCCGCCAGCTCGGGGAGTTTCTGCGGATCGATCATGCCGCCAATTTCGGAATCGACGAAGCCACGCTCGATTTTCAGATCGCGAATGATCGTCTCGCGGTACAGCCGCTCACCATCAACGCGCAGCCGCTGATCATCAGCGCCACCGGGACTTCCAAGCTTGATGGAAAAATGGACCTCGATGCAGTGCTGAGCGTCGATTCGGAATTCCTCGTGAAGCGCACCCAGATCGCCGGCCAGTTCGGTCCTCCGGATGCGAGCGGACGGCGCGCACTTTCCTTCGACGTGAACGGAACTTGGTCGAAGCCAAAGAGCAACCTGCTGGAGCGGGTCACCGGAACGACGGACAGGACCGTGCAGAAAATCATCGTGGGCGAGTCTGTCTTGCAGCGGGCCATCGACGAGGCAAAGGCACACGCTGATGAACAGAAAAAGGAGGAGAAGAAGAAATGAGAGTCGTTGCAGGAATCGCGGGCGGAATCCATCTGGTCAGCCCTGGAACGGATTTGCGACCCACGATGGAGGTGGTGAAAAACGCGATCTTTAACAGTCTCATGGAGCTCGTTCCGGATGCGCGCATCCTCGATCTTTTCGCCGGCAGCGGCGGCCTTGGAATCGAGGCTCTGAGCCGCGGCGCAGCCTCGTGCACCTTCGTAGAGGAAAATCGGAAGGCAACCGACGCCATCCGGAAAAACCTGGAAAAGACGCGATTGTCCGGTGGTGAGATTGTCCAGGCGGACGCAATGAAATGGCTCGGGAAGTCTGCCGCCGCGGGCGCATATCACATCATTATCGCAGATCCGCCATACGCGAAACGCGGAGGCGAGCGGGACTTCACGCCGGAGCTTCTCGAATGCGAGCAGCTACGGGCCGCTCTCGCGCCCGGCGGAGTCTTCGTTCTCGAGCATCTCCCCGGCGCGACACTGGAACTTGGCGGGCGATGGGAATGCTTCCGCCAGAAACGGTACGGAGCCACGGAGACCGCGTTCCTCCGTGCCTTGGACGCATCCGCAAGTTGAGCAGAAAACGGCCAGTCTCGTTCCTGGTTTACCGGCTTCTTTTTCCGGTGCTGTTTGTTTTTGCGCTGCCGATGTGGCTCTTGAAAATGCGACGCCGCGAGCGCGGACGGGCCGGTCAGAAGAAGCCGGCGGGTTACCACATCGGACTTGCCCAGCGTTTCGGCAGCTTTCCGCCTGAATTACGCGAGCGGATGCACGGCGCGGTGTGGCTGCATTCCATAAGCGTCGGCGAGACATTTGTCGCGCTGAAGCTCGCACGTCAGATGCGCGCAAACGGCGCGGCGCGTGTGGTAATCAGCGTCACGACTTCAACCGGCTTTGAGCTGCTCTGCGATGCCGCCCTGCGCGATGACTGGATCGTTCCGATCTACAATCCCGTTGACTTGCGATGGGTCGTAAAACGGACGCTCGCCGCCATTGCGCCGCACGAAGTGATTTTCATCGAAGGCGAACTGTGGCCCAATCTGATCGACCTCTGCGAACGTCTCGAAATCCCGGTCGTCCTCGCCAACGCGCGCATGTCTCCGCGGAGCGAGCGACGCTTTAAAAAATTCGAGCGAATCGCGGGATGGTTGTGGAAGATACCGCGGCTGGTTTGCGTGCAGGACGAGGCGGACGTTGCGCGCTTCGCATCGCTCGGTGTCCCCGCAGAGCGCCTCGTTCTCACCGGCAACATCAAATTCGACAATGCGCTCGCAGACTCGGCTTCGCGTGAGTCCGAGCTTCGTGAAGTTGCGGCTGCGCTCGGGTTTGGCGCAAGCGACCCGGTCATTGTTGCCGGGAGTACATGGGAGCCGGAGGAAAAAGCGCTCGCCGCTGCGTTTGCCGAGTTGCAGAGTGAGTTTCCGCAGCTGCGGCTCATCATCGTGCCACGTCATGTGGAGCGCGCGGATTCAATCATTCGCGAGCTGGCACCGCTGCAAATCGCGCGGAGGTCTTCCTTTTCCGGGCAGGCCAGCGTTCTTCTGGTCGATGCCACTGGCGAACTCCGCGACTGGTACCGGCTGGCGACGGTTGTCTTCGTCGGCAAGAGCCTCCCGGGCGTAAGTCAGGTCGGTGGCCAAAATGCGGGTGAACCTGCTGCACTGGGACGTCCCGTGATTTTTGGGCCACACATGGAGAATTTTGAGGCACTCACCCGGCACCTGCTTTCCCAGGGAGCCGCGATCCAAATCGCGAATCCTGGTGCCCTCGTAAACGCCTTGCGTGCATTGCTTTCCGATCCAGCCAGGCGCGGGGAAATTGGCGTGCGCGCCCGCGCGGTTCTCCAGCCGCATCAAGGAGCTGCGGAGCGGACTGCGGAACACATCGAGAAATAGCTCTCGTTTCGGTTGTTCTATGGCATCGTTCTTGCAACCTCAACTGGAAGAACCAGCCTGAAATCAAATCACCACCATGGATTTAAACGCGCCTGAAATTGCCCGAAGCGAGCTTGAGGAACTTCACCGAAAGTTCCGCGAGATGAAGCACAACATCAACAACACTTTTGCGGTCATCATGGCGCTGAGCGAACTCGGACAGCGCAACCCGGCGCACCTCGAGAAGCTCTCCAAGGCGGTCCTTCAGCGCAGTCCTGACGTGGTTTCACAGCTCAACGAATTCGGAGAAGCACTTTCGGCGGTTCTAAAAGGGCAGGCGGTTCCTGCCGGGAAGACTCCTTCGTCCGGGCTGTTTTGACGCACCCCGAAATGCGAGTGTGTTTTCGCTCGTAACGAGCGGGTGAATCGGCCAAAAGATGCGCCAATGCTGAAAGCCATCCGCCTTTCCACTCTCGCCCTCCTTGCCGTGCTCGGTTTCGTGCCGAGCCTTTCCGTTGCTCAGGGACCGGAGCCTCGCGAACTCGGAGAATACGTGATCGTGAGCGGAGGCGTCTCGCTTTGGACGTGGGAAAAATGGAAGACCCAGCCGCACGATAACTGGTGGATGAATTTCATCCGCGCTTCCCGAATCCGCATCCAGCAAATCAAGGAGGCAAATCCGCAACAGCAGATTACCTGGCTCGTTTACAGGCCTGCTTATGTCTCGCGGGGCCGGCAGGACAGTCGCGATTATATGTCGCTGATTTCGAGTGTTCGCGATGCATACGGCGTCCGGTTGATGTGGTTCGACAGCACCCATCAGCTCATCAACTACTTGAACCAGGGGCAGCCGCGCGATCGGGTAAAGATCAACGGCTTCGAGTATTTCGGCCACAGCAACAAGGCGTGTTTTCTTTTTGACTACTCGAACATCATCGACAGCGCATCGAAGGTCTGGCTGCACGAAAAAGATCTCGGGCAGATTCGCCGCGGCATCTTCACACGCGACGCACTTGTGCGCAGTTGGGGCTGTCATACGGGCGAGAGCATGAGCCAGAAATTCCGGGCCGCCACAGGAGCGACGATGTGGGGCATGGTCGGTAAATCCCAGTATATGACGGACACGCTTCCGGTCCATGCGGCCATGGGCGGACGATGGGCTCGCTGAACTTTCCCGCTCGACACACACGGCCCGACTGCCGAAACCAACGCCTGCAATGACTCTCGCCGAGCTAAAAGCCATCTACGAAACCCCGTTTTTCGACCTCATTTCACGCGGTCGCGCGAGCTATCTCGCGCACTGGAAGGAAAACGAGGTGCAACTCTGCACGCTGCTCTCCATCAAGACCGGCGGCTGCTCCGAGGACTGCGGCTATTGCGCGCAATCCGCACGTTACAACTCCGGAGTGCAGCGCGAAAACCTCATGACGCCCGACGCCATCGAGGAAGTCGCCCAGCGTGCGCGTGCGAATGGCTCCACCCGTTTTTGCATGGGCGCCGCATGGAAGGGAGTGAAAAGCGGCGACCCCCGCTTTGAGAGCGTTTTGGAAAGCGTGCGCCGCGTTTCGCAACTCGGCATGGAAGTGTGCGTGACCCTCGGCCAGCTTGGGGAGACCGAAGCGCATGAGTTGAAAAAAGCGGGTGTCACCGCTTACAACCACAACATCGACACATCGCCGGAGCATTATCCGAAAATCGTCACCACCCACACATTTCAGGACCGCCTCGACACCATCAGCCATGTGCAAAAAGCCGGCATGAGCGTTTGCTGCGGCGGAATCATCGGACTCGGCGAGACCGAAGATGATCGTCTCAAAATGCTCGAAGTGCTCACGAATTTTTCGCCGGCACCCGAGAGCGTGCCGATCAACTGTCTCATGCCGATGCCGGGCACGCCGCTCGAAGAGCAGCCGCCTGTGGACATCTTCCAGCTCGTGCGGCTCATCGCTACAACCCGCATTGCGCTGCCAAAAGCAAAAGTCCGACTGTCCGCGGGCCGCACCCGCCTTACCCGGGAAGCCCAGGCGCTGTGCTTCTTCGCAGGTGCAAACAGCATCTTCTACGGCGAGAAACTGCTCACCGCGGCGAACCCTGAAAAAGACGCCGACCACCAGCTTCTGGCCGCCCTCGACCTCAAGCCCCAAATGCCATTTCAGGGCGAAAACGGTCCTTGCAACGAAGAGCAAGAATGCGGGACGAAGATGGCTTGTTTGACGTAGCCGTTCGTTCCGTTCGAATCTCTGAGTTTGCTCCGTCGGCGAGTCTGTGCCAGCATTTGGGCATGTCGCTCCGTTCGCTCCATCGATTCAGCGTTGAGGACTACCCCGTATGGCGGAAGTCGGCTTGATCGCGCCCGATGCGAGGGTCGAACTTTTGGAAAGAGTGGTTATTGATATGATGCCGATTGGTCCACTACACGGGGGCGCTGTAAATCAGCTCAGTAACGCACTTTTTCAGCCAACGAACAATCGCTGGATCGTCTCGACACAGAATCCACTTCACCTCGGACCAAAATCCGAACCGGTTCCCGATCTGATGCTTCTCAAGCCTCGTGATGACTTCTACTCCACAAGCCTTCCAGTCGCTGCGGATGTATTCCTCCTCGTTGAAGTGGCCGACTCCTCACTTGAGCGAGACCGCGAAGACAAGCTACCGATTTACGCAATGGCAGGCATCGTCGAAGTGTGGATCGTGAATCTCCCCGAGCAGCAGATCGAAATCTACCGGGACCCGAATCCGGCTGGATACACGACCGTGCAAATCGCCCGCGATACCGACGAAGTGTCGCCGCTTTCTCTGCCGGAGATTTTCATTCCCCGTAGCGCGCCTCGTGTGCCGGCCGCGGTGAGCGAACGGAGATTGATCAAGCCCGAGGTTTTCGCAGGAAAGCGATCGCTCCGATAGTGAACGCGACAGCCGTTCCGCCAAGCCCAAGTTGCAGGCTGAACGACACCTCCAACCACGCAGCCAGAAGATGACTGATAGAACCCACTCGGGATTCCGCCAGCATCGACATCGCCTGAATTCCGCCGACTCCGACAGCAACCGCAGCAACCGCCGATGGGAGTAATGCGGCGATCGCGTAAAGCCGCCGTGTATTTGCGGAGGCTGGTCGAAAGACCATGCCTATCCCAAAGACGACTAGAGCACAGATTGTAATGGCGACGACGATCGTGATCGGGCCGCCTGTCCTTATCAGATCGATCAATGTGGCCCTTTGGATGACTGCGACTTCAGCTTTCGCTATGAGGTGGAGCATTTTCAGGGTTTTGCTTTTTCGGCTTTTCCCGGGCGCGACCATTGGCTCACTGCAATTGCGGCCGCAATCAAGTATGCGACAGCCGCGATTCCACCATAGGTCAGGGTCAAAAGGTGACTCGCCACCGAATCCGCGAGCTGTCGCGGATCGCTCATCCCGGACGCGGAGAGGAGTTCTGCAGACTTCCGCATGCTCGCCAGCGCACTCATCATCGTCCAGAAACAAACAGCCGCAGATGCCGCAGAGAGCGAACCGATCGAGCGACTGATGGTGTTATTTGCGAGAGCCACAATCCATGCGAGGAGGACGGCTATGCTGAGGATAGTTAGTGGCATGTTTATCATCGGGTGATTGCAGAACAAATATCTCCTGCCGCGAGATTGACGATGCAAAACATAAAATGGCTGCCGCATGTTGAAACCCGACGGACAACAGTCATCCCATCGTTCGTTGAGTCGTTTGGGAACTTCGGTAACTCCGCTGCATTCGCGAAAATTTGTTTTCCAAATTGCCGCCCTCCGTTGCACGCTGCCTCCCTCTATCTGTTCCGAATCCTATGAACCTGCTTCCCAATCGAATCAAAACTTCCATCCTCGCTTCAGCAATACTGCTCTCAGCGGCGCCCTTTAGTGTAGCGGACGACGCGCCCGCGAAAAGTGCAGCCCCGGTGATTACGGACGGGCTCTCGCCTTCGTTTCGAGCGGTGGTCTCGCATCTGGAGTTTGGCGGGTGTTTCTTTAACTACACGGAAGCCGGCGGCACTCCATTCTTGGTCACATTGTTTGATGAAATGTTAAAGGTCGCGCCGGAGTCGGAGCGGAATGGACTCCCGGCGGGGCTCTCGTTCTCCGGAATCTATTCCATGCTCGGCCTCGATGGCCTGGAGGCCGTTGGTTCGAGTTCGCGCCAACGGGCGGACGGCGCGTTTCATTCGCGGACATTTTCCTACATTCCGAAAGGGCGCACGGGATTGCTCGGGCTCGCTGGCGGCCCCGCTGAGAAGCTGCTTTTGAACGACTTTGCGCCGAAGGATACGGACTTCGCGATCGAGTTTCCCATTCACTTGAAAGGGGTGGCCGCTGCCGCGATGCCGACCGTGTTGAAAATGCTCTCGCCCGTCGAACAGGCGAAGCTGGGCCAGCAAATGATGGAACCGTTGCCGGGAGTCGGGGTGAGTGCGAAGGAGTTGCTTGAAAAACTCGACTCGCGGGTCGGCCTCTTTGTCAGACTCGACCCTGCGCATAAAACCAAGTTCGATCCGGATATGCCGGAGCTCCCGCTGGCTGATGCCGTTGTTGTCGTCGAGCGAGCGGGCTGGTTGCTGCGCGACGTGCTCCCGAAAATGATGAATGAAATCGAGCGCGACCCGAGCGTGAAGGTGATCAAGGACGGACCCAATCTGACCATCATGTCGGCCCAGCCTTTCGGGCAGCCTCCGATGGATTTCCAGCCGGTGATGCGTATCGATGCGACGGCCGACCGAATCATCGCTGCGTCGCGAGTAAGTCTCTTGGAAAGCGTGCTCGCCGGAACCGATCGCGTCACTGATGGCGACGGCTTCAAATCGGCCTGGCGCGACCTCCCGAACTCCGGAAATGCCGCGCTTTACGTATCGCCGCGGCTCTTGCAGACGTTCTCCGGCCTGCTCGAAGCGGCAGCGCAGTCCGAGGCAGGAAAATCGCCCGCCACCACTGCGGGGGTTCAGCGGCTTTTCGAGCTCGCGAAACCAATTCTCAGCCACCCTCAAGCCGTGGTGGTGGCGAACGAGCCCGATGGCATTTTTGTCGCGTCCAATACGTCCATCGCGATGGGATCATCATCGTTGCCGATGATCTCCGGCGTCGCGATGCTCGCGGGATTTGCACTGCCTGTCTTTGCCGAAGCTCAGGAAAAAGGCCGTCTTACGAGCGATCTTGTTAAAGTGAAGCAGGTGACCGTCGCCTTGAATGCGTATGCCACCGACCACGGCGGGAAATATCCGGAGACTCTGGCTGAACTCGTAAAGGGCAAGTATGCCGACGAGAGTCTCGCCGAGTTTAGCGATCCGGTTTCCAAACAGCGAATTCCGTGGATATACAACAACAAGGTCGTGGATTCCTCGCCCGCCGGCACCCTTCTGCTCGCAGTTCCAGCATCGCGCAAAGGGAGTCGTGCCGCGGCGTTCAAAGATCTCAGTGCCAGAATCGTGACCGATGACGAGTTCGCAAAACTAAGCACCCAGGCCGCGCCCGCGGAGCCCAAACCGCGGAAGAAGAAGAGCGGGAATTGATGAGGCGCGCGTTATCTACTCCATGAATACACTCATCGCCTCAATCAACGCCGAGCTCGCCGTCGGCGCAGTCCTGTTCGGATTCGTCTCCGCTATCTTTTGGATGGTCGTCGGATGGCGTGCAATGCGCGCGCATGAGCGACTGGCCGACGCTGCGGAATACTCCGCCCGCGTCCAAGGCAGCAATAACAAGCAGTAGTAGGCTGCGAAGTCTCCCCGAGGGTTTTCGCGCGCTTCTTCTAACAACGCCGCGGCGGTTCCGTCTTACTTGAAAGGAACTGGATTGCACGACGGGATGGCGTTTGCCATGCTCGCGACGCTCCTCCTTCCACTCGAGCATCGCCATGAAAACAAAACACATCGTTTCCGCCGTCGCCGCTTTGTTTGCGTTGATGATCGTTTTCATCGCCGTGCTCTTTTCGCAGCAGTCCGCAATGGAAGAGCAGTTTTCGGCGCTGAGGGCGGAGCTCGCGCGGTCAAACGGAACGGTCGAGAAAACCATTGTCGTTTCGAGCACGGAAGGCTCGGCCTTGGTGGATACAGCGCGGATCGGAAGGCCCGAGCAGATCGGTAACGACGAGCTTCTCGATGCCGCGCGTGCGCGAATCGTTGAGCTGGAGAATGTCCTTCATGGTCAGGCTGACATACTCGAGCGGCTTGTCGCGGAGGCAAACCAGCGCGAAGAGGCGCGGCGGAAAGCGTCGATGCGTTCGTGGGGCGAGGAACAGGCGACGGGCGCACCCGACACCCTCACTTCGGGCGATCACAACACCGCGTGGGCTCCGGCAGTGGCGGACGGCGGGGTGGAGTGGCTGGAGTCGGAATTTGAAAATGCGGCGGACCTCGCAAAGATCGTCGTTCGCCAGACGAGCAACCCTGGAGGCATCACGAAGATTGTCGCGATTGGCGACAACGGTGCCGAGATTCCGATCTGGGCG
Source organism: Verrucomicrobiaceae bacterium (assembly GCA_031374705.1). Lineage (GTDB taxonomy): Bacteria > Verrucomicrobiota > Verrucomicrobiia > Chthoniobacterales > Chthoniobacteraceae > SXWH01. The sequence continues at coordinate 448 of JANMGP010000199.1, read as the reverse complement.
GGCGAAGATCCGAGCAAGGGGCAGAAACTCGCCGATACACCGTTCGCAGTGAACGGAACGATCAACGCAAAACGGGTGAGAGTCTATGTCGATACGGCGAAAATGCCCGGTTGGGAGGAAATCGACGCCGTCCAAATCACCGGCCGCGACGGCGCAAGCCAGTGGGCAAAATCATCAAAGGCAAGCAGCAGCTATGCAGCCGGCCAAACCCGCTTCCTGGGTGGATACCGCAGCGGACTCGGCGAGCCGGATACATTCTTCCAGGCCTCGGGCGACTTTCTCATTCTCGGGAGCAAGTAAGCATCCCGCTCGTGTGCCCGGCATGGGCTTGAACTAATGACATGAAAAGATGACATCGGAGTTGATGAGAGCAACCGTAGCTGAACCGCAAGGCGGCGTCGGTAAGGGCGTGGCTGAAAGAAGCGGAAGGCAAACTTGCGACCATAGG
>JANMGP010000184.1:0-4444 GCA_031374705.1 Verrucomicrobiaceae bacterium | reverse complement strand
CCGCATGCTCGCGGACGGCAAAGCCAGCCGCTTCATCGATGATTTCTCACGCCAGTGGCTGCAACTGCACCGCGTGGGCATGTTCCCGCCGGACAAGAAGCTCTACCCGCTTTACGACGCTTGGCTTGAGCAAAGCATGCGAGCCGAGCCGGTGGAGTTTTTCCGCGAGATGTTCGGCAAGAACACGCCCATAGACGCCTTCATCGATTCCGACTGGACCGTGGCTAATGCGCGGCTGTGCGATTTCTACGGACTGCCGGAGCCGAAGTCGGGCGGCTTCCAGCGCGTCTCGCTCAAGCCCGAGGATCGTCGCGGCGGGCTGCTCACGATGGGTGCGGTGCTCGGCCTGACTTCCGACGGCACGCGCCACCGTCCGGTGCATCGCGGCGTGTGGCTCAGCGAGGTGGTTCTCGGCAAGGCGCCGCCGCCGCCGCCGGCGAACGTGCCCGCCATCGAGCCCAACCCGCCGAAGGACCCCAAGGCCACCCTGCGCGACAAACTTGCGTTGCATGCAAAAGACGCAAACTGCGCCGCCTGCCACGCGAGGATCGACCCGCTTGGCCTCGCCTGGGATAACTACGATGCCATCGGCCAATGGCGCACACGCGAGAAAGTCCCCGCTGGAGTGGGCGAGGACCCATTGGTTAATCCCGCCGGACTGATGCCCGATGGACGTGCGTTCAAGGATGCCAACGAGTTTAAGCGCCTGCTCCTTGAAGACCGCGACAAAATCGCGAGGGCCTTCATCGAGCACCTCTGCACCTACGCCCTCCGCCGCGCAATTGCCTTTGACGACCAGAATGACCTCAAAGCCATCCTGGCCGAAGCGAAGAAGAACGAATATCGCATAAAAGACATTGTTCGCGCCGTTGCGATATCGGAGTTGGTGAGGAAGCGGTGATGAGACCAACGAATGAAACTGCATTCCTTCGACAAAAAATGACCCAAGCATCCAACGCTAGATCTCTGATCCGCCGGACCAAACCAGTAGGCCACTTCGTCGGCTACGGACATCCAACGTTTATCCGAAATATGCAATACCATCTCACGACACTGGATGCGTATTCAGATGGTGCCGTGGACATTTGGGGCTTCCTCGATCTCGACTTGTTCACGGAGAAGCTGAGAACTGGCTGGGTGTGGCCCAGTCCTCCGAACGGAGAACGTATCTCTGTGCATAGTCTCGGCCTGTGGAAAAGTTGCGAAGGCCAATGGACAGAAACGATCGAGTCAATGCATCGTAAGGTGTTCGAGGCAGTCCATGACCTAAATCCTCAAGAACAGAACCTCCTCAACATGGAGGGTTCCGATACGGAGATGAAAGGGAAGGTTCGCTATGCCAAGCTCGGACTGTCCGATCGTGAGCCATGTCGGCAAGCGAATGGAGAAGGACTAATTATTGGTCGAGAAGTGCCGGTCTTCGCTGTCAACGGAGTAAAGCATGTCCTTACGCGGCTGTTCATCTTCTCGGATGGCCTCTGTCGAATCGGCTACGATGGCTCGCTCCAGCAGCGCGACACAGTCATCGAGATGTTTTCAAGTGGACGACTTGTTACGTCGGTACCAGATGGATGCCGTATCACGGTCGAAGGACTTGGCTCCTCAACGTGCGCCAAAGGATATTGGTATGTCGATCCTGATGAGCGAGTTCGAGAGATCATCGCACTCCATGATGAACTCAATGGTGCGAACGACCCGGTAAGGGAATGCTTGCTACGAAAGCGCAGCTATCTTGATGACCCAACGAAAACGAATCTCGAAGCGCTTCGATTTGCATACCTTGCGGTTCCGGAACATCTACGACTCTACTGTGGAGACATGGATTCAAAGGACTCCGAAATCAGGAAGATACTGAGAGAGGACGAAGGCTAGATCGAGGTCGCCGTTTCAAAACATTCATTACCACCACTTTCATTTTTAATTCACGTCTACGGAACAAAAAGAATCATGAACTACCTATCCCAATCCTGGCTTATCAACCGTCGCCACGCGCTCCGCGCCCTCGGCAGCTTCATCTCGCTTCCTTTGCTCGAGTGCATGGTGCCGCTGCGTGCCGCAGAAAATGCCACCGCCACGCCAAAGCGCAGTGCCTTCATCTATCTCGCGAACGGTGTGCATTCGCTGAACTACCAGATCACCACGGAGGGCAGGGATTACCAGTTCTCCCGGTCGTTGAAGTCGCTGGAGAAGCATCGCGAGGTCATCACACCCATCAGCGGCCTGCATCACCCGGGCAGCCTCAGTTATCACCACAACTGCATCAATGTCTTCCTGACTGGCGGGAAGCTCGGCCCATCGGACCGCAACACCATTTCCGTGGACCAAAAGATGGCCGAGATTACCGCGCAGCAGACCCGTGTCGCCTCAATGGAAGTCGCGCTCACTCAGGGCTCCCTCGCTTGGACGGCGGACGGAGTCCAGTTGCCCGCGCTGCGTCGTTGCAGTGAGATTTTCGCCTCCCTCTTTGAAGAACCCAAAGGCGGAAAAACGGTCCAACGCCGCGCCTTGCGCCGCAAAGGCAGCGTGCTGGATGCCAACCTCGCGGAAGTGCGCCAACTCGAGCAGAAGATGGGCAAGGAAGACAAAGGGCGCATGGAGCAATACCTCACCTCGGTGCGTGAAGCCGAGATCCGCACGAGGCGGGCCGATGCGTGGCTCGACACCCCGCTGCCAGCCATTTCCGACGCCGACCGCAAACGCACCAATCGCGACATCGCCGCGACCATGGCAGGCGATTATTTCCGCACCGTCTATGACCTCATGGTGCTCGCCTTCCTGACCGATGTGACGCGGGTGGACACCTTCAGCCTGGGCGGCGAAGGGGATGCCTTTGCCATTCCCGAAATCGGTATCACCGAGTCGCGCCATCAGCTCAGCCACCACGGCGGCGATGCCGGCTACATGGAGAAACTCACCAAGTACGATGCCTTCGCCATCGAGCAATTCAGCTACTTCCTCACCCGCCTCGCGGAGACCAAGGACCTCGGTGGCAAGCCGCTCATCGGTTCCACGATGGCGCTCTTTGGCAGCGGCATGTCCTACGGCCACAGCCACGGCAACGCCAACCTCCCGCTGGTGCTCGCCGGTGGCTCCGATCTCGGTCTGAAACACGGCAGCCATCTCGACTTCAATAAGACGGCCAAAGGATTCCAAGGCTACGCGCTCGGCGCGGACGGAGCGCTCACCACCGCTCACTACCAAGTCTGCAGCCGCCCGGTGAACACCGACGCACACATGAGCAACTTGCTCCTCCTCATGGCCCAACGCATGGGCGTGGAAACCGACAAGTTCGGCGACAGCAACAAGGTCGTCGCGCTGTGAGGTGGTCGTCAGGGTTTTTGATTTCCAGCAGATTCAGGGAGGCCAGCAGATGAAGACAAATCAGATCAGAAATCTGCTGGCCTCCCTGAATCTGCTGGAGACAACATCGAAATACAAAGAAACATGATCAAAGAACTGCATCTGATGGCCTTTTGCCTCGGCATCTCCCTGCTCGCAAACGCCGCCGCCGAGGAGGTTTTTCGCCCCGAAGCTGGAAAATTCCCGCCTTTGGAAAAAGCGCACTCCTACCGGGGCGAACTGGTGTTCGTGGACCACACCAACCGCCGCGGCAGCATCCGCGTGCAGGGCACGGGCATGTTTTTCCGCAACGACCCGCACCCCTTCGCCATGCTGCCGTATGGCATCATTCGTTATCATGGCGCACCGGCGGATCTGCGGGACATCCCGCTCGGCACCGTGATGCACGTCCGCGCCTTTCTCCCGCCCGACCCGAAGACCTCTGCCGTGCCGGTTTTGCCGGTCGATAGCGGGAAGCAGGACGCCAATCACAATCGCGGCGCAGGCATCTTCCCCGCCGAGAACCACGTCCTCCTGCTCGAAGACGAGCCCAGCCATTGCCAGCGCGAGGGTTTGACCTGGAAGCTCAAGGAAGTGGACCTCAAAAACCGAGAAGGCATGATCATCGCCACCTGCGAACCAAAGCAAGGCGGAGACGCCAAGGCCACCGAAGAAAAGCTGACCTTCGATGCCGCCACCCGCATCTGGCGTGGACGCGAATGCCTCGGGATCGAAGAGTTGATCACCGAAGGCGCATGGCCCGCTGAAGGAAAAAAATCCCTCGGCGGCCAGGCCGTCCAACTCGGCATCACTTGGAAACCCACACCCGATGGTATCTTCACCCGCTTTCACATCTCGGACATCTGGTTGGACGACACCGCGGTTCAACGCGCCGCTCACCACCAAACCCAAACGCACAAGGCCTTCATTCGCAGCCGCTGGATGGCCGCGTGGATCGATGCCGTCGAGTATGGCAAGTTCGGCCGCGCCACCGTGACCGCGACTTTGTTCGGCGGCATGGATTCCTCCCTCTACGCCGATTTCAAGAAGGGCGGCCCCGACATGATGAATGCGGTCGCGAATACCTTGAAGCACTCCCACGGCG
>JANMGP010000172.1:0-3047 GCA_031374705.1 Verrucomicrobiaceae bacterium | reverse complement strand
CTGCCATCCACAACGGCACCAGTATCCTGATATCGGCAAGCGATGACTTTTACGGGGCCGGCACAGACAGAGTGCAGGTGAAAATCCTGAAATCATTGGCACCTGCTGGAAGTTACTTTGTCCGGCTGAATGTGGTTGTCGCACCCTGAACGAATCGCACTCAAGTGTGACCTTTCTTTATTCCAGCGAACGGATCATGCGGATGAGTCTTGGATTTATGGTGAGGCTACCACTGTCGAGAATGCCGGGGTATTTTTCGTTCTGGTGAATCCGAAGGCATAGCGAATGGGATGCGAGGCTGTAATCTCCCTACCGTAAGCGAAGGAAACGCGACCCCCTTAATGTGATTCAGGCGGCGGCGGATTTTTCGCGGCGGGCGGCAGCGAGCCGGGCGGGGGTGAGGCTGGCGATGATTTCTGGATCGGTCTCGCCGGGGAGGCGGGTGAGAAGTTCGCTCAGGTAATCTTCCACCGGGATGCCATGTCTCCGGCAGTTTTCCACGAGCGTGTAGATCACTGCTGCGTTGTGTCCGGCATGTTGCGATCCGAAGAAGAGCCAGTTCTTTGCTCCGAGCTTGAGGGGACGCACTGCGTTCTCCACCAAGTTGTTGTCGATTTCAAATCTGCCGTCCTCAAGATACCTCGCCAAGCTTGCCCAGTGGCCGAGGCCATAGAAGAGGGCTTTGCCCATGAGGCTCTGCGGGCGGTGCTTGGCCTGGGTTACTTCCATCACTTCGCGGATGCGCACGACGATGGCGGCACTGCGTTGGGCGCGTGCCGAGTGGCGATCTGTGGGCACCGCGCCCCCCGCGCGCAGCTCGGATTCGATGCCGTAGAGCTCGCCGATGAGGCTGAGGATCTGGGCGGCGTCTGGATCGGAGCCTACATCAAGAACTTCGACGAAATTTCTACGGATGTGCGCCAGGCAGGCTAGCAGATTTACACGCGCGTTGGTTTTGGCTTAGGTTTTGTAAACTACGTAGCCGTCACTCTGGATGTCTCCGAAAAAATTCTTGCCGATGGTTTCGATGAGTTGCTCGCAACCCCGCCCGACTCCCCAATGGTAGAAGAGGCCACCTTGCGGATCGTTGACAACCCACATGTATCCGCGCGATGTTTTTCCGCTGCCGGGAACGAGGTATCGCACCGGTGTTTCGTCAACTTGGAGGTAGCTCGAGGCGAGGGTTTGCACCCGGATGGCTTGGGCGACGGGTTCTAACAGACTGATCGATTGGTGGAGCCAGTGGACGATCATATCGCGCGGGATGCCCACGCCATAGCGGAAGAACATCCCTGCCTGCCGGTAAATGGGGAGGTGGTCGATGTATTTTCCAACAAGAAGATGGGCGAGGAGTCCGGTGGCGGGCAGCCCTCCGACAAGCGGGGTGGCTGGGGCGGGCGCGACGATGGGAGGAAGTTCGCGCTGGGTCTTGCGGCGGAACTTCGGGCGGACGATGCGGCGTAAGATAAATTTGGCCGGGGTGATGTCGAGCAGCTCGGTGACTTCCTCGCCGATGCGCTCGAAGGATTCTGGATCGGCGGCGACGAGTGCGGGAATGATCTCGGTGATCTCGGTGGGGAGGTTTTCCAAACCGGTGATGCGTGAGCGGTGGGCACCGCGTTTCTTAGCTGGCTTGGGCTCTTCAGCTACTGCGGATGCGGCCTCCTCCGGCATGTCCTCCGAAGCCTCGGCGAAGGAGGGTGCGTCCGCGCCGTGGGAGGCTTCCGGATTTCCCTGCATGTCTTTGAAAAGAAGCTCAAGCTGGGCGGGGTCGAGCTTTTGATGCTCGCCGCCGCTCACACCCTCCGGGCACGCCTGCGGTCGTGTCTATCTCGCTCCGCTCGGTTCGCTTTTCGATCCGAAGAGGCGGCGGATGAGGTGGTCGAGCTTGGCTTCGAGAAGGGAGATCTTCGCGTTGGCGGCTTCGAGTTCGGCATTCTTAGCTTCGAGTTCGGCGCTCAGGCGGGCGCATTTTTCCTCAAGTGTTTCGATACTCCGGTAGTAGCATTCGGCGGGCCAACTACTAGGTTGCTAATACTTTTTTCGGAGAGGATTTATTCAGTCCCTTTCATACCACGGCCTCATCTCCGCACCACGCAGGTCGATGCCGTCTAACAGGAGCTGGAGAGCCTCGGGGGCGAGGGACAGGGCGGTGGCTCCCACCTTGGATGCGGCGGGCCAGGAGAAGGTTCCTTTTTCCAAGCGTTTCATAAGCACGCAAACTCCGGTGCGGTCATAGTAGAGGATTTTGAGACGGTTGCGGCGTTTGTTGGTGAAGACGAAGAGTGCGCCGCTCTCCAGGCCGCGGGCGACGATGGCCGAGGCGAGAGCGGCGAGACCGTTGAAAGACTTGCGCATATCGTGGGGCTCGAGGGCGAGGTGGACGCGCACGGCGGCGGGGAAGCCGATCATTGTGCGGCCTCCTTTCCGGCGCGGAGGGCTTCGATGAGCGAGGCGGCAAGCGCAACCTGGCTGGCATCGGTGATGACAAGGCGCAGGCCGCAGCCGAACTCGACGCGCATCTGTCGGTCGGAGGCTTGGCGGAGTTCGATCTCGACGAAGGACACGTCAGCGACGCGCCACGGCTGGGGAAGGGATGGAATGGACATCCGGCAAGATTACGGAGGCCACCGCAGCCTCAGCGAGATTTCATCGGGGGCAGCGTTTCCTCCGCTTACAATGGTCCGGCCAAGCCTCCAAAGAGCATATAACAACCAATACAAGCCAAAACACCGCATGCTAGTCCAACGAAACAACCCCAATCTTCCTCATCTTGACCAGTCATTGTATATGTATCCGTTCTGGGCTATGTGGACATCCTTGACCACGAGTTTTCTGCCCACAGTAAACACAGCCGTATCCGTGTGCGTGTCTATGAATGCGCTCCGGTGAATGAGGACAGCCTCTCCCGAAGCTTCTGCCGCCACACCATACACAGGCACCGTAGGCTGTATCATGGCGATGTATTCTGTCTGGGCTATGGGGGCATCCACGCCCAAATCCTTTGGATCCGCAATAGCTATAACTGCTCATGAGTCTTAATTTTT
>JANMGP010000098.1:0-39581 GCA_031374705.1 Verrucomicrobiaceae bacterium | reverse complement strand
CTCGTGCTCGACGAACCGACTGCAGGCGTGGACCCGACCGGCTCGCACGAAATACGCGACCTGATTCTGAAGTTCAAACAGCGCGGAATCACTGTGCTGCTTTGCTCGCACTTGCTCAGTCAAGTGCAGGAGATTTGCGACCGCATCGGTATCATGCATCGCGGCTCGCTCATCCGCGAGGGCCAGCTCGACGACCTCATCGCAATTGAAAATCAAACGGAACTCGTCCTGGAAAATGTTTCCGCTGAAGTGTTGGCGGATATCCGTTCGCGGGTAACCGCTGCGGGTGGCCGCATCGCCGGCGAAGGCCGTCCGCAGCAGAATCTGGAGCGTTACTTCCTCGATGTGACGCGGGAGCAGAACGCCCGGAAGTAGGCGGCCCCCGGCAGGAAAGCGGTCTCGCAACCACCCGCGCCGGCTTCCCTGCAAATCGGCGCGGGCTTTGAAGACTGTTGGGCGCGGCCTTCGTGGCCACGCCCCCGGGCATTTCCGCCCTTTTCCGGGGACTTAGCGGCTTGCGAGCGTCACGGTGGCTTCGCCGAAGACCCACTTTGCGAGCGGGGTCGGTCCTACCATCGCGCCGAGCACGAGGCTCAGCGCACCAAGCGTCGCGAGGAGTGAACCGCGAACGGTCCACCACGGGCGCTGTGTTGCTGCTGCGTCGCTATTGTCGTTGTGCATGTTTTTGTTGTTCATAGCGTCCGCAGTATGTTGCAGAGACTGTGCAAAGACACGCGACGTTACGGTGACAACGGTTACAAATAGGTTTCGGGGCTACGCGCAAAAAAACGGGCGGCTTAATTCGTTTCCACACCTTCATCCAGGATTGAGCGGATCGCAGTCGCAACCTCCCCGGCCTCGATCGCTTTCATGCAGCGGAAATCCAGCGGACAGTCGCGGAGGAAGCATGGACTGCATTCCACCTGCTGCCGGAACACGATGTGTCCGCGACCGAGCGGGCCTGTGAGTGAAGGTTCGGTGCTGCCAAAAATGGACACGGTTCGCAGGCTGATGAGAGATGCGAGGTGCATGGTTCCGGTGTCGTTCGTGACAAGGACGCGGCAGGTTTTCAGAAGCTCGATGAGCTCTTGGAGCGTGGTTTTTCCGCAAACGTTTCTGACGTCCGGCAACGCTGCGAGCTTCTCGATCTCTTCGGCCACCGGGTAATCCTTCGTGGTGCCGACAAGATACCACTCGATTGCGTGTGAGTCCGAAACGGTGCGAATGACCTCTGCGAACCGCTCGGGCAGCCAGCGCTTTGCCGGGCCGTATTCTGCTCCGGGGCACACGGCGATGCGCAACGGCGATGCGGCAAAGTCCGCGACGGGAGCGGGCGCGAGCTCCACGATTTCCTGGTCGAGCTTCACCTCCGCGCCGACAAATTTCGCGAGCCGCAGATAGTGATTCACCTGGTGCTCCGGCGCTGGTGCCGCGCCGTCTTTTTTCTTTCGCGGCTTCTCGCGATATACCTGATTGAGCAATCGCGCCCGCGGCGAATGGCCCGGATATCCGACACGGCGCGGAATGCCGGCCAGCCATACTTCCACGGCGGTGCGGATGCTGTTCGGGAATAGGATCGCGACGTCGAAACGCGCACGCCTTTTCACCAGCCCGGCAACAGTAAACACATGGAAAATCCCACGGATCTTTTTGAGCAGGCCTTTTCCGGCGGGCGGATCGAACGGGATGATGTCGTCCACTTCGGGAAGCAGGCGATAAACGTCCGCGAGTTTGGCGGGCGTAAGAACGGTGATGTGCGCATCAGGTCGACCGTGCTTGATCGCGCGCAAGGCGGGCACAGTCATCACGGCGTCGCCCAGCCAGTTCGACGATCGGATGAGAATGCGAAACGGCTGAAGCGGCGGCGGCGGGAGCACTGTTGCCTTTTGCGCCGCGTACGCAAAGAGGTCGCCATGTGCGGCGTCGGGCACGCTTTCCGGGGCGGGAGTTCGATAGTCGGAAATCCCGCGCTTGTAATTCACAAGCAGGAATTCCGGACGCGGCGTCTTCCAGCGATTGTGGACCCAGAACCAGTCTGCCGGTTGGCTGCGGATTTGGTTTTCGAGGGCATGATTGAGCTGCGCAGTGACAGCTCCTGCCTCGTTTTCAACGGGCTCGACGGGCGCTTCGATCACAAGCCTCCATTTACCGATGCCGTCGGTGTGCATCGCGAGCGGAATGAGCGCGGCCTTTGTGCGAAGTGCGAGCATTGCGGGCAGCGATGTGGTGCTGGCGAGCCGCCCAAAGAGCGGGCACCAGACGCCGGCGTCGCCCGCGTGTTGGTCGAAGAGGACGCCGACGCAACCACCTTTGCGGAGCATGTCGATGGCCTGGCTGAATCCCTCTTTTCGCTCAAACAACGCGAGCCCAAGTCGTCCACGCGTCTTTCGAACGTGCGCATCGACGTAGCGATTGCCGAGTTGTTGATACACGGAGCCGCTCGGGCATTGGAAAACGACGGGCCAGATTTGCGAGAGCAATTCCCAGTTTCCAATGTGGCTCACGAGGGAAACGATCCCGCGCTTCTTTGCGATGAGGTCCTCGATAATCTCGCGTCCTTCGATTTTGACGAGACTCTCGATCCGATCGCGCGGCATACGTCCGATTTTTTCCGCTGCGAAAAGATTGCCGATGAGCGTGGCAAAATGCATGCGGGCGAGCGAGCGCAGTTCGTCCGCGGATTTTTCCGGGAAGGCGATTGCGAGATTTCGCAGTGCGATCCGTCGATAGCTGCCGGCGATGAAACAGCCGCATACTCCGATCAGCCGCCCGATCCGAATCGCAACTCCCAGCGGCAGCAGGGCGATGAGAAAACCGATCGTGCGATAGAGCAGATAGACGGCGAAATTCATCAGGGCTTCTTCCAGTGCAACGTGCGAAACGGATGCTCGTCCGTGAGATTTCCCTCCACGCCGCCGAGACGTTTGTCGTCGTAAAACATGATGACGACATAGTTGAAGAGCGGGCAGATGGCAGCCTCCGTGAGGACGATTGTCTCGGCTTCCCGGAAAAAACCGAATCGTTTCTCGCGATCGGGCTCCTGGCTCGCGAGGTCGATGAGCTCGTCATATTTTTTATTGCCCCAGCCTGTCTCATTGTTGCCGCCGCCTGTCAGCCACATGTCGAGGAAGGTGTTCGGGTCTTTGTAGTCGCCCACCCACGAAGAGCGGGCGAAGTCATAGTCCAGGTTCTTGAGCGAGTCCTGATAAACGCTCCACTCCTGCTTCGAAAGGTTGATGGAAATGCCGAGATCATTTTTGAACATCGACTGGAGTTCGACGGCGACTTTGTCGTCCACGTCGCTGCGATTGGTATAAAGATAGCGCACGAGCGGAAAGCCCTGCCCGCCTGGATAGCCAGCCTCCGCGAGAAGCTTGCGTGCGGCCGCGATATCGCGCTTCAGTCCTTCGGGCGATTCGTACCCAGCAGTGCCGGCCGGGACGAAAGCAGACGTGGGAACCTCGCCAGCCTGGGTGATTTTTTCGGTGATAAGTTTTTTGTCCACCACCATGGAAATCGCCCGGCGGACGCGTGCGTCGTCGAACGGTTTCTTCGTGACGTTGAAACGCATGAAGTAGGTCGCGAGGATCGGTTTCGAGTGGTAGTCCGGTCGTTTTTTCAGATCGTTCACGAGCGCTGTCGGGATGAGTGATTTGTCGAGAATGAGGTCCGCGACGCCGCTGTGGTAAAAATTGAACGCCGTGTTCGGATTGTTTACCGGCAGGATATCGATTGTTTGCACTTTGACGTTTGCGACGTCCCAGTAATGCGGATTTTTCTCAACGCGGATGCGGTCGCTCAGCCGCCATTCTTTCAACACGAATGGTCCGTTACCCACAAGCCGGCCTGCTCGCAGCCAGGACTGGTCTGCTTTTTCCGCCGCCTCGATCGAGCCACGGTGCACGGGAAAAAACGTATAGAAAGCGCAGAGGTCGATGAAGTACGGCGTCGGGTTTGTGAGATCCACAACGAGGGTCCTGTCGTCCGCCGCCCGCAGTCCGATTTTCGTTTCGTCGGGATTTTTTTGGGCGTCCAGCGCTTCTGCAAATTCCTTTGCGCCCCGCAAATAATACATCTGGTACCGGTATTCGGCGTCGGGCTCCTTCAGAACGCGGAGCCACGACCACACGAAATCATGCGCGGTGACGGGGTCGCCGTTGCTCCATCTCGACTGGCGAAGGTGGAACGTGTAATTCCTGCCGTCCGGAGACATCTCCCAGCGCTCCGCGATGCCGGGCTCGGTCTCGCCGTTGGTCTGGTATCGCGTGAGCCCTTCGAACAGACAGTTCGCGACGCGACCCTCCGGTTGGCCGGAGATTTTTGCGGGGTCGATGGTCGCGGGCTCTGCGCCATTGATGACGACGATCTCGCCGCGATCCGGCGAACGACCGCAGCCGCAAAGAAACGCGGCGATTGCGAGGATTGTGATTTGGGCGATACGGGCAAGCACTGCGGCCAGTTTTCAGATGCGGCAGCCGTATGCAATGCTGAACAGGGGCACAGGGGGCAGGAAGTCAGGAGTCAGGAGTCAGAGCTAAAACAATTCCGGCTCCGCAGACCGAAATACGCTGCGGCCGCGCACGAACGTTTCCAGCACGGCCTGCGGGCCGCCGCGATAGACGCAAAGCGACAGGATGTCTTCGGGAGTGAGTTCGTCGGGCTTCGTTGCACTGCCGCGATAAGGGAGCATGGTGCCGATGTCCATGACGGTCATGTCGGCGTCCTTGCCTATTTCCAGCGTGCCGATTTGCGCCTCCTTCCCGAGAGCCTCGGCTGCGCCTTGCGTGGCGAGATGCAGGACGTGCGCAGGCGATGGAACGGGGATGTTCTGCTCGTAAAAGCCGCGCATTTTCTGGCTCTCGATGGCACTGCGCATCACCTGCCACAGATTGAGCTCGGGGCCCGCGGCGACATCCGTGCCGAGGCCGATTTTCAAACCGGCGGCGCGGTGTTCGGCGAGGGGCATGATGCCGCTTCCGAGATAGATATTCGCGGTCGGGCAGTGCGCGATTCTGGCGCCCGCTTCCGCCATCGCGGTGCGCTCGCGCTCCGAGAGATGGATGCAATGACCGAAGACCGTCTTGGGCCCGAGCATGCCGAATTTCTCATAGACCTCCGTGTAATCCTTCGCCCACGGAAACATGTGTTTTACGCGCTCGCACTCCTCGCGGTTTTCGGCGAGGTGCGTCTGGATGTAGCAGCCGTAGTGGGCGGCCATGGCGGCGGATTCGCGCATCAGCTTTTCGCTGCAAGCTAGGGCGAATCGCGGGCTGAACGCATACTCGAGGAGCCCTTCGTTTTTCCCGTGCCAATGTCGGCAAAGGCGCTCGCTTTCCAGCATGGAAACGCTGAGCACTTTGCGCGGCTGGACGTTGCCGTAGGTGCCCACGTCCATCATCATTTTCCCCATGATGATTCGCAGGCCGCTCTTCGCCGCCGCTTGAAAAGCCGCGTCGCACGAGTCCTCAAAAATTGCCGCGTAAATCATCGCCGTCGTCGTGCCGTGCCGCGCCAGCTCGGGGAAAAACGCCGCCGCTTCCCGCTGTCCAGCCGGTCCCGTGAAGGCTTTCTCGCGCGGGAAAATGGAGTGATGCAGCCAGTCGAGCAATTGCCCGCGGCCCCGCGCGACGACGGGGTATTGCGGGAGGTGCGTGTGGATGTCGATCAGACCGGGGAAAATCGCCGCGCGCTCCGTGTGCAACCAGCGCACCGGTTGCTGGCGGGGCTTTTTGCCAAGGTGCTGATACTCGCCCACCTCCAGAATCTTCCCACCACCGAACACCACGGCTCCATCGCGCCAGGCGCGCAATTTTCCGTATTCCGGCGCGTCAATCACGCACCCTCTGATTCCAGTCAACGACGAGTCCGGCGACATGTGGCGGGAAAAGTAGCGGGCATAGCGCAGGCGTCAACCGATTCAGCAGGGCTCGCCGCCGCCGCTCACTCCTCGCCCGCGGCCTTCTTATAAAGGAAACCGCCGAGCGCCATCGTGATGTAGCCCACACCCGGAAAAGTCCGGAAGAATCCGATAATGTTTCCGAGGAAAAGGAAGAGGCCCGCGATAAAGATGATTGCTCCGAGGATTTTCATGCGGCGCGATCGGTATAAAATCGGCGCGCTGGAATCAATGGTTCGTTTAAGCACCCATCCGAACATCCTTGCCTTGAGTCGCTTTAGGAAAGCGCGTAGTGTCGCGTCATTATGAGCGTCCTGTTGGATCAGCCTTCGATTCGAGCCCGAGTGCATCGCGTCTCGCCTGCGCATTACCATCGCATGGGCGAGCTGGGCCTCGTAAACGAGAAACACGAACTGCTCGACGGCTACATCATCGAAAAAATGTCGAAATCTCCACGCCACGAACGCTCAAAGCAAAAACTCGCCATGATGCTCATGCGCGCAGTTTCGGAAGCCCTCACGGTCCGCACCGAAGGCCCGCTCTCGATCGGCGATTCCGAACCGGAGCCCGACATATCGGTGGTGAAGGGAACGCCGGACGATTGGATCGATGCGCATCCGTCCACCGCCGAACTCGTCGTCGAAGTCGCCATCTCCTCGCTCGAAACCGACTTGGAGAAAGCAAATATCTACGCCTCCGCCGCAGTCCCCGAGTATTGGATCGTCCGCCCGGAAAACGAGGAGATCGATGTATTCCGCAATCCCGCCGATGGTCGCTATGCAAGCAAGGAAACAGTCCGCGCAAACGACACGCTGCGGTGCAGCGTCATTGAAGGATTCACGCTGATTCCCGCGGAGTTGTTCGCGGTGAAGAAGTAGAGTCCCTCACCCAATCAAGATACGGCGGCCAGCCGCCCTCCACGGGCAGCCGCAAAATCTCCGGCACTTCGTAAGGATGCAATTCGCGCAACCGCGCCTGCGCCGCTTCGGCGGAATCCGCAGTCGTTTTGAAAATGACCATCACCTCCACGCTCGTCTCCACCGCGCCCTGCCAGCGGTAGATCGACTCCACGCCCGGCATGATGTTCCCGCAGGCCACGAGCCGTTCTTCGACGAGTGTGCGGACCGCAGTTCGGGCGACGGCGATGTCCGGGAAGGTCGAAAGGAGCACGACGATCATCGCTTCGCCCCGCACCCGACCTGCTCCACCTCGAAATTCTCATCCGCCTTCGGAGCCGGCATTTGCGGACGCAAGATCGGCACGACTTTTTGCCGCTCGATCCAGCCGCCGCCGAGCACTTCGTCGCCCCGGTAGCAGACGGCGGCTTGACCGGGCGTTACGGCGCGTTGGGGTTCGCGGAGTTTTACACGGGCTTCGCCGCGTTCGCCGGGGAAGATTGTCGCCTCCACTGCGGGGGCGGCGTAGCGGATTTTTACCGTCGCATCGAAAGGTGCGGAGTCGTCGCAGTGCCACATCGAGTTTGCAATCGTGAACTCATCGCACACCAAATCCTCCGCGCCGCCGACGACGACGGTCGAAGTCTCCGGGTCGATATCCACGACATAGCGCGGCGAGGCCGAGCCGCCCGGCAGTCCTTTGCGCTGGCCGATGGTGAACATCTCGATCCCCTCGTGCGGACCGTAGTCTTTGCCCTCGCGGTCGCGGATTCGGCCGGGGTGAAACTCCCCCTCGCCCATGTGCGATTTCAGGAACGCCTTGTAGTCATTCCCCGGCACGAAACAAATCTCCTGGCTGTCCTGCTTGTCCGCCGTCTTCATCCCCATCGTACGCGCGATGGCGCGAATCTCCGTCTTCTCCATCTCCCCCAGCGGCAGAATCACCCGCTGAAGCTGCGCCTGCCGGAGCGAGAACAGAAAATACGACTGGTCCTTGCGCGGGTCGCGCCCTTTGCGCAGCACCGTGCGCTCCGGCAAATGCTCCGCGATCGCGTAATGGCCCGTCGCGATAAAGTCCGCGCCGATCGCCTTCGCCTTCCCCCACAGATTGCCAAACTTCACCTTCTCATTGCACATCACGCACGGATTCGGAGTCCGCCCCGCTTTGTATTCCGAAGCGAAATAATCAATCACCGCCCTCTCGAAGTTCACCGACTCATCCACCACATAATGCGGGATGCCCAGCCCGTGCGCCACGCTGCGCGCATCCGCGATGGCCTGCGGACCGCAGCATTTATCCTCCGCCCGCGAGATGCAGTCCTGCGGCCACACCTTCATCGTCACGCCGATCACCTCGTAGCCCTGCTGTTTCAAAAGATACGCCGCCACCGAAGAATCCACCCCGCCCGACATCCCCACGACGACACGCGCAGGCGGTTGCGGCGGCGTGTGGCGGATTGGCGTGTTGTCGTTCATCCCGCGCACCATCACTCTTTTTTCCCCCAGGCTCAAACGGAAAGAATTGCCATGCGCAGTAAGGTGCTACTCAGTTTTGATTACACCCTTTCACCAGCTTCGCAATTCTCGGACCGATGACGACTGAGCAGTAACGGTCGTCGCCGTTGTTCTAGGCGCATTCATTCGGGTGCCACTGGAAATGAACCTCTGAACACTCGATGACCCAACGCGCCGTGTCATGCGGTCCGCACCACTCAATCTCGTGGATAACGTGGCCGCTGTCGGAAAGGCGAAACTCGTCGTAGCGCCAATCTCGGTGCCCGTCGGCAGAGTCGCAAGCGTCGAGGCGATAGCGGACAACGCTGGGATAGAAGAACTCGATGAACCCGTCGTGGTATGCGCCGAGAAGCCGGATGCGAATAGAGGTGGAACGAAGCTCGTGGCGTTCTCCCGAAGACGGCTCGGAAATGGTAACGCTCTCCAACCACGCGTCATGAGGGCAGCGGTGATCACTGGGTGAGAAATACCAATCGGAGGACGCCAAGGCAAAGACTGACACCGGCAATGACTGGCGGACGCTCTGCAAGTAGGCCCGATACCGCTCAAATGCTCGGACAACGTCGTCATCTCGTTGGTCAGAAAGGATGAAGGATCTACTCTGAGTGTGGTTCATTATTGCTCTTCGCCCGGATGCCATCAGAAAAGTTTATTGGCATATTTGTTTTTGGGTTTGCGGATGCCAAGCGGAGCAGGGCGGGGCTTCTCTGGCGAGGGCGGAAAGTCGGGGTTTCCGTGAACTTCCGTGAGGTCCTTCGACCCGACTGCCTTATCCCGGCCTAAACCAGCTTGTCAGGGCGCTAGCGAAGTTACGACGCGGTAGAATCTCTGTGGTGCGGAGACCGAGTCCGTGATGAGAATCGGGGAATCAAACGCCTGCACGAACCCGGCGGGATCATCTACGAAGGGTTGGAGCAGGTTCGTCGTCGATTGAAGCTTGTAGAAGACGCCGCGGGTCGCTGTGAATCTCAGTTGAAATGTGCCAGCGGGCTCCCGACGGATCGTCAAATCTCTCGGACCTAGCGCGACGGAGCCGTCGAAATACTGCCGCGCAAGCTCGAATGCGCCCTTGCCACACTGCGAACCGACCCCGCGACCAGTGACATCGTCTATCGGGACATGGATGCCTCCCCATAGTCGAGAGAGGCCCGCTTGATCTGCCGCATCATAATACGTTCCCCACTGCAACTGCACTGTCTGACTGGGGCCGAATTCGAATGTAAGGCCGTTCCCTGCAGCCACTGTATGGGAACCAAGGCCGCCGGGGAAAAATGCCGATCCAGTGATCGCCGTGAGCACTTCTGCCGCCGAGCGGCTGAAAGTGCTGTGCCCCGAAACGTATCCCGGAAATGCGGGCGTGACGAACGTCGCCTTCTGATAGGGTAGCCAGTTGATCGCCGGAATCCAACGGACTCCGCTATACTGCGCCGCCAGATTCTGTGGTTGTCCGGGCCACGTAAAGATGACGACCGAATCCACAGGCAGACCCTCGTGGCGCTGCCCAGCCTGCGCCGTGACGGCTGTGACTTGCTCGATCAGCCCGGGGATCAAAGTCAGCCCATCCGGATGGTAGCGTGGACCTGCGACGTTGCTCGATTGCCCAAGTCCCCCCATGTAACGAATGAAAGTGATCGGGCGGCCTCCTTCATAGTAACGCTTGATTGACCATGCTGCGCATGCCGCGTCATGCAGGGACGAATTCAATGCGAAGTAGAGCTTCACATCCCACTCGAGGTCGTTCAGCACCGGCCCCGTTCCACCGAAGGATTTGACGCAGAGTGGATGTTCGCTCACGAGGTTGGCAATGGTGTTCCAATGCCCCGGCGGAGTTTCCGAATTCGGTCCGTCAGCCCAGTACTCCGCCAATACCCGGGCGAAATCACCCCGTTTGATCCAGTTTTCCGCGTATGGAAGGCCGGTGACCGGATTGATTGGATGGCCGCTGCCGTCATTTGTCCCCACGCTATTGTTGCCAAAGGCGCCGGGGGAAAAATCCGCAACGACTCCGTCGTCCGGGGTCATTTCACTGCTCCGACGAATGATCTCCACGACCTGATTGCGGAACTCAGCATCGCCGACTCCGCCAAGGCGAGGTTGGGGACCCGGATCGATCCACGGGCGGGCGGGGTCGGTCCGGCCTAATGCGAACGGACGCACGCCCAGCCATTGCGGACCCTGGTAAACCTGTGTCGAACCGATCGGATTGTTATTCTGGTCCAATGCATTGAACACAAAAAGCCGTTGCCAACGATTGACGTCCACAACGGTCGTGCCCGGGAGATTCGTCACCAGTACGTCGTTGACAGGCACATAGCCGCCCTGGTTTGGAGGGTAATCCGCGTATGCCTGCGCCTGCCGCGCCCCGTCGTTGAAAAACCACACGGATACGCTTGCAGCCACATAATTCCCCACGCCCGCAGGTGTCGCGGTGTCGAAGGTGGTGTTGTCCTTGTTGTAACCCAGCGCTGTCATTCGTGCATCGAGAACCGGCAGGGTGGTGGCAGCATTGAACGACAGCCCGTAGCGCTCGCGCAGAATCCGGTACGCCGCGTAGCTAATTGCCTCACGTCGTGCCGCGGCGACATCCGCCGCAGTGTGTTTGCCGCGATAGACATAACCGACGGCCACCGGGTCGTAAGCCGCCCATGCGTCATAGATGGCCGCGGACACGCTGAAAAGGTTGCGCGCCTGCATCGGCGGGTACGGACGATCGATGCGAATGGCAGCGAGGTTTTCCTCATTCCAAACCCGGGCGATGCTGGGCACACCCGATGCATCATGCCCAAGCACGACACAAATGAGTGACAGAGCCAGGATTCGCAGCGTTTTCACAGGGTGAGTCAATGGACCGCGAGAATTGGGAAACCCCTTCCGTTCATCTCACCCGGAAAAAGCGGCGCGGGCTGACGACAGGCTCGCGGTAAACACGCTCCGTTCCTGCGTCAGGAAGGAAGGGTTGCACGGTAAACCACGTCTTTAGGTCGAAAGAAGCGTCCACCCGCCCCGCTCCCGGAAAGGCGAAGAGACACTCCATATTGCCCCCAAGCCCCTGGACAAAGAACAATGAACCGCCGGTGCGTGCATTCGACTTGTTTGGCGTAGGTTCCGATTTTAACCACGGTCCTCCAATGCCCACGCGGGCATACGAGGCGTTCGCGGACAGCGTGGGAGTCTGAAGGAAGTCAACGACCTCCTGAGTTCCGTTGGTGCCCCGCGCAACGATGTGAATATCCTCGTAGCCATTTGCCGAGAGATGGAATGGTGCGTGGAGGGTGCCATCGATCGGAGCGTCCTCATCGCAAAATATCACCACGTAAGCATGCGGTGCCAGCGTGAAGCCGGCTGGAAAAACAAAGCGCGCACTCGTGTCGAAGAGCCCCTGCGTCATCTCCAGACCGCCGAGCGCGAGTGGAGCGTTCGTGGTATTGCGAAGTTCGATCCAATCCTCAATCTGATTGTTTTCATCGCGGAGTCCGTTCTGATTGTTTGTAACGGCCTCGGAGATTTCCAGGCCGCTGATCGAAGAAGTGGCGGCGGGCAGTTTGAGCGTGTAAAGCTGCGTCGCATTGGTTTCGTCCGCGGCTTCGGGAGGGAGGCCCGGCAGGTATTTCTTCGCGCCGCTAAGGTCCTCGCCTTCGAGATAGAATTCGATCTCGGTTCCCTGCGGCAGTGTGGTTTCGAGAAGGCCGGAAAACACTCCGTCGAGCCTCCCTCCATCACCATTTAATCCATCATCGTACAGAAGCGCATTCTGGAAGGGCGCAGTCGGCTGGCCACGCACGCGATACTTCAAGATCAAGCCGACGATGCCGACATCATCCCTGGCCTTGGCGTAGAATCGCACGAGTTCGCCCGGCTTGAATTTCCCAAGATTTACGCCAGTCAGCGACATGCCGGGTTCCACCGCACCGTTGTCGAGGTTCGTGCGTCCGGGATCAGGCAGTTGATTGACATGGAACGCCGGGTCGCCGTCGGCAAACCGTGCATAGCTTTGGTTTTGCGCCAACCGGGGATAGTCGATGGTGTCAATTGCACCCGCCGGCCCGGAGAGCGCGAGCGTGGCCCCTGTCTTGGGCAAGGCGAAGCCGGTGGCCCACGCATTCTCGACCGTGTTGGTCGTTGCCAGAATCATTTGCCGACCTCCCGGCGGCAGTACGGTCGGCGGCAACGAAAACTCCCTTGTCTCCGTATCGGTGGTCAGTTGCAGCTTTGATCCGCCCAAGGTCACCGGCGCAGTCCCACCATTGAAGAGTTCAACGGCATCCACCGATCCGTAATTCCTTCCATCGGTGAAGCGGGGGTCGGGCACCGGGACGGATGCGTTATTTGCAAGAATCTCGTTAATGACGACACCCTGGACCATCGGGCGGGTGACGGTCGTCGTCAGCGGCGGCGCTGACGTGGCTTGACGGCTACTCAGGGCGACCCATAGCACACTTCCGGTGCCAACGAGGTCTGCCTTCCCGTCGCCATCGACATCGCCTGTTGCGAGATAGGTTGTCAGGGGAGCGTTCACGACCAGCGCCGGCGCATAGTTTCCGGACGGTGCGCGCGTAAGAACGTGCAGGCACGAATCCGCCGCACAGACCGCAGCCACGTCCTCGTCGCCGTCGCTGTCGAGATCGCCAGTGACCATCGCACTTACCGGAAAGTTCACTGTGTTGATTACCGGCAGCGTTGGCTGGCCCGGAATCCCGCCGGGGGCCGGATAGAGCTTGCGCTCGAAGGCCATCCCCGGCTTTCCGAGAAGCACCTGCGCACCCGCTCCAGTGCCGACGAGAAGATCGAGATCGCCGTCACCATTCACGTCCTGGGCGACAATGTCGCGAGCCTGCGCCATCGTGTTATTGTATCTGGGGAAGAAATGCCGTGTGTAGAAGGGCCTGTTCGGCGTGGTTCCAAAGAAGTTGCCGATATTCTCCAGCACCACCACGTCACCCGGCCATGCGGCGGCGGCAAGGTCGATGTCGCCATCCTGATCAAAGTCGCCGGCGACAAGGAAACGCGCCTCGTACCCGAACATCGTGTAAAGCTCGTGATCGGAAGCCCCCAGGGTCGGTGTGAAATGTCCCTGTGCGTCGCCTTTGAAAAAGATGATGCGGCAATCGTAGTAGCCCGCCGCCAAATCCTTGATGCCGTCACCGTCCAGGTCGGCAGTGATTACGGCATAGAGCCGCCCTCGCAGCGGCTGGCTGGTCACGCCGGGCGGCAGGCTCGCGTTCGGGTCATTCGCACCGCCACCGCCACTCGTCGGCGGAATAGCCGGTGCCGGATCGACCGGCGGCAGAAAGGTCTGCGACGCGCCGAAGGTGCCGGTACCCGTGCCGTGCCGCACAGTGACCGACCCGCCCTCGGTACCGCCGAGGTTTGCAGTGATGAGATCCACCTTCCCGTCATTATTCACGTCGCCGAGGCTGAATGAGGCCGGTGCCGCTCCCATCTTGTAAAATGAAGGCTCCCCAAGTTTCCCGTTAAGCCCGGCAGTGCGCACACTCACTTCGGCGGATGCACGATGGAGTTGCAGCACGTCCTTTCGCCCGTCCCCGTTTAAATCGAAAAGGCCGAGTTGGGCAATATCGCCATCAACCGAATAGACCTGATCGAGGGCGGCGAAACCGGTGCGGTCGACGCCAGCCGGCGCTGCGAGCAGGACGCTCACATTCGTCGTTGCACGATTGAGAACGACAAAGTCGGAGCGGCCGTCCCTGTCAAAATCGGCGGAAGCCAGTTCGCGAGGGCTTCCGCCGGTCTCGGCCTCGCTCGTCCTCGCAAGCTGGCCCGCCGTGTTTTTGAACGTCACCAGGCGATCGAAATAACGCGCCACCACCACGAGTTCGTTCCACCCATCTGCGTTCAAGTCGGCGAGTTCCAATGCGCGCGGCCCTCCGGGCATGTCTAGTTTTTGGTGGATGGCCGGGAGAAAGCCGAGTCCGTCCGCTGTCGGCCGGTGAACTTCGATCGTCCCGAGGTCTCGGCTCGCAAGGACGAGATCGAGGTGACCCGACGCGGCAGGCTCAGCCACAGGGCCAAGCGCAAGCGAACGCACGCCATTCACGTTTGTCGCCAATTGACTGCGCACCGCCAGGAAGCCGTTGGTGTCGCCCGCCAGTATCCAAACATTCGTGGCCAGCGCGTGTGTCACCACGAGCCAATCCTTCGTTTCGCCGGCCGGGCGCCATTTCTTCAAGACGTAAACCGGGCGAGGAAAAGAATCGTCTTCGTCCTCGAACGGAACGCTGGCGGTGGCCAGTGCCGCAACATTCCCGACGCGCTGAAACGCCCCGCCTCCAGTTCCTTTGAAGTGGACCACGCCCGTGGTCGGTTGCACCGCAGGCACAGGCGGCGGAGGCAGCGGCACCCATGGCGCTGCAAAGTTCTGCGTCACGTCCTTGTCCGAGCCCGCAACCGCAAGATCAACAACGCCGTCGCCATCGAAATCCCCGGAAGCAAGATTCCGGGCACCCTCCCACGCAGTCAGAGCGACTGGCGCGGAGAAGCCCCGCGCGCCGTTGTTGAAGAATAAATACACCTTCCCTTGGAATGGATCCGCAGACGCGAGATCCACGTGTCCATCACCATTTAAATCCGCGGCAAGCAACTGCCGAAACGCGCCAGCCGGGCTCGCGAGTTCAATGAGTGCTTCGAACTTTCCGTTTCCCAGCCCGAATGCCACTTCCAGTTTGCCGTCCAGCCGGCTCACCGCCCAATCCTCTTTCCCGTCATGATCGAAATCCGCGACGGCCAAACCTTTCGGGTTCTCATTAAGAAATGCTCCCGTTTGATCGTACCGCGGGTCGCCAACTTTGATTGTGTTACTCAGCGCCTGAAGGTTCTGGAACAGTTGCGCACGCCCGACTGATGGCGCAAGAGCGAGCAGGCCGCAGGAGAGTGAAGCGAGGATGAATTGATTGGCCTTCATGGGTGATTGAGTGGAGTTGGTTCAGTGAAATGCTAGCCCGCAGCCTTCGTTTGCGCCTGGCGAAAACCAATCCGCCCAAGCACCGCGAGGCCTGCTCCGGAAGCCATAGCGAAATACGCATGAAGCTCCGTTGCGCCCAACGCAACAGCGGTCAAAAAATCCCTTTTTTCGCGGCTGGTTTGCAGCGTGTTCATAGAGAGAGACTTTGTGTATATTTCGTCATCCCAACATTGCAAGCCTCTCGTATTACATAAATTTAGGCTTATTGTAACATTTCCGTTCCGTGCCGGTGACTTTGCATCGGCTCAGTTTACCTTTGATCGGGATGGCTGCCTACCCTCGCCGCACCGCGTGCGCAATCCCCTTATTTAACACAGGCCCCTCATTATCACAAAGCGCATGCGTCGCCCGGTCCTCCGGCACCGGCACCACCACCGAGCGGTCGAAATGAGCGGCGGGCGTCATCGAGCGAAAGTAGTCATCGACGTTAGGCGGCCACACCTCCCACTCCGGGAAGCCGGGAACGCTTCGCAAAAACACATCATCCGTTGAACGCCTCTGCCAGATCGCGCCTACTGAAACCGCTGACTACTTTCGCCAGCGACTCCAAATGACTCTGCGGCGGAAACCTTCATTTCCACAACCGACCTGGCCCCGGGAATGGCTGAGGGCCTCCGATATGCCGGGCGTGTGGTTTTGGACGGTTGGGTTGTGAGGTGGCTTTGGTGGTCGGGTCGCTGGCGGGGCCGGAGCCGACTCGAAATCAGTAGCACCTGCCGCTGGTGCGTGATGTGCCCATTACGGCGCACTGTTACTCGGCCTTGATGACGCCTTTTTTTACCAGCTTTGCAATCTTCGGCCCGATGACGATGGAGCAGTAGCGGTCCTTGCCGTTGTTCAGGTTGAAGTAGTTCTGGTGGTAGCCTTCGGCGGAGTAGAACTCTTTGAGGGGGGATATCTCGGTGACGATGGGGTCCTCCCATTCTTTCTTTGCGCGTACGGCGGCCTCGGTCGCGGCTTTTTTCTGCTCGTCGTTTGCGTAGAAGATGACGGAGCGATACTGCGGCCCGCGGTCGGCGCCCTGCTGATTGAGCGTGGTGGGGTCGTGGGCGACGAAGAAGACATCCAGAACGGTGTCGAGCTTTACCACGGCGGGATCAAAATCGACACGGACGACTTCGGCGTGGCCGGTCTCTTTTGTGCATACCTGTTCGTAGGTGGGGTTTTTGACGTGCCCGCCGGAGTAGCCGGAGACGACTTTTTTGATGCCGGGCAGCCGCTGGAAGACAGCCTCCACGCACCAGAAGCATCCGCCACCGACGACGATCGATTGCGTGGCAGCGGGCTTGGCGGGTTCTGCGGATTGAAGATTCATGATTGGAAGCAGGAGACCTGCGAGAATGAAATATCGACGGTTCACACGCCCCTCTTAGCGCACATTCGGCAAAGTGCCAACCACTACTCGCGCTCTTTTCGTGAGTCGCTCATGGGGTTGAAAAAAATCCGGCACGGAGCAGGAAGCGGGATTGCCAGCCTGCGAAGTGGGGCTAATCATTGCGGCCTTATGAAACCGCTCCTCAAGCTCCAGTCCATGGTTTGCATTCTCGCCGCGCTCGTCTGCACGTTCGTGTCGGGCTGTTTGCAAATCGACCAAACAATCAACCTCAAACCCGACGGCTCCGGCACGATCGTCCTGACGATGATGATGTCAAACGAGGCCATCCAGCAGATGTCCGGACTTTCCGGACTGAACCCGGATGCCAAGGCAAAGAGCCCCGTGGATGAAATGATGAACGAAGCCAAAGCCAAGGAACAGGCCGCACAACTCGGCGACGGCGTGAAGTTCGTGAAACTCGAGAAGGTGAAAAACGCATCGGGCGAAGGCTCGAAAGTGACGTTCAGCTTTACGGAAATCACGAAGGTCCAGTTCAACATCAATATGGGAGATGTCGTCCCGGGCGGTAAATCCGCGAAGCAGAAGGCGCCTGTCGCATTTCAATTTGCCAAAGGCAGCCCGAGCACGCTGACGATGACGATGGACCAGACGCCGCCAAAGGATCAGGGGGGAGTGAAGGAACTTGAAGATCCAAACGCCGCCCAAGGTCTGGAGATGGCCAAGCAGATGATGAAGGGAATGCGCATCACGATGGCCCTGAACGTCGATGGCACGCTCGTCGCAACCACGGCGACCCACAAGGTCGGCAACAAAATCATCATCGCCGATGTGCCGATGGATGAGCTGATGAAAGACATGGCCAAGATGAAGGCTTCGCAGAAAGCAGGGTCGTTCGGCGAGGCGATGGCGTTCTTCAAAGACGTCCCCGGCATGAAGATCGAGACCAAGCCGACGGTGACCGTCCAGCTCAAGTAACCGGAAATCCAATCACTCAACCACGGGCCGGAGCGCACATCGCTTCGGCCCGTTTTCTTTTCGCGACAGCTGTCTTCCGGGACTACGACTTCGGCGCTGGAGGCGGCGCAGCGCTGGCGGACTTGCCGGCGTTCTTCACGGCCTCATATTGCGCGCGGAGCTTTTCCATTTCCGCCTTCGCGGCCTGGAGTTCCTTCGCAAGCGCTCCGGCGGCCTGCTCGGCCTGGGCTTTGATTTTTGTGCCCTCCGCGTCGAACTGCGGGATGCGGCCTTTCAGCTCCGGGATTTGTTTTTGCGCGTCTTCGATCGACTTCTTCGCATCAGCCACGGCTTTCTCAGCGGGCGCGAGTTTGTCGTTCGCGAGCTTCACATCGAGCTGCCCTTTTTTCACAGCCTCGGTCATCGCCGCAGGAATCGGCTGGTCGGCGGGCTTGCCGGTGAGCTTCGCCTTTGCGGCCTCCAGCGAAGCCGTGAGCGCGGCTTCCTTCGGCCGAAGTTCCTCGCGCTTTGCCTTGGCGTCCGCCAGTTCCGGAGAGCCTTCCTTGGCGGCGTCGCGGGCGGCGCGAACCTTCGCAACCTCTTCGGTGAGCGCGGCCATCTGCTTGGTGAGTTCGGCGACTTCGGCCTCGGCTTTCTTCGGATCCCCGGCATCGGCTTTCTTGTCGGCGATGGCTTTTTCCGCAGCGGCAAGCTGGGCCTTCAAGTCATCGGAAACCTTGCGAACAGTGGCGAGTGCGGCTTCTTTTTCCGCGATGAGTTTCGGGCCGTCGGCGACCGTATTCTCAGCCGCGGCGAGCCCCTGACGGGCAAGCTCGGCCTGCCGGAATGCATCCTTTGCCGTGGCGACGAGGTCGTCGTATTTCGCCTGCTTATCGAGCACGTTCTGTCGCGCATTAAAGACACCCTGATAAAGCATCGCGCGCTTCCAACGCTCGATGCCCGTCTGTGCGGAAGCCACGCGCTGCCGTGCTTCGGCGAGATCATTTCCGGCCTTTGCGAATGCCTTCTCGGCCTCCGTTCCGACCAGCGGAGCCGGCGCGGACGGCGCGGCATTCGGAGTTCCCTTCGCGGTTTCCAGCGCTGTTTCTGCTTCCAGAATCTTCGGGCGGATGGCCTCCCGTTTTGCCGACGCAGCGATGTAGCCCGGTGTCTCGGGGTCGAACTTCTTACGTTCCGCGCGGATGGCTTCGAGTTCCGTTGTCAACTCAGCGAGCTTCTTTTCCAGCGCCGCAATGTCGGGCCCGGCCTTCACCGAGGCCGGAGCCGCCGCCGGAGCTGCGGCCGGCGGGGCGATGAGTTTTGCAAGTTCACCGGCGGCAGCGGCGGCGGCCTTTTCCGCATCGGCAATCATTTTCGGAGCGCTCCCCTTCACCTTGCCGAGTTCGGCCTGTGCCTGCTGCAGTTGCTGACGGACGGCCTCGGCTTTCTTCGCCGCTTCATCACGCGCAACTTTTGCGACTTCGACGTCGGCCGCGGCGGCCGCTGCCTGCGCACCCGCCGTCGCCTGCTTTGCGACGGCGAGCGCTTCCTCCGCTTTCGCGAGTTCCGCCTTCTTCGCCTGAACCGGTCCGTTCGCCTTTGCATAGTCCGGCGTACCTTCGGCGAATTTTGCGCGCGCCTCGCGGAGTTTCGCCACTTCTGCGGTCAACGCATCGAACTGCTTTTGCGCAGCGACCAAAGCCTCCCCGGACTTCGCCTTATCGGTCGTCGCCCCCGCCTTCTTCTTCTCAGCGAAAGCGGCTTCCGCTTTTGTCACAGCCTGCTTTGCGGCCTCGAGCTGCGCAGTGAAATCGGCGACCTTTTTCGCTGCCGCATCCGGCGCGGCCTTGGCAGCGTCCACCTGCTGCTGCGCCGTAGTTTTGCGGGCTTCGGCGGCCGCGATCTCGGCTTTGCGCTTCGCCGCAGCGGCATCGCGCTCGACTTTCAGTGCCGCCTCGGCCGTTGCCAGAGCCGCCTGCAGGGCAGGAAGGGCTGCGTTCGTCTCAGCGAGCGTCTTTTCAGAACCGGCGAGCTGTTCGGCGATGCCCGGCGGGTTCGCGCTCAATTCACCGACCTTGTTCACTTTGTCCCCGGCAATCGAATAGACACGGATCGCACCGGTCCAATCGGCGGCAATCACGCGGTCATTGCTCATCGCGGCACGGAGCGCGATGTCGCTGAACGCCTCGGTCGCCGCAAGCGCCTTTCCGGTGGCATCCCACACTTTTGCAATCTTGTCGCGACCACAGCTCACGAGCCGGCCATCGGGCGTGAAATCCACCCACAAGACACCGCCCGGATGCGCATTCCAGCTCTTCGTTTCCGTGCCTTCTTTGACGCTCCAAAGCTTGATGGTTCCGTCTTCTCCACCGCTCGCCAGAATGCCCGGCATGAACGCCAGCGCCGACACCGCGGACTTGTGCCCGGTGAGCGAGTTGAACGGCTTGGGCTCGGCGGCAGTCTCCCAGATTTCGATTCCGCCGTTGCGGTCCGCAGTGCCGAGATACTTGCCATCCGGACTAAAGGAAACGGCTGTAATCCATTCGGTGTGCTTCTTGATCAGGCCTGTCGCTTTTCCGTCCGCCGTCTGGTAAACGCGCACCCGTTTGTCCGTGCCGCCGATTGCCACAAACTGATGGTCCGCGCTCAGGTCTGCCGCAAGCACCGCGTCCGTCTCATTTCCCACCACGCCGATCCGCTCGCCGGTCGTCACGTCCCACATCACCACCTTGCCCTGCTTGCCCCCCAGCCCGCCGCCCGCGATCAGCACTTTTGCGTTGCGGGAAAAGCGGAGCACGTTTGGAAAACCCTCCGGAAAATTCAGCACGCCGAGCGGTGCCAGCGTCTCAACATTATAAAGGAATACCTGCTTCTGCCCGCCCACCGCCACAATGGGCGCCCACGGGCTCGCGGCCAGCGAAACCATCGCACCGAGCGCGCGCGCTTTCACAAACGGCTCCATCGGCAAGTCACCGGGCATCGGCGCAGGCCCGTCGGGTCGCGTGAGAGAGACGACCACGCTGTCCACCTTGTTTTTCTGGGCCACGGCAGGCTTGCTGTTCGCCGTCTCCAGCGCAAATCCGGCGATCCAGTCGCTGAGGATTTTCAACTCCGCGTCCGAAAGCTTGTCACCCTTTGGCGGCATCTTCGGCTCGTCCGCATGAGTGGTCAGTTTATAAATCAGCGAGCCAGCCGCATTGCCGGGTTTTACCGGACCACCAGATTCGCCGCCCGCCATCGTTGACTGATACGTGGTCAGGTCCAGTCCCGCCTTCTTTTTGTCGGGGTTATGGCAGTTGTTGCACGTGTTCTTGAAAATAGGGAGGACGTGATCCGTGTAATTGATCTTCGTCTGCCCGAGAGCGCTAAAACTCAGGCCAAGGAACGCGGCGACGGTAAATGGAAGTGGCTTCATATCAGCAGAAAAGGTGTGCCCAAAAAGAGCACCGGATGCCGCGGAAATTAGGCCTGTTCTTCGTTTCCTACTTCCCGCCCGCCAGATACGCCTCCCATTCGGAGGGCAGCGGAGCCCGCTCCACTCCGTCCGC
Organism: Verrucomicrobiaceae bacterium; assembly: GCA_031374705.1. Taxonomy (GTDB): domain Bacteria; phylum Verrucomicrobiota; class Verrucomicrobiia; order Chthoniobacterales; family Chthoniobacteraceae; genus SXWH01. The sequence continues at coordinate 18,457 of JANMGP010000098.1, read as the reverse complement.
GATCCGTCCTTCGAACGACGGACTAAACTTCGTGGTCGTGCCGTAAACCATGATCGTATCCTCCGAGCCTTCAGAGCGCAGGGCGTGCGCCACTCCGGCCGGAATCACCACACCCGCATTGTTCGGCCCGCGCTGGTCGTCACCTTCGATGATAAAGCGCATCACCCGGCGCGGCATTCCTGCGCGCTCGTCCACGAGAAGCATTTCAACATTTCCTGACACGAAGAACATCGCGTCCCATTGCTCGAGGTCATAGGGACGCAGCGCGTAGTTGGCCGGCTCGTCGATAAAGAGCCGCTTGAACCATGTCTCGGGAGTCGTCCCCTCCGGAATGTGCGGCGGATGAATATGGAAGCCCTTCGCCGTCGTCGCAAACATCCGGGCGGTCGCCCACTGTTTCGGCCACATGCCGATTGCGTTGAGAGCACCATCCTCCATCCTTGCAAACTCCCCGAAGAATCCACGGTGCCGCTGCGGAAAAATCCGGCGTTGAAACAGCTCCACGCCGGGGATCCACGCGGCTTCGAGTTCCGCGCGCTTGGCGATCAACTCGCCCGCGTCCACACCGCTCGTCGCGAGGCGCTCGGCGAGTGATTTCTGCGAATAGTCACGTTGGCCCAGCATTGCGCGGGCATCAGGATTCAGGCCTTTCCAAAGATCAGACATGCCGCGCACTGTAGAAACCGCCGTGCCGAAGCTCACTCTTTTTTTCACCCCTCTGGGCGATTCGCAGAAAACCCGTCGTGAACGGCCGCTTCGAAAAGAAATTTCTGGAGGGTCGCGCTTCGCCTGTTAGCGTTCGCGGCGATGTTTTTTCTTTGCACGTTTGTCAGCCGCTCTGCCACCAGCGGCGATTTTTTTGCGCCAATAATCCCGTCGGCGCCGACTCAATTTTCGAGCACCAGCCTGTGAATCAGTCCTCCGTTCGACACATCCACTTTCTCGGAATTTGCGGCACGGCCATGGGGGCCGTCGCCGTCGCGATGAAGGAGCAAGGCTACACGGTGACAGGCTCCGACGCTGGCGTTTATCCGCCGATGTCGGACTTTCTGATCGGCAAAGGAATCGAGATTTGCTCGCCCTACGCCGCGGAAAACGTCCCCGCTGATGCCGATCTTGTCGTCATCGGAAACGTCGTGGGACGCGGCAATCCGGAAGTCGAAGCGGTGCTGAACCGCCGCATGCACTACCAGTCGCTCCCCGAGACTTTGCGCCATTTTTTCCTGCACGGAAAACGGAACCTCGTCGTCGCCGGCACCCATGGAAAAACCACAACCGCTGCGCTGCTCACGCACATCATGCGCGCAGGAAAAATGAACCCGGCATGGATGATTGGCGGAATCGCAGAGGATCTCGGGCAGGGCGCCAGCCTTCATGATTCCGAGCACGTCGTCATCGAGGGCGACGAATACGATACGGCCTTCTTTGACAAAGGCCCCAAGTTCGCCCACTACCTGCCGGAACTCGCGATCCTGAATGCCGTCGAACTCGACCAGATGGACATCTACGCAGACATCGAGGCCGTCAAAAAAGCGTTCGGCCTCCTCATCCGCGTGCTGCCGGAAAATGGCGTGCTTCTTTATAATGCAGACTGCCCCCGGACTTGCGAGGTTGCATCCACGTCGAAGACCCGGACCCGGCTTGGCGTCGGGCTCGGTGCCGGTTGCGATTTGAGAGCCACGGAAATCCTGCTTAAGCCGAACGGCTCGGAATTCACACTTTTCAACACGCGATTCGTTTTCCCGATGGTCGGCGAAATCTACGTGCGTAACGCGGCGATGGCCATCGCTGCGGCGAAGCATTACGGCGTGGACCTCTGCGATATCGAAAAAGCGGTGGCGACTTTCAAAGGAGTCAAGCGCCGCCAGGCAATGCGGGGCGAGCGGCGCGGTGTGAAAATCGTCGAGGATTTCGGCAAGCACCCGACAAACATTCGCGAAACACTGCGCGCCCTTCCGTTTCTCTTCCCCGGAGCCCGCGTATGGGCGGCGGTGGACCTGAAGGCGAACACCATGTGCCGCTCGCAGATCCACGACGATCTCCGCACGGCGCTCGAGTTCTGCCACGGTGCGATGATCGGCCCGGTCGATCGCCCGGAACGCTTCAAAAGCGGCGACGCCTTGGATCCGGTCCGTCTGGCGAAAGAACTCACCACGAGCGGGCATCCGTCCACCGCGGAGAGCGGTGCCGAAGCAATCGTCGCGCGGCTCGACGCAGAATCAAAGCCGGGCGATGTGCTCATCGTTTTCAGCAGCGGCGGGTTCGGCGGAATCTACGAGAAGCTGCTCGAATAATGCGGAATTGCGAACGAACAATAAATCAGATTTAATCGGTGCCTCATGAAACGCCTCACCGCATCCATCTTCGCAGTCGTGACCGCCACGAACGCGCATTGCTCGGAGCAACTGTCCAGGGACGACGTCGAGCGAATCATCTCCCAGGCCGTGGAGCGCGCCCGCGAAATCTCGCCAAACAGCGTCATCGCCGTGACGGACCGCGAAGGCTTTGTGCTCGGTGCATGGGATGTAAATGGCGGTGCCCAACCTGAAGGCGGCGTCCTCGCAGCAGCCACAGCAAGGGCTGCAACTGCGGCGTTTCTCAGCAGCAATCAGAACGCTTTCACGACGCGCACCGCCGGCTGGATCATTCAGCAGCATTTCCCGCCCGGCATCCGCAATACGCCGCCGGGTCCGCTTGTGGGCGTAGGGTTTTCCAATCTTTTCTATTCGGACATCAACCGCGTAAAACAAATCCCGCTGGGCTTCGATGGCAGCAAACGTGTTTCGGACACGGTTTCGCCGGGTGCGCGTGCGCCGGGCGTTCTCTTCACGTCGTTGCAGGACAGCCCCGGCGGCGTCCCGCTTTATAAAGACGGCGAACTGGTCGGTGGAATCGGCGTCACCGGCGACGGCAGCCCCACGAACCTCAGCGCCGCAGCCGCTTTCCTCGCGAATGATGTGCAGAAAAATGTGACGCCGGGCTTCACATTTGGCGAAGACCGCGACGAACTGGTGGCGCTCGCAGGCCAGACCGGCTTCCGGGCAAATACCGATATCCTCGCCACCAAGGTCCTAGCAGGCGGAGTGCGCCTGCCCTACGTTACACCGCAGCCGGATAACTTCCCGGAAGAGCGCGACTCCGGTCCGCCCGGGCACGGCGCGCCGGTCATCGGCTTCCCCATTCAGGCGTCCCCGCTGCGCTATCCTTATCCGGTCGAGACACTCGGCGGTGTTGCGGGCGAGATTCGCTTTCCGTTCCGTTCGGACCCCACTCCGGGAAAAATCGGCAACGCAGAACGGCTGAAGGAATCGGAAGTCCGGGCCATCATCGCCGCAGCCGCCGAGCGCGCGAGCCGCACACGCGCCGCGATCCGTTTGCCGCTGGGAACATCTGCAAAGGTCTGGGTGAGCATCGTCGGCAATCCTCACAAAGCGGGAGTGCCGCCGCCGATTCTCGGAATCTTTCGCGTCGGCGAAGCGCCGATTTTCTCGTGGGACGTCAGTGCGCAGAAGGCGCGCACCGCAGTTTTCTTCAGCAATTCCCAGCTCGCGCAAAGTTCGCGAACCGTCGGCTTTCTTGCCCAGCGTTTCTTTCCACCGGGACTGGATGGACGGCCCTTTGGTCCGTATTTCGGTTTTCAGGAGGCGGTGTCGCTTCGCGTGAATCCCAAGACCAAAACCTTCCCGGGAAATCCGAATCTACCGAACGGCGTGACGATCTTCCCCGGCGGGTTCCCGCTTTACCGCGGCAATACTCTTGTCGGTGCAATCGGCGTGTCGGGGGACGGCGTCGATCAGGACGATATCATCGGCATTTCCGGGGCAGCTCTGTTCCCTGCGCCGCCGGATATCCGCGCCGACCATTTCGCTTACAAAGGAGCGAGGCTTCCATTCGTAAAATTCCCGCGCGACCCGGTGAAATAGCCTGTCGATTATTCGCCGATGGGCAGGCGGACGTGGATGGTCGTGCCTTTTCCATACTCGCTGGTCGCGGAAACTTCACCGCCGTGCGCTTTGACGATGTGTTTCACAATGCTCAGACCAAGGCCCGTCCCGCCAAGTTCACGCGAGCGCGCCTTGTCGGCGCGATAAAAGCGCTCGAAGATATGGACGAGGTCCGCACTCAAAATACCTGGACCGCTATCCTTCACCCATAGCTCCACAAAATCCCCCGCGCGCGTTGCTCCGATGGTGATTTCGCCGCCGAGCGGCGTGTATTTGAACGCGTTATCGAGGAGGTTGGTAAAGACCTGCTCGATTCGCATGCGGTCCGCGAAGATCTCCGGGATATCGTCCGCAATTTTCATCTGGAGATTCACCTGCTTCTTTTCGGTCCGGATGGTCCAATCGCGGATAAGCTCGCCAACAAACTCACGGACCTGAAGCGGCTGGCGATCGAGTTCTTCACGCCGGGCCTCCAGCCGCGCGAGCGTGAGCAGATCCTCCACGAGCGCATTCAGGCGGCGGCTGTGCTTTTGGAGAACATTATACGCCTGTGCCTGATCCGCGCGGTCCATCTCCGGATTATCCTGCAGGTTTTCCACGTAGCCCTGAAAAATCGCCAGCGGCGTGCGAAGTTCATGGGAGACATTCGCCACAAACTCACGCCTCACGTGTTCGAGTCGCGTGAGCCGCGTGACGTCCCGGAAAAGAACGAGCGCCCCTTTTTCACCCGAAGCATCGCGCATTGGCGCGACGGAAACGGCGAGCATGATGGTCGCTCCGGCGCGAATGACCTCGACGTCCCGCTCTTCTGGCTGGCCGGTCTCCAGGGCTTCCGCGATCATCTCATCGACGTCCGGCTCTCGGAGCACGTCCACCGCGGGCTGGCCAAAGACATCCGACGGAAGCGCGAGCAGTTTGCGCAGTGAGGGGTTTGCAAGGCGCACAGCGCGGCGGCTGTCGGTGACGAGGACCCCGTCTTCCATCGAGGAAAGAATGATTTGGAGATTCGCCTCGGCGAGCATGCGTTGCTGACGAAGGTGACGCTGCGCACGATCGACCTCGTCTAGTCTCGATTGCAGCGACGCCAGTGGAGATCCGACATCGAACGAGCGTCGCTCTTTTCCCGACGCAATCCCTTCGAGTATTTCAGCGACGCATTTAGTTGCTGCACGAAGCGCGCGTTCACGGATGAACCACGCGCCAACGGTGACGATGAGCAGAGATGCCAAAAGCCAGTCCATGATGTTCTTAATGGTCTTTACGCACCGAGATGGCCAGCCCCGTCATGGACTTCGTCAAACGTCCAGCATCCGGTACCCGAAACCACGGATGGTCTCGATGCAGTCCGCAGACTTGCCAAGTTTTTCGCGCAGGCGGCGGACGTGTGTATCGACGGTTCGGGTGTCGATCGCACTCTCGTAGCCCCAAACATCATTGAGCAAAACATCGCGGCTTTGCACGCGTCCGCGGCGCTCGATGAGCGTGGAGAGCAGCTTGAATTCCGTCGCCGTGAGTTCGATTTCCTTACCACGGAGGCTCACCTGATGGCGCACGCGATCCACGCTGATTTCACCGAGTTTCAGAATATCGGCAGGCTCGACCGGCGCGTTGGTGCGGCGTAAGACGCTCTGAACACGCAGCGTGAGCTCGCGCGGCGAAAATGGCTTCGTCATGTAGTCGTCCGCTCCGAGTTCAAACCCGAGAATTCGATCCACTTCATCCGCCTTCGCAGTCAGCATCACAATCGGGATGTGCTTCGTGGCCGAGTCGGACTTGAGCGCTTTGCAGACCTCCAGCCCGCTCATGCCGGGAAGCATCAAATCGAGAACGATGAGCGCGGGGATGTGCGAGCGGGCGCTCGCCAGCGCGGACGGCCCGTCGTCCGCATTGAGAGTGGAGTAGCCGGCCGATTTCAGGCTGCTGGTAACCAGCGCGAGGACGTCTTCTTCGTCGTCTGCCACGAGGATTTTCTTGCTTGGTGATTTGGTCATGAAGTCAGAAGTGACGGTAAGAGGTCGCGCCCGTCAATCAAGCCGCACGATGTAACATTCGGGAAACAGGAACGCTACCGGCGTGTCACAACAGCCTCACAACCGTCACGGCAATCGGGCGAAATTGGCCGCAAACCCGGAATTCCGCGCTTGCCAGAAGATTGATCGAGGGCATAGTGCGCGCCCTTTTTCCGACCCTGAACTGGGCCGGGAAAGCAAATTCAACCTTTAACTTTTACAGTCTCTACTACCGCCATGGCCAACGCCAACGACCTTCGCAAAGGAATGTGCATCCGATATAACAGCAACCCGGCTATCGTTCTTGAAGTCATGCATCGCACGCCGGGAAACCTCCGTGCGTTCGTCCAGGTCATCATCCGCTACATCGGCACCGGCAAGAGCGCGGACGTCCGGTTTGGCAGCACGGATAAAGTGGACCTCGTCGAAGTGGAGCGGATGAAGATCGATTTCAGCTATAAAGATCACACGGGCTACCACTTCATGGATCCGGATACGTTCGAGACGATCAGCTTTGACGAGTCATTCATGGGCGATGTGAAGGACTACCTGACCGAGAACCAGCGGGTGGAAATCCTCTACGTCGAGGGCAAAGCCGCGACGATCGAGCTGCCTGGAACGGTCATTTTGACCGTCAAGGAGTCGCCCGAAGGTGTCCGCGGCGACAGCGCGAACAACGTGCAGAAGATGGCCGTCCTCGAGACAGGCAAGGCCGTTCAAGTCCCGCTTTTCATTAAGGAAGGCGAGAAGATCAAAGTGAACACGGCAGACGGCAGCTACCTCGGTCGCGCTTAATCGCCCTCGTAACGATTTTCACCGCCCGCTGATGCACATCGCACGGCGGGCGGTTTCGTTTTTGTGCGATGCATCAACTATGAATGATAAGCTGAATATTCTCAGGAAGGTGTGACGCGACGCGCTCGACGACGTTGCCTTTGAGCAGCCGCGCCATCGCGGAACGATGAGGCGAGCCGAGCATCAGGTAGTCCGCGCCAAGCGTTGCAGCGAGGTCCAGAATGGTCGCCGCGGGGTCCACGCTCACTGCATAGACCGGCTGGACGGGCACTCCCATTTCCTCGCCAAGCTTCATCACCAGCGACATCACAGCTGCGGCCTGCGGATCATCCTGCCAGCGCTGCTGCTTGCGCACACCGCTGATCTGCGCGGCACCGAGAAAGACGGCGATTTCTTTTACGTAGAGCACACAGAGTGAAGCGTTGCGCAGCTTCGCTTCGTCGAGGGCAAATCGGAGCACAGGTGTCGGACCACGGGCGGCAACCATGATTTTCTGCCCTTCCATGAGTTGCGGGCGCAATCGCTCGATAGCCTCGGGAGTGACAAGGTCGGCGATTTCCTTTGCGACGGTAAGCGTCTTGATACCGGTCAGCTTGTGTGAATACCCACGCAGGCCCAATCCACCACCAATGACGATGACGGCGAAGAACAGCGCTGTCGGCTTTGTGTAAGCAATGGTGAGCTCCGCCCCCATGAGGACAACGAACGTAAGTCCCATCAGGACACGCTCGACGATGTGCATGTCGAGCTTCCGGTTGGTGAAGCATGCGCCGAGATTGACCGCAATCGCGCCAACGACGCTGATTTCATATAATTCGGCGAGGGCTTCGAGATTGCTCGTAAAACTGAGGATCAAGACCGGCAGCCCCGCGCCCAACGCCAGCGGCCAAATTGGAACACCGTGGCTGTTTAGCTTCGTGAGTGAACGCGGCATCTCGCCATCCTGCGAGAGCATGTAGAAGACGCCGACCACGGCATTGATCGCCGTATTGACTGCGCTGAGCAGGAGCACGCCGAAGACAATGCCCACGATCCATGCGAGAGTTTTACCGGCCGTCGCCCCCCAGAGCAGCGTGCCATAGTGCTCGCCGAGAAAGCGCAGCATGTAGTCCTTGTGCTCCTCGATATGCGCGATATTTTCCGGCGTGTTCCTTAGCGAGAGCATCGCCCAGCCAAGGATGACCGTGGCGACGATGACTTCGATAGCGACGATAAAGAGCGCCTTGCTCGCGGTCTTTTCGACACGGGGCTTTTCTGGGTCGCTGCCAGGGTCCAGCTTCATCACGCCCGTCATACTGGCGACGGCTTCCACGCCGCTCAGGGCGAGGATGGCGCCAGTGAACCAAATCCAAGTCTGCGCAAGCGGGCTATGCGTCGCCTTCGGATGTGCGGCCGTAAAGACCGGGTCCGCGAGCGCCTCGGATGGCCAGCGGAGGGATTCGGTGGAGAGGAACGGAATGGTGATGCCGAGCAAAAGGAGCACCACGATGACCGTCGGCACGGCCATGGCGATGGACATGGTCCCGCTGTGTTTTGGGCCAAACCAATTCACAGCGCCAAGAACAACGATGGTCGCCATCGTCGCTACCGGCGTCAGTTTTTCCGGCACTCCAAAATAGCTCATCGCCGACCAGCCGCTCAGCGCAGCCGTCACGAGGAAGTTTGCAATCAAGAGCAGGGCGCCAACCGCCGCGAGAAGACGGCTCGACTGCCGGGCTGCGGAATAGACGCCGCCGCCATCCGGGAAATTCCGGCAGACGATGGAGTAATTGTAACCGACGATTGCCGTGAGCACGCAGACGGCGATGATGACCGGCAGCGATGCAAATCCCGCCGCAACAAATGCCAGACCGATGACATAGGCCTTTGAAGTTCCCCAATCTCCGTAAAGCAGCGCCGCCGCCCTTTTCCAGTCAACGTTGCGGGGGCGATTTACTTCAAGGGATGGACCCATATATCGGTAAGGATGCGCCGCCGGACAGGCAGGCGCAGAGTCTCAGATGTTGGCCGCGAGATGCGGGAACGGCGTCAGGTAGGCGGGTGGAAATCCGGCAGCGAGAAGTGGTGCGCGTGGCTCAAAACCGGTGCCAGCCGAGGACTGACAGTTGTGAGAATGAGTATTCAATTGCGAACGAGAGTGAAGCCCAACGCCCTCCAGTGTCAAGCGGATGGACCCCTCGTTTGCCTTGATGGCTTACAACAAACACCCCGGCCACTGTGTTTGCGGCCGGGGTGTTTTGATTTTTTCCGGACGGGCTATTTCAGCTTTTTGACGCTCACGTTTCTGAACATCACCGGGTCGTTGTGGCCCGCGAATCCGAAGAAGCCGCTCGTGCGATCTTTGCCGGGATGAGGGCTGTTCGCCATGAATTGCGTGACCTTTGAAACGTCACCGTTAAGGATGACGGTGCCGTTGAGTTCGACTTTAATCGTCGAGCCTTTCACGGTGACTTCCTCGAAGTTCCATTCGCCGATCGGGTGTTGGTATCCACGTTCCGCAGCGATCATTCCATAGACCGAGCCGTGTGCCTGACGGGGGTCGATGCCTTTATAATCGTCGGCGAGGATTTGTGATTCGGTCATGCCTTCATAAGCAGTATCGCCTTTGCCTGGGTAGCGGATTGCGAGTCCGTTGTTGCCGTTTGGCGGGACTTTGAATTCCAAACGTGCGACAAAGTCGGAGTATTCCTCGTTCTTGTAAATCGTGCCGCCCTTGCCCGCTTTGCAGACGATGGCACCGTCTTTAATCTCGTAGTTCTCGACGGGGCCGGCCCAGCCGTCGAAGTCCTTGCCATTCCAGATCGGCGCGAAGCCCTCGCCGCCTTTGCTCGCGACAATCTTGTTTGCTTCTTCGCTGCCGATTTCGCGGATGAAAATGTTGCGCCATTTAATCGGCGCGCCGTGGGTTTGCAGGCAGATCGGGCCTTTGGCTGGAACGGGCTTTTTGTTTTTCGAATAGTAGTCCTCCAGAAGGGCGTGATCGACCGTCATTTTGTCGTTGAGCCATACGCTGACGCGCGAACCGACCATCACGATGCGGAATTTGTTCCATTCGCCGGCCGGTTTGTCAGCGAGTACGAGCGGGTCTTTGCCGGGTGCGCCGGGGCTGTTGTTCCAGAGTCCGCCGCTGCCTTTCGTGCGGCCAAGCGCGCCCTTGTCGTCGTCGGTGTGGTCCCATATCTGGACTTGCGGGACGTTGCGCAGGTAGATGCCGGAATCGCCTTTCGGGGCCATGTTATATTCTACCAGCAGTTCGAAATTTCCGTAGTCCTTCTCGGTCGTGGCGTATTTGCCCTGGCCGTCATTAAGGAGTTCCCCGCCCTCGGACTTCCAGTGCTTCATCATGTCGTCGGTCCACGCCTGCTTTTTGGTATCGGGCATGGCGGCGTAGTCTCGGTGGTCGGCAGTGTCGCCGCCCCGCCAGCCGGCGAGGTCTTTGCCATTGTAGAGTGCGGTGAATCCGGCGGGCGCTTCGTTTTGTGCGAAGGCGCTGGCGGACATTGCGATGAGTGCGGAGAGGAAGAAGGTTGTTTTCATAGTGCGTCGCGTGGCGTAGCGACGGAAGATTGTGCGGTCAATCGGACAGACAGATTTACGCAAACCTTTTTCTCCTAAGAAGACGTGGTAACGCACGCGAGCGTCTCGTTTACATTGGCGGCGATGGAGAAACGTGCGCCCTTCGCGATGAGATGCGCGCGCACCGCCGAGCGACGTTGGGGATCGCTCCAGCGCAGGAGAGCCGCGCGGAGTGCCGGTACATCGCCGGGCTCGACGATATCGCCCTCGACCCCGAGTTCGATGATTTCTGCAAAACCATTTGCTGTCGTAGTAATGACGGGCAGCCCGGCAGCAAGCGCTTCGAGGCAGGCATTGGAAAACGGCTCGTAAATGGTCGGAAGAATGAATGCATCGGCCACTGCGAGGAGTTCGTTCATTTCCGGACGCGATTGCGGACCGAGAAATCGGGTGCCCTCCGCAGCCGGCAGACCGCGCCGTTTTCCCGCGCCGGCGACGAGCAGTGTCGAATTCGGAATCGCCGCCTCAATGGCAAAACGCAGGCCTTTTCGTTCCCAGCCCGAACCGGTAAACAGAACGGTGAATTGTTCCGGCGAAATACCAAGCCGCGCACGGCCGCGCTCGCGGGCACCGGGCTCTTCGCGCCAAAGAGGAATTCCATTATAGACCACGGACAGTCGCTCGGTCGGAGTGCCAAATCGCGAAATGATCTCGCCGCGGACCAAACTGGAATTCGCGATGATCCGCGTCGCGCCGCCGGTGAAGAGAGACTTCTCCAGCGCGACAATCTCATGGTGCTTGCGCTGGAAACGTCGGAAGAAAGATTTCCACCTCGGCTCAAACTTTGCGCGCCTCTCGAGCCACGCGGCATGGACACCGTCGCCCGCACGATACGCGTCGCATTCCCACACGCGCTCAAGAGAGAACAGAAAGTCGCAATGGTCGCGGGGGCGCACGGCGCGCAAGGCATCCGCGAAAGCAAGCGGAGTGCTCCCCGGCAGGATCACTTTCCCGCCGCGCCAATCGGCGTCAGCCCACTCGGCGGACCCAAATACCATGCACTCATGTCCCGCGGCAAACGCAGCCTCGGCGAAGCGAAGCAGGTAAGCTTCCGCTCCGCCGGTGCCTGAGTATCCGCGCCGAACAAGTCCGATTTTCACACCCGACCCATGCAGGATTGCGAGCCCGGGATAAAGCGGAATACGCGCCGACATCTATCGACCTTGCCGATCCCGCCCGCCCGCACAATTCGCGGGCGTAATGAAACGAACGAGATTTTCACTCAAAACCCCGTTGACACTCATGGGGGAGGCTGAGATACAACCAACTCCACCACGAACTACCATGGCAGACCAACCAAACACGCAAGACGACGATTCCACGAAGAAGGAAACCATCCGGATCACCCTGCCTCCCAAGGCGGAGCAACCGTCGATTAAGCGGGAGACGGTTCGGATCGCCGTGCCGGGCACTTCCGCTCCGGCACCCGTGGGAGACGCTCCAAAAAAAGAAACATCCAAAATTCCAATGTCTGCAATCGTTCCGCCGCCAACATCATCGCCAGCTCCTTCTGCTCCCTCGGGTGTGGTTACCAAGCCGCTTTCGGGCACGCCGCCGCCGCCACCTCCCGGAGCAGGTCCTGTGACAAAGCCGCTGAGCAGCATCACTCCTCCGAAGCCGCCGCCGCTCACCGGCAAACCCACCATTCCTTTGAAGCCGGCGGCACCTGCTGGCTCGGCAGCGATGCCGCCGCCGCCATCGGGCATCCGTCCGCCGGCACCGCCAGCACCGGGACAATCCGGCATCTCCGCGCCGCCTGTGCGTCCGGCTTCGCCGAAAAAAGAAACCGCCCGTATCAATCTCCCGAGCGATGCAGCAAAGGGTGCGCCAGCACTCCCGAAAGCGACCGTTAAGATGCAGCAGACGCAGCCGCTATCCAAGAATCCCGCACCGTCCATTAGCCAGATGACGCCTTCGATGAGCGTGGACAGTTCGCCCGCGAAATCCGATACCGCTGCCACCGTCCTGAGCGTCCTCGCGTTCCTCTTGAGCGGCGCAGCATTGTTCTTCGTAGTTCAGATTTACAACGCCGCCCAGGCGGTTCCTTTCCCCTAGGGGAATAAATCCCCCTTCCGGAACTCTGCATAATATATGGCAAGTCCTAACGTAGTAACTCTCACTGATTCCAACTTCCAAACCGAGGTGCTCAATTCACCTTTGCCCGTGCTGGTGGACTTCTGGGCACCTTGGTGCGGCCCGTGCATCCAACTCTCGCCGCTCATCGACGAAATCGCCAATGAACGCGCAGGCAAGGCGAAAGTCGGCAAAGTGAACGTCGATGAAGCGCAGGCTCTCGCAGCGCAATTCCGCATCACCGGCATTCCGGCGCTGATCTTCTTCAAAGGAGGCCAGCCAGTCGGTCAACTTGTGGGCCGCCAGCCCAAGTCGGAGATCTTGAGCAAGCTCGACGCGCTCGTTTAGTCCGGCAATAACCAAATTCAAAAGGCCGCTTTCCGGTAACGGGAAGCGGCTTTTTTGTCGGTGATTCGGCCCCGCGAAACGCGCGGGAATTGCGGAAAATGAACGAATCCAACCTTCCGCGTGTTCAGCCGATGGCCGGGTAGCCCTTGATCCTCGTTCATGGGAACGCGAAATCATCGCCACAGCATTTCTGCTCGATAATGCCCTAGTGCTTGCAATCGATGCGACCAGACTGCAAGTTACGCACGTATTTAAACAACCAACCAATACACGACTATGGCATACGAACTACCAACACTACCTTACGCAACCAACGCTCTAGAGCCGCACATCGACGCGCGGACGATGGAAATCCACCACGGAAAACACCACGCGGCCTACGTGACGAACTTGAACAAAGCCCTGGAGTCAGCTCCGGACTTTGCGGCAAAGAGCATCGACGAGCTGAACAAAAGCATCGGCACCGTGCCTGAGGCGATCCGTGGTCCAGTGCGCAACAACGGTGGCGGACACTGGAATCACAGCTTTTTCTGGAAGCTCATGAAGGCCGGGGGCGAGGGAAAACCCGTGGGAAAACTGGCGGATGCAATCACTGCAACGTTCGGTAGCTTCGAGGCTTTTCAGGAGAAATTTGCGGCAGCCGCAGCAGGTCGGTTTGGCTCGGGCTGGGCCTGGCTTTTGGTCAATGGCGGGAAGCTGGAGATCGCCTCGACGCCAAATCAGGACAACCCTCTCATGGGCAAGGCCATCGCCGGCTGTGAAGGCACACCGGTGCTCGCTCTGGACGTGTGGGAGCATGCCTATTATCTGAACTACCAGAATCGTCGCCCGGACTATGTGAAAGCGTTTTGGAACGTCGCTAATTGGGCACAGGCCGAGGCGAATTTTAACGCAGCCAGCTAACTGCGGCACACCGCAGAATCACATCTGTGCGTCGTGGAAAGATGGTAACACGCTGAAGACGTGGGTCGGATGCAGCGCGAAGGTAGCAGATCGGTGAGGTTCGCGCTCTTCGTGCTCAAAGTGTTTCCGGAAACTGACGGCCCCAATTGCACGAGGCCCGGCGGGGGCGCGATCGCGGACGCGATTTCACTTTAGCACAGCCCTGACCTCCGCGTCCGCAAGCGTCCGGTAAGTCACCGCGACCGGCGATTTGTGCTCCATCACGATCGCTTCGATGCTCGCATTTGCCATCTGTGCATGAAGATGCGCGCTCAGTTCGGCGGCACTCGGAATCTCCGCCGCCCGCTCCTGGCCCAACGCCAAATGGCCCGCGGCCCATGTGTTCCCAGCGATCCGCAACGCCTCGTTCAGCGCACAGCTCGAAGCCGGGTGCGCCGCCAGCAGCTTTTCCATGTTGCCCATTGCGTGGGCCTTCCCCGCTATCACTCCAAAATCCTCAAATGACTTCCCGAACGTTCCGCCGTTCGTCCGGATCGAACCGTCGAAATCCAGCCGGACGAACAGATTCGGCGTACCACGCCGGCCCAGCTCTGCAAAAAGCAACCGTGCTAGAAATGGCGGCCCGTACACTTGCTCGAACGCAGCCTTCAGTGCAGGCGAAAGCGAAAAATTCGCGAGCCTGCGCAGTGACACATCGTCTGCCGATCTGGCAAACCCCTCCGCTCCCGCCACCTCGATCGCCGCAAGCCGCAAGCGCTCGATATCACCCGGATGTCCCAGCCCGCCGAGCGCCACGCGATCGTGGATCTCGAACAACTTCTGCCGCTCCCGGCTCAGCGTAAACAAGAGAACACCCTCGCGATAACTCAGCCCAACAATCGGACTGCCCGTCGCCAATTGGTCCTCGATGTATTCCCGCCGATTCGCGATCGCCTCCACCCACCGGAAAGGTTCTTCGTGCATATCAGTTCTTGTTCAGCAGCTTCTTCACATCATCTATCGTCAACGGCTCCAAATTCCCCGTCCACGCCCCCTCAAACTTTGGCTGGTCCCGCGGATTAATTCCCCTCTTCATCCGATCCGCCTCCTTGCCAAGATACTTTCGCTCTCCGTCCGGCACATCCGGCACAGAAGCCGTCTTCCCGGTCTCCCTTGCCGACACCGTGTCATACGACTTGCTCCCCGCAGTTTTCCCGGCCTCCCGGGCGTCGCGCGTCGGCGCATCTTTTGTCGCGAAATTCAGCTTATCGACCCACGCGCTTTTCGTGCTAAAACCTTTTGCTCCGAACTCCTTCGCCCGGAACTGCTCGGTAAACCGAAACTCCCCTGTCCTAGCCAGTTTATCGGAAACCGACGCCCGATTCCCGAATCGCGCCACAGAAGGATTAAACGTCTTCGTATCATCCCACACGATAACGTCCGCCCCACGCTCCGAAGCTGCATCGCCGCTCCCCATCGCGCTCTTCTTTCGCCGCTCAGCGAGCGCCTTCTTGGCCGCGTACTCGTCTTTCTCGTACTTTATGCGCGCTTTTTCCTGCGGCGAAGCGCAGCCGGCGAAAGCACAGATCAAAATGAAAGCGAGAAGACGCACGGATTCAGCGATGCCACTGGATCAGCCCACGGTCAAGACACCATCCAGCGCTCCAACGTCCACGATTCAACTTTCTGCCCGACCTGCGCCGCTCAGTGCGCGAGCGGTTCGTGACTGCGCATGTTTTCCTCGGCAATAATGTCGAGTTGAAGCAGCGATTCGACGCGCGTAAAACGCTCGCGAAGGCGCTTCGCGTCGGGCATGCCGCGGCTGTAGGCCATGAGTTGGGTACGCATGCTTTGCATGGCGTGGAGCTCACTGCCCTGCCGAAGAATCTCGTTCGCGCAGTGGCGGCGGACATGCGCCCAAACTTCCGGGAGAGCGGGCGCGGGAAGGTGGGTGCCGGTCGCGAGGAAGTGCTTGATTTGCCGGAAGACCCACGGGTGCTGCATGGCTGCGCGGCCGATCATCACGCCTGCGACGCCTGTGGTTTTCTTGCGAAGCTCGACATCCTGCGGAGTGGCAAGGTCGCCGTTGCCAATGACGGGGATCTTCACGGCGGCGGCGACTTCGGCAATCACGTCCCAGTCGGCGAGGCCCGTGTATCCTTGTTCCTTGGTGCGTCCGTGAACTGCGACCGCCTGGATGCCGCAGTCTTCGAGAATGCGCGCGGTGGTGGTGGCGTTGACGGTATCGGCACTCCACCCGATGCGGATCTTTGCGGTGACGGGTAGTGGCGCTACGGCGTTCACGATGGCTGTCGCGATGCGGGCGAGCAGCGGGCAATCGCGGAGGATCGATGAGCCTCCGTTTTTGCTGACGACCTTGCTGACAGGACATCCGAAATTGATGTCGATAAAATCCGGGCGTTTCCAATCGCAGACGATGCGCGCGGCTTCACCGAGATGCTCGGGATCGCCGCCAAAGAGCTGCACGCCGAGAGGCCGCTCGGCTTCCTCGAAATCGAGGTATTCCATCGTGCGCTCATTCTTGCGGAAGATGCCCTCGGCACTGACGAACTCCGTCACCATGACGTCCGCTCCAAACTCTTTGCAGAGCTGGCGAAACGTGGTGTCCGTCACTCCCGCCATCGGCGCGAGATAAAGCGGGAAGTTGTCTTTAAACCAAGGAAGCATCAGGCGAGCGCTTCTTTGACGGCTGCGAAAAGGAGCGGCAGATTGATTTCGTGATGGCCCACGATGTAAACGCCTTTGCCCCCCATCGCGGTGGGTCGGCGCTGGACGTTTTCGCTCGGGCGATAGTGTCGCGTCATGTCGAGCGTGGCCGTGGTAAACTTCTCGACCTTGTGCCCGAGATTGCGCGCGACGGTGAGCGCTTTGAGGAAAACTTCCGGCATGATGACTGCGCTTCCGACATTCAAAACAACACCGCCCTCGAGTTGCGCGCAGACCGCGGCGAACGTCTGAAAATCGCGGTAACTCGCCTCCCCGAGCACCGCACCGCTGGTGGTGGGATGCTGATGGATAATATCCGTTCCAATGGCGATATGAACCGTCACAGGCACGTCAAGTTCCGCGCCGGCGGCCATGATGCCGAGGTGTCTATTCGGAAATGAGAGCGCGCGTTCTCCGAGTGCACGCCCGGCGCCGAGAACGCGGGCGACTCCGTCGGCGAGCGCTGCATTCATCATGCGCCCCGTCTCATCCACCATGCCGAACGAGCCATCGTTCAGGCCGCGCTGCACGTCCTCGCTGGTCTCGCCATTGTAGCACAGCTCGAAGTCATGGATGGCACCGGCTCCATTAAACGCCACGGCATTGATAAATCCGCAGCGCATCGCGTCCACGATGAGCGGATTCAGTCCGACTTTGATCGAATGCGCGCCCATCATGAGCAACACTGGGCGACCGTTGCGCACAGCCGTCGCGATTGCCGAAGCGACGAGCTTCAAGTCCTGCACCGCGAGGAAATCCGGCAGCGACTCGAGGAACGCCGCAAACGTCCCGCCGGCCTGGTGCGGCTTTCCAAACGCCTCAATCGCGACCTTGTTCTCCCGGTCGGCGACGGGATACGTGCGAATCTTCGAAAAATCGAGCGCTGAAAACTTCATGTCCGCATCTCTTTACACGGACGGCTCGCGAACAGCCAGCACAGCGAACGGCAAATCAACCGGGATCCGTGAATAGATGTCCACGGAAGACACGGAGATTCGCGGAAACAATACATTCCGCGAATCACAGCGCTCACCGGGTGGGTGAGAGGCCCGCTTTTCTAAAAGCGCCGCTTTCCGTGATGGTCTTTCGTTTCTTCCGTGGACATTCCATCGTCGCCTTCAGGGTCAAACCGTTTCGGAAGGCAACGCCGCACTGATTCTACTGGGTCGGCCCGACCGTGAAAAACGACCCCAAAACCTCGCGCCCCAAAATCAACATCGAAGCGCAGCGCGGACGTGTGAAAGTCACCGGCAACAAACCCGGCTTTGACGCCGTGAACATCTACCGCCGCATCAAAGGCCAGGTACAATGGCAGCTCATCGCCGTCTGCAAACGCCGCTTCCCGTTCTTCGACGAGACGGACCTAGCCGTCGCTAATACGTCCGAAGTCCGCGAATACATGCATGGCCATCGGCGTAGTCAACGACGAAGAAGTCGGCCAGATGAGCGAGATCAAAGAAGTCGTGTACGCGGGATAGAGCGAACGCACAAAGTGACGACGCGCGCTCTTAAGGGAGCCATCTAGGTCACCAACCAAATGAAGCACACGATGAAAATCACATGCGATAATGAAAGATTGTTTCTGGTAACCTTCGCCGCGTAGCTTTAGGTCGATGATTTTACGCACTGAAAACAAACGAAAAGCACTCACTGCCGTTCTTGTTTTTTTTCTCACGCTCGTAAGTGCTGGGCGCGCACAGAATTCAGAACAGCCCGAAGCGGATTTTGAGAAACGCGCATCGGCGCTCCGGGCACAAAAGCTCTCAACGCTTGAGCCTGAGGTTGTGATTCCTACGAACCACTCGAAACCCCGTTATCCGTGGAAAATAAATATCCTTATTACTCCGGCAAGAATAAGCAGTGACATTTTAAATACTGGTGCGGCACAATTAAAACTCCTGCCCCATGTTGCGACACGGTCCTTGCATCCTCTCTCGCATAACCACGCTACTCGTTATTAATGTCTTTATCACTATATTTTGCTGCCGGAGTAATACTACAGTGTTCTGGTTCTTTCGGGAAAAAAGTGGTAAAACGAGCGATGGGAGAGAATAAGGAGGGGAACAGCGACCCCTGATGAGCTACGCTCAACCGGGGTGGCCG
>JANMGP010000086.1:0-5110 GCA_031374705.1 Verrucomicrobiaceae bacterium | reverse complement strand
GCATCCTCCAGTCGCCCTACGGGCTCCTTTCGGAAGCCCGTTTTTGAGCGGAGTCTCCCGACGCTCCGGTGTCCTCTCTGTTGAGGCAACGTATCAGCAACTTTCTGCTCCCAGGGTGTCTTTTATCATTGAGGCAACGCGCCCACGCGACGACGTTTGGGATGAGCACTTCGAGTGGAACGGTGCCTGGCTGCGCGGCCTGACATCCATGGGTCGAGCCACAATCGATGTGCTCGAAATCAACTGCTCGGATGAAGTCGCCGTCCGGGAGTCTTTGCTGGACGAAGGATTCGTTTTTTGATCACTTCGTGCGAACTTCAGTGAGCTCGACCCGATGACCGTCCGGGTCGGCGACGACTGCGCGACGGCCCCACTCCGATTCTCTTGGCGGCGAAATCACGGATGTCAGGTGCTCGCTGATTGCTGTGACCGCCTTATCGACAGACTTCACTGCGAATCCGATTCGTGTGCCTGTCGTCGGCGAACCTTCCGGGGTTTGCGGATAGATTTCAAAGACTCCGCCGGATAGCTCGGCGGCGAAATGCTCGGGTCCGTTCCCGTGACGGTGGCGTGTGAACTCCAGACCAAGACATGTATAGAACGCGACCGCTCGTTCGGCATCCGACGACCGGATGACGACGAGATTGAGCGATAGGATATTGCGGCTTTCGGCGGCGTCGGGCATCGACACCATTTAGTCGGACTCCGCCCCCACAACAATTTAGAAAATACACACACAACTATGAACGAAAAACTCATCCCTACCGGCGAAGCCACGGCGATTCTGCCTGCTCGCGACAACAAAGGTAAACCAATCGCGGTCTTCGGGACCGAAGCGATTCGTGCTGGCTTCGATGATTCGTGCCTTGAGCAGGCGCTGAATTCCCGCAGCGCGCCGGGCGTGACGGACCTTGTCCTGAACCCCGATGCGCATGCTGGATACGGTGCGCCGATTGGGTGCGTGATGGTCTCGCCGACGCACATCTATCCCGGCCCTGTGGGCGTGGATATCAAGTGCTCGATGAGCCTGCTCCAGCTCGATGTGCCAGAGGACGCCGTCCGCGATAAAGCGGTGCGTCGTGCGCTGATCAACGCAATCGTCGAGCGCACTCCAACCGGTGCTGGCCAAGGCCAGCGCTCGGCGAAAAAGTCACGCCGTGTGGATGCGGAGATCGGTGCGCTTGCGTGCACTGATGGTGCGAACTGGCGGGTCTGCGAAGCGCTGAGAATTCCTCCCGAGTGGGCGGATCGCTGCGAGGATTCGTTCCATCTCGGACACGACCAAAAGCGCGACTCGCTAGCGAGCCGTTTGCAATGGATTCGCGAGTCAGGACGCGTGCGCAATTTCACGGAGAAAATGCAGCAGCTCGGGAGCTACGGTGGAGGAAACCACTTCGGTGAATGCGAGATTGTCGAGGTCGCCGACCGTGACGATGCTCGCCGTGCCGCCGATGTCTTCGGGATGCGCGATAAACATGTCGCGTTCCTTTCGCACTGCGGTTCACGCGGCTTTGGAAACATCCTGGCGTGCGCACAGTTTCGTGACTTGGAAGAGAAATTCGAGAAGTGGGGGACGCCGTTTCCCGCTGGCGACAAGAAGCTCGTTTACGCGCCGCTCGGGACTCCCGAGGCCGATGCGTATCTCGACGATCTGGCGCTTGGGTCGAACTTCGCGACGGTGAATCACATGATGATCAACGCGCTCGTGCTGGAGGCGTTTCAAGAAGTGCTGCCGGGCGCGACGGGGCGGCTGGTGTATTTCATCAGCCACAACATCGCGCGTCAGGAAATCGTCGGGAACGTGAAATCGTGGGTGCATCGAAAAGGTGCGACGCGCGCTTTCCCCGGCGGGCATTTCGCGCTGAAAGACACGCCGTTCTACGAAACCGGACACCCGATTTTGCTGCCGGGAAATCCTCGCGACGGCTCAGTCGTGATGGTCGCGCAACCCGGCGCCGAGGCAAGCTGCTACAGCGTGAACCACGGCGCAGGTCGCTCGATGGGGCGCAAAGCGGCGACGCGAGCGCTCGATCAGAAAGTGGTCGATGCCGAATTCGATGCAAGAGACATCCTGACGAATTGCCGACAATATCCGATCGACGAAGCGCCCGATGCCTACAAGGATTTCGCCGAAGTCCTGAAAAGCGTCGAGACCGCCGGACTGGCGACTACGGTCGCGAAACTGCGCGCGCGATTCGTGATAAAGGACTCGGCGCAGGCGGATGACTGAGATTGTGTAAAAAACAGTGAAAACAAAATTGATCCAAATTGACGGTTCATCCGGCGAGGGCGGGGGACAAATCCTCCGCACCTCGCTCGCGCTGTCGCTTGTTACCGGGAAGCCGTTTCGCATCGCGGGGATCCGCGCGGGCCGGCAAAAGCCGGGGCTTATGCGTCAGCATCTCACAGCGGTGAACGCCGCTGTCGAAATAGGCTGTGCAGCGGTCGATGGCGCGGAAATCGGCTCGCAAGAACTGGTTTTCAATCCCGGCGCTGTGAAGCCCGGCGAGTATCGGTTCGCTGTCGGCACGGCTGGGAGCGCTACACTTGTGCTTCAAACGGTGTTGCCCGCGTTGCTAGTCGGCGATCAGCCGAGCATCCTTCATCTCGAGGGCGGCACGCACAACCCGCTCGCTCCGCCGTTTGACTTCCTCGAAAAGACATTCCTGCCCGTGCTCGCACGGATGGGAGCAAAGGTGGACGCAGAGTTGCTTCGGCCTGGATTTTTCCCGGCAGGCGGAGGCCAGATTCAAATCCGTATCACTCCCTGTGAAAAGCTTCAACCTGTCGAGATGGTCGAGCGCGGAGACTTCGTTTCACGTGCCGCACGCGTGATCGTTGCCGGACTGCCGGATAACATCGCGGAGCGTCAGATCTATGGACTGAAGCGATCATTCGGCTGGCCGGAGGATACATATTTCGTCGAGCGGGAGAACGACCGCTTTGGCCCCGGTAACGTGCTGCTCGCCGAACTCTCCACGGCAACGCACACCGAGGTCTTTAGCGCGTTTGGCCAGCGCGGACTTCGCAGTGAACAGGTGGTGGATTATCTCGTAAAAGAAGTGCGTGATTACCTCACACACGGTGCGCCCGTGGGTGAACACCTTGCCGATCAAATCCTCATCCCGCTTGCTCTTGCGGGTGGCGGTTCATTTCGGACCGGACAGCTTTCGAGACACGCACGGACAAACATGGAGGTGATCACCACTTTCCTCGGAACGACTTTCGAGATCATCGAGGAATCGCCGCTGGTGAATCGCGTTATCGTCCGCTGAGGTATCCGCGTTTATCGCTTGCCGTGGACTGCGCTTGCATGCGAACCACATAGGGAGATGCCTGCTGCCGTATGAATCGTTATTTTCGGGAACTCTCCGTCGCCGCCGCTCTTGGCGTCCTGATGCTTGCGCTCGCGATCTTTGCGCCACATTTTTTTGCGATCCAACCGCTTTTGTCGCGGCTGACTGCGCAGACGCCGGCGCTCATTGTCGCGATCGGGATGACGCTTGTGATGGTTTCGCGGCAGATCGATATCTCGGTGGGTGCACAATTTGGAATGTGCGCCGTTATCGGAGGCTTGCTCGCAGCGAAAGGATTGCCGCTTGCTGTTGCGGTGCTCGGCGCAATCGGTGCGGGTGCGCTGATGGGGATGTTGAACGGCGCGCTTGTCGCGTGGCTCGGCCTTCCGAGCATCGTCGTTACGCTGGCCACGATGGTGACCTGGCAGGAGGCATTGCGGCTTTGGCAGCAAGGCCGATTGCTGAACCTCCCGTCTGGCGTTCAATGGTTTGGGATGGGCCAGGCATCGGGTCAGATTTCGCTTATCATTTTTGCGGTAGCGATGATCGCGCTCTGGGCGTGGGTGATGCGTAATCTAGCCGCTGGACGGCACGTGTATGCGGTTGGTACCGATGCTGAAGCAGCGCGACTGGCGGGCGTGGAGCCGAAGCGCGTGACCTTTGGGGTATTCGTGTTGATGGGTGCGCTCACCGGCCTCGCTGCCGTGATGAATATCGCGCAGTCTCCGCAAGTACAACCGACCTGCGGCGATGGGATGGAGATGAAAGTAATCGCGGCGTGCGTAGTCGGTGGTGTCGCAGTGAGCGGCGGGCGCGGAAGGTTGTGGGGAGTTTTCCCCGGGCTCATCCTGCTCGCAAATGTGAATCCCGCGCTCACTCATTTCCATGTGCAGGCGTATTGGGAGAAAGCCATCCAGGGCTTCGTGATCCTTCTTGCCGTCGTCGCGGATGGTCTGCGCAGTCGCGCGAATCGTTAGCGCAGGAAGCGTCCGAGATTCTCGCGCTCCCACTCCGTGGCGCGCTTGTAGAAGCGGAACTCGCGCTCGCGCTTCATGAATCCGTCGTGGTGAACGACGCGGCGTCCGGCGCTGTCGTAGCGATCCGGCACAAACGCGTGTAGCATTTCGTGAAAAACGACGTACTCAACGTACCAACGGGGGACAAACTCGCGGTCGAGGAGCGGGTGGATGCGGATGAGTCGATCCTCTTCCTGAATGCTGCCGAAGATGATCATCGTCTCCGGTTTTTTTCGGCGCTTACGACCCCACGTAATCGTGTATCTGCGAAGCCGGTTGCCGAAGTACTGCGCGTTGACCTTGTCGAAGATGCTTTGCAGTTCGAAGTAACGACCTTCGGTGTTAAACTCGAACTGTCGCTGCACACTCGTGCGCGGGATTGCGACGTAGCGCTTCGATGGCTTCCGCTTTGCGGCCGGCTTCTTTGTGGTGCGTTTGCTTTTCATCCGAGTTCGCAGCAGCGTAGGTGCCGCGAACCGCTGGGCAAGCGTTACGTTTCGGGTTTCGAAATTTCCTCGGAGTCGCTCAAAAGCTGCTCAAGCCGCGCAATACGGCTTTTCAGCTTTCCAAGTTGACGGACATGGACGACTTGCTCCTTCCATTCTTTGGCAGGAATCGCCGGAAATCCTATCACTATCTCTTTGGAGGGGAGTGACTTAGTGACGCCGCTGCCTCCGCCAACGGTAACCTGGTCGCCAATCGTTATGTGGCCTGTTGTGCCAGATTGTCCCGCTAACGTCACGTAGTTGCCGATCCGGACACTTCCTGCGATGCCTACCTGACCACATAGGACAGAAT
>JANMGP010000032.1:0-31545 GCA_031374705.1 Verrucomicrobiaceae bacterium | reverse complement strand
GTTTTTAACCATTTACTATCTCTTTTATGCCAATCGTAGGTCCTGTTTCTTATTTTGCAGTCACTCAGGCGTTTATCAATCACTGGACGGATGCCAATGCGGCCAATGGGGCGGCGATTCTTTTGAATAAGGAGGAGCTGGAACTGGCTGCGGATGTTTCCGTAGCCACTTTGGCGGGGTTGTTGGCCAGTCTGGAGTCGCAACGGGATGCTGTGGAGGATGTGGCACAGGATGTGGCAATCAAGCGGGCGATTGCGACGGGGATGCGGGCGTTTTTGATCGTGAAAATGGGCGATTTTAACGACATGATGCGTGCTGAGCACGGCTCCAGTGTCTATGGGCAGAGTCTTGCGCTCGTGCCGGGGATTAGTGATGGCCGGGATGCGCTGCTTAAGCCGTTGCGGGATACAAACCGGCTTTGGACGAAGGTGAATGCGTGGCGGGTTTCGCAAGGAAAAGCGGATTTGCTAACAAAAGGAGGCTATACGCAGTCGGCGTTTAACTCTGCGCTGGCGGGCGCACGGACTGCGCTGGATGATCTGGAGGAACGGGAGCAGCAGTTAGGTATTGAGATTAGGAAGCGGAACACTGTGCAGGAAAATATATACCCTATTTTGAAAGTATATCGACTGAAAATCCCGGCCATATTCCCTGCGGGACACGCAATAGTCGATTCGCTGCCCGCTTTAACCCCTACGCCGGGCACCACACCCGCTGCGCCGGGTCTGACGATGGGTTGGTCGGCAGCGAATGGTCGTGCGGAGGGCTCCGGCACAGCTTCGCCGACGGGTTCGGTCACGCAGCATCAGCTCCGGGCGTCTGCGGGCCCGTCGCATGATGAGAATACGGAGGTAGTCGTGCAGACGATCGAAGCCGGACAGCCGCTGACGTTCGCAACAACGTGGGGCCTGACAATGCCAGGCGGTGTGACTAGCTATAGACTCGTCGCGATGACCGAAGACGGCCACGAGCGCGGCAGCACGCCCGTGGTGGTGTCGCGGCCGTTGTAAATCGACAGCTACGCAGATCAACTAAAAGCGCGAAAGGACGCTAAACAAAGCCTTCGCGGAAAGTGTCTGCCTTTTTTAGTACGCTTTCGCGCCTTTAGCTGATCCAAAATTGGCTTTTTTGGCTGTAAGCGCGGCAGTGCGCCCGTGGTGGTGTCGCGGCCGCTGTAGCGGAGTCATACCATTTTCCAAAAACAAATTGACTACGAAGGACGCGAAGGAGAGGGCTTCATTTCCGTGTCATCTTCGCGCCCTTCGCGCCCTTCGTAGTCACCGATTCCTGCCGCCTCATTCCTCACTACGTTGAGTGCGTCTGATTATCTTTTTCTCCGTTGCGATTTCGTCGGGTCCATCGAGTCCAGAGGTATCGAATCCAAATTGGGGAATAGCAAACGAGCAAGCTGTTCAGGGTGAAGATTCCCAGTGCCATCGACCCATTCAGGAGCACGAGGTATCCTGTAGGAAACAGCAAGATCAGGAAGGCATTCGAAGCTATGTCATAAAGCTCGCCTGAGATCTGGAATTTGTCTTCACCCATGGCTCGATCCATCCCCTCCGCGAATCTCACCACGCCGCACATCATAGTGAGTAGAAAATGTGCAAGGCTTGCGACCAGATTGCACCGATACTTCAGAAGGATGCGACCGATAGCGAGAATCCGTTTTATGATCTCATTCATGCCCTTCCCGCCCTTACTGCCTGCGCCGGGCGACGACTTTTGGGGGTGGCATGAGCTCGATTCCTTCGTCGGTCATGCGGATGCGGAGGTTTTTGTAGAGGGCGCCGAGGGCTTGTTTGAAGGCTTTTTTGCTGGTGCCGAATTTTTCCTGAATCTCGGCGGGGCTGCTGTGGTCGCCCATGGGGAGTTTGCCGCCGCTGGCGGTGAGGACTTCGATGATTTTGTCGGTGAGGAGGATGACGCGTTTGTAGCCGGGGAGCTCGAGGCCGAGGTCGATCTTCCCGTCGGGGCGGACGAGGCGGACGTAGGCGTCCATTTTTGTGCCTTCGTTGAGGTGGAAGCCGAGGTCGGTGCGGTATAGGAGGCCCCAGTGTGCGCCTTCGACGATGGCTTTGAAGCCGAGGGGGGTCTCGCCGACGATGAGGATGCTGACTTTTTGCCGGGGCTGGTAGTTTGCGGGGGTGAGGCCGAGGAGGCCTTCGAATTTGGTGGTGGCGACGATGCGGTCGCTCTTGGCGTCCACATGGACATAGACGACGATGCTTTCGCCGATGCCGACGCGGCGGGAGAGTTCGCGATTTGGGAGGAGGAGGTCTTTGCTGAGGCCCCAGTCGAGGAATGCGCCGATGCGGTTGTTGCCGGCGACGACTTTGAGGGCGGCAAACTGGCCGACGGTGACGAGGGGGACCTCGGTGGTGGCGACGAGGCGGTCTTCGGAGTCGCGATAGACGAAGACGTCGAGGATTTGGCCGGGCGCATTGCCGGGGAGGATGTAGCGCTTGGGGAGGAGGATTTCGCCGTGCTTCTCGCCGCCGTCGAGGTAGAGCCCGTGCTCGGTTTCCCGCAGGATGGGGAGTTGGTTTCGCTTGCCGATGAGTGCCATGGTTTTGTCGGAGGGCTACTCTTTGACGCGCTTGAAGTTGACCTCGACGACGCGGCGGCCGTCCGATTTGGTGACGGTGGCCTCGAAGTCTTCGATGCGTGCACGGTCGCCGACAATGGGGAGGTGTCCGATGAGTTGGGTGATGTAGCCGCCGACGGTGCTGACTTCGCTGCTTTCGAGGTCGAGGCCGAGCATGTCGTTGAGTTCGTAGAGGCCGAGGCTGCCTTCGACGACGAATTCGTCGTGGGTGACTTTGCGCATCTCGGGCTTTGCGGTGTCGAATTCGTCCTGGATTTCGCCGACGAGTTCTTCGAGGACGTTGTCGAGGGTGACGATGCCGACAGCGCCGCCGTATTCATCGACGACGAGGGCGATGTGGCTGTGGCTTTTGAGGAAGTAGTTGAGGAGCTTTTCCAGCGGCATCATCTCGGGGACCGTATGGAGTTCGCGGCGGATGGACTCGATATTGGGCGAGCCGCCTTCGCGGAGGAGCTTCAGCAGATCCTTGATGTGGACGAGGCCGAGGGTGTCGTCGAGATGCCCGCGGCAAAGCGGGAAGCGGGTGTGGCGGGAATCCTCGGCGCGCTTCACGTTTTCGTCGAACGAGTCCTCGGTGTTGAGGAAGACGACATCGCCACGAGGCGTATGGATGTCGCGGACGACGCGCTTTTGCAGGTCGAGCGCGTTGAGGAGGATCTCCTTCCCCATCGTGGTGACTTCGTCGGCCTTGGCGCTCTCGGCGAAGATCATCCGCAATTCCTCCTCGCTGTGCGCGAGTTCGTGTTCGCTGGCGGGTTCGACGCGGAAAAATTTTCGCAGCATCCAGTTCGACGCCCCGTTCAAAAACCAGATGGCAGGCCGGAGAATCGTGCCGAACCACCGCAGCGGCGCAGCAACCCAGAGGGCGGCCGGCAGGGACTTGCGAATGGCAAGAATCTTGGGCACCTGCTCACCGAGCGTGATGTGAATGCTCGTGATCGTCGTGAACGCGATAATGAACGAAATACTGCGAATGAGCGGCTCGCTGGTGATTCCGATCTTGGCGAGTGCCGGCGAGATCATTGCCGCGAGATACGGTTCACCAAGGGAGCCGAGGGCGAGGCTGGCGAGCGTGATACCGAGCTGGCAGGCGGAGAGATACGAGTCGAGGTGCTCCACGACATGGCGGGCGGTTTTTGCCCGGCGGTTCCCCTCTTCGACCAGCGCGTCGATCTGGCTGGCCCGCACTTTCACCAACGCAAACTCGGCGGCGACAAAGAAGCCGTTCAGGAAAACGAGGATCGCAATGGCGATGAGCTTCAGCGCGATCATGCCGCCGTCCTCCCACTGAAGGGCGGTCACTGCGCTGGCAAGAATATCGAAGGTCATCACGAAAACAAACGAGTCGCAGACCATGAGGTCTGCGACTCGATAAAGGTTTGGAAGCTGAGGTGGATTACCAGCTCGATTTCGTCACGCCGGGGATGAGCCCGTTCGAAGCAAGTTCGCGAACCGTGATACGGGAAAGTTGGAAACGGCCAATGTAGGCGCGCTTGCGGCCGGTGGCGTTGCAACGGCGGCTGAGGCGGACCGGGCAAGCGTTCCGAGGAAGCAGGGACAAGCCGACGTAATCGCCAGTTTTCTTCATTTCAGCGCGAGCCGCAGCGTATTTCGCCACGGTTTTCGCTTTGCGTTTTTCACGTTCGAGCCAGCAGGTTTTTGCCATAGATAGTTTTGTAAAAGAGGCGCGGAGAATAGTAACAGGCCCCTGAAAGGCAAATACTTTTTTCGTTTTTCCCGCTCGGGCACCACACTGGAGCTGGCGAGTCGATCGCCGCGAAGCCGGCTCCCGGACGATTTTTCCCGGGCAAAAATGAGCGGCGAGGATCACTTCACGACGCCAGGGACGACTCCAAAGCCGCTGCACCTTGAGCAGATCGCTTTACCCGTATTGGCCTTGCTGCTGTCCATTACGTTTCCCATCCCCTTGCAATCCGGGCAGACTTTTTTTCCGCCGGGCACCACAAAATCGCGAAATCCACGGGCATTGCAAATCGGGCACACTTGCTTGAACTCGCCCACCTTCAATCCACCTCGCGGGACGAGAAACTTTTCCCCGGCACATTTGGGGCACACGACGTGTTCCATCCTTCCTTTGCCGCCGGGACGGTTTGCTTCTTGGACACGCGCTGCTTCCGGCGCGGGTTCCACGCGCTTTACCTCCGGCTCGCACCCGGTGAGGAATGTCACAATGGCGAGAAAGATTGAGATGAGTGATTTCATGGATATGGGATGTTCAGAATTTCGAGAATGACAGGCGTCAACGGCGGTATGGCGGGGATTTCAATTCCCGACGCATCGACCTTCGCCGAAGCTTTTCCAAACCGATCGACTCCTTTCGATTCAGCCAACCGTAACGCAGGTCCGGCAACGTCGCCAGCGAGTATTCGCACGGAATGCAGGGTTTCTTTGGGGTTGAGGTTCACGGCCACGATGAAGCGCTGCCCGGAACGCGCATCCACCCGGGCAAATGCATACAGCCAGTGCCCGCTCGCGCCCTCGCCCGGCAGACGGCCAAAACGATCGTTGTGCGCGTTTGCTCCGTTGAGCGCGAAGAACTCTCCGTCACGAAATGCCGGGGCACCATAGATTTTGAGCAGCTTCCCGTAGCTTTCGCGCAGGCTTTTTTGCGCACGAGACAGGCGGCCGCCGTCGAACTGATGACCATTCACCCACTTTACGAACTCGGGCATCGACCAGTAGTCGAAGATGCTCGACCTCCCGTCGTCCCCGCCAAATCCTTCGCTTCCGTCCGCCGGTTCGCCGACTTCCTGGCCGCTGTAGAGCAGCACCGGCCCGCGCGAAAGTCCCCACAGGACCGCGCTCACTGCCGGGCCGATCGCGGCACCGTGCGAGCCCCAGTTTCCCTTGCTCGCGATGCGCACTTCATCATGGTTTTCCGCGTAGCGCAGGCTGGAACGGAACACGTAATCCTGCGTCACCACGCCGTCTTTCACGCCTAGCGCGGCATCGAGATCGTTCGCCCAGGCGGGGCCGTCATACATGCGTTTGAGCGCCTTGTAAGCAGGGTCATCGTACACTGCGTCGAAGCCGGCGTTTAACAAATCGAGCATTACGTTTTTGAACCCCGCGACGAGGGAATCGCCGCCTTCCACTTTCATCGGGTCGTTATTGTAAGCCTCCGCGACGAACATCACACCGGACTGCCGCTGTCGCGCGCGGGCAACCGCCCATTGCCAGAATTCCGGCGGGACCATGTGCGCCATGTCGCAGCGGAAGCCATCCACTCCCAGCGACTGCCAGTGCGCGAGCACGGCGTCCATTTTATGCCACGTATCGGGGACTGGCATGTCCGGTTGCTCCCCGTGCGGATAAGCGCGGCGGCCCGTGGTGAAATCGAAACCGTAGTTCAGCTTCACCGTTTCGTACCAATCGTTCTGCCCCGGCGACCACGTCGCGGAATTATTGCCGGTCACTCGGCCTGAGTCCGTCTCGGGCGCGAAAAGCCCGTCACCCGCGCGGAGCACGCGGCACGTCGGCGAGAGATACTCGTTCCCGCGAACCGTCGGAAGCCGCAGCGGAGGCCCGCCCCCCGGCGTGTCTTTTTGCAGCCAGAAGAAGTTGTTTTCGGGCGCAAAGAATTTCGAGCGATCGTCCTTCGCGCCAAAAGTGACGACCGCCGCCGCGTGACTTCGCGCGACGTGATTCGGCACAAAGTCGATGATCACTTTCAGCCGGTTCCGGTGTGCCCTTGCGAGCAGTTCCTTGAATTCAGCAAGCCGTTTTGCCGGCTCCACGGCATAGTCGGGGCACACGTCGCCGTAGTCCTTGATCGCGTATGGCGAACCCGCGAGACCCTTGAGCAAATCCGGATCATCCGCCGGCTTCCCGATCTCCGCGTAGTCCGTCGAAGCCGCTTGCGCGAGCACGCCGGTGAGCCAGAGGTGCGTAATGCTCAGTTCGTCGCGCAGCGCGGCCATCGCGCGATCGTTGACGTCAGCGAACTTGCCGACGCCATTCTCCGCGATTGTTCCATTGGGTTTGCGCGTCTCGTTTGTGTTACCAAAAAGCCGGGGCAAGAGCTGGTAAATCCGCGCCCGCTCCCCTGCCCTGCGCGGAGAAAATGCACCGTCTTTTCCCGGGGCATACGCGCCGATGGTTCGGTCGCCGCCGCCGCTTCGGCAAGCGCCGTCCGAAGTGGCAATCATCTCTCCCCATCCGCCGTGAGCGGTCATGTCCTTTGCCCACACCGCGACATTTGACGGGGCCACGAGCATCGGAAAAGACACGGAGATTTCGCCTTCGCCACGCTCTGCGGTCACTTCGATCTCCCCCGCGTCGCTCCATTTCAAACGCGTCCACTGACGCATCCATGCATGAGTCCGCCCGTCGGCCTCGCAGCGCACCGCGAACAGCACGTCGGCGCGGAACGGGAGAAAAACCGTCGAGCCTTCCGCATTCACTGCATAAGGCACGACTGCACACCCGCTGAGTGGATCCGTATCGAGCGCCACAAAGAGCGTCCGGCCCGGCTGATCGATGCCGGGGGATTCAAACGCAACGCGGAGCGATTTCTCTGCGGCTGAGATGGAGACGGTTCCGAGGTTCATAGGTTGTGGGAGCATCCGCTTGCGCGGCGATTGCGAAGAATAGCTCGCGGAAGGGAGACGCGGCAGCCTTTTTATGCGCCGACGATATTTCCGAGTTCGCCGATATGCTGCACCGCGATGCGCACATCGTCGCCCGGCATCAGCGTGAAACCGCCGCCCGGAACCAAGCCCGTTCCTGTGAGCAGGTAGCAGCCGTTGGGAAATCCATTGTCGCGCCACAGCCAGCCCGCGAGCTCGGGGAATGTGCGCTTCATTTGTGCCAGCGACGTCGCGCCTGAAAACACCTCGCTGCCGTTGCGGAAAATCCGGAGCCCGATGGAAGTCTCCACAGGCAGCGGCTCGCGGATGACGAGGCCCGGCCCCAGCGCGCAGCAGCCGAGATACACCTTGGCCTGCGGGAGGTACAACGGGTTTTCGCCCTCGATATCGCGGGAGCTCACGTCGTTGCCCACCGTGTATCCGAAAATGCGGCCATGGCTGTTGATTGCGAGCGTCACTTCCGGCTCCGGGACATTCCATTGCGAGTCCTTGCGGATGCGAATCTCCGCGCCGTGCCCCACCACCCGATGAGGCGTCGCCTTGAAAAAAATCTCCGGCCGTTCCGCAGCATACACGCGATCGTAAACCGAGCCGCCGTCCTTGCTTTCCTCGATTCGGGCATCGCGCGATTGGAGATACGTCACGCCCGCAGCCCAGACTTCCTGGTTCCCGATCGGCGCGAGCAACTTCGCCGGAATTTCAACGGGCCGGCCTTTGCTGAGCATCGGCTCCAGCCAGCCGTGCGGGTCGTCGTGCTGAAAGATCGCATCCATCGTCACGCCGTCCAGCAGGAATGCATCCTCGCCGCGTCGCGCCATGATTCCCGCCTCTGTGTTGTAAATGGTAGTTGGTTGCGTCATTTCCGCCAGTTGCCCAGTCTTGCGGCTCTTGGCAATCCGCAATCCACCGCAGTCCGCCGCTTTTTTCCCAAACAGCGTCTAAGAAACGCCTCCACGGACTGATAGAGCAGACGCCACGCGGGGAAAACCGGCGGCACTTTATTTTTACACTCCATGAGCACCACTGACACGCCTCCGATTTCTCAACTCGACGACAAAGCCGCAGCCGCGCTTCTCAAAAGCTCCTACCACAGGATCGCCGCAGAGATGGGCAAGTTCATCGTCGGCCAGGCCGCTGTCATTGAAGAACTCCTCATCGCCGTGCTCGCGGGCGGTCACTGCCTGCTCGAAGGCGTCCCAGGCCTCGCCAAGACCGCCATGGTCAGCACGCTCGCGAAGACTCTGAATATGGGCTTTCGGCGCATCCAATTTACGCCGGACCTCATGCCGAGCGACATCACCGGCACCGACATCATTCAGGAAGACCCTGCGACCGGACGCCGCACGTTCGTCTTCCAAAAAGGCCCGCTCTTCACCCAGATGCTGCTCGCCGACGAAATCAACCGCACGCCGCCCAAGACACAGGCCGCGCTGCTCGAAGCCATGCAGGAACGCCACGTCACCGTCGGCGGCCATACGCTGAAGCTCGACCAGCCATTCTTCGTCCTCGCGACCCAAAACCCCATCGAGCAGGAAGGCACCTATCCCCTGCCCGAAGCCCAGCGCGACCGCTTCGTCTTCCTCGTCAAAGTGGACTACCCCACTCGCGAGGAAGAGCGCCAGATCATCGCCCGTACCACGGGCAACTTCAACGCCGACATCCAGCCCGTCCTTTCCGGTGAACAGATTCTCGAGCTGCAAAAAACCGTGCGCAAAGTGCCTGTGCCGGACCACGTCATGGACTTCGTCCTCGACCTCGTGCGCTTCACACGCCCGAACGAAAAAGATGCGCCGGCATTTGTGAAAGAGCTCATCTCGTGGGGAGCCGGGCCGCGCGCCTGCCAAAACCTCATCCTCACGGGAAAAGTCCGCGCCGTTCTGCAAGGTCGCTTCCACGTCACCATCGACGACATCGAAGCTCTCGCGATGCCCGTTTTGCGCCACCGCATCGTTCCGACGTTCAACGCCGAAGCCGAGGGCGTCACCGTGGATGACATCGTCGCGAAGATCATGAAGGCCGTGCCGCGGGGCGAAGCGAAACGCACGCTGTAGCCATAAAGCTAAGCGCTCTGTGCAGATAAGGCGCGGCAAGTCCGCGCGATCCCCCGAGCGGCGCTTACGCCTACGGCACCGCGATTCGCACGAGGTGAGTTGCGCCGGTCGCGTCGGTCACGCGCAAAATGACGCCGCCGCCGTTTTGAAAGCTCCGTGTTTGCGCCGGGCTTCCGGAGACAGTGGAAAGCACGGTGATTACTTTCACATTACTGCTTCCGATTGCGTCGCCTTCGCGGATGAGCAGCCGCACCGCGCCCGTGCTGTCCATTGCCCACAGGCCCGTGTCATTTGCCGCCGTCACTCCGCCGGGGCCGGGTGCGGCAGTGCCAACCTTGCTGTGCATCGTCGCCACGAACATCGGGCGACTGCCGGGCGGCATCGCCAGCGAGTTGAATGTCTTCCACCGCGCTCCGTCCGGTGCTTCCGGCGGCTGCGCGCCTTCGCGGGCCACGAGGCTCAGTCCGTTGGCATCGTCGGACACCCAGATGCCGTCGTTGTTCGCCGCACCGATTTCTGCCGCGGTATTCGGCTTCATGGTTCCGACAAACGCCACGCTACGATTCTGCCCGTTCACGGGGTCTTTGAACACCGAGAACACACCCCCGCTCACGTCCGTTGCGTCACCTTTTTTCACGACCACGGCGGCTTGGTAGTTCACATCGTCCTCCGCGAAAATGGCCGTGTTATTTGCGCTCGTCGCCGTTCCCGTGAGCACCCTCACCGTGCCTACGAATGCCATCGCATTACTGCCCGCCGCCTGCGTCGGCAGGCCGAAGCTCTTCCACAGCGCGCCCGCTCCGTAGTCCGGCGCGGCGGTTCCGGCGATGTAGGAAAATGTCGGTGTGCCGTTTACACCTACGTAACCAGCCGCCTGCCGGGTGTCCGCCAGCGTCACCCGGAACACCGCGTAGTCCTCGTCATTATCCGACTCCACTCCACGGCCCTGCCCCGGCGAAACCGGACGCGCCACGAGTGCATCAATGGTTTTAATTGTCGAACCCAGCACCGTGCCGCCATCGCGAAGCGCGAGGGAAAGCGACGCCGTCCCGCGATCGAACACCCATAACCCGGCGTCCGTCGCCGAAGTAACTCCGCCCGGTCCCGGCGCGCCCTTCAGCCCCGGCGTCGTCTTTGCCAGCGTCGCGGTGAATGCCAGCGCACTCTTGCCCAGCGCCACCGACATAAAGGCACCCCACTCTGGCTCCGACTTCACGCCCGGCGGAACGATTAAACTTGCGGCTGCACCGGTCGCAATTGCGCCTTTGCGAGCGACTAGCACCGCCGGATTCGGCCCCGAGCCGTCGGCATCCAGATAAATCGCCACATCGTCTGCGCTCGTCACCGCGCCTGTCGTGCCCTTGGTGTTCGCCAGCGTCGCCACCCAAGCCAACGAGCCATCCGGCCCCAGCAGCGGGTCTTTCATCGCGCCGATCACTGCATTGGCGATGCCCGGTGCTGGCGATCCCTTGCTCGCGACCATTTGCAGCGCGACGCTCTCCGAACCGCTGCGGAAAATGCCCGTCCCTCCCCCCGTCGGCGATTTCCAGATCCCCAGAAACGCCACCTCCCCCGCATCGTTCACCGACGGCACACCAAAGCTCGCCCACTCCGCCCCCGCGGGAATACCGCTGCCCGCCACGCCCGCTCCCGGCACCGGACGGTTCTTGCTCGCGAGGAGCGTTGAAACCGGGTCCAGCGTCACATCAAAGGACACACTCGCCGTGTTGCCTGCCACATCGTGTGCCGTGAGAGTTACCGACATCGTGCCCGCGATCGCCCTCGTACCTGGGGGAGGCGATTGCGTCACGCTTGTCACACCCACGATATCGCTCGTCACTGCTTGCGTAGTGTAATCCGGCAGCGCCGCACCCACGCCAATGGAGAGCGGGGCAAATGTCCCGCGAATTGTCGGCTGCGTCGTGTCCACTACGGTCACCGCGCGCGTTGCGGTGGATTCCAATCCGAAGCTATCCATCACCATCCATTTTACGGCGTAGGTGCCAGGGACATTGGAGACCACGGTGTTGCTCGTGTTTGTTGGAGTCAATGCGCCTTCCTCCTCGTCATTCGCGGTCGCACCGGCGTCAGTGTAAATAGCCGCAGCCTCGATGGTCAGCGCGGTCGAGCCGAGCAATACCAGCACCGGAGCGGTGCTCACCGGTCCATAGCGGAAAATCGTGCCTGCGCCACCGGGGCCACCTCTTTTGGTGGTGCCGTAGAAATAGCCATCGGTATATTTCAGTAGAGAGCCATAAGAAGGCTGCATTCCGGCGTTGGCCTGTCTGCCGGTGCCGGTAAACTGCACCATCGTTGTCAGCACCCCGGTCGCAGCGTTCACCTTAAACAGCGTTCCGTAGTTATCAGTTCCACCCTCAGAGGTCGTGCCCCAGAAAAACCCGGTGCCATCACTTTCCAACGCACCGTAGGGTATTGCTCCCTTGTTACTGGTTCCGTTGCCAGTGAATCCCACCACGGTTGTCAACACCCCGCTCGTCACGTTCACCTTAAATACGGTACCATTTGTCGCATTCCCACTACCTCCA
This sequence comes from Verrucomicrobiaceae bacterium, assembly GCA_031374705.1. GTDB lineage: Bacteria > Verrucomicrobiota > Verrucomicrobiia > Chthoniobacterales > Chthoniobacteraceae > SXWH01. The sequence goes on along the minus strand of JANMGP010000032.1, from coordinate 19,730 downwards.
CCAGAAGTTGTTCCCCAAAGGAAGCCGCTCCCATCGCTCACCAGTCCCGCATAAGGCCATCCACCTCTGTTAATCGCTCCATTGCTGGTGAATTCCACCAACGTAGTTAGTTCTCCCGTTACGGCGTTTATCTTGAATACGGTTCCCATATCGGTGGCACCACCCTTCGTGGTCGTGCCCCAGAAAAACCCGCTGCCGTCGCTCACCAACCCTGCAACCGGAAGCGCCCCTTTGTTGTTCTCCTCATTTTGAGTAAATTCCACTACAGTCGTCAATTCCCCCGTGGCCGTATTCACCTTGAACACCGTCCCGGCACTTTTGCTTCCTCCCTGCTGCGTGGTCCCCCATAAAAATCCAGAACCATCATTTATTAGTTCTGCGTAAGGCTTCGCTCCCCTATTGCTCGTACCGGTGCCAGTGAAAGTGATTACCGTCGTCAATTTTTCCGTAATGGCGTCCACCTTGAACACCGTCCCACTATCCGAGCCCCCGCCACCGATGGTCGTGCCCCAGAAGAAGCCTCTACCATCGCTCACAAGTCCGCCGATAGGATTTCTCCCCGCGTTAATCGCGCCGGTCCAACTGAATTCCACTACCGTAGTAACGGCCCGCGTCGCCGCATTCACCTTGAATACCGTCCCGTATCCATTGCCCCCTCCTTCCTGAGTCGTACCCCACAGAAAGCCTCTGCCATCGCTTACCAACCCGGAGGAGGGGTTGTTCCCCTTCTTTGCAAATTCCACCAAAGTCGTCAGATCTCCAGTTGACGCATTCACCTTGAATATCGTCCCGTAGTTTTTTGCTCCACCACTCTGAGTCGCACCCCATAAAAAGCCGTGACCATCACTTAGCAATCCGGCGTACGGATGCGCTCCCCTGTTGCTCGCTCCATCGCCAGTAAATTGCACCACCGTCGTCAGCGCTCCGGTGAAAGCACTCACCTTAAACAACGTCCCGTATCCATTGGCACCTCCCTGCTGGGTTGTCCCCCATAAGAACCCACTCCCATCACGCACGAGTCCGGCTGCGGGATATGTTCCCTTATTGCTCGATCCATTCCCTGTGAATTCTACCAGCGTTGTCAGCGCTCCCGTCAGCGCATTCACCTTGAACACCGTGCCAAAACCACTGGCCCCTCCCTGCTGAGCCGTCCCCCAGAAGGACCCACTCCCGTCATTCACGAGCACGGCTCGCGGATAACCTCCCCTATTGCTAGCTCCATTCCATGTGAATTCCACCAGCGTCGTCAGCGCTCCCGTCAGTGCGCTCACCTTAAATACCGTCCCAAAGTCGCTCGCCCCGCCGGCGGCGGTTGTGCCCCAGAAAAATCCGCTCCCGTCGCTCACCAGCCCGGCAGCGGGAAGCGCTCCTTTATTGCTTGCTCCGTTCCCGGAGAACTCCACCACCGTCGCCAGCGCTCCGGTAACGCCATTAACCTTGAATATCGTCCCGTATCCATTGGCACCTCCCTGCTGGGTCGTCCCCCAGAAAAAACCATTCCCATCATTCACCAGCGCGGAATACGGATATGCGCCCTTGTTACTCGTTCCGTTCCGGGTGAACTGCACCACCGTCGTCAGCATCCCGTTCGTCGCGTTGACCTTGAATACCGTCCCGACACCATTGACTCCTCCCTGCTGCGTGGTCCCCCACAAAAATCCGCCCCCGTCACTTACCAACGCAGCGTTCGGATTAGCGCCCTTGTTAATCGCTCCGTTGTCAGAAAAAGACAGCACCGTGCTCCAGTCGGAACCATCGGCCCTCACCTTGAAAATCGTTCCAAAGTTAGTTGGAAAGCTATTTACGCCGCCTCCGGTGGTCGTCCCCCAGTATTGTCCATCCGGCCCAAGGACCAGTGCGCCGTAACCGGGATTCCGCGGAGGAACATCAAAACTGGCTACGACCTCATGCATCGGTGCAGCGGCTGAAGTGAGCGTGACGAACAATGCCAGCGTGGCGGTGCGGATGAGTCGGGTAAACAGTTGCATCATGCTTGGACGATTCGTAATAAACGATCAACAGCCGATATTGGATTTGGACGGATAGGTAAATCCAAATTATACAGCCACTCGGGCGCCTGTCCGGCAATTCACGCGTGGCGCGTAATTTCTGGTGGCGCGCTATAGAATTGCCGCGACGCGGTCGGCGGGGATTCGCGCGGGAGGCGACCTGCGCTCATGCGCACGCAAGCTCATCCGTCCGGCTCTACCACGCTCCGGCTTCGGAACCGGGCGATTGCGGGTGACAGACAGAGCGGTGCCTTTTCAAGGTGCGCCACCCTGCTTGAAGCCGGGTGATTGAGCGTCGGATAGCGGCGTTTCCAACCGATGGCGCAAGTTACTCCACTGGCAAGCAATGCGGCTCGTCGCCGCGTGTTCCGGGGCCGGCGGAGCGAGTGGGGACTCCCGGATTACAAATTAACAATTGACGGCGCAGCGCCTGCATTTTTCGATTTCATTCGCTTTCACCCTGTCTCGACAATTGCGGTCTTTTACACGCGGATACCAACACGCTCCGTGAATCCACTCATGCGGAAATCGACACCAAAAAACATTTGCGCGATTGCCCCACGCCAACCCGCTGGAAAAAACCATCGTCGTTTTCCCGAATAATGCGCTAAATGCGCACAGTGAATCTCGCGGACGAATATTTCCAAACTCGCGCACAGCTCGGAACGGCGCTCTTTGCGCTCAGCACCCTCGCGCATGATCTCCGCGCACCCGCGGAAACCGTGCGCACGCTCAGCGAGCTCGGCACCAGCCTCCGCGAGCCGTTCCTCTTTGTCGTCGTCGGCGAAGTAAAGGCGGGCAAATCCTCGCTGCTCAACGCCATCTTCGGTCGGGAGTTCTGCCGGGTGGACGTCCTCCCGGCCACCGACAAAGTCTATCTCTTCAAACACGGTGAGGAAGAGCGCGATGTCCCCGTGTCGCCGGAACTCATCGAGTGCCACCGCTCTGCGCCCGTCCTCCGCGATTTCAATATCGTCGATACGCCCGGCACAAATACGATCGTCGCCGAGCACGAGACCATCACGCGGCAGTTCCTCCCGCTCGCCGACCTCTGCATCGTCGTCTTTTCCACGGCAAATCCGTGGGGTGCATCAGCGTGGCAGTTCCTTCAACACGTCCACCGCAAGTGGCTGAAGAAGGTCGTCTTCGTGCTCCAGCAAACGGACCTTCGCTCGCCCGAGGAAGTCGCGAAAATCGTCGAGCACATGGAGCAGACGATGCTCCAGAAAATCGGCGAGCGCTGCCCGCTTTTCCCCGTCTCAGCACGTTGCGCGTGGGAGTCGAAGCACACCGACGATGCGGAAAAGCGCACTCTGCTTTGGGACAAGAGCGGATTTGACGCGCTCGAAGGATTCATCAATGGCAACGTCGCCGAAGGCACAGCCCGCCATGACAAGCTCCGCAGCGTCTGCCGAAGCGCGCGAGTCATCCTCGACGAACACGGCAGCCAGGTCCGTGGAGCCGCCGAGACGCTCGACAACGACCTTAAGCGCCTCGAAGAAATCCGCGGCAGCCTCCGTGAGCGCGAGGAACAAAGCATCCGTCAAATCGGCGGGCTGCTCTGGACCATCGCGCAAAATTACGAACGCGCCCAGCACCGCGGAGAGGAACTCCTCCGGCAAAAACTCACACTGGGAAAAACACTCCGCCTCATTTTCGGCGGCTCGGGTTGGGAAAAATCATTTCAAGCCGAACTTGAATCCAAGCAACGCGAGACCGCCACCAAGGCCGTCGCCGATGCGCTGGAGCTCATCGAAGCGGACCTCAAGAGCGTCTGGAAACAAGTCCACGATCTGATGCAGCGCCACTTCTCAGAACAGACTGGTCTCCCTGCCCTCCCGGATTTCGCCAAGCAGCGCACCGAACTTCTCAACAAGATCGAGCTCTCACTGATCGAGCGCGGAGACGGTGCCGCTTTCGAAAGCCAGATGCAGGCGATCTTCTCCGAGACCACCAACTGGCTCCGCGTACCGGTGGGCGTCGCGGCGGCAGGCGGCATCGGCGCAGTCGTCGCGGCCTCGTTGATGAAGGCGGCCATCCTGGATATCACCATGACCGTCGCCGGCCTCGGAGCCGCCGTCGGCACGCTCGTCGCCGTGGTGAAGCGCAACAAAATCCTCAACCAATACGGACGCCAGATGGCCGAGCGCCGCGAGACCATGGTCCAGTCCATCGACGACCACCTGCGCCACGCGCTCAAGCGCTTCTATCAGGAACTCGAACAAACCTTCCAGCCGCTCGAAGCATTCTGCGCCGCTCAAAAGAAAGTGCTCGAACCGCTCGTCGTCCGCGTCCGCCAGCTCGAAGACACGCTCGGCAAATGCGCCGCAGGCCTCGGCGGATAATTGACCCGGCGCACCCCATCAATCGTAGGAAAGCTCCTTGCTTGCAGGACGACGCTTTTGGAAAGCGCGCCCGTCCCACTCCAGATCCATGACACGCGGTCCAGTCCCCCAATAGTGGCCCTTTCCGTCGCGCCGCTCCTTTTTGACAAACGGCGCCACTTGAATCAAACCGGACGCCCGGCGGGGCGCGAACTGGCTTTTGAGTTCGATACCATCCGGCAGGAAGTCCTTCGTAACTTCCACCCACTTGCCCTGGACCTTTTCAAGCACACCAGTGAGCGCGTCCGGCCCCTCCCTTGGAATGTGCACAAAGACCAGGGGCGAGCGGCCCTTGCGCGGGAGGAGCTTCAACCAGAACCGAGACGTCGCACCTACTTCCCGATACGGGTTGTCGTTAAAATAACTGAGCCAGCCGTGAGCGTAGTCCAGACGCCTGTCATCCGGCAATCGGGATAGCTCCGTCAGCAACGCAGCGCGATTCGCGAGCGGGATGTCTGCGAGGTAGCGCTCGGGCAATTGAAGGATTGCGATGTTCAAAAAACTCCCGTCAGCCGCAGCGATACTTGTTAACAATGAAATGAAGGCGAGGACGAGTTTCATGGCCGGAATCCTGATTCGGTTTCATCCCGCGATCAATCCGGGTTTTTTCCGCCGGGCCCCGATTTCGCGCGAAAGAACGTATTGACGACGCGGCTCCGTCGCATTTACTCCACCAAATTGTCACATGAACACCCGGAACCTTCCCAAACTCACGCTCGCTCTCACCATCGGATCGCTTTTCTTCTGCTCCGCGCAAAATACACCCGGCGCACCGTTGATTACGGAGTTTCTTGCAAGTAACCAAACCGGCCTGATGGATGAGACCGGTGCCCGCCCGGACTGGATTGAGATTTTCAATCCCGATGCGACTCCGCTGGATCTCGGCGGGTATAGGCTGACGGATGATGCGGCTTTGCCAGGAAAGTGGATATTTCCCGCTGGGGCGGTCATTCAGCCCGGCGGATATTTGGTGGTGTTCGCGAGCGGAAATGACCTGACGACAATCGGCTCGCCGCTTCACGCAAACTTCAATCTGAGCGCGAGTGGCGAATATCTCGCTTTCTCGACGCCGGCAGGAGTCGTCCTCTCGGAATACACGCCGACTTTCCCTGCGCAGACGGCGGACGTTTCTTACGGGCTGATCAGCACAACGCCGGGCGCTGCGGCCGCATACTTCAACACCCCGACGCCGGGCGCGGCGAACAATGTTTCGAGTGCGGCGGCGGAGCCGGTCGGGTTTTCCGTTTCAAGCCGGACGTTTACCTCAGGCACGACGCTGAATGTGGCTCTGACCAAGGTTTCGCCGAGCGCGACCGTGCGTTACACGACGGACCGGAGCGTGCCGACGGCTGCCTCGCCGCTCTACACCGGCCCGATCGCGGTCACCGCGAGCACGCGCATTCGGGCACGTGCGTTTGAATCCGGGCGTCCGGACGGACCTGTGCGGAGCGAGACGTATCTTGCCCTCGACGCGGCGGCACAGGCGTTTACTTCCACGGTTCCGATAGTGATCCAGCACAGTTGGAATTCCGGCCACCCGAGCGCGACAGCGCCGACGGGCACGACGCCCGAGGACACGAAGCTCGCGGTGATGATGGTCTTTTACGTGAAACCGGACGGTTTCGCGCGTATGACGAACCTGCCGGATGTGGCGACGCCGAGCACATTTGAGAGACGCGGCTCGAGCACATTCGGCGCGACGAAATACAACCAGACTGTCGAGCTTCAGACCGAGACGAGCGAGGACAACGCGGTGCCAATCCTCGGGATGCCCGCGAACGGCGACTGGGTGCTGAGCGCGCCGTTTCAGTTCGACCCGTCTCTGATGCACAACGACCTCATCTACCGCCTCAGCAACGATGCGGGCCGACAAGCATCGCGCACACGCTTTGTCGAGCTGTTCCAAAGCGTCGCCGACGCGACGGTGAACGGCGATACCTCTGCTGCCGCGCCTGATTACTTCGGAGTGTATTCGTTTCAGGAAAAGGTCAGCCGCGACGCTGATCGTGTGGATGTGGAAAACCTCACCACGGCCGACAATACGGCACCGACCGTGCAAGGTGGCTACATTTTGAAAGTGGACCGTCTCGACAACGGCGATGCCGGAATCCCGGCGGGAGGGCGCACGTTTGCATGGGTCGATCCGCGGGAATTCACGTCGTATCCGACGCACCTCGCCATCGCCACCGCGTCGCAGAAGAGCTACATTCAGGGGTATATCAATTCCACGTACGCTGCATTGCGCGCCGCGGATTTCATGTCACCGACGACCGGCTACCGGACATGGCTGGATTTGGATGCGGCGGTGGACCATCACATTCTCAGCATCGCGCCGAAGAGCGCGGATGCATTCCGCCTCAGCGGCTACTGGTCGAAGAAGCGATTTGGAAAACTCGCTGCCGGGCCGATTTGGGACTTCGACCGCGCGGAAGGCTCGACTGACGGGCGCGACATCAACCCGAATACCTGGCGCGGCGAGATCAACGACCTCGGCACGGATCCCTTCCACGACGGTGCTCCGGGCGGCGTGTGCTGGTACGGTGACATGTTTCAGGATCCGAATTTCTGGCAGGCGTGGATAGACCGGTATGCGGCGATGCGGAAGTCGGCGCTGGCCACCCCTCATGTCATCGCGGTCATCGACGAAATGGCAAACACCCTGAATCCCGGCGACGCCGCGAACACTCCCGCGAAGCGCAATTTCACCCGCTGGTCCACCTCCGGCTTTGGCCCGCGCAACAACGGATCGCTGACCGGCACGAACGGCACCTACGCAGGCGAGGTCGCGTGGTTGAAGAACTGGTGGACGAGCCGGCTCAATTTCATGGACGGCCAGTTCTCGCGGCCCGCGATTCCGGGTATCGCCGATGGACCCGTGCCGAGCGGCGCGACAGTGAGCCTGACGTCGCCGACGATTTCCACACCAGGGGCAAAGATTTTCTACACGACAAACGGTACCGACCCTCGGCTCGCTGCGACGGCATCCACAACGCGTACAACGCTGCTCTCGACACTTTTGACGGAAACGAATCCCGTCTTCGCCATCGTTCCCACGAGCGCTGCGACGGGCGGATCGCCCGACACGCTATGGCGCGGCGCAGATGTAAACAGCAACGGAAACAATCAGGATGATTTCAACCACGCATCGTGGTTCACATCCGCCCCTGGCTCAATTAACGGCGTCGGCTATGACGACACAACCACCGCCGCCGTGGACTACCGTCCGTTCTTCAGCATCCGCTGGAATGGAGTCGGAACGCAAAGTCCGACAAACCCGACACCGGTCTCGCCCGCCAACAACACGAGCACGATGCGAAATGTGAACGCGTCGTGTTACATCCGGATGCCATTTACCATCAGTGCCGCAGATGCAGCGATGCTTGTCGCGCCAAACCGGGTGTATATCCACGCACGCTATGACGACGGCTTTATTGCCTGGATCAATGGGGTCGAAGTAAAACGCTCGACGCAGGTCCCTGCCGGAACCACTCCGGCTTACAACACCGGGATCGCGACCACTCACGACGACAATGCCTCCATTGTGTATGAGGACTTTGAAATCACAGCGAACATGAGCTCGCTCCACGTGGGGCAAAACATCCTCGCGATTCAGGCCATCAACGGAGGTGGCACGCCGACTGCCAGCTCCGATCTTGTCTTTCAATGTAAGATGACCGTCCAGTCGCCGCCCGCCGTTTACACGCCGGGGATCGCCGGACAGGCCATCGAATACACGGCGCCTCTTACCATTACGCAGCCCACGCAAATCTTCGCACGTACGCTGCACCCGAACGTGCCGAGCGACCCGCCCACACAGACCGGCGGAGGAGTCGGCACCGTGCCGAATGGGTCTGCTTGGAGCGCGCCGACCGTGCTCTACTATTTCCCCGGTGCGGCCAGTGCCACGCAAGCGAATATCCAGATCACCGAAGTGAACTACCACCCGCCGGCGCCCACCGCTGCGGAGATCACCGCAGGCTTCATTAATTCGAACGATTTCGAATTCATCCGCCTCACGAATACAGGCGCAACACCCGTGGACCTTACGGGCATCTACTTCTCCAATGGCCTTAACTTCACCGCTGTGCCTGGCTTGCAGAACTGGCTACCCGCCGGAGCGAGCGTCGTCGTAGTCGAAAATACCGCTGCGTTTCTTTCGCGCTACGGCATGGGTTTCACCATCCTTGGCGAATTCAACGGCGAACTCGACGACGGCGGGGAGCACATCGTCCTCAACGACAAAACCGGTGCCGTGATAGCGGACTTCATCTACGGGGACAGCGCGCCGTGGCCAGCACTCGCCGACGGCGAACGCTCGCTGATCTACGTCGGCGGAAATCAGAATCTGCCTACAAGCTGGAGCGTCAGCCTCGATCCGGGCGGCAGCGGAGTGAGCTCTTACGACATCTTTAAAAAGCGATACTTCGACGGCCAAAACATCCCCGCGGCAGATCAGTTGCCCACCGCTGATCTCGATGGCGACGGCATTGTAAATCTGGTGGAGTTCGCGCTCGGCCTCAACCCGCGCGTCCCAGATGCGCCGGACTTCACGAATCCCGTCCTTCGCATCCGCCGTCGTCCCGCCGCGGGCACGAATCTGATCTACACACTTCAATCGTCCACCGACTTTGTCATGTGGACCGATGGCGGCCTGCCGGACTCGGTGACGCCGAACGCGGATGGCACGGAGACCGCCGTATATCCCCGACAGAATGCAGCCGCGCCGTCGGAGTTCCTGCGGATGAAAGTCACGAGCCCGTAACTCGCGAAATCCGCGAGACGTCACTTCTTCGAAAACTGCACGACCATTCCGGCGGCGAGCATTTCCAGTTCGCCGCTGAGTGCTGATTTCCAGACTTCGCCGTCTTTCAAAAAAGCGCCGGTGTTTGCGGCTTTCACGACGTTGTCTCCGACCGCGCGTGTGATGGTGCTGACGACGTAGGATGAGCCGTCGGCATCGACATGGCCGATGAATTTCACCTCGGACTTGCGGTAATGCTCGAGCAGGCCGGGATTTCCTGCCGCGAAGTTCTTCATGAACATCTCGAAGAACACCTCGGGCTTCGTCGCCTTGATTTTGGCTGCCGAGAGGCCGCCGAAAACCTGCTCCATCGCACGCTTTGCTTTTGGATCTTCCGAAGCAGTGGCAGCCTCGGCAGCCTGTACCATCAGGCTATGAAACTGCTCCATCGCCTTGGGATGCATGGTCGCAGTGAACTTTTTCCAATCGGCGTCCCTCATCGCCTGGAGCTGCATTTGTGCGGCTTCCTCCGGCGTGGCTTGGGCAAATGCGGTGAGTGTGAATGCGCCGAGCGCGAGGAGTATGGTCTTCATTATTGAGTATGTAAAAAAGCGGTGAGCGGGCTGGTGGCGGTCGCAGTGATTCCGCGCCCGGCGAGGCCCGTCTCGAAGGCTTCGCGCCCTGCTTCGACAGCCATACGAAAGGCGCGCGCCATACGCGACGGGTCGGGTGCAATGGCGATGGCGGTGTTCACAAGCACGGCGGATGCGCCCATTTCCAAGGCTTCCGCAGCCTGGCTCGGCGCGCCGATTCCGGCATCGACGATGACCGGCACGCGGCATTGGTTGAGGATGATTTCGATTTGCGCACGCGTCTCGATTCCGCGGTTGCTGCCAATGGGGGAACCGAGCGGCATCACGGTGGCCGTGCCCACGTCCTCGAGTCGTTTCGCGAGGACCGGATCGGCGTTGATGTAAGGCAGGACGATAAATCCTTCTTTCACGAGAATCTCCGCTGCCTTGAGCGTCTCGATGGGGTCCGGAAGCAAGTACCGGGGGTCCGGGTGGATCTCCAGCTTCACCCAATCGCTGATTCCCGCAGCCCGCGCCAGACGCGCCAGACGGACGGCTTCCTCCGCGTTCATTGCGCCGCTGGTATTCGGCAGGAGCAGGTATTTTTTCGGGTCGATAAATTCGAGAATGTTCGCAAAAGGGTCCCGCTTGCCTGTCAGATCGGCACGCCGCAGGGCGACCGTGACGATCTCGGTGCCGCTCTCTGCGAGCGCGCCGGCCATCGATTCGTTCGATGGAAACTTTCCCGTCCCCAGCAAAAGGCGGGAACGAAACTGGCGTCCGGCAATGGTCAATGGTTCAGTAGGCATGAGCGCCGGGACTATAGAGTCCGCCGCCCGCGTGACCAGCGCACAGTGATTTTTTGAGGCTGGAAACTTCTTCCGCTTGCCGCGGACGGTTCCGCCGCCCATGGTCCGCGCCCTTTTTCAAACTATGATCGCACGTTACTCACTGCCGGAGATGGCAGCCATTTGGGCAGACCAACGCAAATACGAGATTTGGCTGGAGATCGAGACGCTCGCCTGCGAGGCGCAGGCCGAACTCGGGCACATCCCTGCCGAAGACGCGCGAGTGATTCGCGAGAAGGGGAAGTTCGTCCTTTCCGAGATCGAGGAAATCGAGCGCCGTACGAACCACGACGTCATCGCCTTTCTGGAAAACGTCGCAAGCTACGTCGGCCCTTCGTGCCGGTGGATGCATCAGGGAATGACGAGCAGCGACGTGCTCGATACGACCCTCGCCGTGCAGATGGCGCAGGCGAGCGACATCATTTTGCAAAACCTCCGCGACCTCCGGGAAGTCATCGCCCGCCGCGCGCTAGAGTTCAAACTGACGCCAATGATCGGCCGCAGCCACGGCATCCACGCGGAGCCTGTCACTTTTGGACTGAAGCTCGCGTTGATGTACGATGAATTCGGCCGGGCTCTCGAACGCTTCGAGCAACTCCAGCCGCGCGTCCGCATTGGCAAACTGAGCGGCGCAGTCGGCACGCATGCGCACCTCGATCCAAAGGTCGAACAACTCGTCTGCGAGCGCCTCGGGCTAAAGGCAGCCACGCTTTCCACCCAGGTCATCCAACGCGATCGGCATGCGGAATTCCACACCGTGCTGGCCGTCATCGCATCGAGCATCGACCGATGGGCAACCGAGTTCCGGCACTTGCAAAGGACGGAAGTCCTCGAGGTGGAGGAGTATTTTTCCGAAGGACAAAAAGGCAGCAGCGCCATGCCGCACAAACGCAATCCTATCACGGGCGAAAAGCTGAGCGGTCTTGCCCGGCTCATCCGCGGAAATGCCGTGGCCGCGCTGGAAAACGTCGCGCTTTGGCACGAACGTGACATCAGCCACAGCTCCGTGGAACGCGTCATTTTCCCCGACTCGTGCATCCTGATGAACAGCATGCTCGTCTCCATGAAAAAGCTCGTGGACCGCCTCATCGTCTATCCCGCGAACATGATGCGGAACCTGGAAATCACCAAGGGCCTCTACCACTCGCAGACCATCCTACTGAAGCTGACGGAGCGCGGGCTGGAGAGAAAGACCGCTTACGAAGCCGTCCAGCGCGCAGCCATGGCGACATGGCGCGGGGACAAATCGCTACAGGAGAATCTCCTGCTCGAACCCGCCATCACCGAGAAAATCCCCACGGAGGAAATCGCGGCGCTGTGCTCGCTCGATCATCACTTCCGCTGGGTGGAGGACACCTTTCAGCGGCTCGGGCTCTGAACGACGGGGCTCCGCTCTGGGAGGATGCTCGAACTCGACGGACCTGTCGATTGACACGCCCCGCATGCCTGCTACCGTCCCGCCCCTTTTCCATGAAACGAATTATCGCTACTGACGCCGCTCCGAAGGCTGTCGGCCCGTACTCACAGGCCGTCGCTCTTGGCGACCTGCTGTTCTGTGCCGGCCAGATTCCGCTCGATCCCGTCACCGGGGAAATCACGGGCACGGACGTCACGGCCCAGACCGAGCGGGTATGCGAAAACATCAAGGCTGTCCTCGCTGCAAACGAGATGACGTTCGTCAATGTGGTCAAGACGACGGTTTACCTGACCACCATGGATGATTTTGCTGCAATGAATGCGGTGTATGCGCGCCATTTTCAGGAGCCATTTCCTGCGCGCTCCACCGTGGCGGTCGCGGGGCTCCCACGGGCAGCCCGGGTGGAAATCGAAGTCACAGCGGCCCGATAACAGGCGGCAATTTTAAACTCTCAATTATTTTTTCAAATCAATGATCGGCTGGATTCTCAAAAAACTCTTCGGAAATAAAAACGCGCGGATGGTCAAAAGCCTCCGCCCCACCGTCGCAAAAATCAACGAGCTTGAGTTGCAGTATCGCTCGCTAAGCGACGACCAGCTCCGCGAAAAGGTCGCCAAGTGGAAGTCCGAGGTACGGGAAAAGCCCTGGGCGGAGCAGGTGGAATACGTCACCAACCTTATTCCCGAGGCGTTCGCGGTCGTGAAAAACGCCGCATGGCGAATGAATGAGCGCAAACACACTTTCACCGTCTGCGGACAGCCGATGACGTGGTATATGGTGCACTTTGACACGCAGCTCATCGGCGGCATCTGCCTTTCCAAGGGCAAGATTACCGAAATGGCCACCGGCGAAGGCAAAACGCTCGTCGCCACGCTGCCGCTCTTTCTATACGGCCTGACTGGACGCGGCGCACACTGCGTAACCACGAACGACTATCTCGCCCGACGCGACGGCGAGTGGATGGGCGAGCTCTACAAATTCCTCGGCCTTACGGTCGGAATCATCCAGCACGACCAATATCCCGACGACCGCCGCGCACAGTATTACTGCGACATTTGCTACGGCATGAACTCGGAGTTCGGCTTCGATTACCTGCGCGACAACGGCATGGCGACCAGCAAGGAGCAACAGGTGCAACGCGGACATTACTTCGGCATCGTGGACGAAGTGGACTCCATCCTTATCGACGAGGCGCGTGTGCCGCTCATCATCAGCGGTCCGGTCACGATTTCGACGCACCAGTTCGACAAATACAAGCCGCTTGTCGAGCAGATCGTGAAGAAGCAGAGCATGCTCATCAACCGCATCGCCAGCGAGGCCAGCCAGCTTTTTGAAGCGGGTAAAATCGAGGACGCGGCCCGCATCATGTGCAAGGTCAAGTGGGGCCAGCCGCTGAACAAAGGCTACCTCCGCGCGATGGAGGATCCGGAGCGCCGCAAGGCCATCGAGAAGATGGAGCTCTCGTTCTACACGGATGTGCAGAAGGTGGAAATGTGGAAGCTCAAGGAGGAGCTTTTCTTCACCATCGACCAGCGCGCCCACGAGGCCGACCTCACCGAGCAGGGACGTCAATTCATGTCGCCCGGAGAGCCCGAGGCCTTCGTGTTGCCCGACCTTATCACGCAATTCGCGGAGTTGGATCAAAACACCAAACTCACCGAAGCCGAGAAGGTCGAAGCCAAGGCCAAGGCTCAGGAGCATTCAAACACGCAGAGTGAGCGCATTCACAACATCTCGCAGCTCCTCCGCGCATACTGCCTTTACGAGAAAGACGTCCACTACATCGTCTCGGAAGGCAAAGTTGTCATCGTCGATGAAAACACCGGCCGCACCATGCCCGGACGCCGCTGGAGCGATGGCCTGCATCAGGCCGTCGAAGCCAAGGAAGGCGTGCAGATCGACAAGGAGACGCAGACGCTCGCGACCATCACGGTCCAGAATTACTTCCGCCTTTACCGCCGGCTGTCCGGCATGACCGGCACCGCCGAGACCGAGGCAAACGAGTTCCACGACATCTACAAGCTGGACGTCGCCGTGGTCCCCGCGAACAAGCCGTGCATTCGCAAGGACGGCAACGATCTCATCTTTAAAACACGCCGCGAGAAATATGCCGCAGTCGTAAAGGAAATCACCGAGGCCCACGGCAAGGGCCAGCCGGTGCTCGTCGGAACGGCGAGCGTCGAGGCTTCGGAACTCGTGTCGCGCATGCTTCAGCGTGCGAAGATTCCCCACACCGTCCTCAACGCACGGCACAACCAGCAGGAAGCGGAGGTCATCTCCCGCGCCGGACAAAAGGGAGCCGTCACCATCTCCACCAACATGGCCGGACGCGGCACCGACATTAAACTCGGCGAAGGCGTGACGGACATCGGCGGACTGTACGTTCTCGCGACCGAACGGCACGAGTCCCGCCGTATCGACCGCCAGCTCCGCGGACGCTGCTCGCGTCAGGGCGACCCCGGTTTCTCGCGCTTCTACGTTTCGTTTGAAGATGACCTCATGCGTAACTTCGGCGCCGCCGAGCGTATGACGAAACTCATGGAACGTTTCGGCATGCAGGAAGGCGAAGCGCTCGAGCACTCGTGGCTCAACAAGAGTGTCGAGACCGCGCAAAAGCGCGTCGAACAGAGGAACTACCTGATCCGCAAACGCACGCTCGATTTCGACGACGTGATGAACCGCCAGCGCGAAGTCGTTTACGGCCTCCGCAACGAAGCCATCAACAGCGAGACGCCGCGCACCCTGCTCTATGATGTCGTCGATGACCGCATCCCGGAGAAAGTTGCGGAGTTTTTCCCCGACGGCGAGCCTCCTGCCATCGAATCGCTCGTAGCCTGGGTGAACACCACATTCCCGGTCGCCGTTGACGCGGCTTCGCTGAAGGACAAGACCGAGGAGGAAATTGCCTCCATCATCGCCGAGCGCGTGAAGAAATCATTCGAGCTCAAGAGCCAGCATGAAGTGCCCGAGGCCATCACGAACCTGGAGCGCTACATCATGCTCTCCGCCATCGACAAGCTTTGGCAGGAGCATCTCTACGGCATGGACGGTCTCCGCGAGGGCGTCTATCTGCGCGCCTACGGCCAGAAGGACCCGCTCATCGAGTACAAGCAGGAAGCCTTCAAGATGTTCGAAGTCCTCATGGGCAACATCAAGGACGAGGTCCTCCACAACCTCTTCCGAAGCACGTCAAACGTCATGGCATTCGAGCAGTTCCTCGCGAACCTGCCGCAATACCTGAGCGCGCCCGACGAAA
The DNA here is from genome assembly GCA_031374705.1 of Verrucomicrobiaceae bacterium. Classification (GTDB taxonomy): domain Bacteria; phylum Verrucomicrobiota; class Verrucomicrobiia; order Chthoniobacterales; family Chthoniobacteraceae; genus SXWH01. The sequence goes on along the minus strand of JANMGP010000032.1, from coordinate 4,503 downwards.
GCGCCATCGGCACTGGCCTCACTCCCGAATCCGCTTCGGCCGAACCTCAGGAGGCTGACGAACCCGCCATCCCCGTCCGCCGCGAAGAGCCGAAAGTCGGTCGAAACGAACCGTGTCCATGCGGCAGCGGACGGAAATACAAGGACTGCTGCGGGAAAGCGTAAGTCCGGTGAAGCGGATCTACCGGGGGCTGAATCAGCGCATGCAGCGGAGCATCGAAGTGGCACGCGCGCCCCGTTCGTGATTGTGCCCCGGACGCCCTCGTCGGGTGTTAAAGTATAAGGCGAAGCCTCTATTCTCCGAGCGCGTGGCATCGCGAGCGGTTGCGCCATCTCGGGGTAGTGCCGGACGGGGCGTCCGGGACACGAACACGAACGGGGCGTTCGTGCCACGTGGCGGCGCCCATTCCGTTCCAAATCACACCTGTTCCGCCGCAGCGTGAAGAAAGACAGTAGCCAACCGCAAAACGACTCGCTACCAAACGCGGACCTTTATGAGCGAAGACCTGAACCGCCTGCCTCCGCAGACCAAATACATCGTCGGCAACGAAGCCTGCGAGCGCCTGAGTTATTACGGGATGCGCTCGATTTTGGTGATGTTCATCGCCAAGGAACTCTATCCGGGCCACGAAAATGCGACGGGATTTGCGAAGTCGATTTACCACTACTTCATCATGGCGACCTACTTCCTCCCGCTCGTCGGCGCATGGGTTGCGGATCGCTTCTGGGGGCGTTACCGGACGATTTTGTGGATCTCGATGCTCTACTGCGTCGGGCACGGTCTGCTGGCAGCGATGGACCTCGCGCCCGCCGTAGAAACGAAGCGGGTGCTCTTTTTTGCCGGGCTGATTTGTATCGCCGTGGGTTCCGGCGGTATAAAACCGTGCGTCTCTGCGTTTGTCGGAGATCAGTTTTCGGGCGGGCGGGAACATCTCCTTCCGAAGATTTACGGTCTCTTTTATTGGAGCATCAATTTTGGGAGCTTCTTCGCATTTGCCGCCATTCCGTTGATTAAAAAGAGCGGCAATGTTTCGCTGGCTTTCGGGCTACCAGGTATTTTCATGGCACTCGCGACCTTCATTTTTTGGCTGGGACGCAAGACTTACAAGATGGTTCCTCCGAATCGCTCGCAAGCGCCGCTCGATGCGGCCACGCGTAAGAGCGACTTCGGCATCCTTGCGCGCATCGCGCTGGTGTTTGCGCCGGTCAGCGTTTTCTGGGCGCTCTTTGATCAGACCGGCAGCACTTGGGTGATCCAAGGCGAGCGCATGACTCCATATTTCATCATCTGGCCGTGGAACTACGAAGTGAATGCCGAGACCATTCAGGCCGTGAACGCGCTCTTCGTCATGCTGTTCATTCCCATTTTCACCTACTGGCTTTATCCCAGCATGGATCGCTCTGGCGTGCGCCCGACTCCACTGCGCCGAATGGGCGCGGGCATGGTCTTGGGCGCGCTGTCATTCGTCGCGTCTGCGTGGCTTCAAAATCGGATCGATAGCGGAGAGCAACTAAGCATCATGTGGCAGAATTTCCCGTATGCGGTCCTGACCGCTGGCGAGGTGCTGCTGTCTGCCACCGGGCTGGAATTTGCATTTCGCAATGCTCCAGCGCGACTGAAGAGCACGATCATGAGTTTCTGGTTGCTCACGGTTGCAGCCGGGAATTTTCTGACAGGGACTGTCACTGCCGCGTTCGGGAAACTTGGAATCACCAAATCACCCGAGCAAAAAGAGATGCTTTTCTATGCGGTGCTCATGCTCGTTGTCGCCGCGGTTTTTGCAGCCATCGCCAGCAAATTTCCCGAGAAGGAATCAGTGGATTCCTGATAGCAACATGTGCGACATCAACGCTTCCCAGCGCTCGGAACCTTCCGATAGGATGCGCGCTCAACTTTAACAAAACCACTACTACACCATGCCAAATCCTTGGACCGGAAAGGGAAATCCCTACACACGCAAAGAAGTTCGCGACCGCCTCATGGCGACCATCAAGAAGGGCGACGCAATCATCGCGGGCGGTGCAGGCACCGGCATCTCGGCGAAGTTCATCGAGCGCGGCGGCGCTGACCTCATCATCATTTATAACAGCGGTCGCTTCCGTATGATGGGCCACGGCTCGACCTGCGGCATGATGGCGTACGGCGACGCCAACGCCATCGCGATGGAGATCGGTGAATACGAAGTGCTTCCGGTCGTGGAAGAGTGCCCGGTCATTTGCGGCGTCCACGCCACCGACCCGCGCCGCCGCATGTGGCACTGGCTCGGTCAGGTGAAAGAAATGGGCTTCTCCGGCGTCAACAACTTCCCCACCCACACGATCGTCGATGGCCACTTCCGCGGCGTGCTCGAAGAGACCGGCATGAGTGTGAAAAAGGAATTTGAAATGGTCGCCCTCGCTCGGAAGATGGACCTCTTCAGCATCGTCTATGTCGGCTCCCCCGAGGAAGCAATCGAGATGGCCAAGTCGGGAGCCGACGCCATCATCGCGCACGTCGGCACGACCGTCGGCGGCAGCATCGGTGTGAAGAGCGCCGTCAAGAGTTGGGACTTCACCATCAAGCGCACCCAGGAAATTATCGACGCCGCCAACACCGTAAGGAAAGACATTTTCTTCCTCTGCCACGGCGGCCCGATCAATACGCCATCCGACGCCGAGCGCGTGATGAAAGCCACTGACGCTGTCGGTTTCGTCGGAGCCACTTCCCTTGAGCGCATGGGCATCGAAGAGTCGCTCACGAATCTCACGCGCGAGTTCAAAAAACTGAAAGCCCCGGCGGCAAAACAGTTCGGCAAAAAGAAAAAGTAAGCCGTCTGACGGACTGGAAACCGGCGACAGAAAGTTCGCCGCCCGCTTTGATCATCGCCGCGATTTCGACCGCAGTCTTTCACCCTCCGACGGCGGAGCGATGCTGCGCAGGAACTTCAGTAGTTCCGCACGCTGCGGCAAGGAACGCTCGCTGGGCTCCAGCGCGATGACCTCGCGGATGGATTCGGGCAGTTCGCGGACGGGCGGGGCCTTGGTCGTTGCGGAAATGCGCACGCGATTCAGATTCCGCCCAGCAAACTCCTGCCGGAGCACAAACGTCAGCACCGTATCGCCGCCCGAATCGAGCGGCTTCGCGAGTTCAAACACTGCGGCGTGCGGCTTGTCGGTCGAGCCCGCGAAGGCCCAGCCTGTCTTCGGGTTTCCGTCGAGCGCGGACATCGGACCGAATCTCTTCTGTGCATAATCCGCAGTCGCGATGGTGATGACCGGCGTGTATTTCCTACCGCTCAGCGCAGTGACCTGAAACTCAGTCAGCACCCCGTTTCCAGTGCGCCCGATCGAGCCGCCCTCAGGCAGCACTTCCAAGCGAAACGCTGTGATTCCTCGCAGCACCGTCGAGGCTTTGATCGTGTATGTCTCTTGAGGCGAAAGCTGTGTAGGAGCCTTCAGCGAACCATCCGGCTGCTGCTCCAGCTTTCCCAATCGCGACGCCGCTTCCGCAATCTGCAACGTCTCCCATTTTACAGGCACATGCAGGTCGGCCTCCAGCTCGTGGAGATGTTCCTCGCCACCAGCCGACGGCGCTGCGAACGAAACGGGAGCAAGGAGCCACGCCAGAATGAACAACGGACGAATCATATCCTTTCGCGGCGCTCCCTCGTCACTCATTTCGCAGCGCCGTGAGCAGCGAGCCTCTCAGCGAAAGGCGCGTGGCCATCCACACCCAGAAAACGCTCAGAGCGGCCATTCCTGCAAAGAGCACGGCGAGCGATCCCCACGGGAAGCCCGCGCCCTTTTGAATAATGCCCGGAAGCACGGCGATGATGGCGCTCACGCTGCCGATGCCGAGCGCTGCGACGATGAGCCAGCGGTGTTCGGCGAATACGAGCGAGCGGAGTTGCGCGGGCGTGAATCCGACGGCTTCGAGCAGGCCGAATTCGCGGCGGCGTTCGAGCACGTTGCGAGCGACGACGATGCCGAGGCCCGCGCTGCCGAGCAACATGCCGAGTCCGCCGAGGACTTGGAAGATGGACAAATACGTGTTTTCCACGGCGTTGAATTCCGCGAGCCGCTGGGCGGTGGGGACGAGCTCCAGCCCTCGGTCGCCGAGTTGCTCGACAAGGTGTTCGCGCACGACGGCGGCGCGTTCGGGCGGGCAGTCGATGAGGAAGAAGCGGGTGCCGGCGCTGTTGGGATAGATGGAAATGAAGCGCTCCTCGGGAATGAGGACGATCCCTTGCAGGATACTCGCGGGCACGGTCGCAGCGACTTGAATGCGCGCGGGTTCTCCGCGTTCGCCGGGGACTTCAAGAACGTCGCCGACTTTCTTCTGCATCGCCCATTGTAGCGTGTTGGCATCGACGACGCCGGGGACTGCGTCCTTTGCGGTGACGGTGCTCCAATCGAGCGAGAAGCGGCGTAGTGGCGCAGGCGACCCGCCTGCATCCGTCTCGCGGGCGACCCGCCCGCCGTTTCGGCGAGTCGCCGAAGAGACTGGTGCAGGCGAGTCGCCTGC
>JANMGP010000011.1:0-40270 GCA_031374705.1 Verrucomicrobiaceae bacterium | reverse complement strand
GTCGGCGATCTGGCCGGAAATCTGTTCCACCGTGCGGACGATCTTGCCCTTATCTTCGAGCTTTTTGGTCTCGTCCTGATTTTTGATGAGGTCGCGGAAGCTCTTTGTGCCGCCCGTGCCCGCGCTCTCCTCCCATCCGCCCTTCTTCATTGTGGATGAAGCCGACGCGTCCTTGCCCTTCTTCTGAGCGTCGAGGTCCTTTGGGTTGACCTGCATGATGCGATTGCAAATCGCGACCGCCTTGTCGCTTTCACCGAGAGCGATGTAATGGTCAACGAGCTGATGCATGATCTTCGTGTCCGCCGCATTTGCGCCGACGAGCGTCTCGAGAGCGAACGAAGCTGTCTCCGGCATGTCCGCCTTTTTTGCGGCTTCGAACAGGAGTTGGTTGCCGGCCACGCTCTTCGGGTCGGTCGCGAGAGTCTTCTCGGCGATCTCGATCGCAGCGAGCGGGTCCTTTTTCAGGGTGCCTGCAGCCGTGAGGCCGAGCGTGGTGCCGGCGAGCGACATGCCGGACTTTTTGCCCTGTGTGGCCGCGAGAGCCGCTGCCCGGACGAGCTTGCGCCCCTCCAGAAAGTTCGGCTGCTCTTTCAGCACACTTTGCATGAGCTGGATGACGTATCCGTGGTTTCCGATGTCGTTTGCGCTGCGTGCTTTCAGGTAGAGAGCGCGCTGGGCGGGTTGAAGCTGATTTTCTGTGGTAACTGCCATAATAGCTGGGAATGAGTGACCGTAGCAGTCTGATTTCTTTCTGACAATGTCTCTAACAAATTTTTCTCACAGTTTGTTCGTTCTCCAGAGACGGCGAGGGAAAAATATGCACGTCCTCGACATCCCGCCCTGCTCCCGCTTTCCTCCGAGTTCAACAAAAGCCACGCACATGAATACGCTCTGGGATCGATTTCAAAAATACCACCTCTCCAACGCAGAACTCGGCCTTTCGCTCGACGTGAGCCGCGTCCGCTTCACCGACGAATGGCTCGCCTCCATGGAGCCCGTCGCGCAAAAAGCCTTCACAGCGATGAAAGACCTGGAAATTGGCGCCATCGCGAACCCCGACGAGGGCCGCATGGTCGGCCACTACTGGCTCCGCGCTCCCGAACTCGCGCCGACCACCGAGCTTCGCGATGAAATCGTGAACTGCTACGCTTCGATCAAGTCATTCGCCATGCAGATCCATAAAGGCGACCGCTTTTCCGACGTGCTCGTGATCGGAATCGGCGGCTCGGCACTCGGCCCGCAGTTCGTCGCCGACGCTCTAGGGACGGGCGATGATAAGATGCGGCTCTATTTTTTCGACAACACCGACCCGGACGGGATGGACCGCACGCTGCAATCCCTCGCACACCGGCTCGACCACACGCTCTGCATCGTCATTTCAAAAAGCGGTGGCACCGCCGAGACGCGGAACGGCATGCTGGAAGCCGAGGCCGCCTACAAGAAAGCAGGTATCGATTTCGCCACCCACGCAGTCGCTGTGACCGGTCCCGGCTCGCAGCTCGATAAATACGCCACCGAAAAGGGCTGGCTGAAGCGTTTCCCCATGTGGGACTGGGTCGGCGGACGCACCAGCGTGATGAGCGCCGTAGGCCTCGTGCCGCTCGCGCTCCAGGGCCTTGCCGTCGGCGACATCCTGCAAGGTGCCGCCGAGATGGATGAATGGACCCGGGTTTCCGAGACCGCGAAAAACCCGTCGATGATGCTCGCGCTCATGTGGCATTTCGCCGGCGAGGGGAAGGGCAAAAAAGACATGGTCATCCTGCCTTATAAAGACAGGCTCACGCTTTTCTCGAAGTATCTCCAGCAGCTCGTGATGGAGAGCCTCGGCAAGCGCCTCGACCTTGATGGAAAGGTCGTCGAGCAAGGCATCGCAGTGTATGGCAACAAGGGCTCCACCGACCAGCACGCCTACGTCCAGCAGCTCCGCGATGGCGTGAATAATTTCTTCGCCACGCTGATCGAAGTCCGTCAGGCCCGCGCCGGCGCAGGGATCGAAGTCGAGCCCGGTGTCGCCACGGGTGACTATCTGCAGGGATTCCTTCGCGGAACGCGCACTGCGCTTTACGAGGCGGGCCGCGACAACCTCACCATCAGCATCCCGGGCGTCACGCCACGAATGATTGGAGCGCTTATCGCGCTCTACGACCGCGCGGTCGGCTTCTACGGCGCACTCGTGAATATCAACGCCTACCACCAGCCCGGCGTCGAGGCGGGCAAAAAAGCCGCGGCCTCTGTCCTTGCCCTGATGCTCGCAGTGCGAAAGGCGCTCACCGCCATTCCACAGACCGCCGACGCGATCGCCACAGCGCTGCAAAAAGACCCGGAGGAAGTCTTCCACTCCCTCACTCATCTCGCCGCTAACGACGCGTCCATCAAACACACCGGGGGCTTGCCCTCTGCTCAGACATTCGCAAGTGCTCAGTAAGTACTACGAGGTGCGGGATTCCGCGCCGATTTGGGGCTTTGTACGATTTCTGCGGCGAAAAATGCGATCGAAGCGCGTTTGAAGTGCCGCCATTGCGGCCGTCAAGCGGAACTCCGAACTTTCCCGCTCTGCGGTAGTGTAGTGGTGCAGGCGACCCGCCTGCATGAGTCTTCGCAGGCGACTCGCCCGTGTGTCTGCGGGCCTTCCGGCGAGTCGCCTGCACCACTACCATCGCTCGACGCTCGGTGGCGGGGGCTTCACCTTTTCAACTCGCCGCCAAAGCCGCCGCATACACGCTGCGCACCGGAACTCCCGCGGCCTCGGCGATTGCGCGGCAGTTCTCGTATTCCGGGGAGCGCTGGATGATTTTACCGTCGCGGAGGCCGAGCTTGATGGTCACTTCGCCATACTCGGTCGCGACTTTTTGGAACTCGCGGTCGAGCTTTAGGCGCATCACTTTGTCCACGCGCAGCCCGAAGGCGGTGGTCTCGGCGAAAATGATGTCGGCCATGGATTCGATGGCGTTTTCATCGCACAGGACCGAAAGCATCACGCCGGGGCGGCTCTTTTTCATCTGGATGGCGGTGTGCCAGACGTCGAGCGCGCCTGCGGCGAAAAGGCGCGTCATCGCTGCGCCGAGAAGTTCAGCGGTGCAGTCGTCGAGGTTGGTTTCCAGCCTCGCCACAGTATCGGTGGGATACGCGGCCATTCTGGCGGATTATGCGGTGGTGCCGAGGACGGCGCGCAGGACGTTCGGGCGCTTTGCGAGTTCGCGCGTGCCGAGTCCGTAGCCGATTTTCTCAATGGTCATCGTGGGCATGAGCCCGAAGCTTTCCGCAAACTCCGCGACAATCGCCGCGCCGGTCGGCGTGATGAGTTCGTGCGGTTCGTCGATTTGGCCGATGGCGATGCCTTTCAGAATTTCGAGCGTGGCCGGAGCGGGGACCGGGAAGGTGCCGTGGGCGCAATCGACCGTTCCGTGGCCGTCGTTGAGCGCGCTGCATACGACGCGTTCCACGCCGAGCGCCTCAATGCCGACGCACGTGAGGACGATATCCGCGATGCTGTCGAGCGCTCCGACTTCGTGAAAGTGGACGTCGTCCGCGCTCATTCCGTGGATTTTTCCCTCGGCGACCGCGATACGGTGAAAGATGGCGAGCGAGCGCTTCTTTACGCCATCCGAGAGGTCGCTCGCCGTGATGAGCGCTTTGATTTCCTTGTGCGTGCGACCGTGTTCGTGGTCGTGATCATGGCTGTGACCGTGGCCATGTTCGTGTTCGTGATCATGCTCATGGGAATGCGAGTGGCCGTCAGCATGGGTGTGCTCGTGCGCATGTTCGTGATCATGATCATGGTCGCACGCTTCGCCGTGTTCGTGCTTGTGCTCTCCTTCGTGGGAGTGCTCTTCGTGTTTATGATCGTGCCCGCAGTCCTCGCCGTGCTCATGATCGTGTTCATGGCTGTGGCCGTGATCGTGCTCTTTATGGCCGCAGCCTTCACCGTGGGTTGCACCTCCGTGGATGTCAAATTTCACCCCCTCGATGTCCTTCCGCTTTGCGCGGTCGTAGTGCATGTGAAAATGGCCGAGATTGAGCTTTTCGATTTCCCATTCGAGCGCGCTGGGCTTCACGCCGAGGTCAATCAAAGCGCCCACGGTCATGTCGCCGCTGATTCCGGAAATACAATCGAGATAGAGAGTCTTCATAAAGTGTCGCAGAGACTTGCGATTCCGACGCGGGAATCACAAGCGAATTGGCGGAAATTTCGCATCACTTCGCCATTACCTCATCCCAGTTTCCGATGCCGATGACTGGCAGCGCAAAACGAAATGCAGCTTCCTGTGCAGGTGTTCCCGCAGCCTTGACGCATTCATACATCGGGCGTGGCGTGTCTGCGGTCACGATGCTGTCTTTCTTCCGCCGCCACAGCCCGAGGTTCAATCCGCCTTCATATTGATGGTCCACGTGACGGTGCAAAATGAACGCTTCGATGCTCGGGATGCGCGCGATTTTTTCCCACGCGTAGCAATAACCCGCAGCCTGGTCCCGGTCGCCGGCCTCATTGTCTTTGGAATGAAATCCCTGCTCGCTCAGGATGATGCTGCGTTGCTTTCCGCGGTAAAGGAGCTCGGGGCGCGCGAAGAATTTGTCTAGCTGCTCGAGGTTTTTGAAAGTGATGCGTCCGGCGTCCGGCGACTGCGGAGCGGTCTTGTCCCGCCAGGTTCGCGGATCGCCGAGGTTTTCGGGATACGGATGATGCGCGAGGTGCCAGTCAAAGTCGCCTCCCGCCCGCGCCTGTCGCGCGAACTCTTCGATGTAGTATTTGCCCGGCATCGAGCGCCAATGGTCCGCGTCCGGGTCGATCGTCCAGAAATGGGTGAGCGACATATACACGCGGGCCGTTGCGCTCGATTTGCGGACGGCGGAATTTGCGAGTCGCATCTGCCGGACGTAGTCCGCGACTGCGGCGTTGCGCGGCATCCGGCCAACATTGTGCCATTGCCAGTGTACGTTCACTTCGTTGCCAATGATGTAGCCAGCTACTCGCCCATGTTCATTGTTTTCCCGCGAAAACCAGTCTGCGAGAAACTCCATCGTCGCCTTCCAGAGCCGCTCGCCGCGGGGAGTCACGGTGTCGAAAGCGGCGATTCCGTTCTCGAGTTTCTCGTCCCGTGCCGGATGGAGAATCGCGGCGTTCATTGCCGGGTTTCCGGTCTGGTAGGCAAGGACGATGAGATAGACGGCGATGCCTTCATCGCTCATCCGCTTCACGTTCAGGCTGTCGAGGTAGCTCTTGCGAAACGCGTAAGTCTCGCCGTCGAGTTGCCACGTCGGATTGCCCGGCTTTTTGTCCAAATCAATCAGTGCGCCGAGCGAGAGATTCACGCCTGCGTGGCGCACGCCGATGGCGATTGCATCCTCGACCATCTGCACTTGCAGACCTTTTTTGCTGCCAGGATTTGGAAAAGGCCGCGCATCATTGGCTCCGGCGATTTCACCGGCGAAACGAACACCGCCTGCCGGAATCCGGCCAAGCGTGGGGTGGGGGACCATCAATGCAAATCCGCTCGCCGAGCGGTCGTGCGCTCCGTCGAACCGCGGCAGCACGATCTCGGATAGCGCCGCCCCGCGCCAAATTACGGGCGCTTTAGCCGCAGCCGAGAGCGTTTCGTGCGCTGCAAGCTCCACGACTTCCACCGCGCCACTCACACCTTTTAGCGAGAGCTTCAGTTGCGCGGCATCGACGCTCACCGTGGCCACGCCGATCGTGCCGCTTTCCACCACGCCCATTCGCGCCACGGTGCAATCGCCCACCGGATCAAAGCGCAGCCGCCAATCTTTTCCCATCGGCGGCAATACGACTGACACTTCATTCCACCCCGCCTCGATGCGAAAATGCGCGGAGCGATCCTCCCGGTCTGTCGTCTGCGACGCAAAAACCTGAGCCCATCCCGCCGACTCGCTCCGTATGCTCGCCGTAAACAGAAGCGGCTCCGCAGAAGTGAAATCCCCTCGTGGCCCAACAAGAAACGGATCCCCGCCGGAACCCTTGATTTTCAGCCCCTCGGCCGAAGGCTCCACGCTGGCAATGTCGTGGGCGCCGCCCCAGCCTTGCGCATCGCGGGCCCCGGTAAAATCCGCAATCAGCGGAGCGGCGATCAACGACGCCGGGAAAATCAGGAATGCGAGCCGGAGCAAAGGAATCATGGCCCCAGACAACCGGCGAGCGCTCGGAATGTGGGGGAAAACTTTTGCCGGTGTAAGTGTTGTGAATCTCACAGTGCGAAACTGCTTCCGTGTTTTGGGGGATTCCGGCATCAATCGGGGTTCCACCATGAATCGTCGCACCGCCATCACCGCCCTTGCCACTGGAGTCGCAGCCACCGCCGTCGCGGAAAATGTGCCTTACAAAATTAAGAACGGGCGCATCAAACAATCGGTGGTTCCCTGGTGTTTTAATCCGATGCCGGTCGAGGAACTTGCCCGGCACGCAGCGGCGATGGGGCTTAAATCCGTCGAGCTGTGCGATGCAAAGCACTGGCCGCTTTTGAAGGAGCTCGGGATGACGTGTGCCATCGCCGGCAGCCATGGTTTTGCGAAGGGTTTCGCGCATCGCGAGGAATGGGCTGAATGCCACGCCACGCTAAGGAAGAACATCGAAGCGAGCGCGGCCTTCGGAGTGGAACGAATCATCACGTTCAGTGGATTCCGGCGCGGGTTGTCGGATGAGGACGGAATCAAAAACATGGTCGCGGGACTGAAGGAGATTGTCGGATTTGCGGAGGAGAAAAAGGTGACGCTTTGCGTGGAAATGCTGAATAGTCGTGTGGCGACGCAGATGAAGGGCCATCCGGATTACTTCTGCGATTCGATGGAGCGGACCATCGAAATTTGCAAGCAAGTGGGCTCGCTGCGATGCAAGGTCCTCTTCGATTTGTATCACGTCCAAATCATGCACGGCGACGTCATCTCGCGGATTCATGAGCACAAGGATTACATCGCGCACGTCCATACCGCAGGTGTCCCGGGAAGGAACGAAATTGATGGCACTCAGGAACTCAATTATCCGCCGCTGATGAAGGCGCTGCTGGACATCAAATACGACGGTTTCGTGGGTCAGGAATTCATCCCGGCGAATGCCGACAAAGTGGCTTCGCTGGCGCAAGGCGTCGAGATTTGCGACGTCTGAGAAGAGGCGGCGTGCGCCCGCAGGGTCAATGGAACCCGCCGTTCGATGCAGAGCCAAGATAGAAGTACGCCCAGAGTGCGCCGGGTACGATCGCAGAGGCGAGCATCAGCGCGATGCCGGCACCCTGCCTTTCGCGGCGGTAAAGCGCCACGCCTCCGAAAAACGCGAGCACCGCCCATGGTCCCCACAGGAGCACCGGCCACCGCGAAAGGAGCAGCCCGACCAGCGCAAACCCGAGGCAGACCCAGCCTGCGGAGAACGACTGTTCATCGAGGGCGTATCGGAGGCGGAGCCAGGCCCATTTGAGGAGTGTTCTCCATGTGGGAGCCATGGCACCCTCGAGGTTTCGCGCCTCGCCGGGAAACATCAACCAGCGGAGCGGAAGCCATTCGGAATTTCCCACCTGCTGAACGAAATCGTCTTCCTCCAAGGTTCCGTCTTTGATCAGAGTTTTGAGTTGCTGGACCTCAAAAGGTCCGAGGATTTCTCCCCGCCGAAGTACGAAATGCGGACCTTCGGATGGTGATGGATTCGGGGCGGAAGCGGCTTCGTGCTTGGATGGTTCAGGGGTCATAGTGTTCTTGATTTTCGAAGATTATTTGCCTGCGGACGCAGGTTGTCGAGCAACTCTCTTGGTGGTTTTCATTTCCGGCGCTATAAGGGCGGGGTGTCATACGCAGACGATATCATTTTTCCAAAACAGCCATCCGCCGCCCTGCGGAGGTTTGCTGCATTGTTGGAACCGAAGGACGGGGCGGAACTTGAGGCGATGGCGCAGGAATCGGCGCTGCTCACGCGGCGGAATTTTGGAAGGGCGATGAGGCTGTTTGCGCCGCTTTATCTCAGCAATGAGTGCATCAATAACTGCGCCTACTGCGGCTTCTCGCGGGACAACGCGATTCTACGCGTGACGCTGGAAGTCGCGAGCGTGGTCAAGGAGGCGCGCCATCTCGCCAAGGAGGGATTTCGCAATGTGCTTCTGGTGGCCGGCGAGCATCCGAAATTTGTGGGCAACGGATATCTTGAAAGCTGCATTCGTGCACTCGTGCCGGAGATTCCGAGTATCGCTCTCGAGGTCGCCCCGATGGAGACCGCCGAGTACGTGCCGCTCGTCCGGGCCGGAGCCGAGGGGCTGGTGGTTTATCAAGAGACGTATGACCGTGCGACGTATGGAGTCATGCACACTGCGGGGCCAAAGCGCGACTTCGACTGGCGCCTCGCCTGTCCTGAGCGGGCCTACGACGCGGGCTTCCGCAGAATCGGAGTGGGCGCGCTTTTTGGGCTCGCGCCATGGAAGCAGGAGGCGCTCGCGCTTGCCGCGCATCTCGATCATTTGCTCAGGCGCTGCTGGAAAGCCCAGTTCACTGTGTCGCTCCCACGGCTGCGGCCGTGTGCCGGGGAGTTTCAGCCGCTCCACACGCTCCCCGATCGCGAACTGGTGCAACTCGTCTGCGCGTTGCGGCTTTGTTTTCCGCATGTGGGCATCGTTTTGAGCACACGGGAGCCAGCGGTCCTTCGCGACGCTTTGCTGCCGTTGGGTATCACGATGATGAGCGCCGGGAGCCACACCGAGCCCGGTGGATACACGGGCGAGGGGCAGGACGACCTGCACCTGACCATCCGCGGTCGTCGCGTGGAGACGGAGCAAAGCGGGCAGGCGACCGAGCAATTCCAAATCGCCGACGAACGCAGCGCAGCCGACATTGCGCAGTTGCTGCAGCGCTGCGGATTTGAGGCGGTGTGGAAAGACTGGGACAAGGCGATCCTTTCTGCATGACCGCGATTTCCCTGAACGGAACGCCAACCGAAACGAGCTCCGCGACTGTCGCAGCGCTCGTCCAGGAGCTGGGGTTTGCAAAAGGAACCGTCCTCGTAGAAATCAACGGCATCGCACTGCGCCCGGACGAATGGCCCCGCGAGCTTCGCGCCGGTGATGCGATCGAACTGCTCCGAATCGTTGCAGGCGGATAGAGCGGATGGGGTAAACACCCCATGGATTGGCGGAAGGCAACATTCCATACTCACGCCATGAAATTAATACTCATTTCTTGCACTCTACTCATGTCGTTTTCACTGGTTTCCTGCACGAGCGGGCCCAATGCGCGGACTGGAACGGTCATCGGAGCATTGGGTGGCGCGACAGCAGGCGGAATCATTGGTCATCAACGGGGCAGGGGCCTCGAAGGCGCGGCAATCGGTGCCGGACTTGGCGGTCTGGGCGGCAATGTGATCGGCGGGGCGCAGGATCAACGCAACGCCCGGTATCGCCGGTACTAAGAAACTTTCTTTCGCGGGCAAGGAATCCTTCCCAAACTGCGACCGAGCGTACTAATCTGCCGCCCGCATGATTCTCGAAAAATATACGATCGGTGTGGGTGATCGATTTGCCCATCAGGCCAAGGCGCAACTCCAGGCCTGCATAGAGCTTTCCAAGGACGGCGCGGATGTCGTGCCGGTCTGGAACAAGTCGAACCGCGAGCACACGTTCATCGGGAGCGAGCCGGGCTCGGTGCTGGCGGCGGCGCAGGCCGCGGTCGAAGCTCTGGGCTGGCAGCGCGGCTGGCATGTCGATGCGGACCATATCCGAATCGACACTGTGGATCGGTTTCTCGAAGCGTCGGATTTTTTCACCATCGATGTCGCGGACAGTATCGGCCAGCCTGCGGAGGCGAAGGATGTGTCCGCGTTTATGGAAAGACATCCGGAGCTCGTCGGGACTGTGGAGGTTCCTGGAATCAGTGCTCCGCTAGCGACGACCCGCGAGGGTATCGGGCGCTTTGTAGCCAAGTATTTGCGGGCCGTGCAGGACGCCGGGCGCATCTACCGCCACATCGCGGAGCGGAAGGGTGGGGAGGATAAATTCATCGCAGAGGTATCGATGGACGAGACGGATTCGCCGCAGACACCGCCGGAGCTGTTGGTTATTCTGGTTGCGCTGGCAGACGAGGGCGTGCGTGCGCAGACCATCGCGCCGAAGTTTACGGGCCGCTTCAATAAAGGTGTTGATTACGTGGGCGACCTTGCGCAGTTCCAGAGAGAGTTTAACGACGACCTTGCGGTAATTGCGCATGCGGTCCTGAACTACGGCCTGCCCGCGAATTTGAAGCTCAGCGTCCACAGCGGTTCGGACAAGTATTCGCTTTATCCAATCATCCGAACTGCACTGGCTCAAACGGGTGCGGGCGTGCATTTGAAAACAGCCGGGACGACATGGCTGGAAGAAATCATCGGGCTCTCGGAGGCTGGCGGCGACGGTCTTGTGCTGGCCAAGGAAATCTACGCATACGCGCTGGAGCATGTGGACGAACTTTGCGCGCCGTACGCGTCGGTGATCGATATTGACCGCTCGAAGCTCCCGCCGGCAAAAACGGTGAGTGAATGGACGGGCGAGCAACTCGCGAGTGCAGTGCGCCACATCCCAGGGCATCCGGGTTTTAATGCGAACATCCGCCAGCTTCTCCATGTATCGTTCAAGCTGGCTGCAAAAGCCGGCAGTCGTTACACGGATCTTCTGAAAGCGAACGAGGCGATTGTCGCGAAGAACGTGATCGAGAATCTTTACGGCCGACACCTGCGCCCCCTTTTTGTGGGATGATTTGGGAGACGCGGAATCATACATTCGATTTTGCGCGCCGTGGTGCGGTGATGGGTATCTTAAATGTGACGCCCGATTCGTTTAGCGACGGTGGGTGCTGGGTGGACGTCGGGGCGGCGGTCGCACATGCGGAGCAGATGCTGGCCGAGGGCGCGGAGATTCTGGACGTCGGAGGCGAGAGCACCCGGCCCGGCGCTGTGCCGGTGGGCGAGGCAGAGGAGTTGCGGCGGGTCATTCCGGTGATCGAGCGGATATCGAAGCTGGCGGGAAATTTCGTTATTTCGGTGGATACGATGAAGCCTGCCGTCGCACGGGAAGCCTGCGCGGCGGGAGCCGGAATCATCAACGACGTGGGCGGACTGCGCGATCCGGCGATGATGGAGGCTGCGGCGGATACGGGTGCCGGCGTGGTGGCAATGCACATGCTGGGTACCCCGCAGAGCATGCAGGCGGACCCGGTTTACGGGAATGTTGCAAATGACGTAATGGATTTCTTTTGCCAGACCCTCAAACGGGCGGTAAGGGAGGGCGTGCCCGCAGCGCGACTTGTCCTTGATCTTGGAATTGGTTTTGGGAAGACGGTGGAGCACAACCTTGAGTTGCTCCGCCGCTTGCCGGGCATCGGCGTCGAGTTGTCGGACGGTCAGCGTCCGGTTTTGCTCGGTGTTTCGCGGAAGAGTTTCATCGGGAAAGTGCTGGGCTCTTCGAGTATGGAAGTCCGTTCGTGGCCGACGGTTGCCCTCACGAGCTACGGTCGCGAAAAGGGCGTGCGGATTTTCCGTGTGCATGAGGTGAAACCCAATGTGGAGGCGCTTCGGATGACCGAGGCGATTCTGGGATGATGGTCCTCGCTACGTTTCAGGAGATGGCGCAGATGTATTGGAAGGATGCCCTGGAGATTCTCATCCTCAGCGTGGGCATCTACTACGCCTATCTCGGAATTCGCGGAACCCGTGGTGCGCGTGTGCTCACCGGTCTGGCGACGCTGGTTTTGGGGCTGTCTCTTTTATCCCAGATTTTCGGGCTCGCAGTTATCGGATGGTTGATCCGGAGCCTGTCGGCAGTCGTCATTATCGCGCTCGTCGTCATCTTTCAGCCGGAGCTTCGGCGGATGCTCGCGCAGCTCGGCAGTCACAGGCTTTTCAATACGCAGCTGCAAAACATGGAGACCGTGGAGATTCTCGCGAGCACGCTCGTTGAGTTGTCCGGGCGGCATCTTGGAGCACTCATCGCGGTGGAGCGGGGGACGGACATCGGCTCGCACATTGAGAGCGGCGTGGAGCTGGACTCAAAGCTCTCCACCGAATTGCTCGTTACAATCTTTCACCCAAAGACGCCGCTGCACGATGGCGGTGTGGTGGTCCGGAACGACCGGATCGCGTCGGCCGCCTGTATTTTTCCCGTCAGCCAGCGGCAGGACCTCGACCGAAATCTCGGCCTGCGGCACCGCGCAGCAATCGGCCTCAGTGAGGAAGGTGACCCGCTCGTCCTGCTCGTCAGCGAGGAGACGGGAAAGATATCCATCTGCCATCGCGGAAAAATAGAGCGGGATTTTACACCGGAGAGCTTGCGTAAACGGCTCGCGGAGCTTTTGCTGGTGAACAGTGTTCAAGCAGGTATTCACAAACAATCTTCCGGCCAAGGTGGCGTCCCTGCTTCTGGCGACGCTCCTGTGGGCGGTCATAAAAAAGAGTCAGCTCAGCGACCCGGCGACCTCGCCGCCTAAACCGCCGGAGCAGAATGTGAAATTCGGAGTGGGAGCTTATGGCAAGTAATTCAAAGAAAATGTTCGGCACGGATGGCATCCGTGGTGTTGCGAATCTGGAGCCCGTCACCGCCGAGACGGCGCTGAAGCTCGGTCGCGCGGCAGCTCATGTATTCACCGAGGCCGGTCGCCACACGCGCCGCACGGACCGGCGCCCGGTTATCGTGATTGGCAAGGACACGCGCCTTTCCGGCTACATGCTGGAGAACGCGCTGGCCGCGGGCATCATGTCGATGGGCGTGGACGTTTTTCTTCTCGGACCGCTTCCCACTCCGGGTGTCGCTTACATTACCCGTTCGCTGAGGGCTGATGCGGGCATTGTTCTCAGTGCGTCGCACAATCCTTATGAGGACAACGGCATTAAGTTCTTCCGGCACGATGGATACAAGCTGGACGACGCCATCGAGCAACGGATCGAGCATCTGGTCGTGTCCGGCGAGATCGAATCCATCCGTCCTGTGGAGGATAAGATCGGCCAGGCAAAGCGCATCGACGACGCGCTCGGTCGCTACGTCGAGCAGGCAAAGGCGAGCTTTCCGAAGAACCTCACTCTGGAAGGCATGCGCATCGCAGTCGATGCCGCGAATGGCGCGGCATACAAGAGCACGCCATGGATTTTGAGTGAACTGGGCGCGACAATCACCGTGATCGGAAACCAGCCGAATGGCCGCAACATCAACGCGGACTGCGGCAGCATGCACCCCGAGGCGATTTCGCGTTTGGTAAAGGCGACGGGCGCGAGCGTGGGAATCAGCAACGATGGCGACGCTGACCGGGTGATGCTCTGTGATGAAAACGGCGATGTGGTGGACGGCGACGAAATCCTCGCCATCGCAGCAATCGACGCAATTCGCCGCGGCGAACTCGCCAAGAACACGCTTGTCGCGACGGTGATGAGCAACTTCGGCCTCGATGAAACGCTGCGCGATAATCACGGTCGCGTGCTTCGGACGAAAGTCGGCGACCGCTACGTCATCGAAGCGATGCTGGCGCAGGATTTAAACATCGGCGGCGAGCAGAGCGGGCACATGATTTTCCGCGATTACTCGACTACCGGCGACGGAATCGTGAGCGCGCTGCAAATCCTCCGCATCATGGCAGAAACGGGCCGTCCACTGAGTGAACTGAAGCTCTGTTTAAAGAAGTATCCGCAGGCACAGCGCAACATGATCGTTCGCGAAAAACCAGCGCTGGAAACTATGCCCGATGTTCTGAAACTCATCGCGGATACCGAGCGGGAACTGGGCGGTGCGGGCCGCGTGCTCCTGCGCTATAGCGGGACCGAGCCGAAAATCCGCCTGCTCATTGAGGGGCGCGACGGCGACCAGATTAACAAGCAGGCGGACCGGATTTCCGAACTCGTTCTTGGCAAGATCGGCGTATAGCGATTGTGCGCGGAACGCGCGGGTGGTAGCGTTGTCTGCCATGAACCGCCGCATTTTTCTCGCCCTCCTTTTCGCAACATCTGCATTCGCCCAACAAAAGAAGCCTGATCCCGCGATGGTTCCGGTCGTCGATGAGCCTGGGCTCCCGCGGGTGCTTCTCATTGGCGATAGTATTTCGATCGGCTACACGGTGGGAGCGCGGGATTTGCTAAAAGGAAAAGTGAATGTGCATCGTATTCTGACGAACGGTGAGTCCACCGAGACGGGAATCGCAAAACTCGATACCTGGCTTGGTTCCGGGAAATGGGATGTGATCCACTTCAATTGGGGGCTCCATGATTTGAAGCAGTATAAAGACGGGAAACTGACTCCCGGCGCGCCTGTGTGGGTGGGCCTCCCGGATTATGAAGCGAATCTCGCGAAGCTCGTAGTGCGGCTCAAAGCGACGGGCGCGAAGCTCATTTTTGCAAACACCACGCCCGTTCCGGAGGGAGCGAATGGGCGCGTGCCGGGCCTCGAGAAGCAATACAACGAAGCCGCGGCGCGGGTGATGAAGTCGGCGGGTGTCCGGGTCAATGACCTGCACGCGTTCTGCCAGCCCAACCTCGGCGCATGGCAGAGACCGCGCGACGTTCACTTCACGCCGGAAGGATGCGCAAAGCTTGCGGAGAAAGTCGCCGCGGAAATCACCGCTGCCATTTCTCCGGCGTCGGGAAAGTAGGCTTTACCGACCGGGCGCGAGTTCGAACAGGAAGCCCTTCAGATACTCTGTTTCCGGCATCGTGGTGATGATCGGATGGTCGGGGGCCTGCGAGAAAGTTTCGAGCTGGCGCAGGGTTTTCCGTGAATCGACGGCGGCTTCGTTGATCGCTCCGAGCAGGTGTTCGCGGCTGACATGGTGAGAGCAGCAAAAAGTCGCGAGGAGCCCGTCGGGTGCGAGAAGTTTGAGCGCGCGGAGGTGGATTTCCTTGTATCCGCGCAGGGCGTCTTCGAGTTTGCCGCGGGATTTTGTGAAGGACGGAGGATCGAGGATGATCATGTCGTAGCGCGGACCGTCGTTCGCATTATCCGCGAGTTTGAGAAAATCGAACGCGTTTTTCTCAGCGACTTCGATGTCGAGGCCGTTCCGTTTCGCGTTTCCGCGAATCTGATTGCACGCGTCGGCGGATATCTCTACCGCGCAGGCGCTCGTCGCTCCGGCCTTTGCGCATGCCAGGGCAAAAGCGCCCTGATTTGCAAAGCAATCGAGCACGCGGCGTCCGGTGGCATATCGGGCGACTTGTGGATAGCTGGCGATTTGGTCGAGGTAAAAGCCGGTCTTTTGGCCGTGTAGCAAATCCACCTCAAACTCCAGACCCGCCGCATAAATGGGGAAGGGCACAGGGGCTTCGCCGCGGAGCATTCCCGTCCGAAGTTCGAGTCCTTCGGCGATTCGGATCGGCGCATCATTGCGTTCGACGATCCCGGCAGGCTGAAGTTGCTCTTGCAGCACCGAGGCGATTTCCTCGCGGCGATCGTCCATGGCGAGGGTGAGGGTTTGGAGGACGAGGTAGTCACCGTATCGGTCCACGATAATGCCCGGCAACCCGTCGCTTTCACTCCACACGAGCCGCGACAAGCGTGGGTCGCAGCCCCGGCGCTGGCGATAGGCGATGGATTGCGCGATTCGGCGCTGGAAAAAATCGAGATCAAGCTCCTGCCTTTGCCGGGAAATTCGACGGGCGATAATCTGGGATTTGGCGTTGTAGATCGCGGACCCGAGGAGACGGTCCTTCCCGTCTTTCACGGCGATGACGTCTCCGTTTTTGGGCTCGCCCCACACTTTGAGGACTTCGCTGGAATAGACCCAGTCATGTCCATGGAAAATACGGGAGCGAGGTTTGACGATGAGGCCGGCCATGATAAGTGCGATAAGATGAGTGTGTTCTTCGCACCGTGAGCACGGTCGAAGAGTGTAACTCCTTATGCGGTGCCTGCGAAGTGGGGGGCTGTGCAAGCACCGAACTGCGCGAGCGCCCGCTTTTTTCGTCCCTAATCGGCGTGGTGCAACCGCAGTGCTTGCAACGCCAGGGCCAAAAGCGGTGTCCGATCGTCAGTGCAATCCAGCTTAGTCCCCACAGCCCGAGAGTCAAAACGGTCATGAGCGCGTGGAACGCATGTCGGGTCTCAATGCGGTTGAACCGTTGCGTGTGCTTGCATCGTGGGCAGTGAGCCCAGATTCTGTCGTCGGCCATTTCTGTGTAGGTAGAAGTACGGAGAGAGTGATGTGAGATTGCAACCAGACCTTTACGACTACCAGAAAACTTTTTGTCATGAATCCGGCTCAACGTGCGCATTCGGATGCACTGTAGAGGCGGCGGCGTTGGTTCAAGCAGCGGATGGAAAAAGCGGAGGCTGGATCCCCGGTGCGATCGCTGAAATCATCATGGACATGGCAAAATCCAGTAAACGCGCTCGGGTCGTGATGTTCGGCATCGCGGTCGCTTTGGTTCCTCTGCTCCTGCTCATCTTTGAAGCGGGCACGAGGATGCTGCGTCCCCATATCGATCCGCTCGCGGTTTTTGTGAGCTCGCCGCAACTACAGCAAGACACGCAGGGTGTGAACACATCCGGAATGTTTGAATTTGATCCCCTCTTGACGTGGCGTGTCCGGCCGGGGCTCCGTGGCGTCTGGTGGGATTATACGAGAGTCTCCACGAACAGTGATGGCCTTCGGATGGAGCGTGACGTTGCTCCGAAAAGGACCGGCCAGATTCGGATTGTGACACTGGGGGATTCGGTGACATTTGGCTACCGGGTCCCGATCGCCCGGGACCGCGAGAAGCCGGATCAGGTGGAGCCCGGTCATCCTTATCCAGCGCTGATGGAAGAGATTTTGCGCGCCAGATATCCCGGCCGCGCGATCGAGGTTCTCCCGCTTGCCTGCCCCGGATACACCAGCGGGCAGGGACTGGCGTGGCTTCGGCGGGAAATCGGCGCGCTCCAGCCGGATATCGTCACTGCATGTTTCGGGTGGAACAATATCCGAGCCGCAGGATTGCCCGATCATGAAACTTTCCCGCAAACGGACGCGCAGGTATTTGCCCGGAAAATCATCAGCCGCAGCCAGGGCCTGCTTTATTTGACGATCGAGGCGGCTTCCCGCAATCGGGGTTCGATGCAGGAGCGCAAGCCGAAACCACGAACTTCGCCCGAGGAATACACCGGGCACTTTGAGCAGATGGCGGAAATCTGCCGTCAGCGCGGGGCATGGTTCGGGATCATTCTGCCTGTTTATCGCGACCCGAATACCCCGGATACTGATCCGACGTTCCCCACCAGCCCAGAGGAGGGGGTGCGAATGGCGGCCTACCGGGACAGCTTAAGGGGGGCTGCGAAAGCCCGAAGCATCCCGACGCTGGAGATCGCTGAACTCACGGAAACGAACTGGCCGGCATCACGCGAATTCTTCGGTGAACGGATCCACCCGAATGCGGCGGGTCACCAGCTGATGGCTGAGCGCGTGGCCGGCTTCGTAGATTCGGAAATCCAGAAGCGCTGAACTCTAGTTAGATCGGATCGCGCAAAAAAGCCGCACCCGGAATTGGCCGCGGCTTTTTTGAGAATTGGCGACATTCGCTCCTCACCGGGAACGATTGATGACGCCCACCTGAACGGTGAAATTGATTACTGTTTCGCCGGAGGCGCGAGCGAGATGGCCCAGTCGCCGCGATTCTCGCTCACGGCGGTTTTGGGGCGAAGTGCGCCACGTCGCATCGGCACGAGGACTGGGTCTTGTTTATCCAATTGAAGCCAGACACCATCCTCACGGATGGCCCGGACTTGAACTTTGAGGCGCTGTTGCCCCGAGATCACGGGAATAAACTCGCCCTCTTCGAAAGAACGGCCGTTGATCGTGACGAGTGATGGGTTTCCCAGCAGAACACTGGTTAAATTGAAACTTTCCGCCGTGAGTTGGATCTGAGGGGCTGCGGCCTCCACGGGTGCAGCGTTCGAGTGGCCGTGCTCGACCGGTGTCGTTCCGCCTTTCGTCCGGACCCAGCCAATCGGCCAGAATGGAGCGCGGGTCTCCGCGGTCAGTGTGAAACTTGAACGATTCTTCAGGGTGAAGGGCTCGGGCTTCGCGGAATCTTCAGCGCGCATAACCGAACACGTTAGAACCAGTGACAGGAGTGAAAGTCTGACGTATTTCATAGTTTGATGATGTTTTGGACGGTTAATGAAGCGCGTACAGAGTCAACGTGCTCGCGCGTCGTCTGAAGTTCAAAACCGGAAAACTCGAAGAGTGGTTCCTCGTTTTCCAGTCTGGAAAGTGCCGAGGCAAAACTGACGAAATCCGCGTTCGGAATGTCGATTGACCATACCAGACGACGGTACCCCGTGAGTTCCTTCTCGGGAGTTTCGTTGTTTAGTTTGGCGACTGCTTTGTCCACGCCGTTGTTCTTAAAGAAATCGGCGATCTTAGGTGGAAACCAGGCGATGGGCGATCCCTCGGGAATCATTGCGTTGACTTGCGCGAGCGTCTTATCAGAAGCGGGACCCTTCTCGGCAAGACCCCGGACCCGGGCGAGCTGTCCCTTCATGTCCCGAATGCGGGGTTCCGCTGTTGTCATCTCATCTGCGAGCGCGAGACGCTCTGCTGCGAGTGGCGACAGGAGGAACTCATTCGTCGCGTAGATAACGCCGAACATGAGCATCACCCCGAGCGCGACTTTCTGTTGCTGGTCTTTGTTTAGTTTCATAGCTGATTAACGCTGGACGGTTCTGGGTGCAAGTGGCACTGCTGTCGCGGAGAATGTAATATTGATTGAGAATAAAGCCGTGGGCATCTCTTTTCCTTCGAAGCGAACCTGCTCGGTGCTGTCGTCGAGGGAACGAAACGTCGCCGTGACATTCTTGTACTTTTCGCCCAGGTTATCAATCAATGCGAGTCGGATGTCCTCGGCAACTTTCCGTGGTTGCTCTCCGGCGGCGATGCCGTCGAGGGCAATTCCAATCCTCCGCGAAGCATCTGTCACACTGATATCTCCAGTCAGTTTGGTAATTTGGACATTTGCCGGGATTGTGAGCCCGATTTGTTCCATGACTGGAGCCCAGTAGAAGCGGTCTTCGATTCGTTTGCTCAATTTATCTGCGAGTTGAATCGATGCCGTTAGTTCGGCTTCCTTCAATTTTGCAGCTGCAGCCTGAGGTTCGAGGGTGGAGATTTCGGCTTTTTGGGCCGTGTATTGATCTCGAACGCCCATGGTCTGGGACAGTTTTCCGAAGTAAAGACCTGCGAGGCAGAGCCCTACGAATCCAATGCAAAGTAGCGAAATCTTTAGAGGGTCATATTGCTCCTCTTTTCGAGCGCGCTGGATTTCGTGGTAGAGATTGATGTGGAGTGCCATAGTGCTTGATTAGGCTTGAAGGGCCTCGGTTGCGGCTCCGCAGGCGACGCTCATGTCGAGCGCTTCCTCGGAAAACTGGTTTCGTTTGGATGATGGGACGTTGATTTCGCACCGCTCGGTGGCGTTCCATGCCATGCACGGCATCCGGAGTTCCTCGCTGAGGACCCGGAGCACGGTCTTGCTCTTCGCGAACCCTCCGGAGACCCAGACCTGCCTGATAGGTTCTTCGCGCCGGCCTTCGAAAAAACCGATGGAACTGCCGATTTCCCGTGCGAGCCCCATTAGCGCCATGCGCGCGTTCTCGACCATTACCTCGTCCTCTTGCTCGAGAGCCCTGAGGACGGTAGGTTGGTCTTCGCCGCTCAAGTTGCAAAGGGTGTCAATCAGTGCGCGCCCGCCGAACTCGACATTGCGAATGAGCACGAGCTCCCGCTTCGCGCCGAGCAGGATGGTTGCGCCGTTGTGGCCGATATCGAGGAGAAAAAACGCGTTGTTATTAAATATCTCCTCGTTGGCGAATTCGAATGCGTTGAAGACCGCGACGGGTGCGAGTTGCAGGCTTGCCACCGGCGGGGCTCCACCCTCGTAAAAGGCGGTGCCTATTTCCACGACATGGGTTCTGGGGATGCCAGCGACGAGGTACTGCTTTTGGCGGGTATTCGTCGGATCTATGGGGACGGTCGATGGGATCAGTTCGCAGTCGAGGACGTAGCTCTTGCAGTCTTGATTGAGGAGCATTGTGCTATTGAGCTTAAGTGCATCCCTGAGGATGTGTGTCGGCGTCTCGGGCTGTTCGATCAGCCGCAGAATCGCGTCGGGATGGGAGACTGCTACCGCGCAGGCTTTGGCGCTCCCTCCCATGTGTTTCAGAAGTGCCTTGATGTTCCGTCCGAGCTCGCTGGAAGTTTGTTCGGCGGTGTCGTCGACGATGTGGGTGGCGAAGTTGGTGACAACATAGCGGTTGGCACCTTTCTTCTGCATGAGGACCGATTTGAGCGCGTAACGTCCGATGTCGATTCCGATGACTGATGTGAGTGGTTTGGCCATTTGTAAGATGAGATAGCAGCCGGTATGCCGGATTGTGGTGATTCTGGAAAAATTATCAGCGTTCTGCGTTTTCGCTGGTGTTTTGAACCGCGGAAGGCCTCGTAGCGCGGAGGTCGTCCAGCATGTTCATGAGGACAAAAATGGCACCGAAAAGAATCATCAACGTCAACGTGATGCTCAAAATTCGGACCGTACTCCGGTTGCTGCTTTGCGCTCTTTTGCTGCGCAAAGTGTCCATTTGGATGTCGAGCATCTTCATAAGTTGCTCCGGTGTGAGTTGGGATGTCTTGTTTTCTTCAGCATTCATGGCTTTTTATTAAGAAGGATGATTGGTGCTACACCTCACGAAAGAGCTTATATCGGGCCGTTTTTTCTATTTCTTGCGTTCCTTCTGTTTTCGGAGGTTGTCGGGAAACTCGACGCATTTTCGGGGCACTGGGTCATCACTTCATCGAAGTATTGGGTATTCCCGTTGCAGAGCGTCGTGTGCGGCGTGTTCCTGTGGCGGTGGCGGCGGCTAATTACGCTCGGTCCCTGGCGGGGTATGGCTCTTGCCTGGCTCGCGGGAGTTCTCTCGCTTATGGTTTGGATTGCCCCGCAGCTCTGGCTGGGTGCGGCTCCTCGTCTGGATGGCTTCAATCCGGCATTCTTCGGCGAAGATGGTGCGCACTACTGGCTGAATGTCATCGTCCGGATGCTGCGAATGGTCATCATTGTGCCGCTTGTGGAGGAGATTTTCTGGCGGGGATTTTTGCTCCGTTTCTTTATCCGGGAAGAGTTTCAGCAGGTGCCGTTCGGCACGTTCACATGGAAGTCATTCGCCATTGTTTCGGTCGCATTCTGTTTCGAGCATCAGATGGCGGACTGGGCTGGTGCGCTCGTGACGAGCGTCCTTTATAATCTCGTCGCGTATCGGACCCGCAGCCTCGCGGCTTGCGTGGTGGCTCACGCGGTCACGAATTTCTGCCTCGGGATTTACATTCTTCGCACCGGTCAGTTTGGATTCTGGTGAGAATGGCGGGCATCCTGCTTTGGAACGGCCATGCATAATTCGTTTTCTCAAAGGGTCATTCTAGTGCTTTTCTTTGCATTTTGTACTGCCGGGCTCATGCAGTTCTACCGCCACATGGTTTGGAAGGCCAATCAGGACATCAACAGCGATGAATCTGTGAAAAAGCTCTATTCGGGCGGGAAACGCTAAATCAAGAGACGCCGCTTTGAGCGCTTGGCGGGCGCGTCCTGTTCCGTTTAAAATCGCCCCCTCATGATTTCCATTCGCGGTCTTTCTAAGCATTTTGGCGACCTTCGCGCTGTCGAAGGGCTGGACCTCGAAGTAAAACAAGGGGAGTTTTTCGCATTTTTGGGACCCAATGGCGCGGGGAAAACCACGACCATTAAAATGCTCGCCGGCCTCCTGAAGCCGTCCGGCGGTAGCGCACTCGTCGGCGGGTTTGATATTCAGAAGGAGCCCGAGCAGGCCAAGGCGCAACTCGCGTATGTCCCTGATTTTCCATTCACTTACGACAAGCTCACCTGCGTCGAGTTCATGAATTTCGTCGGCGACATATTCGGTATCCCGACGGCCGATATCGAATCGCGCACCGAGGTCCTCTTTGACAAATTTCACCTCCACGATTACCGGCATGAACTCACGGAGAATCTCTCCCATGGCACGCGCCAGCGCCTCGTCATCTCGAGCGCGTTGCTCCACGAACCGCGCGTGCTCGTTATTGATGAACCGATGGTGGGGCTCGACCCGATGCATGCCCGCATCGTGAAGGATGAATTCCGAAAGCGCGCGAGCGCGGGAATGACGATCTTTCTCAGCACCCATCAGCTCTCGGTCGCCGAAGAACTCGCGGACCGTATTGGCATCATCCATCAAGGACGGCTTATTGCGCTCGGCACTGTGGAGGAACTGCGCGCGACCAGCACCGACAAAGGCGCGCTCGAAAGTGTTTTTCTCGCACTTGTCGATGCCGAGGAGACCGCGCGCGAACGCGCAAAATGAGCTCTGTTCACGTGCGGTGTTTCCTGCATACGTGAAGGCCATGCGACTGCTTCTGATTGATGGACACTACTACTGCTACCGCTCGTTTTACGCGATCCGCGACCTAAAGAACTCGCGCGGTGAAAGCACGAACGCGATTTACGGCTTTGTGAAAACCGTCCGTAAAATGCTCAAGGACTTGCGCCCGGACCTCGCCGCGGTCTTGTGGGATCAGGGCCTACCACTCCGGCGCACGCAACTTCAGCCTGAATACAAAGCCACGCGGACTGAGACGCCCGCCGACCTCCGGCCCCAGATAGATGCCCTCATCCGCTTGGTGCCCGCGCTGGGACTGCAATCGATCGGGGTGCCGGACACAGAGGCTGATGATCTGATGGCGACATACGCCACGGTAGCGCGAGCGCGCGGGGACGAAGTCATCCTTGCCACCAACGACAAGGATCTCTTCCAGCTCGTGGACGAGAAGTGCTTCGTCTATTCCACCAACAAGACCGACCTGCCCGACCCAAAAGCTCCGCACGCTCTGCTCGATGCTGCCAGGGTGCAGGAAAAATGGGGCGTCCCACCTGCGCTCATTGGCGACGTGCTGGCGCTCATTGGCGATACGGTGGACAACATCCGCGGCGTCCCGGGCATCGGACCAAAGACCGCTGTCTCGCTTCTCACGGAGCACGGGAACCTCGAAGGGCTGCTGAAAAACCTCGGCTCGGTAACGGCAAGGCGCGCTCGCGAAACGCTGAGCGCAAGCCTCGAGATCATCGCGCAGAACCGCGAGATGGTGCGCCTTGATTGCGACCTGCCGTTACCCGTGCCGCTCGACGATTTGCGCATCGAACCCCGGTGGGCCGAACTGGTCGCCGCCATGGAGAACTGCGAGTTCCGCGGACTCACCGCCGAAGTCCGGGCAGATGCGGCCGCTGCGGGCGCGGGCAATCTTGGTGCGTCTGTCGAAATGCCGTCAGCGCTTTCGCAAGGGGAGCTTTTTTAGTCCATGCATCGCCGTTGGTGGTATTTCGCTGTCTGGCTTGGTGTCGTCGTCGCGATCATCGCGATGGCGGATACCGGGCATCTCCGGTGGATTACCGACATTCTCAAGAAATATCCAAACTCCGACAAAGTCGCCCATTTCTGCCTCATCGGAGTGTTGGGGTTTTTGTTTAATCACGCCCTTGGTTTACGGAAACTCGGCCCGGTGATGCTCGGGAGCCTTATCATCGCAATCGGCATGACGGCGGAGGAAGTTTCACAGCGATGGATTCCCGGAAGGAACTTCGACTTTGGTGATATGGCTGCCAATCTCGCGGGCTGCGTCGCGGCCGACCTTTCGTCTCGCATGAAAAAGAGGAAAGCCTGAGCCCTCAGGCATCACCACTTTACCGCGACGCTTTGCTTGCGCGCAGACTTGTCAAAATAATGCACGAGCCCGTTTTGCATGCCGAATTCATGCACCACTTTTGTGCATTTCACATCATAGCAGCAGTACTCCGCAATCTCCAGCATCCGCCCCTCGCGCCACCATCGGATGGCGTCCAGACCGTCCGCGGTCTTCCCGATTCCGAGGCTCGCGCTCGCCACGGAATCCAGCCCCACACGATGCCCCAGCACCTTCTCGATTTCCACCAGCAGGTCCAGCGTCCGGCACCGAGAAGGCAGGTCCATGATCGTGTAGGCCATCAGCACTTCGTAGTCGAAACTGATGACGTTAAATCCCACGACAAGATCCGCGCGGACGAGTTGATTGATCAGCGCATCGACGTCCTTTTCTGTGAAAATCTGATACTCTCCGAGTCGTGTCGAATACGTCACGCCGAGGCTCATCCCCATCTTCGCCTTTTGGTCCCAACCGCCCGCGTCATTCGCGGTGCGCTGTGTTTCCAAATCAAAATAAACGATGTCTTTCTCCATGAACGTGCGGAAGGAAAGCCGCCTTGTGCCGTGGGTGTCGAGAGTTTCGTTAACGCAGCTTCCGCAATCGCGTTGTCGCGAGAGAAAACCACGCATCGCCCTTCGTGGCGCGCAGCTCTGCCACCAGCGTAACTTCGCGCGGGCCGTCCAGTTCGAACTCATACGCCAGCGGCTTCCACGCTGAATCTCCTGCGAGCGCGTTGGCGCGCTTTTCCGTGGCACCCGAGATGCGCAGGCCGGCCCCGCGACCCTTGTCATCTTCGATCGCGGCCACGCCACGGGATTGCGCGCTCGCTTCAAAGCGGTATTTTCCCGCATCGAGCGGCAGTGTGATTCGCCACGATGCGGTTGCTGCGCCCTTTGCAGAAATTCGCAGCGCATCCGCGCCTTCGCGGAGTTCCTGTGCGAGCTGGGCGGAATCGCCGCTCTCGTTTTCTTCGCGCCAGCCTTTGGTCAGTTTTACCACGCCATCCTTCCCAAAAACCATCGGCTCCGGCCATTCGGAAAGCACCTTGCCGAGTGCGGCGATGCGACGCTTCGCCACTTCTGCGACTTCCTCGCCGCGATGTGCGACTTCCTTGAGCGTCTTTTCTTTTAAGCCCGCCTCTTTCATCGCGGCGATGATCAGCGCATTGCGCTCGCGCACTTTTGCGGGCCAGTCCGTCTTCGCAAGCACCCGATCGTAAAAGTCAGTAAGTTTCGCCCGATACAGCGCGCGCGCTTCCGGTGCGGACCAAAAGGCCCGGCCCACCACGCTGCCCGGCGAGCGCTGCAAGTCCACGCTGTCCGAGCGCCAGGTCTCGTCCAGGCCATGCAGGATAAAGCAAAACTTCCCCGTTTTTTCGTCGCGATAGATGCGGTAGTTATTGACCCCGAAATCGTAGCCGTCCGTGAACTCGAGCACATGCTCCATCGCAAGATACCCCGCGTAGCGCTCCACATCCAGCAGCGCCGAAAGGCGGGTCCAGCGCTTCGCCGCGTCGTCTTCTTTCGCCGCCGCCACGAGTTCCGCCAGCGCCGCCTCGTCCTTCTCGGTGCCCTCGCTCATCTCCGTGTGGTCGCCGATTTCCTTTTGCAGCGCGCCTTCGAAAAATGCCCCGTCATTGTTCCCGAAGTGCAGCTTTAGGAAATCCTTCGTGAACCCTTCGCGGATGAGATACAAGCCCTTGTCCTTGCCGTTGATCCGCACCAGCGCATGGTTGCAGCGCCCCGCCGGGACTCCGCAAAGCCGCGCGATTTCGCCGGAGAGCCACTCGTGCAACATCGTCCCGTCCTCGATTCCGTTGTTCAGATGAAACTTCTTTTGTCCGTAAAAGCGCTCGGCTCCCTTGAATGTATCGAAGTCCAGCGTGATCGCGGGTTTCTCGTCCAGCCCGCGAAAACTCGCCGCGCCTTTGAGCTTCATCGCCACATGCTTGTGCGTCACTCCGCCCTCGACTAGCTGCACCTCCGTGTAGCGCCGCGCCGAGCTTTTCAAATCCTCGACCGCATCGTCTTTCAGCAAAAGTTCGAGCGATCGGACCGGCCCGGAATAAAAAGCCGCGATCGCTTTTGAATAATCCGGCTTCTTCTCCGACTTTCCGCCTTTCTGGGATTTGGCATCCTTCGCCGCCGCGCCCCCGAGAGCACAGGCAAGCAACCCGAATAAGAACATGCGACGCAACTTCATGCTCATCACTATCAGAAATCGGCGCGGGTCTTTAAGTGAAATTTCCACGAGCACATGGCTGGCCTGGTGCGTATCGTCCGACGCGGCTTATTTTGCCAAAGCGAGAAGTTGATCAATGTTATCGATGCAGAACTGACTCCATGTTTCCAGCGCGTCGCGGCGCTTGCGGAGTTCGGCGATTGGGAGGAATCCCGCCTCGGTGATGACGCTCTCACGTTTGCGGGCTTTTTCCTCGGCCAGCCGGAAGATGTGGACGACGCCGAGGTGGACTTTGCCGACGTCGTTGGAGTCGTCGTTGAGCAGCGCGACGATGTGGTTTGTGTAAGGGGTCTCGATGAACATCTCCTCAGCGACCTCGCGCTGGACGGCGGTATTGTAAGCGTCGCGGTCGAGGGAAAAGAGGCCCTCGTCTCCGTCGTTCATGTGGCTGCCGATGCCGAGACTGCCTTTCGCAACGAGCCGCTGTTCGCCGGATTTTTTGCCGCGAACATAGTGAAAAACCGAATCGCCGTGAACGATGAGTACGTAGGGGATGATTTGCTTCAGATCGGGATTCGTCTCCGCCGGCTGGCGCGGCGTGAAGAAGTTGTTCTCCCTGGCGAGGAGCGCGGGGAGATAGCGATCCACGTCCAGGCAGAGCCCTTGAAACATGCCGATTTGCTCGATGAGCGAACGGCGTACGACCATGATGTTTTCGTCTTTCATGCATCCGGTGTATCCGTCCTGCGGAAATTTCAGACAAAAAAATCGAGCATCTCCGCTCTAAAGACAGACAAAGATGCTCTCAAATGTATGCCAACTGAACCTACGCCCGACGAATGGAGGGACTGGCTCCGCGAAAACGGACCGCGCTTCCTGCTTTTTTCCCGGCAGCAAACCCGCACGGAATCCGATGCGGAGGATGTCCTTCAGGACGCTCTTGTCGAGTCCTGGCAGCGTGCCGGGCGGATGCCGGATGACGCGCTCGTTTATTCGACGATTCGCCGCCGCGCCATCGACCTCGCCCGAAGCATGGACCGCAGGGTCATCCGCGAAGAGGGGAGTGGTCCTGCCGAGCCTTGGTTTGCGCCCGATGTGGAGCAACGTGAAACCCAGCGACTATTGGAGGAAGCTGTGAAAGATATTACGCCCATCTATCGCGATGTTGTGGTTTTGAAAATGTGGGGTGGTCTGACTTTTCAACAAATCGCCGAGACGCTCGGCGTGCCGTTGAACACCGCCGCATCCCGCTACCGCTACGCGATCGAGGAACTGCGTGAGAATTTGAAAGGAGTGCTGCTATGAGCGAGGAACAAGATCCCGTGGAGATGCTGCTGGCACGGATGAAACCGGCGCCGATGAACACTGACCTGATGGCGCGCCTGACCGCCGCCCGGCCAACAACTTCGCCCAAGCGGAGCGGTGCCTGGAGTTTCCTGAGCCGCTGGGCGTTCGCGGCGGGTGCTGTGGCATGCGCCGCAGTGGTCACTGTGAAGGTTCTTGATTCGACAACGAACACCGCAAAGGACATCGCGTCGGATAATCCTGAGAAAGCAGCGGCGAAGAACATGCCCGTCATCGTTCAGGACAACATGCTTCAGGCCCGTGAAATGGGCGTGATGATGGGGCCGAACCGGCAGCCGTATCAGGTGATGGAATATCAATGGGTCGAATCCGAGACCCTTGTCCCCGGCACTAATGTGCCGTCCGTGCGTCTGGAGACCACGCGCCGACAAATCGTCCCCGTGCGACTCGAAGTTTACTGACCAAACCTACAACCAATAGAGAAATGAAACACACCATACTTACCTGTGCGGCTGCGGCGCTCGTCGCACTGCCCATCTTTGCGGATGACAAGGCGCAATCATCGTCAACGTCCTCGTCCGTCATCACCAATGCGGACGGAACGGCAACGATCACCATCGATGTAAATGGAAAGAAGGAGACCAAAACATTCAAGCTCGGCGGCGGGGATCCGGTCCGCGTGGAAATCAAGGACGGCGTCGTTGTCGCGGACGGCGGCAAGAAAGAGAAAGTCACGTTTCTCGGCGTCGCACCGGGGCCGGTTTCCGATGACTTGCGTGCTCAATTGCCGCTGAAAGCAGGCGAAGGAATAAAAGTTAACCACGTCGCAGAAGATAGCCCGGCCGCGAAAGCGGGCATTCAAGAACACGACATCCTCACCCGGCTCGACGACCAGATTCTTGTGGAGCCGCAGCAGCTCAAAACGCTCGTGAAAATGCGGAAGCCCGGCGATGAGGTAAAGCTCAGCCTGCTCCGGAAGGGTGAGCAGAAGGAAGTCAAAGTGGTCCTTTCTGAAACGGAGGAGAAGCCCTTCGACGGCAGTCCGTTTAACATGCAGATGCATGGCTTCGGGGATCTCCAGAAGCAACTCGAAGACATGAAGGGCAAGCTGCCCGGTGGAGTTTTCCATCGAAAGGGAATCGTGATCGGGCCGGACGGAAAGACGCACACGTTTGATGGCGACGACATGGATGAGATCATCGAAGCCGCTCGCAAGCAACTGGAGAGCGCCGGTATGACGAAGGATCAGATCGAGAGCATCATGAGGTCGATGAAAGGCGCGATCAAAGGCTCTGCGAAGGAACTTAAGGACGTGCTCAAAGGCGGCACGAAAGACCTTCACGAATTATTCGGCAAAGATAAGGATAAGAAAGATGCGGCAGAAGAGAAGAAGGGTGCCGCTGAGGAGAAGAAAGACAAGTAGCCGTCAGATTTTCCGGGCAAGGAAAAAGACCGGGCGCAGTGTGGAGATTTCCGCGCTGCGCCCGGTTGCATTCCGGGGCGAACACCTCCGCTACACTGCCAGATGGCCGAGTGCGAGGAGGCCGTAGAAAGTGTACTCGGCGTCGAGCGCATCATCGGCCCAGTGACCGTGGAATCCGCCGTTTGCGCTCCAGAGCGTGTCCACAAAATCGAGGGTGCGTTCGCGCTGCGACTCCGTGAGAGGACGTTCCATGCAGGCTAGCGCGTGGAGCGCCGTCGCAGTGGAAAGTAGATCGGGCATCGGCGATCCAGGGACCGCAAGCCAGCCGCCTTCCGGGTGCATTTGCGCGAGCAGCCAATCGGCGACGGCATCATTCACGGGAACGTCGAGTTGGTGGAGAAGTGTGATGGCTGCTGCCGTCGCCGGGACGGTGCCTTTGCGCATCCCGCGGACATTTCCCCACGCACCGTCGGGCGTTTCGAGGAACTTGAGACACTGCACCATACTAAGAGGGGACGGTAATTCGCATCCGGCATCCTGGTATGCACCGAAAGCCACGAAGCAGCCGTAGGCATGCCCAAATTTCGAGCCGCGCGTCTCGTGATACCCGCCATCGGGTGTGCGAAATTCTTCGATGCGCGGAAGGACGTCCGCCGCCGGAATCCCGGTGGCCGCCCGGCAACGAGCGAGCGCACCGAGGTGGATGAAATCGAGCCCTTCACCACTTCCAAAAGACTCCAGCCATTCGCGCTGCTCCGGCAATGCCGCCTGCACGGCCTCCAGCCCGGCGAGCGCGAAGATGGTGTAGTAAAGGTCCGCCTTTTCCCCGCGATCCGCTGCGCCTCCGGATGGTAAAAACTGGCGCAGTAAAAAGTCCCGCACCAGATCCGCAGAATCCCCGAGCATTTTGGGCGCAAGCCGGGCGACTTGCAGCATCTCCAGGCGCAGACTGCGCATCACAAATGCGTTTGCAGCGCCGCCCAGATCGCGTGGACGATGAGTGTGAGAATAAGCCCCGCGACCCCGACGATCGTCTCGGTAATGGTCCACGTCCGCAGTGTCTGTGACACGCTCAATCCGAGGCAGTCTTTGACGATCCAAAACCCGCCGTCATTGAGATGTGAGAGGAAGAGCGACCCGCAGCCAATCGCAATGATGAGGAGCTCGACATTCACATGAGGATTCGCCGCGACCACCGGCACGAGCAGTCCCGCAGCGACCGTAATCGACACTGTCGCCGAACCCGTCGCCACGCGGATAAATGCCGCGATGAGCCAGCCGTAGAGGAGCGGTGGCAGATGGGCGAGAGCGGCGGCATTCCCAAGAGCCTTTGAAGCGCCCGTGATCTCCAGCACCTTTGCGAAACCACCGCCTCCTCCGACTACGAGCAGCGTCATTCCCACCATCCCCACACAGGTCTCGGTAAATTTGAGAAGTTGCGCGGGTTGGTAGCCGCAGCGCGTTCCGAGCGACCACATACAAAACACAACGGATGCCGCCAGCGCCAGCGTGGGATTCCCCATGAACATCAGCACGCCGCGCAGAGTGTTCGATTTATCCAGGACAAGTTCCGCTACCGTGCTGATGAGCATCAACAGCACCGGCACGAGAATCGAAAATAGTGTGATACCGAAGCCGGGCAGACGCATTCCCGGCAACAGACTTTCCGATTTGTCCGGCATCGGCGGCGGCTCCGCATCCACGAGTCGCACGGCGCGCCGCGCGAAGATGGGGCCTGCGACGACTGCAGTGGGGATTCCAATGAGGAAGCCCCACAATAGAACCATCCCGGTGTTTCCTTTCAGGCTACCGATCGCTGCGACTGGTCCGGGATGCGGCGGCATCAATCCGTGCATGACGGAAAGGCACGAGATGAGCGGGATGGCGAGGAGGAGAAACGGTTTTTTGGTCTCGCGGGTGAGTGTGAGGAGGATCGGCAGCAGCAGCACCAATCCCACCGCAAACCACGTCACCAATCCAACGACCAGTGCGAGCGACATGATACAAAGCCCCACCCGATTCGGGCCGAAAAATGCCGCGAACCGCTTCGCGAGGACCTCAGCGCCGCCCGATTCGGCGAGCAGTTTCCCGAGCATTGTGCCCAAAGCGATGATGGCCGCGGTCGCACCCAGTGTGCCGCCGAGTCCTTCTTGAAAAGCGCCGATGAGCCGCAGCGCCGTCAGCGAGCTGAGCGT
The DNA here is from genome assembly GCA_031374705.1 of Verrucomicrobiaceae bacterium. GTDB lineage: Bacteria > Verrucomicrobiota > Verrucomicrobiia > Chthoniobacterales > Chthoniobacteraceae > SXWH01. The sequence goes on along the minus strand of JANMGP010000011.1, from coordinate 9,487 downwards.
TTTCCACGCGGGCGGAGTCACCTTCTTGTCCAGTTCCACCTCGGTTACTCCCATGGCTACGGCGCCGAGACCCACGATGAGCGCGGCGGCGATGAGCGCGATAAAGGCGTTCACTTTCCACCGGGTCACGAGCAGTACGAGCACGACGACGGCGGAGAGCGCTAGGATGATGAGATTCCAATCGGTCTGGGTCATTCCCTGTTGATGACTGGAAGCAGGGCGGGGGAACAATAACAAAGTGCGCAGACACTATTGCGGGAATCGGACCCGGTAGAACGCTGAAGGGTCGCCCAATGGCGCGGTGTAAGTCGCGGTGGTGCCTGTGGCGGTCACCGAGGAGATATTCTGCCAGTCAGCGGGAGCAAGCGACGTGGTGCGCTGGATCGTAAATGTGATGCCGGTCGCCGCGGGCCACGTCAGCGTGATTCCGCCGGGCCCGGTCGCGGCGGACGCGCGGAACGATTGGGTTCCATCACGTGGATCGAGGCCGAGTCGGTATTCGGAGAGATTGGAGGTTCCATCGCCGTCTGCGTCAGCCAAGGCGTCGACAGCGTTCCAGTATGCAAACCCGTGTGCGATTTCCCACGCGTCGCGCATTCCATCGCCGTCCGTGTCGGGGTCCGGCGCAGTGGCAGGCCGCTCGGCGTTGAGCTCGAAATTGAAGGAGATATCGGAGCTGTCCGCAGCAAATTGATGGAGCTCCACCGCGAGGATATTGGCACCTTCAACAAGGCTGGCGGCGTTGAGGACTTTGCTGATCTGCACGCTCTCGCTCGCTCCGGAGATGCTGGATGAGGCGGTCGTCGTGGCGTCGGAAACTGCGGGGAGATTATCGCGCCAGATTTCGTTTCCGTTGAGGTAAACGACGACGCCATCATCGCGAATCATGCGGGCGGTGAGGGCGGAGATTTGTGCCGCGTTAGTGACGGTGAACATGCGTCGGAACCATGTCGTGATATAGCGGTTGGTTTCGCCGGAATTGTAGCCGGGTGTGGGATTATCCTGAACGACGGTCGCCTCGTCGCCGTCACCGTAGCCGAGTTCTGCCGCACCGCTGCTCCATGCGGAATCGTCGTACGCGAGTTGCGTCCAGCTTGCAGGCGGCGCGACGCCGGTATCGCGGTAGCGCCATGTCGAGCCCCACGGGCTGAGGGTGACCGGCACGGAGCCGATACCGGTGATGAGGACCGGGATGGAGTCCACGGAGGCAAACGCGTTGTCCACTGCGCGTGCGGTGAGCCAGTGGTCGCCGGCGGCGACGTTGGAAATCGCAAGTGAATATGGCGCAGTCGAGTCCTCGCCGATTTTCACCGCGCCGTCGTAGAATTCCACGCGGGTAATGGTGCCGTCGGTGTCGGCGGCGTTGACGGAAATCGTAAAGGTTCCCGGCGGTGTAAATGTGGCGAGGTGCGACGGCGAAGTGATCGCAACCGTGGGTGGCTGGTTGGCGGCATTTTGCAGGCCGGGCGTGAGGCCTTGCCCCTGCCAGTTTGCGGGTTCGAGCGCGAGTGTTGCCGAACTCATGCGCTGGAGCGAGGGGCCGCTGCCATCTGCGGTGGCAGGCCACGGCGTTTTGTCGTTGTAGCGGAGGCTTTCGAGCGTGACGAACGCGCCTGCTGACGCCGCGCTCGGACGTTGGAGTGAGATTGTCTCGCCGCCGTCGTCGAGGGTGCCAAGCGCCGGCCCGACGATCGGAACTCCTGCGGGTATTGAGTGCCGGGCGCGGAATGGGACGGGATCATCGGCCACTGCAAGGAGTAGTCCGTTCGCGGGAATTGTGGTGCCGCCGGAAAAAACGACGCCGAATCCATCGAGCCGCCAGCCTGCGATATTCACGGGAATCGCGCTCACATTACGCAGCTCGATCATCTCAAAGTAGCCGGACGGCGGGTGATACCAAATCTCGTTGATAATCACCGGGCCGATCTGCGGTGTCGCGGTTGCGAGGCCTGGCGTCGGTGCCGAGAGCGGGACGAGCGCTTCTTGTCCGGTGGAATCGACCACGCGTCCGAGCGCCATTCCGCCATCCGTCGCGCCGTACGTCCATGCGTGGCTGTACCCGGTGAGGCCGGTGGCGGAAGTTGCGAAAAGGAACACGCGTCCGCCTGCTTCTTCGAGGGTGAATGCGAGCGTGGTAAAATGAACCGCGCCTCCCGCAGGAATCGTCGCTCCTTGTGCGATGATGGTTTTAGCGGGCAGCGCCGGGTCGTCGGTGAGGAACCACCCGCCGACATCGACCGGCGCGGGGGTGGGATTGTGCAATTCAACGAAGCCGGATGCTCCCGCCCGAATTTCACCAATCACGATCGACGGCGTGAAAGGCGCGGGGTCCGCGCTGCCGGGCGATCCGTAAAGCGAGGAACTCGCCCGCCAGTGCCGGCCTTCATCCGGTGCAGGGAATGTGGCGGCGTCCGTGTTCACGAGCGAGAAGCCGAGGCCCGATGCGGTTGTCGGCCACGGCGGCTGATTGTTGTACGCAAGCCTCCAGATGATTCCGCCGCCGGGCGCGGAGAGCGTGAGTTGCTCGCCGGAATCGTCGAGCTTGCCCGTGTAAAGGGCGGCAACCGTCACGCCCGGATAGCGCGTCGCAAATGCCGTGGCATTATGCGCAAGGACGATATAGCCGCCCGGCGCGAGGGTTGTGCCCGGAGCGAAAGTCGCGGCGACTCCTTCGGTGAATGCGATGCCCGAGAGGTCGATGGTTTTATTTCCCGTGTTTGTAAGTTCGATGAATTCGAACTCCGAGCCCGCGATTGCTCCAGCGCCCGGCGGGTCGAACATAACTTCGCTCACAGCGAGTTTTGTGAGATCCTGTGTGAGGTAAAAGTTGCCCTCGATCAGAGGGCTCCAGATTGCGCCATCCCTGACCCTTGCCCGCAGTCGCACGCTGTTGAGCAATGTCAGCGGCCCCTGCCAGACTTGCGCGGCGGGATTCAGCACACCGCCAAATCGCCGGGGGTCCGAGCCGTCGAGCGTGTAGTATATTACGCCGGTCGGCACGTTCTGCGTGAGCGTGATGATGGTTCCTTGCGCCACCGTTCCGGGTGCGGGCGAAAGCACGGGAGCTTCGAGCGTGGGGAAGTATCCGCGATTGCGGAGCTGCGTGATGACGTTGGCGGTTCGCGCCGGGAACCACGATGTGCGGAACGCATTGACCGCGGGCAGCCAGTGGTCGTTTCGTGTGAGCGGCGCGAGCCGGGCGGAGTCACCCCATCGTGCGGATTCGCCGATGACAGCGAGGTCGAGCTCCGCGGCGCGTGAGTTCCAGATTGCGAGCTGTCCTGCGGCTGTGAGCGTTCCGTTTGCGAAACAATGCTTCTGCACGCGGTCCGCAAAGAGTGCGCGGAACTCGGCGTTGGCCATGCATTTTTCAAACATCCGGCGCGGGTTTGCCTGGTTGAGTGTGGTACCAATGCTTGTGGGCGGTCCGGTGACATCGCTGGCGACGCCGAACATGGAGTACTCCGAATCGTGCGCGAGGAAACGCCAGCCGGCGCGCCCATCGCGCGGTCGGACGCCGAAGAAATTATTCGGCACGCCGCCGTCGATGTAGGTCGGGCCATCGCGGTTATCCAAAATGAAATTCATGAGCATGTAGTCGCACACGTTCACAGCATCGAGGTGGATGGGCAGCGCGGGATTGCGGGTTCCGTCAGGATTGTTTCCGAGCAGTGCCTGAAGGGCCGCATCGCTCGCCACGCCTGCCTCGGTGAGTGTCCAAAGTTGAGTCCATGCATCGAGATTTCCGGCGGCGGAAATGGTGTTGAAGCTGTCCACTTTCACCACGTCGTAATCGGTGTCAACACCACCGAAGTAGGCTGCGGCATAGCTGGGATTGACGCGTTCCTCAGTATTGTAGAGGCCCCAATACTGGCCGTTGATGAAGAGGTGGTAGAAGGCACCGCGCGTCGTCGGTTGTCCCATGGCACCGAGGAGATCGCGGGCGAAAGGGTCCGTGATGAAAGTCGCATCGGTGCTTCCCAGATACGCCCACGAAAAATCCTGCGAAGTGCGCAAATCCACGACATCCTGCTTGTCCGCACCCGTCGGTCCAAAGAGCGGATAGTCGAGTTTACCTGCGCCGTATCGCTCGCGGAAAAACATGCGGAATGAATGTTTCGCGTTGTTCGTATCGCGGGAGAAATTGCCCCGGATACGAAGCCCGCCCTCTTCTTGAAATCCCGGCTGCCCGTCCGGACGCAGCAACTCCAGCGACGCGGGGCGCTCCCAATTGTCGCCGTTCTGGCCGGGATTTGCATAGATGCCGGTGGAGGCGTCGAACAGGTCCGGCAGCTTCATCACGATGCTGAGCGCAGGGATGGCCTGCATCGCCGGAAGTGCCTGGCTTTGATACGGTGCGCCCGGTCCGATCACTTCCGGGTCCATTCCGTAGTCCACGCGATTTGCGCCCCACGATGAGGGCCAGCCCGGCGGAACCTGCCCCGCGGGCGATTGCGTGAGGACATCGGCGAGGAAAAGATACGTCCGTGTGCTCACGTCGCTCGGTGCATAGTTCGCAAGGAAAGCGGCCGCTCGGAGAACGGTCGTGGAGGAAATCGCGAGCGGCGCTGAGTAGAGTGTGCTGGTCGCGGTCGGCGGCGTGCCGTCGGTCGTGTAGCGGATGCTGGCGCCGGGCGTCGCGCTTGTGAGCGTCACCGAGATGGGCGCGGAAAAATATCCTGCATTCACACCCATCACGGGCGCTGCGGCGATTGCGGAATACTCGGTGCCTCCGTTCGCCGCGTCGGGTGTCGCGGTGGAAAAGTAGCGCACTTGCCCGGTGGAGTTGACTCCGTAGCTCAGGCCGGGTTGCTGGTAGGGAAGGGGATCGAATGCAGAAACAAGCAGCCGTGGAGTATCTCCATTGTAGAGCCGGAGCCGACCGCCCGTGAGTTTGACGGAGAAGTTTGCGTGCAGATTCCCCGACGCAGGCGCGCGGTTTTTTTCTGAAAGGAACACCGTCAGGAATCCACCGGGCGGAATCGTCCTTGCTGGAAATACCCATTTTCCAGGCTGCGCGGAATCATCCGTGATCGCCCATCCGCCTACGCTGACCGCTGCGGTGCCGGTGTTGTACAGCTCCACCCAGTCTTCATTGTCGCCATCTTCATCCGCGAGCCCGCCCGGCAGCCCGGCGGCGACGACTTCATTGATGCGCACGGGTTCCAACGGCGCATTTGGGTCCACGGTATTTGTCCACGATGCTCCCGCGAACGCGACTGGTGGTGATTCGGTATCGACGATTCCGTGCGCTGCTGCGAACGCCACGGAAATCTGTCCGACCGGCTGCGCGGGGAACGTGAACCGGAACGCGTTCCCGCCGAGCGATGTCATGCCGGTCGCCGGTTGACCGGCGATGAGTAAATCGGGAGCATCCACACCCGTTACCGCTTCGCTAAAAAGAACGTCGATCTGCGAGAACGAGCGCACCGCCGCACCCTGCGCGGGCGTCGTGGAAAGGACGACGGGGGGGCTCGGCGGCGAGACGAGCTGGGTATCGCGGGCGGTCACGATTTCTGCGGCTGACAGAGCGCGATTAAACACACGGACTTCGTCGATTCGCCCCTGCCACCACTCATTCCAATTCGAGTTGCCGCCAATCCGGAGCGCGCTGCCGGATTGGTCGAACGAGCCTGTTTTTGCCAGCGTGGCGACCTGCGTCCCATTTCGGTAAACGCGGAATGTCGTGCCGTTGAACGTCATGGCGATGTGCGTCCACGTATTCAGCGGCAGCGCGGCGCCGCCGGAGATCTCGCTGTAAGCCCCGCCAAATCCCCCGCCTCCCATCGCGAGGTTCCCCGGGCCGGAGTACAAGTAATACGCCGCGCCGCCGACCGTCTCCTTCATAAGAATTGTGCGATAGTCGCTCAGTGCCGTGGGATACACCCAGGCCATGAGCGTCGCCCCGTTTGTGAGGTCGAGCGATGCGGCATCGGGAATGGTCACCCAGTCGTTGACGCCGTCGAAAACAAGCCCGGCTCCGTATTTTCCAAACGGAGTCCAAGTCGCGCCGGTCAGAGTTCCGATGTGGTGATTGGCGGTCGTATCGGTAATCGTCGCCCCACTGCCCTCGTTGCACGGAAAAGCGGCCACGAGACCCGCCTGTCCGAGGACATCAATGGGACGCGCGATAAGCGCAAGGGCGGCAATGAGTAGCGGGATGATGTTCAGGCACATGAAAACGGGTTGGTGACACGGTGGAGGCGTTTTCCACGTTGGTCAACAGATGCGTTTGGAGCGGGAAAAGTGCCTGAAAAAGTGTATAAATTGTCCCAAAAAACGAGGTCTGCGATATGACCCTCTCGAAATGAAGATCCTATCCTTTATCATCGCAGCATCCATCGCACTCGCCACGTCATCCTTCGCAGCAAAGACGCCCAAGGGCGAAAAGGCAGGAAAGGGTGGACACCGGGTTGGTGCCGTCGTGAAGCAGTATGACACGAATAAAAACAATGCCATCGACGGCGACGAGGTGCAAAAGCTCAAAGGTGCTTTCGCGAGCAACACGGATCTGAAGCGGCTCGACAAGGACAAGAACGGCACTCTCGACGATAAGGAAATCAGCGCAATCAATTCCAGGCTGGCAAAGCACGTTGCAGCAGCAAAAGACGGCAAGAACGGGAAGAAAGCTGCCAATGCCAAACGAGGGGGAAAAAGCGGCAAGGGGAAAAAAGCGGGAAAAGGGAAAAGGGCACAGAAGGCTGAAAAGGGAGCCAAAGCTGGTAAAGCTGGTAAAGCTGGGAAGGCGGGTCACCGCGTAGGGGCCGTCGTGAAGCAGTATGACACCAATAAGAACAACGCTATCGACGGCGACGAAGTGCAAAAGCTGAAGGATGCCTTCGCCAGCAATACTGACCTGAAGCGGCTCGACAAAAACAAGAACGGAGCCCTTGATGACAATGAAATCAGCGCACTGAATTCCCGCCTGGCAAAGCATGCTGCCGGAGCAAAAGGTGGTAAGCAGGGAAAGGAACGCGCGAAAGCAAAACGGGCGGGAAAAGGCGCCAACGGAAAGAAGGCCGAAAAAGGGAATAGTGCAAAAAAGGCAAACAAGGCTGGAAAGAAAGCCGGTAAAAACAAAAATAAGTAAGACCCATGTCCGACGAATCCGCCAGCGATCGCACGAAAGAACTGGTGCTGCTTATGACGCAGAACCAGCGGCGGATTTTTGCGTATATCTATACGCTCATCCCGGACCGGCACGCGGCGGAGGATATCCTGCAAGAGACCTCACTCATCGTTTGCGAGAAATTCCATACGTTCCGTCCGGGCTCGGATTTTGTGGCGTGGGCGAACCAGATCGCGTGGTGGCAGGTCCGTGCGGCGAGGACGAAATATGCGCGTTCAAAAGTCATCTTTGATGATGACGTCCTCGAATCCGTCGCCCACACGCACACGGAGCTCGCGCCTGAAAAAGATGCGCGACACGAAGCGCTGGCGAACTGTTTGAAAAAACTCCCGCCGCGGGATAGGGAACTCGTAATGACGCGCTACGAACCCGGAAACAACGTGGAAGAAGCGGCGCGCCGGAGCGGGCGTTCGCTCGTGGCGGCCTACAAGGCGCTGACGCGACTGCGAAAAGTCCTCCACGACTGCGTGCTCAATCAGATGGCTAAGGCAACACCATGAACGACTCCGAACGGGTAGAACTGAACGAGCTGTGCAGCGGGCTGGTCGATGGCCGGAACACGCCGGCACAGCACGAACGCCTTCAACAGTTGCTTCGTGATAGCGCGGAGGCCCGCCGCTTTTACGTGCGGTCCATGGAACTGTCCGCGAGTCTCTATGGCTACGCCGCAGAGATGCAGAGCGAGGCTGCGGAGCCGCAAAACATCATCCGTCCGACATTCTGGCGCAGATGGGGCGTTCCGCTCACGGCCGCTGCTGCGATCGTGTCGATCGGCGTGTGGATCGGACGTTCGCTGCTTCCGGATGCGTTGAACCCGGGGGACGACGATCCGGAGTTGATCGCCCGAATTTCCGGCTCCAAAGATCCGCACTGGGTGGGCGGGGCGGCTTTGCAAAACGGAGACGAACTTCATCGCGGGCAGCGCATCGAACTCACATCGGGCTTTGCCGAAATTACTTTCGATTCCGGCGCGCAAATTGTGGTTGAGGGTCCGGCTAGTGTGGATCTCGATTCCGCGTGGCAGGCGACTCTCCGCCACGGAACGCTGAAGGCCAGCATTCCACAAGAGGCAATTGGCTTCAAAGTTTCCAATCCGTCGGTCGATGTCATGGACCTCGGTACGGAGTTTAGTATGACTGCCGATGAGGACGGTTCCGCAGAGGTGTTTGTTTTGACCGGACAAGTGGAGGTCGAGCCGCGTTCGACGACGGTATCCGTTCCGGTGAAGATCTTGATGAAGGAAAAGCAATCTCGTCGATTTGCGCTGAATGGCGTGAGCGATGTCAGGGACAGCGACCAGAAGTTCCAGAAGTTCGCCAAGCGCGTGACATTCGACCTCCCGAAAAAGGCGGCGGGTTATGCGCACTGGTCGTTTGATGCGAAGGACGGTGAAGCCTTTCGCGGCGAGTTGCTCGGCGCGGCGCGTGGCGACGGAGCAGTCATGCTGCCGGTTCGCGGAGGCACTCAGGTTCCGGGCAAATTCAGCGACGCCCTTTCATTCACGAGCGAGACGGGTTCCCAGGCCACCACTACGGACTTCGGCTTGCGCGCTGCGAAGACGATGGCGTTTTGGGTGCGCCTGCCGGAGGACGCGAGTGCTACGGATGGCGGGACGTTTGCGCGCTTCGGTGCCGTGGAACTCGGATGGAATCGCAGCCCTGCCGACGGTTCGCAGGGGGCGCTGCGGATTGCAAATGCGCGCGGCTACGCAGTGGCGAGCACGCCGCTACGCGATGGACGCTGGCACCACATCGCGGCGGTGATTACGGCAGGACCGGGCGCAGCTGGAAAGGCAGCGGGGAAATGGCAGGCGCGACTTTACGTGGATGGCCGACTGGACGCGCTGAGCGGCAGGCACCCTCTCCGCAAGGGGGCCGCGTTTCCGGTGTTTTCGCCCGACGCAATCATGCTCGGCAGCTCGGCGGATGAAAAAGGTTTTCGCGGAGAGATGGATGAGCTCTATGTCTCCGATCGCCAGCTGACGCCGATGGAAATCCGTTCGCTGATGCGCACGAACAAGCCGTATTTGCCGGAAAGTTTCGCGGCGAACTAGAACGGCAATCGGTCGCGGGAAAAAGCTGGCGGTCCGTACTGCGTATCGCCGTTCGCAATAACGCACAAACGGCGGACGATTGATTCGTCCGCCGTTTGTAGTTTATTGAAGTTGGAGTGGATTACCCCAAGTTCCGCACTTCGCGGAGGCCGGTCTCGCATCCATGCGGGTCCCCGGGCGGCGAACTCGAGTTTTCTGCACTACATTTGCCCGGCTCCGGCGGGGCTTGCGGCTGTAGGTGCGGCGAGGATTCGGTTGCGCGTGGGCAACTCCAAACCGAGGTGCACGAGCAGTTCGGCGACGTG
>JANMGP010000004.1:0-5941 GCA_031374705.1 Verrucomicrobiaceae bacterium | reverse complement strand
CGTGCCGATCATCTTCCTCACCGCCTACTACAACGAAGACCAGCACGTGCTAGAAGGCTATGACACCGGTGCCGTGGATTACCTCCACAAGCCGGTGAACCCGGCCATCCTACGCTCGAAGGTCGCCGTCTTTGCCGAACTGCACCGCACGCAACGCGAGTGCAACCTGACGAACCGCGCCCTGCTCACCGAAGTCACACAGCGCCGCGGAGCCGAGGAGCAACTGCGCGAGCTGAACGAGACTCTCGAACAGCGCGTGACGGAGCGCACGGAGGCGCTGCGCGCGAGCGAGGAAAGATTGAGCGGCATCCTGCGGCAATCGCCCGCCGGCATCGTCCAGACCGACGCGAGCGGGAACATGACGCTCGTCAACGCGCGTTGGTGCGAGATGCTGGGATACACGGAGGCCGAGTTGCTGGGCAAAAACGTGCTGGAGGTCACACATGCCTCCAACAGGGAGGCGATGGCGCAAGCGGTGGGCCGGCTCGCCGCGGGCGGGCCCGACTTTCAAATCGAGAAAAACTACTGCCGCAAGGATGGCTCGCTGCTCAGTGCGCAGAGCAACATCACCGCCATGTGCTCGCCCGCGGGCGAATTCCTCGGACTGATCGCCGTGGTGCTGGACATCTCGGAACGCCTGCGAGCCGAGGCAGACTTGCACGAGAGAGAACATTTCCTACAGCGGATGACGACGGTGACCCCGGGTGTGCTGCACGTTTTCGACATCGAGAAGCAAATCTCCGTTTTTGTGAGCCGGTCGGTGGCTTCGGTGATCGGCTACACCGCGGAGGAAATCGCGGCCATGGGCAGCGAAGTGATCCCGACATTGATGCACCCGGACGACCAGCCCCGATTCGCGCAGCACATCGAGCGCATGCGCACCTTGGGCAACGACGAGTCCCTGGACTTCGAGCACCGAATGCGCGCCAAATCGGGCGAGTGGCGCTGGTACCAAAATCGCGACGCCGTCTTTGCCCGAGACAACGAGGGAGCGGTCCGCGAGATCGTAGGTGCAACCTTAGACATCACCGAGAGAAAGCGGACCGAGGAAACCATGGCTCGGCTGGCGGCCATCGTCGAGTCGTCCCACGACGCGCTCTTTGGTGAAGATCTCGACGGGATCGTGACCAGTTGGAATGCAGGAGCGGGAGAGATTTTCGGCTACAGCGCCGCCGAGATGGTGGGCACGTCCATCATGCGTCTGATCCCGGAGGATCGGCGTGCCGCGGAGCGAGAACTCCAGCGGAACGTGGTCGCCGGAGAGCGCGGCGGAACGTTTGAATCGGTCCGGCAAACCAAGAACGGGCGGGTGTTTCCCGCTTCGATCACCGTATCGCCGCTAAAGGATGCGGCTGGCAAAGTCATCGGAACCTCCAGAGCGGTGCGCGACGTCACCGAGCGAAAGCGGGCGGAGGAGCGTTTGCGCGAGAGTGAGGAATTCAGCCGCGCGGTGCTGCAGAGCAGCCCGGACTGCGTGAAGGTCCTCGATGGGGATGGCGTCCTCCTGCTGCTCAACGAACCGGGCCTATGCCTGCTCGAAATCGACGACCCGACGGCGGTCATTGGGAAACACTGGCGGGACCTCTGGCCCGAAGAAGCTCGCGCCGAAGTGCAGTCCGCCATCGAACGGGCGCAACGCGGCGAGGTGTGCCGCTTCGAGCAATTCTGCCCCACGGCCAAGGGCACGCCGAAATGGTGGGACGTGCAGGTCTCCCCGGTGCGCAACGCCGACGGCTCGATCCACCGCGTGGTGGCTGTCTCGCGCGACATGACGGAGCGCCGGAAAATCGAGGAGCAGCTCCGGCTTTACGAATTGGTGGTGCTGAACGTGCTCGACGCGGTGATGATCACCGAGGCGGAGCCGCTCGATCTTCCGGGACCGCGCATCTTGTATGTGAATCCCGCCTTTACCAAGATGACCGGCTACACCGCGGAGGAAGTCCTCGGCAAGACGCCGCGCATTTTACAAGGGCCGAAGACCGACCGGCCCGCGCTCGATACCATCCGTGCGAATCTGAAAAGGTGGAAGCCGACGCGCGTGGAACTGACCAACTATCGGAAAGACGGCACGGAGTTTGACGTGGAACTTGAGATCGTCCCCGTCGCGGATCAAACCGGCTGGATTAAGCACTGGGTGGCCGTCCAGCACGACGTCACCGAGCGCAAGCGCGCCGAGGAATCGCTGCGGGCGAACGAGCAGCGCATGCGCCTCGCCACCGAGGCCACGCAAGTGGGCATCTGGGAATGGAACGTCGTCACCGGCCAGATCCGCTGGGACGCGCAAATGTTCCGCCTCTACGGCGTCGCCCCGACCGAAGATGGATTCGTGAACTACGAGACGTGGCGGCGCGCGGTCTTGCCCGAAGAATTGGCGCGGCAGGAGGAAGTACTTCAAGACACGCTGCAACGGGGCGGACAAAGCACGCGCGAGTTTCGCATCCTGCGTGCGAATGACGGCGAGTGCCGCTGGATTCAGGCCGTGGAAACGGTGCGCATGGGCTCGGAAGGAAAAGCCGAGTGGGTGGTCGGGACGAATCTTGACATCACCGAACGCGAACATGCCGCGGACAAGCTGCGGGAAGCCAAGGAGGCCGCGGAGGCGGCAAACCGGAGCAAAGACCGCTTCCTCGCCGTCCTCAGCCACGAGTTGCGCACCCCGCTCACGCCTGCACTCATGACCGTGGCCGCACTTGAGCACGACCCCGGCTTGAGGGCGGACATCCGGGAAGACATGTCGATGATTCGCAGGAACATCGAGATGGAGACCAAGCTCATCGACGACCTGCTCGACGTGAACCGCATTGTCAGCGGCAAACTGGAATTGCGCCTCGAGCCTCTCGACCTCAATGCCGCGGTGCTTCACGCCCATTCCATTTGCCGGCCGCAATCACTCGAACAGGAATTGCAGATCACGGTCGAGCTTTGCAAAGACGCGGGTTTCATCATCGCCGACCCCGCGCGCTTTCAGCAGGTGATTTGGAATGTGCTCAAGAACGCCGTGAAATTCACGCCGCGGAATGGCAAAATCCACATCTCCAGCAAGCGGCTCTCGGACACGCGCGTCGAAATCCGTGTCACCGACAACGGAGCGGGCATCCCCGCCGATATCCTCCCACGAATCTTCGATGCCTTCGAGCAGGGGGACACCCGCATCACCCGCCAATTTGGCGGTCTCGGCCTCGGCCTCGCGATTTCCAAAGCGCTCATCGAACTCCACGGCGGCAGCATTCGCGCCGAGAGCCAGGGAGGTGGAAAAGGCGCTACATTTATCATCGAGGTGCCCGGCACACCGCTGGAAGCCCCGGCAGTGGATGAGCCCGCCGAGCCTCACATCCTCAAGACGACGGCCCTGCGCCTCCTCGTCGTCGAAGACCACGCCGACACCGCAAGGGCCTTGAAAACCCTCCTCGCCCGCGAAGGGTTTTTGGTCACCACCGCCGGCACCGTCGCCAACGCCCTCGCCACCGCAAAGGCCCACACTTTCGACATCCTCGTAAGCGACCTCGGACTGCCTGATGCCTCCGGATGTGAATTGATGAGGAGCATCAAGGACGTCCAGCCGCTCCCGGGAATCGCGATGAGCGGCTACGGCATGGAAGAGGATGTCCGCCAGAGCCGTGAGGCTGGATTCTCCGATCACCTCGTAAAACCGATCAAAATTCCGCAACTCATGGCGTCCATTCAGCGGCTCCTCGCGGCGCGAACGAAAAGCACAGAATAATCGGTCCGTCCCAGCCGCTCTACGTCCCCGCCGTTCTACGCTGCGCCGTTGGCGCTCAAAATCCGGTGGCGTTGAACACGTCGATCACCTGGCCTGCTTCCGGCGCTGGCTTTCTGTGTGGGTGCGGTAGGCGGGATTGTTGCGGAGGTATTGAATCACGAGCGGGTCGTTGTCTGCGGCGAGGCGCTCGATGAGTGCAGGCTGGAGGTTTGGATTGGCCGCGAGCCAGACATGCGCGATGTGGTCGCCTTCCCGGTAGATTCGCCATTGGATGTCGGGCGGGCAGCGCGGGTTGATCGCCGGGCTGAAGTAGCCCGTTTCGTGTGCGTCGAACATCTCCGCGAATACTTTGTCGGGCACATTCGGATTGCGGATGATGGCGTCATTCACGGTCGTGTATTTCCCCGGTGTGCGAAAGCTCAGGACAATGTCGATGGGGGTCGCCGGATTGATGACGAGGCCGGTGGTCACTTCGAAGTTCTTGTGCTTCGCAAGTTGCAGGAGGATAGGCTGCGGCGTCGTGGGATTGCTCGCGAGCAAGTGGATTACGGGGATACTCGCGTCTGCCAGAAGCGCCTCCGCTTCCTTCGCGGACAAAGGCCCCTTGGTCACCAACCGTTGGATGAGTTCCGGGTCCGTGCCTTTGTGCTGCAAGGTGGTGCGCGCCCGCGTCTCGTAGAGGGGTGGTTCATTGCAAGAGGTGAGCGCCAGCAGCATCGTCGCGAGCGTGAGAAGTTTCATAGGCTGCGGATGGTGAGGCCGCACGTGCATCGCAGGCGAGCGGATTCCCGGTTGCCGGCGTGCGGGATTTCGTCGTCTGTCAGGCCGAGATCCTCGCCGTGTTTGGTGGCGGCGTCGAGGTTCTTGGCGAGTTGGATCCGCTCTTCGATGACCTGCAACGTGGGCTGGCATGTGCCGCGCCGTTGGCGCTCAAATCCTGCGCTGCTTCTACCCTCAAACCCACTCCGCGCACAGCAACTCCGCCTGCGCGAGCACGGTCTTCACGGCTTCTTCCTGCAAATCGGGCGGGTAGCCGTGTTTGTTCAGGATGCGTTTCACCATGACTTTGATCTTGGCCCGGGCGCTTTCGCGCAGGGTCCAGTCGATGGTCACGCTCTTCTTCACTTGAGTGATGAGTTCGGCGGCGATGAGTTTCAGTTTGTCGTCGCCCATCGCGGTCACGGCGGAATCGTTCGCGGCGAGAGCGTCGTAGAATGCCTTCTCGTCGTCCGTCAGGCCCATCTCCTTGCCGGCCTTGGTGGCGGCGTCGAGGTCTTTGGCGAGTTTGATCAGCTCTTCGATGACCTGCATCGTGGAGATGGCGCGGTTGTGGTAGGCGTTGAGGGTTTTCTTGAGCTTCTCGCTGAAGACCTGGCTCTGCACGAGGTTGCGTTTGGAGCGGACTTTGAGTTCGTCCTTGAGCAGCTTCTCCAGCAATTCGGCGGCGACGTTCTTGTGCTTGAGGCCGCGCACTTCGGCGAGGAATTGGTCGCTCAGGATGCTGATGTCCGGCTTGGGCAGTCCGGCGGCGGTGAAGACGTCGATCACCTGGCCTTCCGTGGTGATGGCCTTGCTCACGAGCTGGCGGATGGCGGCGTCGATCTGCTCGGGCGTCTTGTGGTGGTTGGTGGTCTGCTTGTTCAGCGCGGCTTGCAGAGCTTGGAAGAAAGACACGTCGTCGCGGATCTCCGTGGCGGCATCGCTGGCGGCGCAGAGGGCGAAGGCGCGGGAAAGCTCCGTCACCACCTGCACCCATCGCTTCTTGCCGTCCTCCTGTTCGAGAATGTGCTCCTGTCCGGCGGGGATGAGGGCGAGGCGTTCCGTGGGTTTGCCAGTCGTCCACTTGTCCCAGTTAAACCCATGCATCATGTCGCAGGCGATGCCGTGCTTCTCCAGCATCACGGCGATGGCTTGCGCGGTGTCGAAGGTCGGATCGCCCTGGCCGCCGCTCTCGGTGTATGTGATGAGTGCCTCCTTGAGCTGATCGGCGAGCCCGAGGTAATCCACCACCAGACCGCCCGGCTTGTCGCGGAAGACGCGGTTTACGCGGGCGATGGCCTGCATGAGGCCGTGGCCCTGCATCGGCTTGTCGGCATACATCGTGTGCAGGCAGGGTGCGTCGAAGCCGGTCAGCCACATGTCGCGCACGATCACCAGCTTGAGCGGGTCTTTCGGGTTCTTCGCACGCTTGGCGATCAACTCCCGCCGCGCCTTGGACCG
>JANMGP010000351.1:0-28961 GCA_031374705.1 Verrucomicrobiaceae bacterium | reverse complement strand
CGCCATAAGACGCTCCAACTCGGCTGCGAGATACTTAGCGGGCGAACTGGAGGATGGCGCTGACTCATCGGGAGACATTCAAAGGCTTTCGTTACTCGGGACGCGCGAGCAGACGCCTAACGACCCCAAGCTCAGCGACGGCGGAGCGTGGCGCGGTAGCTGCGTGGTGGAGCGAAGTGAAGGCATACGAGCTAGAAAGAAAGGTGGCTCGGAGAGAAGACGCCCAAGCCAGAGTCAGCAGCTACCGTGACACGCGGAGCCGTTCGCTGCAGCGCATGGTTAGGCGTTTCCGTTCGATTGGGATTCATTCAACGATTGTTGTAGATAGTGTTGCCGATGACTTGGCTCGTTGAGCCGTCGGAGTGATAGTAAAAGTTGCCGATGCGCTGCGTTGTCGTGCCGCCTGAGTTGTAATAAAAATTGCCGATGCGCTGAGTCGTAGTGCCGCCCGAGTTGTAGTAGAAGTTGCCGATTTTTTGTGTGACGGTGCTATCGGGATGATACACGAAATTGCCGATTCGTTGAGTCACCCCACCGTTGGAGTCATACGCGAAATTGCCGATTCGCTGCACGGTGGAACTGCTCGGCACGTAGCGTGGAGAGGACGCAATGGGGGGCGTATAAGTTGGGAAGCGTGTCGGAACTTCGTAATCGGTTGGTGCCGCGGGACGCCTAGCTGGCGCTGGGTATTGCTTGAAAACTTTCGCCGTGGTTGGTGACGACAAACCGGCTGTTTCGGCAGCTTGCTCTGCCGCTGACTGTGTTGCCGCTGTCAGGGCGGCGGCTTGGGCGGCGGCCTGCGCCGCTGCACGCGTTGCTGCGGCTTGGGCGGCTAATGCCTCCTGCTGGATTCGCTCTTGCACGGCTATCTTTTGCTGTTCGCGTCGTATGTCGAATGCCGTTGCCTCGGAATCGGACAAGCGGATGTTCGGATTGCGAAGTGCTTGGAGAAGGGCATCTGACGCTCCTTGAGCCTTGATTGTCGCCTCCTGTTGCGGCGTGAGAGCGCGGAGCAACCGTCGCTGCGTAAGCTGCTGGGTAATGAACGAATCGCTCTCGTGCATACGAACGAGAAGTGAAACCTCGTCGAACGCGACAGGGGCGGCACCGAGCGAAAGAGTAAGCGCGAAAAGCAGTGCGATGGTTGTGAGCTTTGTATTCATGGCGTGCGTGTATTTGGCTGTTCAGGCGCGGCAAGTCTTGCAGGGCTTGTAGCCTGCTTGAACGGCTTCCTGATGGGAGTCGAATTCAATGAGATACTGCGAGGAGAGAATGTAGCCTGCCCACTGGCAATCGGGGCGGTGAAATGTCTGGCGCTGGGAACTGGCGACGAACTGGCTGCCAAGGTAGTCCAACTCGCCGCCCAGCTTGGTGACTTGGCGGCGTAGCTTCTTGTTCTCGGTTTCGAGTTGATTGAGGCGCTCCTGGAGTTCGGCTTGTTTTGTTTTCGCTTTCACTGTTCGGGTGGAGTTGCTGGTTGCTTGTTTGGTGTTCGTTCACACGGGGCGCGAGGAAACGCCTAACTTCCCATTATACGACCGGCAATTTTCTTCAGTCGTATAGCGGGAGATTCGGAGAGATGCGCATTCTCTCTGTCGGATGGGTTGTTGCGGTGGATTCGTGCGCACACCCGCGTTTTATAGCGGAATGAGGGTTGATGGCGAGGCGTTTCTTGAGTTGTTACGAAGTTTTTTTGGTCGTATAGCAGGGGACCACTGCTATACGACCGGTTCTTCATGAATGCCGAAGCTGTTTTACAAAAATTCTCTGATGTTTGTCGCAGAAAGCATCTCAGCTACGCGACTGAAAAATCTTACTCCGGCTGGGTGCAGTCGTATATCGGGATGCTTTCTTCGCTTCCGGCGGAGTGGTCGAGCGAGGAGAAGGTGGGCGCGTTTCTGACTCGGGAAGCGAAGCGGGGAGTCGCGGCGGCGACGCAGTCTTCTGCGCTGAACGCTCTGCTTTTTCTCTATGGGCAGGTGCTGGGCAAGCCGCTGGAGAAGGTGGATGCGCTGCGGGTGCGACGCCCGGCGATGATTCGCACGGCGCTTTCGGTGGATGAGACGCGGGCTTTGCTGGAGGCTATGGAGGACTATGCGGGGTATCCGACGCGGCTGATTGTGCGCTTATTATATGGGTGTGGGTTGCGGGTGACGGAGCCGCTGGAGCTGCGGGTGAAGGATGTGGATGTGGTGGCGGGGCATATCGTGGTGCGGCAGGCGAAGGGGAATAAGGATCGCATCGTGGCGCTGCCGGATTGCTTGCGTGGGGAGTTGGAGGCGCAGTTGCGGGTTGCGCGGGCGGTGTCGCTGGGGGATGCAGAAGCGAAGTTGCCGGTGGCGCTGCCCACTCTGATAGCGAAGAAGTCCCCAAAGGCGCAGTTTGAGCCGGGGTGGGCGTGGTTTTTCCCGATGGAGAGGCCCACGCTTCATCCACGGACCAAGGAGCGGGTGCGCTACCGGATGCACGAGGTAAATGTGCAGCGGGCGGTGCGGCGTGCGGCGGAAAAAGCGGGGCTGGAGGTGAAGGTGACGCCGCATGTGTTGCGGCATACATATGCGACGCACGCGCATGGGGCGGGGGCGGCGGCGAGGGACCTTCAGGCGGTGCTCGGGCATGGGAAGCTGGAGACGACGATGCGCTACCTTGAGGCGCGGCCTGCGGGGGTGAGGTCGCCACTGGATGACCTGACGCCCCGGCTGCCGGCTATGGCGTGATTGCCAAATAGCCAATCGCAGATCGCGGAGTTGTCGGCTGCGGTGCCTCGGTGAACTAGCCCGAATTTCTCACACTCTGAGAAGCGCCCCACCACCGCGGATGTAGTTTTCCAGCAGATTCAGGGAGGCCCGCAGATTCTTTGCAGGTGGAAATCTGTTGGCTTCCCTGAATCTGCTGGAAAAAGGTGTGAGAAGGGCGGGATAGGGCGACAATCCGGGATCATCGGCCTGTTTTAATGAATCGTGACGGTTCTTACGGAGCATGGGATGTTTCAGCGGAAAAACAACCAGTCCGGTAAGCACAGTCTGGGACGTGCCGGGGCTTAAACAAAGAGCAGATAGGGACGGGAGGCCGGGGAGCAATACAGGCTCGGTGACGCGTCCGCCGGTGTAGGGGCGCGCCGGCTGGCGGGCAGGTGTTCCGATTTGAACACCGGGGACCATTGTGCGCAGTTTGGGGCCGGCGGTGGGACTTGTCGGCTGGAGAGACGGGGAGCTCTTTCCGGCGGACCTGCTGAGTGGCCGTGGAGCTTTGGCTGGCGCGAGGCTATAGCGCCGCTTGGATTGCGGAGTGAGATGAATGGAATTCATCGAAACGTGGAAAAACTCTCAGCCGTGATAATAGGCGGAAAGCGGAAACTGGCACGGGCAAGGCTAAGGTGTCCGGCGACATGATTAAGACCAACGCAACCAACATTTCCCGTCGCTCGTTCATTCGCCGCTCCACCGCCGCTACTTTGCTGGCCGGATTGCCCGCCGGATGGTCGGGCAGTGCCTATGCCAGCGATGCGCCGGAGACCCCGGACATGAAGTTCGGCATTATCGCGCTCACCGAGTGCTCGAGCATCGTCATCGCACACGAGAAGGGGCTCTTTAAAAAATACGGCATCAATTCCATCGTCGCCAAAGGCGCGAGCTGGGCGGCGATTCGCGACGGCCTCACCAATGGCGACAATCAGGCGACGCACATGCTCCTCGGCATGCCCATCGCTTCATCGATGGGACTCGCCGGTGCGCCAAAAAAACCGATGGTCGTCCCGTGGCTGATGAATCGGAACGGCCAGGCCATCACGCTCGCGAACAAGTTTAAAGGCAAGGTGAAGGACGCCCCGAAGGCTCTGAAGCCTTTCGCGGATGCCGCAAAAGCTGCGGGCACACCGCTGACTTTCGCGATGACTTTTCCGCCGGGAACGCACGCGATGTGGATGCGCTATTATCTCGCGGCGGGCGGCATCCATCCCGGCGATGCAATGGGCGGCGGCGGAGACGTCTCGCTCATCACCGTTCCGCCGCCGCAGATGGTGGCGAATATGAAAGTGGGAAAGATGGACGGCTTTTGCGTGGGCGAGCCGTGGAACGCGCGGTCCATCGCCGACGAGGTGGGCTACACGAGCATCACCACACAGGCGATTTGGAAGGACCATCCGGAAAAAGTCTGCGCATTTACCGCGGAGTTTGCGGAAAAAAATCCCAAGTCGGTGAAGGCCGTCCTGAAGGCGCTGCACGAAGCTTCGGTGTGGCTGGATAAAATGGAGAACCGCCCCGAGCAGGCGAAAATCGTGAGTGCCGCAACTTACATCAACTGCCCGGAGGACGTGATCCTGGGCCGCTTGCAGGGCAAATACGACATGGGCGACGGCCGCAGATTTCGCGACCCAAACTACATGACGTTCAGCGATCGCAATGCGAACTATCCGCAGGCGAAGTTCTGCAAATGGTGGCTCACGCAGCTCCGCCGGTGGGGATTCACGGACGGCGCGCCCGACTACGCGGCGGTGACGAAGGAAGTGATGCGCGCCGATCTTTACGAGGAGGCGATGAAGGAACTCGGTGTGACCGGACGCGCCGCAAACGACGAGCCGGAGACATTCTTCGACGGCGTAAAGTTTGATCCGAAGGGCGACATGGAGGCATTCGCGAAGTCCTTCGCCATCAATTCCATCAAGGGCTGATGCCCTGCGCAGGTGCGCATCCAATTCCAACAAGACCATGAAAACATTCAAACTCGATTACCTCATTCTGCCGATTGTCGGCATCGCCCTGTGCATCGCCATATGGGCTACCATCGCGGGAAAGCCGATCAAGAAAGAGTACGTGGACGACTTCGGCGACAAGGTGACAAAGACCGTGCGCGTCGGACTCTCGGAAGACCTGCCATCGCCGTCGGAGACTTGGACGGCGAGCAAGCTATACGTCACTGAACCGCTGGCAAAGCGCGGTGAGCTCGACCAGGGAATCCTCCGTTTCACATGGCTCTCGCTAAAGCTCGTGGTGCAAGGCTACGCAATCGCATTGATCATCGGCACGCCGATTGGATTTTTCCTCGGGCTGTCAAAAGCGTTCGCGAAGATGTTCGATCCGATCATCCAGATTCTTCGACCGGTCTCGCCGCTCGCGTGGCTGCCACTGGGGATGGTGCTGTTTCTTTCGGTGAAGATCAGCATTCCAGGGCTCGGTGAATACACAGCGAGCGAGCTGGCGGCGATCTTCACCATCGCGGTCTGCTCGATGTGGCCGACGGTTCTCAATACCGCGGTCGGAGTGCGTGCCGTGCCGCAGGATTATCTGAACGTCGCGAAAGTGCTGAAGCTCTCGAAAGCAAAGACGCTCTTCAAAGTGCTGCTGCCGGCGACGCTGCCCTACATGTTCACGGGCTTCCGGCTTTCGCTGGGAATCGCGTGGCTGGTCATCGTCGCCGCAGAAATGCTGACGGGCCGGCCGGGCGTCGGGGGCTTCCTCTGGCAGCAATACAACGCGCTGAGCTACGCGCACATCATCCTCTGCATCCTCACCATCGGTGTAGTCGGCTACGTGCTCGATCGCCTGATGAGCGTGGTGGAAAGCCGGTTCAAAACAGCCTGAGCCATGCCTTTTCTCGAACTCAAAAACGTCTGCAAAAGTTTCGGAGGCACCAAGGTGTTGCGCGATGTGAATCTCGCCATTGAGGAGGGTGAATTCGTTTCCATCGTCGGCTACTCCGGCGCTGGAAAGACGACGCTCATTTCAATGATTGCCGGCTTGCTGCGACCTGACAGCGGCAGCGTGAAGCTACGCGGCGAGGAAATCACTGAGCCGGGACCCGAACGCGGCATGGTCTTCCAAAACTACTCTCTGCTTCCATGGCTGACGGTCGCGGAGAACGTCGCACTCGCCGTGGATCAGGTTTTTCCGACGTGGACCTCGGAACAGCGAAAAGCGCAGGTGGACAAGTATCTCGCCATGGTCAATCTCACCCCGGCACGCGGGAAGCTGCCCCGCGAGCTTTCCGGCGGCATGCGCCAGCGTGTGAGCGTGGCGCGGGCTCTTGCGATGGAGCCGAAGATTCTTCTGCTCGATGAGCCGCTCGGCGCGCTTGACGCGCTCACTCGCGCGACGCTCCAGGATGAGCTCGTCCGGATTTGGGAGCACGACCGCCGGACTGTGGTGCTCATCACAAACGACACGGATGAGGGCATAATGACATCGGGCCGAATCGTGCCGCTCAGCGCCGGACCGGGGGCCACACTGGGACCCAGCGTGGCTGTCGATATCGCACGGCCCCGCGATCGCAAAACGCTGAACAGCAATCCGGCGTTCAAGCATGTGAGGAAGGCAGTCCTCGATTATCTGCTCGGTCCCGGCGGACGGCAAAAAACCACCGTGAACCGGAAGCTCACGCTGCCGGATCTGCTGCCGGAGGATCTTAACGAACCGCGCACGCTCTTCGGTGCAAAACGCACGGCACGCCGCCGCAGCGAGGAGAAACTCGAGACGGTGGAAATCGCATAATTTCAAAGACCAATGATCGACCTCAAAGCAATGCCGGCACCGAAAACCCGGCGAAACTACCTGGAGCTAAGCCAGCTCAATAAGACGTATCCGTCGCCGAAAGGCCCGGCGGTGATCGTGAACGACTTCAACCTCGAAATCGCCGAGGGCGAATTCGTGACACTCATCGGCCACAGCGGGTGCGGCAAGAGCACGGTCCTTTCCATGGTTGCAGGCCTCACGGATGTAACGGCCGGCGGAATGGTGCTCGCCGGCAAGGAAGTCACCGGACCCGGACCCGATCGCGGCGTGGTCTTCCAGTCACCGAGCCTCCTTCCATGGATGACAGCGCGCGAAAACGTGATGCTCGGAGTGAATCAGGTTTTCTTCACCGCGTCCGGAAACGAGCGGCTCCAGATCGCCGAGTATTACCTGAGCGTCGTCGGACTCGCTGACTCGATGGATAAACGTCCCGCTGAGCTCTCACAGGGAATGCGTCAGCGTGTTGGCATCGCGAGGGCGTTTGCGCTTTCGCCGAAGATGCTGCTACTCGATGAGCCGTTCGGGATGCTTGATTCGCTCACACGTTTCGAGCTCCAGGCGGTGTTGTTGGAACTTTGGAAGCGCCAGCGCATCACCGCTTTGATGGTCACGCATGACGTGGACGAAGCGCTGTATCTATCGGACCGCATCGTCTGCATGACTGATGGCCCCGAGGCCGAAGTCGGAGACATCGTCACGGTTCCGTTCCCGCGTCCGCGCGATCGCGTCGCGGTGATGGAGCATCCCGAATACTACCGCCTCCGCGAGCGGCTGATCGAGTTTCTCGAAGTTCACGCCCACAAAAAGCGCCGCGTCGCATTTCCGACCGGAAAGTCGGTGTCGAGCGAGGCGGCCGCCTGAGCCCACTCAAGACCCAACGCAAAAAAACCAAATCCACATAATGACAAAATACAACCGAACACCGTTCGCCGCCATCGCGGCATTCGCGGGGCTTTCCATCGCAGCAATCGCAGGGCCGAAGGCATCTGCGCCATCACCGGAAAAGATTCCGGATGCAAACCCGCTGTCCTTTGCAGGCGGGCTGATTACAATCGATATTCAGGAGCGAATCCGCTGGGAGATTCGCGACAATAATTTCGACTTCAATGACACCGTCAATTCGCTGACCGACGATAACTGGGGTCTGCAACGCGCCCGTGTCGGACTAAAGCTGAAGCCGTCGTCCTGGCTCACGCTTTACGTTCAGGGCCAGGACAGCCGCGAGTTCGGAAGCGACCGCGCGGATTTCCCGGGGTTACTGGGAGCGGAGGGGGACGACCCGTTTGACCTGCGCCAGGCCTACATCGAAATCGCCGACTACACGCAATCTCCATGGGGCGTGAAAATCGGACGACAGCTCCTCAGCTACGGTGACGAGCGGCTCATCGGCGCATTTGAGTGGAACAACATCGGACGCACGTTCGATGCCGTGAAGCTCACCTACAAGAGTGGTCCGTTGACCGTCGATGCATTCGCGTCGTCCGTGGTCCAGCCGAGGCGCTCAGGGATGAACATGAGCGATTTCTACAACGGCAATGAGACGCGTCGGGAGCAAATCTTCAGCGGCATCTACGCGAGCACCACGGCGTGGGGCCCGCAGACGACAGACCTCTTCGTCCTCCATCTTCACGAGGAGCAGCCGGTCACGAGCACAAACTTTTTCACGATCGGAACCCGCATCAAATCGAAGCCCGGAGCGTTTGCTCCCGCGCCTGCGAGCGACGGCAAGACGGTCATGACGCCGAAGCCTGTCGGATTTGACTACGAGTTCGAAGGTGCTTTTCAAACGGGAGAAGTGAAAGGCCTCGACCTCACGGCCTTTGCGCTCCGCGG
This sequence comes from Verrucomicrobiaceae bacterium, assembly GCA_031374705.1. Classification (GTDB taxonomy): domain Bacteria; phylum Verrucomicrobiota; class Verrucomicrobiia; order Chthoniobacterales; family Chthoniobacteraceae; genus SXWH01. Next base: position 20,622 of record JANMGP010000351.1, on the reverse strand, counting down.
CGGTGTTGGATTCACGTTCGACTCGGCGTGGATGCCCCGCATCGGCGTCGCATACAACTACGGCAGCGGCGATGACAACCCTGCCGATGGAGATGTGGAGACGTTTCAAAATCTCTTTCCGACCAACCATAAGTTCTACGGTCAGATGGACGCGTTCTCGTGGCAGAACATGCAGGACCTCGAGGTCAGCGTGAAGTTTGCGCCGACCAAAAAACTAACAGCGAAGGCGGAGTTCCACGCCTTCTGGCTCGCGAGCACGGATGATTCCTGGTACCGCGCAAACGGCATCGCGACAGTCCGGCCGCTCACCCCCGCAGCACGCGGTGCGAGCAATTATGCCGGGGCGGAGGCGGATATCACTCTGACTTACGCCATCTCGAAAAACATCAGTATCGAAGGAGGATACTCGCATTTCTTCGCGGGCGATTACCTCTCCGATACCGGAGCAAGCGACGACGCGGACTTCGGATACATCCAGACGAGCATCTCGTTCTAGTGACCATTGCGGACGGATGCGGGCAGGCGGGGTTTTCAATTGGTCTTGGGCCCCGCCGCCGCATCCGTCCCTTTCCCCTCGGACAAGACCAACAGTAGAGCATGAGCAACATTCCATACATTCCTGAAAACGCGCCTTTCACCGCGGAGCAACGCCAGTGGCTGAACGGATTCCTCGCCGGCATGTTCTCCGGCGGCGTCCTTCCGGCTGCCGCAGCGGAGTCAAAGGAGCCGCTTCTTTTGCTCTATGGAAGCCAGACCGGAACCGCCGAAGGCCTTGCAAAAAAAGCGGCGAAAGAAGCCTCCAAACACGGCTTTGAACCAAAGGTCGTCAGCATGGAGAAGTATGACTCCGTCGCGTGGGAGAAAGAGAGCAATGTAATCGTGCTCACCAGCACCTATGGCGACGGCGAGCCGCCAGACAATGCGCAGGCTTTCTGGGGATGGCTCGCCTCGGATGCCGCACCACGGCTGGATCACCTGCGCTACGGCGTGCTGGCACTTGGTGATACAAACTATCCGGCATTTTGCGAATTCGGGAAAAAGTGCGACGCCCGTTTCGAGGCTCTCGGCGCGAAACGCGCTGTGGATAGACGCGACTGCGATACGGACTACGAGGCACCCGCTGTTGAATGGACAACCGCGGCCTTCACAGCACTGAGAGGAAGTGCGACACCTGCCCTCGCCGCTTCCGCAGTTGTGGTGGTCGAGCCCGTCGAATCGGGCTACAGCCGGAAAAATCCTTATCCGGCAAAGCTCTGCACGAACCTTTTGCTCACGGGCGAAGGATCGCAGAAAGAAGTGCGTCACTTTGAACTCCAGATTGCCGGGAGCGGACTCGAGTATGAAGTCGGCGATGCGCTCGGCATCTTTCCGACAAACTCGCCGATGGTCGTCGGGCGAATCCTCACACTGCTGGGATGCGATGGCGAGGAGGCTGTAACGACGGCTGCCGGCGAGTTCCCGCTTCGGCTCGCACTGAGCAGGCATTTCGACATCACAAAGCCCACGAGCGAGCTTCTTGCGGCAGTCGCCGAACGCTCCCCCCGATTTTCCGCCACCTTCTCCGACAAAGCCGCCCTGAAAGCCTGGCTGTACGGCCGCGAGGTTTCAGATGTCCTCGCCGAACTTCCGTCTGCATTCGGAGCGGATGAGCTCGTGGCGCTCCTGCGCAAGATGGCCCCGCGGCTTTATTCGATCTCCTCGTCGCCGAAAGCGCATCCCGGCGAGGTGCATCTCACCGTTGGAATTGTGCGCTACGAATCACACGGCGTATCCCGCGGCGGCGTATGCTCCACTTTCCTCGCGGACCGCGCGACGGAGGTGCCGGTGTTCGTTCAGCCGTCACACGGTTTTAAACTGCCGGCGGGCGGGGAAACGCCCATCATCATGGTGGGACCCGGAACGGGCATCGCGCCATTTCGCGCCTTCATGGAGGAGCGTATCGCGACAGGCGCAAAAGGCGGGAGCTGGCTCTTCTTTGGCGACCAGCGGCGTAGCACGGACTTCCTGTATGAGGACACGCTTACTTCGTGGCTGCGCGGCGGACAGCTTTCGCGTCTCGACCTCGCGTTCAGCCGCGATCAGGTCGAGAAAACCTATGTGCAGCACCGGATGGCCGGGCAGGCTGCGGAGCTTTGGAAATGGCTGGAATCCGGCGCGCACTTCTACGTCTGCGGTGACGCTTCGCGAATGGCGAAAGACGTGGACGCCGCACTGCACAAAGTGATCGAGACAGCGGGAGGTAAATCCGCTGAAGAAGCCGCTGCTTACGTGGCCAGACTGAAAACCGAAAAACGGTATCAACGCGATGTCTATTAACCCGGCCAGCACGGCGTTCACCGGCGAACAAAAGGAGTATCTCGCGGGATTCTTTGCGGGTGTTTCTCAGCGTGGGATGCGCTTTGCGGATGTCGCGCCCGTCGCGAAGGAGGCACCGGCAGAGCTGGACGACCTCATCTTCGAAGAGCGCGTGAAGCGCGAACTCCATCCGCTCGACGCGTACGGACAAATCCTCGAGAACGCCATGGGCAACAAGGCGCCCGACAAGGAGGAGACGTTTCGGTTTAAATGGAACGGCCTGTTTTTCCTCACGCCAATCAAGGATGCATTCATGGCGCGGCTGCGCATTCCGGGCGGGTTTCTTTCCACTCATCAATTCCGCGAGATCGCGCGAATCGCCGAGCAGTTGACCAGCGGCTACGTGCAAATCACGACCCGCGCGAACTTTCAACTTCGCCTCATCGAACCGAAAAACGCGCCGGAGTTCTTGCGGCGCGTGCAGGCTGTGGGGCTGCACACACGCGGGGCCGGTGCAGACAACATCCGGAACCTCACAGCGAATCCCACGGCGGGAATTGATCCTGTCGAACTTATCGACGTCCGGCCGTACGTGGAGGACCTCGGCACGCGCATTCTCAACGATCGGGTCTTTTACGACCTTCCCCGGAAATTCAACATTGCAGTCGATGGCGGCGGGCTGATCGGCGCAGTCGAGGACACAAACGACATCGGTGTGAAAGCCGTGCGGGTGGAGCGTGGTTCGGGGTTGTTTGAAGAGACGCCGGTGGCATTTCGGATCGCGCTCGGCGGCGCGACCGGCCACAAGGCATTTGCGCGGGACGTGGGAATTCTAGTCCCGCCGGAGCAAATGGTGAAAGTCGTTCTCGCGATGGTCCGCGTTTTCATCGCGAAAGGAAATCGCAGCGACCGGAAGAAGGCACGCCTCAAGCATCTGCTCGAAAAGATGACGCTCACCGAGTACCTCGCGGAGACAGAGAAGCTGCTCGGCTTCCCGCTGATCCGCTCAGTGTATGATCCGGAGAAGGTTCGGTGGGCATCGCAGGAACTCCCTCATTCGCATGTCGGCGACTTCCCGCAGAAACAGCGGGGGCTCAATTACGTCGGCGTTTCGATTCCCGTGGGACAAATCACCCCGAAGCAAATGATGCGCGTCGCGGAACTTGCGGATCTTTACGGCAGCGGAGAAGTGCGGCTCACGGTGTGGCAGAATTTTATCATCCCGAATGTATCGGATGCATTCGTGCCGACGATTAGGAAGGCTCTGGAAAAATGCGGACTCGGTGCGCGGCAATCCAATCTTTCGAGCGGCGTCATCGCGTGCACGGGCAGCCGCTACTGCAAGTTCGCTCAGGCCGATACGAAGAGTCACGCGCTTGAACTCATCAAGCGGCTGGATTCGCGGATCGAACTCGACCAGCCGGTGAACATCCATTTCACGGGCTGCCCGAATTCCTGTGCGCAGCACTTCATGGGCGACATCGGCTTGATGGGTGTGAAAGTGCAGGGCGAGGAAGGCTATCACGTCTTCGTGGGCGGCGGGTTCGGCAAACATCAGGCAGTCGGACGCCAGCTTTTTTCCGGCGTGCTGGCGAACGAACTACCTTCACTGATCGAGAAGATGCTTCGCGGCTATCTCCGGCTCCGCGAAGGAAAAGAAACCTTCCTCGCATTCACAACGCGGCATGAAGTCGGGACACTTCAGGAGTTCTTTTCCGCATGAGCGCGCTCGTCGCCGAATCTCCGCGGACATTGATCGATCAACTCCTCGACGAGCAACGCCAGCTCACCGCCGTCGAGCGGTTCGCGCGAAAACACGAGCGACACGAACTGCCCGCGCAGGCGAAATACTATCGCGACCTGATCCCACTCGATAAGCCAAAGCCCGGCGAGCAATATGCATTCGCCGTCAACCTCGATACCTGCACAGGCTGCAAGGCATGTGTGAGCGCGTGTCATTCGCTGAACGGCCTGGATGAGGACGAGACTTGGCGGAGCGTTGGACTGCTCATCGTCGCTGATGACGGTCCGTGGCAGCAGACCGTCACCACCGCGTGCCATCACTGCGTCGATCCGGCATGCGCGGAAGGTTGTCCGGTGCTTGCATACGAAAAGGACACTGACACGGGAATCGTCCGGCACCTCGATGATCAATGCATCGGCTGCCAGTACTGTTCGCTGAAGTGCCCTTACGATGTGCCGAAGTATTCAAAGCGACTGGGTATCGTTCGGAAATGCGACATGTGCCATGGGCGGCTTGCGGTTGGCGAGGCACCGGCGTGCGTTCAAGCGTGTCCGAACGAGGCCATCCGGATCGAAGTAGTAAACAAAAGCAGCATCGTAACTGCGGGCTCAGTCGTGCCAGGTGCGTTTCGCTCGGATTACACAAAACCGACGACTTCGTATCGCAGTGCGCGGAACATCCCGCCCGCCGCAGTGCCCGCCGACAGTGGAACGCTCCGGCTCGAACACGCGCACTGGCCTTTAATCGCGATGCTCGTTCTCACTCAAATGGCGGCCGGTTTGCACCTCGCACACGTGTTCGTACGCGAGGCCGCCACTGCGCTCGCGGCGGTTGGGGTTTTGAATCTAGCACTCGTCGTGAGTGTCGCGCATCTTGGGCGTCCATTGAAGGCATGGCGGGCGGTTCTCGGCTGGCGGAAATCCTGGATGAGCCGTGAGGTCATTGCCTTCAGCGGTTACGCGGCGATCGCCGCATTGCTGGTGATAGTACCGCACAATGTGCCCGTGTCGCTTGCCTCGGCGGGTGCTTCACTTACGGGTGTCTTCTGCTCTGCGATGATATACATCGATACGCGACGTCCGGCCTGGGCGGGAAGGACGACGTTCTTCCGGTTTTTCGGCACCACCGTTTTGCTCGGCGCGACGGCCGGAGGCTGCGTGATGGCGTGGCTCGGATCGCACACCGCGCTGGCATTCGCGGCAGTCGCGACTGTGATTCGAACGGGGCTGTTCGTGTCGGAATTCATGCGCAGCGCGCGCGCCGTACGTTCGCCGGAGTCGCCGGAGCACCGCGCAGCTCTCACTGCCACGCTTCTGCTGCCCGGAGTGATTCGCTGGCGCGTCCGTCTCTTCGCAGTGAGCAGCGCCTTCTCGATCGTGGCGATGTTTAGCGCTGGTCCGCTTTGGGCGACCCTTGCCCTGTTGTGCACGTTGGCGGGCTGCGTGCTCGAGCGATACACATTCTTTACCGCATGCGCGGCTCCCCGAATGCCCGGATTATGAAATTCTCCCTCGACGATCTTGCGCCGGTGTTCCGGCAATTCGAAGGTCCGCTGACATCCGAGCTTGTGCGCAGGCCGGGCGATTTCGGCCTCGGACAGCTTCCCGCAAAATGCGCACCCGATGCGACCACGACGATGGTCTGCGGCTTTTGCTCGACGGGATGCGGATTGAAAATCCACCTCCGCGATGGTTCCGCGGTGAATCTCTCCCCCGATACGGACTATCCCGTGAACCTCGGAATGGCATGCCCGAAAGGCTGGGAGGCACTCACACCACTGGATGCCCCGGATCGCGGCACCACTCCGCTGCTCTTGGGCAAACCCGCAAGCTGGCACGATGCGATGAGCCGCTTCGCCGCCCAACTGCGCGAGATCCAGCAGGAGCACGGTGCGGACAGTGTGGCGGTTTTGAGCACGGGCCAAATCGTGACGGAGGAGATGTGCTTTCTCGGTGCGCTGGCGCGGCTTGGATTGGGAGTCCGCAATATCGATTCAAATACGCGGCAGTGCATGGCGACTTCCCACGTCGCGTATAAGCAATCCTTCGGATTCGACGCGCCGCCTTTCAGCTACGCGGATTTCGAGCAATCCGACGTGCTCGTTTTTATCGGCGCGAACCCATGCATCGCGCATCCAATTCTCTGGCAGCGTGTTTTAAGAAATCGCCGTAGCCCGGAGATTCTTGTCGTCGATCCTCGAAAGACTGAGACCGCAATGGCGGCGACGCGTCATTTTGCCATCGCGCCGAAGAGTGACCTCACCCTTCTCTACGGCCTCGCAAACATCCTCATCAGCAGCGGCTGGATCGACCGCGAGTTCATCGCCCGCAATGTATCGGGCTTTCCAGAGTTCGCGGAGTTTGTTCGTGCTTTCACGACGGATCGCGTGTGCGCAGCCACCGGACTCGATGCGGAAGCGCTGTGGCAATTTGCCGAGCTGGTCGGCGATAAAACCAAACGCGTCTCGTGGTGGTGGACGATGGGCGTGAATCAAAGCCACGAGAGCACGCGCACAGCGCAGGCCATCATCGCGCTCGCACTCGTCACCGGCCAAATCGGGAAGCCGGGCACCGGTGCAAACAGCATCACCGGACAATGCAATGCGATGGGTTCCCGCCTTTTCGCGCACGCGACGGGACTTCCGTGCAATCGTGACTATCTCAACCAGGCCGACCGTGCGGATGTCGCCGCGATTTATGGGATGCAGGTGGGTTGCGTGCCGGAGGCAGGATCGCTTGCATACGACCAAATCATCGACGGTGTGAAAGCCGGGCGCATCAAGGCGCTGTGGGTGATTGCTACGAACAGCGTTCACTCGTGGGGCTCCTCGGAGGAACTCCAGCGCGCACTCGGCGGGCTGGAGCTTCTCGTCGTGCAGGACATGTATCCGACGACCGAGACCGCGCGCCTCGCGCACATCTATTTTCCGGCCGCCGGCTGGGGCGAGAAGGATGGCACTTTCATCAACAGCGAGCGTCGAATCGGCCTCGCGAAAAAAGTGCGCCGCGCTCCTGGTGAAGCGTTGAGTGATTTCAATATCCTTCGCCTCGTTGCGGACTATTGCGGAGTAGCGGAGCAGTTCAGCGAATGGTCTTCGCCGGAGGCCGTCTTCCGTATCATGCAACGCCTGTCGAACGGACGCCCGTGCGATATCACAGGCATCAAAGGCTACGCGCAACTCGATACGGACGGCGGCGTGCAGTGGCCCTACGCCAGCGATGACAAGCCTGGGCCGTCGCAGCGGGAGCGCCGGTTGTTTGCCGATGGCCGGTTTTTTCACTCCGACGGAAAAGCGCGCATTCTTTTCGACACGCCCAGGCCTCCATCAGAGCCGACCGACGCGAGCTTTCCCTTCGTCCTGATCACGGGACGCGGCAGTTCCGCGCAATGGCACACGGGTTCTCGCACGGGAAAGTCTGCGATCCTCGCGACGATGCATCCCGCGCGTCCATATGTAGAAATTCATCCGGAGGATGCGCACGTGCTCGGCGTCATGCACGGCAGCGAGGTCGAGGTCAGCAGCCGGCGCGGCACGGCGACCGCGTTTGCGAGCGTCACGAGCGTCGTCCAGCCCGGCTCTGTATTCATGCCGATGCACGACGAGCAGGTGAACAGACTCACCGCGCCGGAATGCGACCCGCATTCCCGACAGCCGTCGTACAAGTATTGCGCCGTACAAATCCGGCCCCGCGAGTGAAAACGCCGCGCGCTATTTAAAGCCGTATGCCAGCGCCCAAGCGGTGCGCTTTTTCGGCGACGACTCTACGGCGAGAACGATATAGTAGGTTCCCGAGCGTTTCGGCGCGACCTTGACTCCGGCTGCGGGACCTTTCTGCCATGATTCGCCGTCGCACAGTTTCCCGTCTGCGTCATAGATGTGAATGCTGACTGTGGCCTTGTCTTCGTCGGCGCCGAGCCAGAACCAATAGGTGTTTCCTTTAAACAGTTGGTGGCGAACGACGCTTGGTTGTCCGCTGGGGAGTGAGCCGCCCCAGAATTCCTGCCGGACGACAAAGCCTTCCCGGGTGTAAGGCAATGCGGCTTCCCTCGCACGCGAGTTGGCAGCGTCTGCCCATGCGTGGCTGGTTGCGGAGGCGAACATCGCCAGGGCCAGGATGAAAGATGTGAGCGTTTTCATGGTCAGTTCGATTTGCGTTGGATGGCACCTACGAGACTGCGGGCGATCGCGCCAGCGTCTTTCACGGATTTTTGCGAAATTCGGCTATTGTCCGGAGGCGCGGCGATGGGTTTCAGGTCGGAAAGTCCCTTGCGAACCTGCCCGATCAGCGGGTGCGCTTTTTGCCGGCCTCTCAGCGAATCGAGCTGCGTGCTGAAGTGGTCGATGAGGAACGGCTGGCGCAGGAGTTCCGCACCGTCGCGATCGAAATCGGCTCCGACCACTGCGCATAGGGCCTCTGTTCCGCGGAGCCATCCGCCAATGCTGACAAGGTTTGCCAGTGATTCGCTGTTCAGTTCAACCATGGCGTCGCGCACGTCTGTGAGCGCGCCGTCGAGTTCGGTGCGGACCCGGACCCACTGTTTTTTGTCCGCGGATTCGATAATGCTGTTCGCCCGGCGGACTACGGCCTTGCGCACGCCGAGAGCGTTGGAAAAGGTGAGGATGGCGCGACCGAGATCCTTCACTTCCTCGGCGTCCTCGGCTTCCACCGCAATAAACCCTTCCGCGATGATCGTTCCGAGCGTGAGCGCAATCTGTGGCGATTCGCCCGTAGGTTTGGCATTGCTCAAATCCCGATTGATGAGACCGGCCCACTTTGGACGTCCGAGCTTGTCGAGCACGGCGAATACTTCGCTCGGCACCGGGACGATCACTTTGTCCACAAACTTGGCCTGGCTTGGCAGGGTGGGCGGCGGCGGCTCGAGACCGAGTGCGGCGGTCGCGGTGACGAGGAGAATGAGAAATGCAGACTTCATGGCTTTTTCGCATTGGAGCAGAGCGGAAGGCGGATTGCCAACCATTGCTTGCCTGGAACGGCGTGCGAATTGGCCGAAGCAGGGTTTAGATCGCGGCGTCCAAGATGGAATCCTAGCCGGGCGGGTGACTAATACCATCTCGCAAAGAAAATCAGACCGACGAGGGGTGACTACGAAGGGCGCGAAGGAGATGGCTTCATTTCCGTGTCATCTTCGCGTCCTTCGCGCCCTTCGTAGTCAATTTGTTTTTGGAAGATGGTATAAACCTCTACGGCTTCATCGCGCGGACGCGGATATATCGCGCCGCCGCACTTTGCGGGATGGTGTCGCGGAAGGTGACTTGCTCGATGCCGTTGCCAAGGTCGGTGGTGCCGCCGACTTGCTCGGTCGTGGGAATCCAGGTGCCGCCGAGATTGTCGGTGGTCTCGATGGTGTAGGTGAGGTCGAGCGGCTGGTGGCGGCGGGTGAATGTGACCGTGAGATAGTTGTCCGCGCCGACTGTGGTGGTTCCGGGCGTGGCGAGACCGTAGTTGTCGTTTGCGCGGGCGTTGCGACCGAAGGCGTATTCACCGAGGTTGTTCAAGCCGTCGCCATCCGCATCGGCGGCGGGGCCGACGAGAGCGGAGTTGGGAGTGCGCGATGGATTGGGCGGGGAGGGGAGATAGATTTCCGCTTCCGTGAACTGGTCCCAGCGCCAGCCGTCGAAGTGGTTCGCAAAGTCCGCGTCGGCGCTGCCGGGAGATCCGTTCACGGTGCCGCTGATGGCCCAATGTGTAGCCGCGTCGTAGGTCGCGAAGTTTGGATTTGCGCTGCGGGTGACGAGCGTGCGACCCGCGCCATCGGTTGGCGGGAACCAGCTATTCTCGTAGCGGAAATCGAGGATGACTTCGCCGTTCGGGTCGACGATTTCCAGCTCTTCGCCGGAGTTGTCGAGATTGCCGGCAAATGTTCCCGCGATCGTTGCGACGGCTCCGTAGCGCTGGAGAAATGCGGGCTGGTTGGCAACGAGGATGATGCGTGCATTGGCGCCGATCGTGTAGCCCGCTGGGAACGTGAACGTGACGCCTTTCGTAAATGTCGCGCCACCGACATTCAGAGCCGCGCCGGTATTCAAAATTTCGATCCACTCGAAATCGCTGACTCCGACTCCGGGCAGCGCGGTGAGTTCTCCGGCGGTGGGCGCGGTTGGATTGAAGTTCAGTTCAGTGATTCGCAGTTGCTGCTGGCCGGCAGTCGGATTTGCGGGTGTGGTCGCGCTGGTGACGATGATGCCTGTCGCGTCGCGCAGCTTGATGGTTTCTCCTCGTGCGGAGATCTGACCGCTGTACGGCCCGACGACGAATTTCCCCTCGCCACCGCGCGGCGTCGTGGTGCGTGCGCGGAAGCTGAGTTGCTTCGGCGAGACGTAGATGGACGTGCCTGCCGCGACGACTGTGCCGCTTTTGAATGTGAAGTCGACTGCGCCGGAAAGCGTCCAGCCGCTGATGTCTGCGGCGAATGCATTCGGATTCGTGAGCTGAATCCACTCGGCGTTTTGTTTGCCCGCATCGGTCGGATTGTAGTCGTAAGCGGAGATGGTAAACGGGAAAGACGCGGCTTGCGGCGTGGCGGGGATTCCGGCGCTGTTCGCATTGGCGATGCCGACGTTTGTCGTGGATGTGTGCGTATTGAAATAGTGCGTGCGGCGCGGTGTGATGAAGCCGTTTTTCATATCGCTCACGGCGGTGGAAAAGGCGACGTTGCCGAGCCCGTAAGGCCCGCCGTTTGCAGGCCAGCCCCATTGCGTGCGGTCGAGCACGGCTTCCGGCGTGATGCGGGCGATGTGGGTGTCGAGCTCGGTTTCAAAAATCCCGTTCGTCGTGCCGGGCGGCTGCAAGTAGGTGTCCATCAAAGTGCGGATGCGCCGCAGCAACATCGCGCGAGTGCGAGGCACAGAAATGATGGCGTCGTAGAACCGGTTGTATCGGAAGCCGGCGTAATTCTGTGTCCAGCACGATGCGTTGCCATAGAGCGGGTGGCTCTTGTCCGAGTCGTCGGTTGCGAGCATTCCCGTGTGCGTCGCGGTGTAGTCGGCGTAGTAAAGCTGCCCCCACGAGAGGTTCAGGTCGTACGGGATAACGCGCCATTCACCCGTGCCGTCGCTGTCCCGGTAGATGACCATGTTTGCCCACACGTCGTCGCCTTCCTGCATCATCCGCGAGGCGGCGATGTAGTTGATGGTCGAGGGAAGGTCGATTTGATCGAAGACGTTGTTTTCCCGCGTGGTGAGGTTCGCGTTGGTAATTGCGGTGACGAAATTCGCCATGTCGGTGGTGCCTTCCGTGATTCGCGTTTGTTTTTCACCCGCGACGCCGGCCATCTGCCCGACGCTTGCGTACATCGCGCCGTTCGGGTCGAGGCCCATGTAGTCCAGCATCTCGAAATCCTGCGTCTCGGTGTGAAAGGCGAGCTGCCAAAAGACGCCGTTGATCTGGCAGCGGACGGGGAAATGATTTGCCGCACCCGTGCCCGTCACGCGGTGGAACCACATGCTCATGTATTGCCGTGAGAATGTCGGATCGACGTATTCGGCGTTGAGGTTCAGTTCGCGCAGGCGGCTCTTTCCGGGGGCCCATTTCAATTGATGGTCGCTGTTGAAATCGACGCGATGCGCCCGCTTTTGCAGGGTGCGTGTGGTGTCGCCTTTGATGCGGATGTAAACGTTGTCGTAGAGCTCGCCGTTGTAGAAAAACGACGCGCGTCCGCCGACATTATTCGTGTCGATGGGATGGGCGTTGTTGAACGTATAAGTCCCCGGCACGAAGACGTGATAAATCGGAAGCTGCGTCGTGATCCCATCCAGGGCGACGGTGCCGTAGTATTGGTCAGAGTCCGTCGTGCTGAGATACGACGGTCCGGTGCTTTGGATCGCCGTGTTGTCCGTGGCGATGATGCGCCAGCGGAGCATCTGCCCGGCGGTGAGCTGCGTCGTTGGGACGTTGGCAAAATACTGGCCGCCGACGATCGGCGTCATGTTGATGACGGTCTCAGCGCCATACATCGTGCGAAATGCGAGCTGCACGGGATTCGATGTGGCGAGCGGCCGAAGGCTCGGCACGACGGTCGCCGTGACGACGATATCCGGGCTGCCTGCGCCGCCCGCGGGACGCGCTACGAGGTTGCCGGGCTCACCCGTTACGTTCGAGATAAACGGCCCGATGTTCGTGCGGATGGCGCTGTTCGCTGCGCCGGGCGTTGCGGAGACGAGATAGTTCCCAGCGGGGTCGAGCGACACGCCATCGAGCGTGCTCAGCGCGAGGAAGTTTGCGTCGCTCGTCGAATTGTTCATCGCGTGAATGGCGAGAACGTTTGAGCCCGCGTTGAGCAATCCAGCCGTCACCGCAACGTCCGTGACCTTCGACTTTGTGGCCAGCGCCGTGTTGGTCGATACCGAGTTGTAGGCAGGCGAGCCGGGCGCGTTGAGCGAGTCGATTTGCGTGCCGTTGAGGTAAGCGACAAAGCCATCGTTCACCCGCGACGTGAGCCGCAACGAGGAAAACAGCGCAGGGTTCGCCACCGTGAACGGGATGCGCACAAACGCGCCTGCATTTCCCGGCAGCGCGGCGGATACGCTCAGGCCTACGTCCGACGCAGCCACGTTTTCGTCGGCCCCATTATAGATCGACGCGATCTGTGTGATGTTCAGCGCCGCGTTATAAAAACGCACTTCGTCGAGCAGGCCATTGTATTTGTGCCAGTAGGCATCGTGCGAGCGGCCCAGCTCGATTTGCTGGGCGGCGGGCCACGACCACGCTGTCCCGTGAGTCACCGTGCCGCGAGCCACACCATCCACGTAAAATGTGTCCGCGCCGCCCGCCACCTGATTATAGACGAATGCAACGTGGTGCCATTGGTCATCGTCCAGCCGCACCGTCGAATAGAACGAAGAGCCGCCGCCATTGGGCTGAAAGAAAAGCCTCCCCGCATTCCCGACGTTGAACGTCGTATTCATCAGCCCGATAATCCCGCCGACCCCGCCGATGCGGCGATCCCACAGCATCGAGGACTCGCTGCCGCCGCCGGTCACATTGCCGGCTTTCATCCAAAACATAATCGAGCCACTCGAAGCAGTGAAATCCGCGTGCGCCGGGATCGTCACCTGCGAAGCGCTCACCTGCGCAAACTGCATCGCCCCGCGACGCAGAATCGGCGTCGTTTGCGTGTCTGTCGCGCTCGGCATGAAAATAGTCGTGCTGCTCGTATTCACGCCGTTGTGTACAGCGCCGGAAGTGTCCGTCACCAAATTCGCCGCATCATTCGCATTGAGCCGCAGCTTGAGGTTCGCCGCGTTCACAACCGTCGCCGTCCCGGCCACGCCCGTGCCTTGCGTGCCGACTGTCCAGGCAGAGTCATCGAATGGCTCCGCGGCTCCGCGCCACGTCGTTCCGAGCGCGCTGCCGCCGTTGCCCACGGTGGGAACGAGCGCTTTCGTGCCGGACGAAACAGTCACCAGCGCCGACGTATTGACCGCGAGTCCGTAAGGCACGTCCGTCACCTGCTTCGGATAACTCGCGTATGAAGAAATCACGGAAATCGCGCCGCCGGCCTGGTCCTGTGAAAGCGCGAGATACCCGGCTGCTGCTGCGCCCAGTTTGAAATTCGTCGCCAGCCGCGGTGACGCCGCCGAGCCCGCGTTGTCCACGCCCGCTGCTGTCTGGACAGGCATCTTGTTGCGATTCGAGGCGAAAACGACCATCCGGTTTCCAGCATTCAGAGTCCACGCAGGCATCGGCCACTTGCGCAAATTTGCGGCTTCGTCGGTCAGATACCAGCCGCTCAGATTCACCGTGCCGGTGCTGGTGTTTTGAATCTCCAGCCAGTCTTCCTCATTGCCGAGTTCGTCCTGCAATCCATTGGAATTGCTGGCGAGGAATTCGGTGATCGTGAGTTGCGCATGCGATGATGCGACGGCAAAAATTAGCAGAGACAGGATGTAGCGGAGCATTATGGGTGTTTGGTTTAGGATGAGTCGGGTGCCACCCCCACGATGCTCGAAACGGCAGTTTTTGCCATATGAATGTGACATTCACCCCAGGCGGCAATCTTGGAGCACGAAGGCTTCCTTACGGTCTCGTCATGCGCGCGGTGTAGTCCTTGTTATCTGCGCCGGAGAATAAGAGGATCGAAATCGCGCGCTTTAGCAGATGCGCTGCCAACCAAAACACACATCAGAACCATGAAATCCACCGCCAGCATTCTTGCCGCTATCGCCGCGGCATTTTTATCCACCGCCATCGCCGAAGACGCGCCCGTGAAGGGCATGGACAAAATCCCGGCCGCCGCTGCGGAAGGGCTGAAAAAATATGCAGCCGAGCACGCGATGAAAATCGAAGCCGTGTCCACAGAGAAGCACGGAAAGGTTACTGTCTATGAGGCCGTCCTCACCGCGCCCGGCAAGCCCAACCACGAAGTCGCCGTGACTGCCGACGGGAAGGTCAAAGGCGAGGAAGAGACGGTCGAATTGGCCACCGTGCCGGACGCCGCGCGCAAGGCCATCGAGGCCGGATTGCCGAAGGGCAGCAAGATTCAGCGCGTGATGAAGATTCAGGAGGACGGCATCGTGACTTACGAAGCCGCTTACGTGAACGCGAAGGGCAAAGTCACCGAGGTCGCTTATTTGGCAGACGGAAAGGTCGCGCCCGAGTAAGCAGTTCGTATGATTCGCCGTCTCACCTTCACCTCCGCGCTCGTCCTTGCCTGCGCGGGATGTGTCCATTTTGAATCCGCGCCGCTCAATCCGTCGCATCGCGCAGCCGTTCTCACGGGTCGCCAACTCGGCGGCAAAACGTGGACGCTGCATTCGTTGACGGAGCTCGCGCTAGCCAATAGTGCCGACGTCGCCGTTGCGCGCGCCCAATACGCGACCGCGCGCGCCGCGCTCGGCACCGCAGGCGAGCGGCCCAATCCCACGGTCGCGATTTCGCCGCAGGCGGTGACGCCGAATACCTCGTGGATCGCTGGGACGTACGGCGTGGATTTCGACTGGACCTTTGAGACCGCCGGCAAGCGCTCGCGCCGCATGGACGTCGCAAGCGAGCAATCCCGCGCAGCGGCGGCCAGGGTCATCGAGGCCAACTGGAAAGTCCGTGCGGCGGTTCGCAAGGCGATGCTGGAACTCTCGGCTGCGGAGCGCAAAACGGCGCTCATCGAAGAGGCTTCGGCAAAGCAGGCCGAGGTGCTGCGACTCATCCAGGAACGCATCAAAGCCGGTGCCGTCTCCATGATGGAAACATCGCAGCCGCGTCTGCTCGCTGCGCAACTCCGTCTGCAAGGCTCCGACGCCGCGAAGTCCGCCGCGCTCGCCCGCGCTGCGCTGGCGGAGTCGCTCACCATGAGCACGAGCGGACTCTCGGGCGCGAAGTTTTCATACGCGGCTTTTGAGACCGTGCCGGGCATCAGCCTCTCGCATCGAAAGGCCGCGCTCACGCACCGCGCCGATGTCATCGCCGCACTCGCCGAGTATGCCGCCGCAGAGGCCGCGCTCCGGCTCGAAGTCGCGAAGCAATATCCCGACATCCATCTCAATCCCGGCTACCAGCTCGACGCAGGCGAGAACAAATGGGCGCTCGGCATCGGGCTGACGCTCCCCATTTTAAACCAAAACAAAGGCCCCATCGGCGAGGCCGAGGCAAAGCGCAAGGAAGCAGCCGCAAAGTTCGACGCCGTGCAGGCCAAAGTCCTCGCAGATTGCGACCGCGCCGCAGCCGGAGTGGAAGCAGCGCGCGCGAAGCTCTCCACGACCGCGGATTTGCTGAAAGAGCAGGGCCGCCAAATCGAGAGCCTCCAGCGCATCCTCGCCGCCGGCGAAGGCGACAAGCTCGCACTCGTCAGCGCCGAAGTCGAACGCTCCACCACGCGCATCTCGCGGCTCGACGCCATCATCGAGCTCCAAGCCGCAATGGGCGCGCTCCAGGAAGCGACGCAAACCCCGCTCGATTAAATGAAAAAAGCCTCACACTTTATCATCATCGGCCTCGCGCTCGCCGTCCTTGCGTGGGCCCTTTGGCGGGGCTTCAAGGCAAAGCACGAAGGAGAAGCGGAACATTCCGCAGAACCTCCGGCAGCCGAGGGCGCGGAGGCGGAGCCGGAGCACGAGGATTTTGTCGTGATGCTCGAAAAGGAAAAGTGGAAGGCCGTCGGCGTCGAGATGGCGGAACCGGAGAAATCCGAACTTGCACCGCGCCGCATCGCTTTTGGTCGGGTGCTGGACCCATCCCCGCTTGTCGCACTCGACGGAGACCTCGCGTCCGCCGATGCGGCGGTCTCGGCTTCGCGGGCGGAATTTGAGCGCAATCAAAAGCTCCTCGCCGCGGGTGAAAATACTTCGCGCAAAGCGTTTGAAACTGCGGAGGCGCAGTTCCGGGCTGATGAAATCAAGGCGAACAGCCTGCGGCGTCAGGCGACTCTCCAATGGGGCACGGCGCTGCCGGCAGGCGACGCAACCAAGCGCCGCGCATTTATCGACGCGCTGGTCCGCGGGGACGCAGCGCTCGTCCGGGCGGATCTATTGCCCGGCGATGCACTCACCGACGCGCCCCGCGCTGCACGTCTGCTCGTGATGGGTCGCGAGTCGCAGCCGATCGAAACGACGCAAGTTTCGCCATCGGCGGATGCCGATCCGAAGACGCAGGCGCAGGGCTTTGTCATGCTCGTGGAGAAGCCGCCGTTTCCGCTCCGCCCCGGCATGGCGCTCACGGCGTGGCTGCAACTTTGGGAGAAGCCGCGTCCGGGATTTTTGCTGCCGCGCGCGGCTGTGCTGCGGCACGATGGGCGCACGTGGGTCTTTGTGCAGGAGGAGTCGGAGAAGTTCGTGCGCAAGCCCGTCAATCTCGATTCGCCGCTGGAAAAAGGATGGTTCATCAGCGCGGCGGACGGCGGGCTGAAGGCAGATGATCTCATCGTCGTCACGGGAGCGCAGGTGCTGCTCTCGGAGGAAATGAAAGCGGCGGCTGGTTCCGCGGAGGAGGAGTAAATGCTCACGGCAATCGTCCGCCTTTCGCTGCGCCATCGTGGCATCGTCCTGGCGCTCTCGCTCGTGCTTCTTGGCTGGGGCGGATTCGTGGCCTCGCAGGCTTCGCTCGATGTGTTCCCGGAGTTTGTGCAGCCGCAGGTGACCATCCAGGCCGAGGCGCCGGGACTCTCCCCGGAGCAGGTCGAGACGCTCGTCACGCGACCCGTGGAGAACGCGGTGAACGGTGCATCGGACCTCGAATCGGTGCGCTCGGAAAGCATTCAGGGACTGTGCGTGGTCACGGCGGTTTTCAAACCGACCGCCGACATCCATCTCGCGCGGCAGGCTCTCTCCGAGCGCCTCGGCACGCTTGCGCGGCAGCTCCCGGACGGTGTGAACGCCCCCACGATGTCACCGCTCGTATCCTCCACGATGGACCTCCTGAAAGTCGGCATGATTTCCGACAAGCTCACGCCACGTGAGCTGCGGACCTTCGCGGACTGGACGCTGAAGCCGAGTCTGCTCGCGGTCCCCGGCGTCGCCGGCACGAATGTGTTCGGTGGCGAAGTGGAGCAGCTTCAGGTGCAGGTGCTTCCGGAAAAACTCGCCGCATTTGATCTCACAGTCACCGACATCCTCGACGCCGCCAAAGCCGCGACCGGCGTGCGTGGCGCGGGCTTTGTCGATACGCCTTCGCAGCGCGTTGTCATCCAGACCGATGGCCAGATGTTCACGCCCGCCGAGTTGGGCGAAGTTGTCGTGCGCAAAGGCACACCGGTCGTCCGCATCCGCGATGTCGCCACCGTCGTTCTCGGCGCGGAACCGAAGTTCGGTGACACCCTCGTGATGGGGAAACCCGCCGTGCTGCTCACGCTCCGCAGCCAGTACGGCGCAAACACGTTGAGCGTCACGCACGCGCTGGAACACACGCTCGAGCAAATGAAGCCCGCGTTCGCGAAGAACGGCATCACGCTTTACCCGCGCCTGCATCGCCCCGCGACGTTCATTGAAACGGCGCTCGCAAATGTCGGACACTCGCTGCTCATCGGTGGCACGCTCGTGGGGATCGTGCTTCTGCTTTTCCTGCTCGATTTACGCACGGCGCTCATCTCGTTTTTGAGCATCCCGCTCTCGCTGCTCACTGCGGTGCTTGTGCTGGATTGGTGCGGCGTTTCGCTGAATACGATGACGCTCGGCGGCTTCGCGGTGGCCATCGGCGTGGTCGTGGACGACGCCATTATCGACGTGGAAAACATCCTCCGCCGTCTGCGCGAGAATGCGTCGCTCGCCGTGCCGCGTTCGATAGCCCGGGTGGTGCTCGATGCCTCCATCGAAGTCCGCGGAGCAGTCGTGTATGCGACGCTGATTGTGTGTGTCGTGTTCCTGCCGGTGCTTACGATGTCCGGTCTGCAAGGACGCTTCTTTGCGCCGCTCGGTGTCGCATTTATCCTCTCCACGCTGGCATCACTTGCCGTCGCGCTCACGGTCACTCCGGCGCTTTGCCTCATGCTGCTCGGTGGCGCGAAACAGCACGCCGAGCCCGCGTGGATCGGCTGGATGAAAGAGCTCCACCGCGACTGGTGCCTTTTCTTCGCGCGCTGGCCAAAGCTCACCGCAGCATTTGCCCTCGTGCTCGCAATCGGCGCGCTCGTTCTCGCGCGGGGATTTGGTGGCGAACTGCTGCCGGAGTTTCGCGAAGGTCACTTCGTCGCCGCGCTGTCGCTGCGGCCGGGATCTTCGCTGGAAGAGACGATGCGAGTCGGCAAGGCGGTCTCCAAACAAATGCTCGCGCTCGACCGCATCGCGACCGTTGAGCAGCAGGTGGGACGCGCCGAAATGGGAGAGGACACATGGGGGCCCCACAAGAGCGAGTTCCACATCGAGCTCAAACGCGGCACCACGCCCGAGCAGGAAATCGAGACGCAGGAGGCTCTCCGTGATTTGCTCGAAGAAACGCCCGGCATCTCCAGCGAAGTGCTCACATTTCTGGGTGACCGAATCGGCGAGACGATCTCCGGCGAGACCGCACAAGTCGTGGTAAACGTGTTCGGCGACGACCTCGACAAACTCGACAGCGTCGCACGCCTCGTCGAAGCCGAGCTCGCCGCTGTCAACGGAAACGCCGACGTGCAGGTGAAGGCCCCGCCGGGAGCGCCAGTCCTCGCGGTGCACCTACGGCCGGAGCGCCTCACGCAATTTGGCTTCCAGCCGCTCCCCGTCCTCGAAGCCGTGCAGACTGCATTCCAGGGCGCCGACGTCGCCCAAATGGTCCGCGGCAACCGCATTCACGAACTCGCCGTCATTCTCGCACCCGAGGCACGCCGCGATCCCGAGAGCGTCGGTGATTTGCTCGTTACCAACGGCGACGGACTCCGCGTTCCGCTCCGCCAGCTCGCCGATGTCGAGCTCACCAACGGCCGCCCGAGCATCCAGCACGACGGCGCGCGCCGCCGCCAGACCGTCACGTGCAACGTCGAAAAACGCGACGTCTCCAGCTTCACCAGCGAGGCTCGCAAGCGGGTGGATAAAAACGTCCGCCTGCCCAAAGGCGTCTATCTCGAATGGAGCGGCGCAGCCGGCGAACAGGCACAGGCACAGCGGGAACTCATCGTCCACAGCGGCATCGCGCTCTTCGGCATCCTCATTCTGCTCTCGCTCGTCTTTGGCAAAGCGAGGCACGTCGCCCTGGTCCTTGCGAACATCCCGTTCGCACTCGTCGGCGGCGTGCTCGCCGTATTCGCCAGCGGCAGCGTCATGAGCATCGGCTCGCTCGTCGGCTTCGTCACGCTCTTCGGAATCAGCATGCGCAACAGCATCATGCTCCTCTCGCACTACGAGCATCTCGTGCTCGAAGAAGGCGCGGAGTGGAACCTCGAAACCGTCGCCCGCGGCGCGAGCGAACGCGTCGTGCCGATTCTCATGACGGCTCTCGTCACCGCCCTCGGCGTGCTTCCGCTCGCCCTCGGCAGCGGCGAAGCAGGACGCGAGATCGAAGGCCCGATGGCCATCGTCATCCTCGGCGGCCTCGCCAGCAGCACGGCGCTCAATCTCCTCGTCCTCCCCGCGCTCTGCGCATGGATCGCTCGCTTCAAAAAAGAGCCCGACGAGTTCGCATAGGTCCGCTTCGGGGTGCTGGTAATACGGGCGCGGAGACATAGACTGCGGTCCATGGAAAAGTGGAAAATCTATGCGTTTGTGTCTGCCATCTTCGCGGGCCTCACCTCCGTCGTCGCAAAGGCGGGACTCAAGACACTGAGCGCCGACCTGGGACTGGCCGTGCGCACGGTGTTTGTGTGTGTGTTCGTCGTTGCGAATCTATTTCTGTGGGGTAACGCGAGCACCGCTCCGCTCCGAAGCGCCGGCAGCAAATCGATAGCACTGCTCGCGCTCTCCGCGTTTACGACGACTGTCTCATGGGTCTGCTACTATCGCGCAATGAAAGACGGGACGGTGTCATTCGTCTCGCTCGTCGATAAAGGCAGCATCCTCGTGACACTCGCATTGTCCGTGATGCTCCTCGGCGAGCCCTTCACATGGCGAATCGCAGGCGGCGCAGCGCTGATCATTGCGGGCTTGCTGGTGCTGATGGGCGGAAAATGAAGGGTACCGATGCGAACGAAGGCATTTTTGTGTCGGGGCCGGAACAAAACCGGAAAGG
>JANMGP010000311.1:0-35856 GCA_031374705.1 Verrucomicrobiaceae bacterium | reverse complement strand
ATTTGCTGCCTTGGAGTCGCCGTTGCTGGCTTATGCCCGGCGGTTACTCGGGGATTTCAGCACGGCGGAGGATGTCGTTCAGGAGGCGTTTATGAAACTTCACACACAATTTGGCGATGTCCGACAGCCGCAACCGTGGCTCTACCGCACGGTGCACAACCTCGTCGTGGACCATCAGCGCCGCTCCAACAAGCTGGTGCTCTCCGGCGACCACACGAAAGACGACGACGCGCCCCAGGATGAAGCAGCGGACTCCCAGCCGATGCCCGATGAACAAATCGCCCGCGGCGAAGGAATCGGGCTGGTGCGGCTGGTTCTGGAAACGCTGGATGCCCGGAGTAAAGAGATCATCCGGCTGCGATTTGACGACGATTTATCCTACTCAGAGATCGCGGAAAAGACGGGACTGAAAGTCGGCCACGTCGGCTATCTCCTCCACCACGCGCTGAAGGCGATGGCCGTGGAACTCGCGAATACGGAGGTGGCACGATGAACGTCCGAAACTCCAAAGTAGCCCGCGAGTCCCTTCGCGGACTCACGACACCCGTGAAGCGGCAATTCATCAAAAATGCGGCTTCGCCGTGTGGCAATGCCGCGAAGGGACTCGCGAGCTACTTTATCCGCGCTGCCGCAAACTCGTCATTTTCAGGAGGTCTTCTATGAACCCCGACGCACCACGCACAGCACAGGAAGAATTGGAAATCCGCATCACTGCGCTGCTCATGGGCGAACTCCCGCCCGACGAAGCCGCCGCGCTGCTCGCGCAGATTGCTGCCGACCCCGAACTGACGGCGCTTCACGCCCGGCTCCGCCACGCTGTGGATCTACTCCGTGAGGCCCGCACCCTTCCCGAACAGCCCGCACCGGCGACGCCGATGAAGCTGTCGAAGGAACGCCGAGAGAAACTGCTGGCGCAATTCCGTGGAATCAAGGCCCTGCCGTCCGCGACGACCCTGCTCGCGCCGAAACCCGTCGCGACAAAGCGTCGTCGCGATTGGAGATGGATGGTACCGATGGGGCTGGCGGCGTCGGCGATGTTTATCGTGGGCGCGGCGATTTGCTTGCCCGCGTCTTCGGTTTTGCGCAGCCGATCCCGAACGGCGTCTGCGAAACATTCCGAGTATTCGGAATCGGACCTGAGTTCGACCATATTTGCTCGTTCTGGGCAGAGGTATTTGGACACGGCGGTGGCGGTACAAGAAGCAGCCCGCACCGAGCCTGCGGATTCTCGATCGGGCGATGGATACGCGAAGCTGAATGAGTCCGTCCTCGGCACGGTCGCCGAGGCAAAGTCCGATTCAAAGTGGGTCGCTCAGCGGGGTGCCAGTGCCGCATTTTCGCGGGACGCTGCCGCAATGCCCGAGGCGCACCAGCTTTTTGCCGAAAGTGCGGCACCATCTGCGCCCGCCCCGACTGGAGCGATCGCTTCGAACGGCGACAACAATCGTCAAAGCCGGGGTGGAGCCAGCGCGCTTTACCTGCCGTCCGTAACTCAGGAATCCGAGGCCATGCCCGGCGCCCCGGCGGATCGGTTTGGGACGACTGTGCCGTCGGCAGGGACAAACTGGGCGTTTAACGGCAAATCGCAAGCGACGAGCGGACAAACTACTTTGTCTCTCGCCGCATCCCAACCCACTACCAGGGAATACCAACGTTTTCCGGGCCATCCCGCGACAACGTCATTGTCGGAAGCTTTGCGATCTCAGTCCGACTCTGGGAGCGACAAAAGTGGTTTGTACAGGCTGGCCCCAAGAATCTACGGCGGTGTTGGGCGCACCATGGAAGCCGCAGCCGACGAATCGAAAGTCCAGCCTCCCCGTGGCTCCGAAGGGCTCGCATCGACCAACCCAGAGCCGCTCGCGGCTGGTGACGCCCGGTCATCTGGCGAGGCCGTGAGCAAACTGGCTGCGGTGGACAAGCTTTCGGATTTGAGGTCCGAGATTTCGAGGGAAAAAGAAGCCCGTCCTGCAACGGGCAAGCCCGCTCTGGGTCGCAGCGAAGTCGCAGCAGTCAATAGCAACCTCATGTTTGATACCGACGGCACCGCTTCTGCGTATGACTTCGCGATTGTCCCGCCGACGTCCGGCCCCGCCGGAGCTCCGCAGCCGACCAGTGCACCGGCACCTGTCGCAGCGCTCGGAGATGCAGCGAACGACATGGATGTCTCGGCGCCTCTCTCCACTGCGGGGAGAGTTACGCTTGGCAAGAAGCTCAATGCTTGGGGCGACAATTCGGAAATCGCACCCGCTCCGAAACCGGGGGTTGAACTCGGATACATTGGAGACAAGCTCGCCGTCCAGGATGGGCGGGCTGCCGGAGCGCCACCTGCGCTTCCCGCGCCGATTGTGGCAACCGCAGCGCCGACTCCCGCTCCCGAAAATCCCACATCCCTGGCAACTGCCGCTGGCGGAGTCGAACTCACTGGAGAACGCGATCTTCAGCGCCGGATGAAAGTCCCGAATGACTCGTGGAAATCGTCCATGGGCGGCGGCGGCGCGGCCATTGACACCAAGGCAAAGGTCGCCGCGCAGAAACCCGTAACCGATGATTTCTACCGTGAGAGCGACGAATCACGCGCCAACGGTCGCGCGTGGGGCGAAGGACGGAAGGACCTCCATGAGCAGAACCAGAAAAGTGAGCGTCTGGACCTTGCGGACGGTCCAGCCTCGATGTATCGGCTCACTGCTCCCGAGAACACGGTCACTGAGTTCCGGCGAAAATCACTTGGCGAGGACAAGAATGCGGTGGTCGATGCAGAATACAGCAACGGCTCACTCGCCAATGTGACAGCGCCAGCCAAGGCACCCGAACAGAAATCCCGCCGATTCGAAATCGCGGACGGGGGAATCAACACCTGGGAGCGCAAGGAAGTCGAAGCCGATCAAAAAAAAGCCCAATGGTTCGGTCAGACAGCCGGAGGCTTCGCGGGTGGTCTTAAACCGGTGGCCCGTTCTGGGGATGTCGAGCCGCAATCCGGCCCCGAAAAAGCACAGCCCGATCAACCCACTGACGCGCCGATTACTTTCGCCAAAGGCATGGCATACTATGCCACACCCACGCTTGATGTGGCTGGAAAATCCGACCCCGGCGCTGTCGGGAAGGACGGCGAGAAAAAAGACACGGACCATCGTGGACTCGGCACAATTACTGTGTCCGGAGGAACGCTGGCGCAAATTGCGAAAGCCGACGACGCAGCGCCGACGCAGGAGAAACGTGAGACGCTTGCCAGATTCCGCGCAATTATTCCGCAGGAAAAAACCGTCGCTGCGCAGACCGGGCCCGTTGCCTTTGAACAGGTCGAACTGTCGAAGTCTCTCGCGGATTCCGCGAAGAAAATGCCGGACGTCACGCTCGATGATGCCATCGACCTTAAGACGACTCCCGAAGTCGCCGAGTTCGAAGGCTTCGTAAACCATGGTGCCCCGCTGCAAAAGGCGGGCAACGGCACGCTGAACATTACCGGCGTGGCGAGAGCCACCGAGCCTCAATCGGATCGCAATGGCAAAGACGCGGTGGGACTCCATGTAGAAAAAGGAAAGAAGGCTTACGGATTGCAGCGCGATTTCGGCGGAGAGCAAAAACTGGAGGAAAACGTATCTGCGCTGCAGTTGGCCACCGGGACATTCCAACTGCCAACAATTGTGAATGGTGGCGACCTCTCTGGGCTTGCTGTTGACGGTAAACCCGCAGGTGGAGCAAAGCCCGAGGATGCGGTAAAAAAGAAGGACTCCAAACGCGCCTCAATCAGGGGACGGGGCGAGGAATTGGAGAAGGGCGTTGAGAGGCAGGTCCAGATCGCGGAACAGCAGGTTAGAGAGCAGAGCGAGAAGGTGGAACAGTTGCAAAGCCAGGTGAAGCGCACCAAAGAGCTGAAGCCCGAGCAACTTAACGAAGCGATTCGGATTCTGAATATCGAAGATCCAACGATTTCGCATGGCAATATTGTTGCGGACCAGTTGGGCGGCGTGGAGCGCGCGCTCGCGACAAATCTCCAAATTCAGGAAGATAAGCTGAAGACATTGTCTGAGAACCAGAACAAGACTCGGGAGAAGCTTGCCGAGTTGCAGGCGCAACTCGCCCCCGCGATCCCGCCAGTGCCTCAAGAACCGGCTTCCGAAACACCCGCGAAGCCGGCAACTGCAACCCCGCCGCCCGCCGCCGAGCCACCCGCAACACCAAAGGCAGCCGAGCCGCCACCCGTGCCGCAGCCAGAGGTTGCGACTGCCGAGAATGCGTTCTCCACGTTTTCGCTGAACGTCAGCGACGTGTCCTTCAAGCTCGCGGGAGTGAGCCTGGAAAAAGGTACGATGCCCGAGGCTGCATCGGTCCGCAGCGAGGAATTCATCAATGCACTCGACTATCGCGACCCCGAGCCCGCCGCCGGAGCGCCGCTTGCGTTTGCATCGGAGCGGGCCCGGTATCCGTTTGCGCACAATCGCGATTTACTCCGCATCTCCGTGAAGACCGCGGCCGCCGGCCGCCAGCCCGGCCGTCCGCTGAATCTCGTGCTGCTGCTCGACAATTCCGGATCGATGGAGCGCGCCGACCGTGTGCGCATTTTGAAGGAATCGCTGACCGTGCTATCGAAGCAACTCCAGCCGCAGGACAAGCTGAGCATCATCACATTCTCGCGCACGCCGCGCCTGTGGGCCGACGGCGTCACCGGCGACAAGGCCGCCGAGTTCACAAATCGTGTCGGCGAGATCACACCGCAAGGCGGCACCGACCTCGGCGCTGCGATGGACCTCGGCTACCAGACCGCGCTGAAGCATTACCAGGTCGGCAGCGTGAACCGTGTCGTCCTCCTCACCGACGGCGCTGCAAATCTCGGCAACGTGAATCCCGAAACGCTGAAGCAAAAAGTGGAGTCGCACCGCAAACAAGGCGTCGCGTTCGATTGCTTCGGAGTCGGCTGGGAAGGATACAACGACGACTTGCTCGAACAGCTCTCGCGCAATGGCGACGGGCGCTACGGCTTCATCAACACACCCGAGGCCGCAGCGACGGAATTTGCCGGACAACTCGCCGGAGCGTTGCGCGTGGCGGCGTCCGACGTGAAGGTGCAGGTGGAATTTAATCCAAAGCGCGTGACCTCGTATCGCCAGCTCGGCTACGCGAAACATCAGCTCAAAAAGGAGCAGTTCCGCGACAACACCGTCGATGCCGCAGAAATCGGCGCGGCAGAATCCGGCAACGCGCTTTACACCGTGGAAGTAAACCCGCGCGGACAAGGCGACATCGCCACTGTTCGCGTCCGCTTCAAAGTCCCCGGCACAAGTGACTACAAAGAGCACGAGTGGGCCGTTCCTTTCACCGCGCCCGCACCTGCGCTCGAGCAATCCGGCACCAGCCTGCGCCTCGCAGCGACGGCGGCGGCGTTCTCCGAATGGCTGGCACAGAGCCCGTTCGCCGGCGACGTGACTACGGACCGCCTGCTCGGAATGATTAACGGCATCCCCGCCATCTACGGCGCAGACCCGCGCCCCAGCAGGCTCGAATGGATGATCCGGCAGGCCAAGAGCATATCCGGCCGATGAACGCGATGCATTCCATGTGGCACGACCGCCCCGTTCGTGATCGTGTCCCGACCGCCCCGGTCGGCAAAGCCAAACGGCGAAGCCGCAAAAATATCCGGCTGCGCCGATGGGCGATGCCGGACGAGGGCGTCCGGAGCACAGCCACGAGCGAGGGCGCTCGTGCCACGTCGCAGCGCCACGACTTTTTGAATCTCCACACCAACTGAATTATGAAACTCCACAAACTCGCCGCATTCCTTCTCGCGCCGTGCCTCGCCTTTGCACAGACCGCCGAGGTGAAAGACCTCTCCATCAACGGCGGTGTCGCCGACGGAAAAGCGAAGCTCACCATCGAAGGCACATTCGGCGCGCCAACCAGCGAACAAAAGGTCATCTACTCCACGAGCGTTCGCCAATGGGTCAAAGTCTCGCGCGAAAAAATCCGCACCAATATCGAGGCGACGCTCGATGTTCTGCAAGGCGAGCCAAAGGAGTTCGCGCTGACCATCGCAGGTGAAGGCGACATCAAGGAAGTCACCGGCGAAGGGCTGCAAGATTGGGGAATCCGACAGGAACCCGGCGGGCCGCGCACGCTCATTCTCCGCCCGAAGAAAGGCGACAAACCACTCACGCAACTGTTCGTCAGTGTCGTCGCCGAGCGCGATATGAAGTCGTGGAAATCACCCGTCGCAGGCTTCACGCTTACGCCGCCTCAGCCGGGACTTTTCAATGGATTCGTGCGGGTGGAGTCCACAGCAGACCTCGATGTCCGCGCCGATGCTCCAGCGGGCCTTCTCCCGATGGAAGTGAAGTTTCTACCCGAGCCGATGCGCGGAGAATTGAAGCCCGACGAACCCGAAGCACTCGCGTTTCAGTTCCACGGAAGCGCCTACACGCTCCCGCTAAAGATCAGCGTCGGCGACCCGGAATCGCGGCAGGTTGTGCTGCGTGACTTCAAGCTCAGCGGCCAACTCGCGGAACAAAATGCCGCGTTTGTCCTCACCGCCACAGCCCGCGTGACCAACCCGAACGGCGGCTCGATCGCGCTGCTCTCCGGCGGCATCGCGCTGACCGAAATCCCGAAACACCCCGACTGGCGCGTGAGCGCGGGCGGCGGACGGTATGTGCTCATCTTCGACAAAGCCGGCGAGTATCCGCTTTCGTTCAAGTTCAACGCCGCCGTCCGGCCAAACGGTGCCTGGAACGCAGTGGACTTCCGCGTCGCGACAAGCGCGCTCCAGCCAATCGTGTTACAAGGCCTCGCCGCAGACACGCAGTTCGAGTTCCTCGGCGCCGCAAAGCCTGAGCGCACGGCGAATGATTTCACGAGCTTCCTTCCGCCCGACGGAACCGTGAAGCTCGCATGGAAATCCGCGCCGCCGGAAGCCGAGGGACGTCTCTTTTACGCCGCCGAGATGCTTTCGCAAATCAGCGTCGGACCGGGGCTGATGCGGCAGGTCGCGCTCCTCGACTGCAAAGTCATGCAGGGCGAACTCAGCAGCGTGACAGTGCTTCTGCGCGGTGCCGGAGAAGTCACCCGCGTGCTCGGCGAACACGTCCTCGCATGGAAAGTCGAGCCCGGCGCAAACGCCGCGGAGCGCAAGCTGGTCGTGCAGTTCAATCAGCCGCAGAAAAATCAGTTCACCCTTCAAGTGCAGACGCAGACACCGATTGGCGCGTTCCCGCAAACGGTGGATGCCATCGAGATGCGTCCTGAAAACGCGACACGCTTTTCCGGTTACTTCCGCATCGTGAATGACGGCGCGGTGCGGCTGGAAGTCGTGCAGGCAAAGGGACTCTCGCAGGTTTCGCCGGAACAGTTCCCCGAGACCGACGCAACCAAAGCAGCCTTCCGCACTGGCGGCGCACAGCGGTTCGCCTACCGTTTTTCCGGTGCGGATTTCGCACTGCGAATCGGAGCCGATCAGATCCTGCCGGAGCTCACGGTCTCCGAGGTGCTCGCGTATCATCACGGCGAAACGGAACTCGGCATCGATGCCGAAATCGAAATCGATATCCGGGAGGCTCCGCTGCGCGAATTACTCATCCGCATTCCGAAAGGCTACGCCGTCGCGAAGCTCACGGCGGCTGGCATGACAGACTACTTCCAGCGCGATGTAGATGAGACCGAAGCCGAGGTGCGCATCGTTTTCGGACAGCCGGTTTCCGGGCGGCAGGTCGTGCAGCTTCGCATCGAGCAGAACAAAGCGCTCGGTGCCGCCGAGTGGGTGCTGCCGCGCGTTGAAGTCATAAAAGCAAAGTCGGTCCGCGGACACGTTGCTGTTTCATCGGATGCCGGATTCCGGCTCACCGCCGCGCGCACGCAGGCGCTCACGGAGATCGCGACCGCATTTTTCCCGCGAAAGATTGTCGGCATCCAGGCCGCATTCCGGTTGAGCGAAGCCGCGTGGCAGGCGACCCTGCGTGTGGAACGACTCCCGCAGTCCATCCAGGCGGATGCGTTCCATCTATTCTCCATCGCCGAGGGCGTTGCATACGGAAGCAGCGTGCTCAATTACGTTGTCTCCGGCTCGCCGGTTTCCGCATTCAAAATCGAGCTCTCCGACGAGTATTCGAACGTCGAGTTCACCGGCAAAGATGTCCGCAACTGGCAGAAGACCGAAGGAGGTTTCATCGTGCAACTCCACACGCCCGTGACCGGAGCCTACACACTCCTCGCGGCGTACGAGCGCGCATTCAAGGCGCAGGGCGACACGCTCGCATTCACCGGCGCGCGGCCGCTCGACGCGCAATCCGAACAAGGCCACACGCTCGTCATCAGCGCATATCAATTTCAGGTAAAGCCCGTGAGCGTCTCGCCCGGATTGCTCCCGCTGGAGACCGGCGAAGTCCCGCCGGAGTATCGTCTCTTGTTCGATGCGCCGATCCTTGCCGCCTATCGCTACGCCGCACGGCCATTTGATTTGAAGCTGCAACTGAGCCCGCTCGCGCAGGGAGATTCCATCAGCCAGGTCGTGGACCGCGCAGCGCTCACCACGCGGATTTCCAAGGAAGGCCAGGTGCTCACGGACGCGCACTACTTCGTGAAGAATCGCGGCAACGCGCACTTCCGCATCGTGCTTCCTGCTGACACGCAATTGTGGTCGGCGACTGTGAACGACAAGAACGTCGTGCCCGTTACCGATAACAACGCGAACCTCATTCCTCTTCCGCAGCAGACGGACCCGAACGCAGTGCTGTCAATCAAACTGAAGCTCGCCTCGCGCTCGAAAGACGCCCGGCAATTGAGCGTCACGACCCCTACCGTGAACGCGCCGGTGATGCTCGCAGAATGGAAGCTCGAACCCGACACCGCCCAACGCCTCGGATACCGCGGCGGCTCGCTCACACCGGTCGGCGGCGCAGTCGATGTATCGGGCTTCGCCGGGCTGGCCCGGATGTTCGCAAACGACGGCTCCCGCGCGTTCACCGTGCTGTTCGGAGCGATTGCGCTGCTCGTGCTAGCCATCGGGGTCTGGCGCTCGGTGTTGCGCCCGGATGTTTACAAAGCCACGGCGCGTCATGGGACGGCTCTCTTCATGGGAAGCGTCGCGTTTGCGCTCTCGTGCTTTGCCCTGTTCATGCTCGCAGACATCTCCCACCACCAATATCGGACAGCGCCCGGGGAGGTGTCGTTTCTCGCCCCCGTGCAGCAGCCAGGAACATCGCTCACCGCCGAGGTTTCGAATCTTCCGATCGAGGAATCAGCATTCAGTTTCACAGGCTCCGAATGGCTCGCAATGCTCGCACTGGGCGTTTGGTTTTACGCATGGGTGACCGGACGGAAGAGCTACGTGCTCGTCGGCTGGCTCGTGCTTGCATGGGCTGCGTTGCGCTCGGACAATGGCGCGGCGCGCTTCTTCGGCGTCGCCGGGCTTTTCGCCATAATACACATCGCGATTCCTGCAATTCGGCGACTGATGCGTTCTCCTAAAGAACCAACGCCGACACCTCCGCCAGCCGACAGCGGTCCATCCGCAATCGCAGCGCTGCTCATCGCTGGGCTCGTGTCATTTGCCCAACCCGCCAGCGCGCAGGAACCACCGAAAGATGCACCGGTTGCTGAGACTGTGACGCAGCAAGTCCGCGTGGATGAGAAGTTCGCATTCGCGACTGCAAAGATTCATTGGCAGGCGCAGAAAGGGCAGAAGCTTCCGCTGCTGTTCGATCCCGCCGTGCTCACGAAGGCCACGTATCCCGAAGCGACGCTCAAGCTCGTGCAGGCCAGCGCGAATGGAAAGCGTGCGCATCATTTGCTCGCGCTGGAAGCGGGCGCATTCGACGTTGAGCTTCAGTATCAAATTGCGGTGACGAAAAAGGACGCCGCCACGGGCTTCACACTGCCATCACAATTCGGGCTCGTGAATTCACTTTCGCTCACGCTGACCAATCTCGACGTCGATATCTCGTCGCCGATGGCCGTTTCGATCGATCGTAAAACCGCCGGCAAAGACACCGTGGCCACGCTCGTCCTTGCGCCGGTGAACGACGCATGGATCGCCTGGATGCCGCGCAGCCGCGACGCAGCGAAGGAAAAGGCGGTGTTCCATGCAGAACTCACGCAGCTCTACGCGCCAACGGCCGGCGTCGTCGAGGGACTCCATCACGTCGCGATCAAGCCCGCGCAGGGCGAACTCACCGAGCTCGTTTTCTCCGTGCCGAAAGGCGCGACGATTACCGATGTGATCGACCCCGTTACGCTCGCCCCCGCGAAGGAGAAACAAGCAGCGCCCGTCTCCATCGTTTCGCAATGGCGCTTTGACCCCGACACAGGGAAGCTACGCGTGACCGTGACCCCGGCGCAATCCCGCCCGTTTGCACTGCTCATCCGCTCGCAAGTCGCCACCGGACCGTTGCCCGTTGCGCAGACCGTCGGCCTCATCGCGCTTGATGGCGCGGCGAGTCAGATTGGCATGACCGGATTTGCCACGGGTAACGAAGTGCAGCTCGACGACGTCACTTCGGAAACACTCGCCCCGATCAATCTCGAAGACTTCCCCGGCAACCTCGCCGGCGCGCTCGCCGGACAAATTCCGGGGCTCACCGTGCGCCGCGCATTCCGCTACGCAGACCCGAAGGCGACCGGCGCGCTGAAGGCATCGGCAGTCGAACCGGATGTCCGCGTGGAATCGCAAGACACGCTCTCCATCGGCGAAGATCGCGCGCTTCTCGCCGTGAATGCAAACGTCGATATCACACGCGCCGGCATTTTCCGACTGAGCTTCGCGCTGCCCGCAGGAATGGATGTCGAATCCATTGCCGGCAAGGCGGTGAGCCACTGGACGGAGGCGAAGAGCGGCGACGCACGAATCATCACGATGCATCTGAACGGACGCACGCAAGGTCCGCAGCAGTTCGCCATTTCGCTCACGGGACCTGGATTGAAGGCCGTCAAGAAATGGAAGGCACCGCAGCTCATCTTCCGCGAGGCGGGCAAACAACGCGGCTCGTTCGTCGTCGTGCCGGAGCAAGGCATGCGATTGCAGGTGACGACCCGCGAAGGCATCACGCAGCTCGACCCGCAGAAATCGGGCATCAAGCAAAAGGGAGTGCTCGCTTTCCGCGTGCTGCAAACGCCGTGGAATCTTGAGCTCGACGTCGAGCAAGTCGATGCGTGGGTGCAGGTCACGAGCCTCCAGCACGCCGTCGTCGGCGAGGCACAGGTAAAGGTGACCGCAAATCTTCAATACCAGATCGAGAACACCGGATTGAAGGCGTTCCGCGTCGCGCTGCCAGTCGGCGCCGAGAACGTGAAATTCACCGGCGACCAAGTGTCCGATTTTCTCGCGGTAAAAGACGGCGTGAATGCCGGACTGCAAATGTGGGAGGTGAAGTTACATCGCCGCGTCATCGGCCAATACATGCTCCAGGCGACCTATCAGACTCCGGTGACCGCGCAGGCCGCCGAGACCAGCGTGACCGGCGCGCAAGCGGCGGACGTGAATCTCCAGCGCGGATTCGTCACTGTGCAATCCACGGGCCGGCTGCAACTCCGCGTGGAAGCGCTGCCCGCGGCGCTGCAATCCGTCGAGTGGCAGAGCATCCCCCGCGCGCTTCAGCAGGACCTCACGGCTTCCTCCGCAAGCTTTGCCTACAGGCTCGTCGAGCCCACATTCGTTCTCCCGCTAAAGCTCGTGCGCCACGAAGCCACGAAGCTCCTTCCTGCGCGCGTCAACAACATCACCCTCAAATCCGTCATCGCCGACAGCGGTGCAATGCTCACCGAAGTCCGCTTGGAAATGCTCCCCGGCGACAAGCGCCTGCTTTCCGTCACGCTGCCGAAAGACGCGAAGTTCTGGTTCGCCTACGTGAACCAAAACGGCGTTTGGCCGTGGCGTGAAGGCAGCCAGATTCTCATCCCTCTGGAGCAGCAATCACCAAGCGGCGCGGCGATTCCCGTGACGCTCTTTTACAGCAGCCAAATCGGAAAGTCCGAGACCACTTCGCTCGACCTCCAGCTTCTCGCACCGAAATTCGACCTGCCGCTCGAGAACATTGTCTGGAACGTCTATCTCAACGACAAATGGACCCTCAAAAAATGGACCGGATCGTTGCAAAAACAAGCCGAACAGGTCGTGCAACGCACGCAATCAATCGATGTGCAGAGCTACCTCCAGGGTGAAGCCTCGCAACAGGTCGAGAAGACCAGGGCCGCCGAACAGCAACTCGTGCTCGGCAACAAAGCGCTGGAAGCAGGCGACACGCAGCAGGCCCGCCGCGCATTTGGAAATGCGTTCGGACTCAGCCAGCACGATCAAGCGTTCAACGAAGATGCCCGCGTGCAGCTTCACAACCTGAAGCTCCAGCAAGCGCTCGTCGGACTCAACGTTCGCAACAATATCAACGTCAGCGGCAACGACGCACTCGGCGGAAAACTGCGCGCAGGCGGTAAAGAGCCGAACTACACGCAACAGGACGCCAAGCAACTTCTCGACAACAACAGCGCCGACGAAAACGCCGCATTCACGCGCCTCGCCGAGCGACTCATCCAACAGCAGGACGCCGCCGTTTCCAGTCCGGCGGTCATCCAGGCCAATATCCCCGAGCAAGGCCGCCTGCTCACATTCAGCCGCTCCGTCGCAGTGGACACACAGGCCGACCTGCAAATCGGCCTCCAGGCAAAGACCACCGGCACCGCCTCATGGTTCACGCGCCTCATGACGCTCGCAATCACCGCACTGCTGATGGCGATCGCGGGATTCTCGATGCGGGCCTTTCGGAAGGTGTAATCGCCATTTCTGAGCACTTGGCGTTTTGGCATCTGTGGTTTATAGATTGCATATGCACATCACGAATTCGTCGCTCGTTCTGCCACGTCGTACATTTCTGAGAGGACTCGGAGTCTGCATCGGCCTGCCGTTTCTCGAAGCGATGATGCCCGCTCGCGCCGCGCTGGGCGGCGCTCCCAAACGCATGTGCTTTATCTACCTCCCAAACGGAATGGACATGGAAAATTGGACGCCGAAGAAGGTTGGTGCCGGTTTTGATCTTCCAGCGACCCTCGAACCGCTCAAAGCGCATCAGGCGCAAACCAGCGTTCTCTCCGGACTGGCGCATTTGAATGCGCGGGCTGGCAGCGACGGGGCAGGGGACCATGCGAGGGCGAATGCGACGTTTTTGACCGGTGTCCGGGCGCGGAAAACGGCGGGTGCGGACATCCACATCGGCGTCTCCGCCGATCAGGTCGCGGCACAGGCGGTCGGCCGCGAGACGCGCCTGCCTTCGCTGGAGCTGACCTGCGACACTTCCAGTCGTCAGGCCGGCGCTTGCGACAGCGGTTACGCGTGCGCGTATCAAAACAATATTTCATGGCGGAACGAAAACTCACCGATGCCGCCCATCGCCGATCCGCGCCTTGTTTTCGAAAGGCTTTTTGGTTCTGCGCCCGACCCCGATTTAGCTGCTGGAAAAGCGCTCCGGGAATCCTGCCGCGGTAGCATTCTCGATCTCGTTCGCGACGACGCCAAGGCGCTCCAGCGCAGCCTTGGTGCGAGCGACCGTCGAAAGGTGGACGAGTACCTTACCGCGCTTCGCGAGACCGAGGTCGGCATCGAACAATCTGAGAAATTCAAGGCGCAAATGCCGAAGCTCACGGCGATGGAAAAGCCCGAGGGAATCCCCGGAGATTTCACGCAACACGTCCAGCTCCAGTACGAGTTGCTGGCCCATGCGCTTGCGACAGACTCGACTCGCATCGCGACGTTCATGGTCCTGCGCGAAGGCAGTAACCGCAGCTACCCGTGGCTCGGCGTGAACGACGGGCACCACGAGATTTCCCATCATGGTGGCAGCGCGGAAAAGAAGGCGAAAATCGCGAAGATCAATCGCTGGCATCTGGAACGGTTTTCCGAATTCCTCACAAAACTAAAGACCTTCCGCGAAGGCACCGGCACAGTGCTCGACAATTCGATGATCGTCCTCGGCAGCGCCATAGCAGACGGGGATCGCCACGCCCACAACGATCTTCCCGTCATCCTCGCGGGAGGCGGAGGTGGTTCGTTGAAACCGGGGCGACACATCCAGTTTGCGAAGGACACTCCGATGTCGAATCTCTTCCTCACCATGCTTGGCAACATGGGCGTCCGTACCGACAAACACGGCGACAGCACCGGAAAGCTGGAGGGCGTTTAACCGCGCGGCTTGCGCTACGGTGTCCGCTTTCAATATATGCATCACATGAAAAAACTCCTGCTCCTTTTTACCGCGCTTCCGTTGATTGCGCAGGAGCCCGCTGCTCCATCCGAGCCAGTCGCTCCGCCCCCTGCACCCGCGAATGAAGAACCGTCGGCCGTAAAACCCGAGCTTCCAGCGCGGTCAACCGCTCCCCGCGACGACAAAGGCCTCGAGTTGCTGCGCAGGAATCCCACGCCGGAGAATCGGCAGGTCCCGCAGGCAAAGCCAGCGAAGCAGGCTTCCGCGAAAGCCGAGCCCAAACTCGATGCGCTGGGACTTCCCATCCGCCCCGCCACCGACCCATCGCGGGAAAAAGGGCGCAACACATTGAAGCCGCCCGTCACCTCCACCGACCTCGATCTCAGGATTCGGTATCGCAAGGCGCGCACATTTGCCGAGCAGGATGCCGCAGTGGTCGCAGCGTGGGAAGCCTCCCGCACGGCGCGCACGGACTATGCGAAGCGCGAGGCCTTGAAGCGTTACTACGCGTTGATTCGGGCCAAAGTTCTCGCCGTTGACAGCGGCGTCGCGTCGCTTCTGGAAGAGCGCTACACGTATTCTGCGAGGCGCCTTGAGCAGACGCGCGTCGATCCGACAGACCCGCTCGACGAAGATCATCGGGCGAACCAGTAGCAGAATGGTCGTCTGCAATCGGTCGTCGGTCGTGCTCGTGCGAATCGCGACAAACCGCTTGCCAAGTCCGGAGCGACTTACGATATTCGCCGCCCTTCGCAACGAAGTGCCGGTGTAGCTCAGAGGTAGAGCAGACGATTCGTAATCGTCAGGTCAAGGGTTCAATTCCCTTCACCGGCTCCACTTCTCCTATTGCCCTCGGGCGGCCTTCACCATCCCGGTAAAAACGCGGCGCTTCCGCCAAGTCCACGCGACCAGCGCGGCACCGGCGACCAGCGCGGCCACATACACTCCGACATGGGACCACTGCAGCGCGACGTACGGCGCGTGCGCTTCCGCGGCGAGGCCCCCGGACCAATTCGTCATCAACGGATAGCGCCCCGATTTCTCACCATAGAAGCCCATCGCAGCGCCCGTCACTGCGGCGATGGAGACGAGGAAAAACAGCGCCGCGACGGGACGGATAAAAAAGCCGGGCTTGATCTGGATTTCGCCGCCGATTCGCGCCGCCACGGCCAGTGCGCAGCCGAGCGCGCCGCCGACCCATGACCAGCCGAGGAACGAAAACTGAAGGCCGATCCAAAATGGGGAGCCGCTTTTCACGATCATCAGAGGTCCCTGTCCGAGCGTGAAATACTCCACGCACCACGTCGCGGACAGTGCTTCATACACGAAGCCAAAACCCATCGCGGCACCGAGCACTCCAAATACGATTTTTGCAAATTCCATGGTCGCAGCGTTCAGCGGGGAGTGGCATCGTGTCGAGCGTCTTCCCGTGTGAGGAACGGACGAAAGACCAGCCACAGGACGACCGGCAGCGCGATGCTCAGTCCCATCGCCCACGCGGGCTCGTTCACGAAGAGCGCACCTACCGCGGCATACGCGAAGCCCATCGGCACAGTCCCACACAAGAGCGCCACGGTGAAAGTGCGCAGCTTCATTTGCGCGAGCCCGGCGAGGCACGCGATCACTTCGGGAAAAACGGGCAGCCACCGCGAGAGCGCCACGAGCCATGGTCCGCCGCGCCGGAACAGCGCTGCGTTTTGCGCCAGCCCTTCTGCACCGGCGAGACGCTCGGCTGCACGACGTCCAAACCTCCGGCAGAGCCAGTATGCAAGCATCCCGGAGAAATACGAGCCGGCCACGCTCAGCAAACCACCGGCGACCGTTCCATAGATGTAGCCGGCAGCGGACATCACACCCGTAGCCGGGATTGGGAGGAATAGATCCGCGATGAGAAGGGCCATGACAGCCACGCCGCCGAGCGCGCCCCATGATTGAATCCATCGCCGGGCCGACTCGCCGTCGAACAACGCCATCAATTTTCCGCCCCAGATAAAAAACGGGATGAGGACGAGAACCGTGAGAATTAAAAAGATGCGGAGCAGACGCATGGCGGAGACTGTCTAACCGACGTGTGCTGCGGAGGGCAGAAAAATGCACCACAAAACGAGGCTTCGGCGTTTCCTTTTAGTTTTTTCATTCGCCAAAATCCCCGGACCCGGCATCTCCTCCGTGGATGACTCCGAACGAAGCACACCAAGCCGCTACAGAAACCATCCGTCGTGCAAAGTTTCCCGTGCTCGCGACCGTCGATCCCGCCGGCCAGCCGCGCGTCCGCCCGGTTTCGCCCGTGCGTGTGGATGGCTTCCGAATCTATATCGCGAATCTCCGCCGGTACGGAAAAACAGGGGAGCTCGCGGCAAACCCGAAGTGCGAGGTGTGTTATCTCGACGAGCAGCACGACCAGGTGCGCATCACGGGCCGCGCGGAGGTGGTGACGGATGGGGATACTCTGCGCTCAATATGGGAGTCGAACGCGCTTCTTCGCAAGTATCTCGGAAGCCCGGAGAATCCGGAATTGATTATCTACTGTGTGGAGCCCGGGCGCGTGCGCTTCATGAGGGAGTGGGCGCTCGATTACATCGAAGTTCCGCTCGAGTGAACCTGTTTTGGGAGCGGGGTTTGTTGCATACGTCGGGGGGCCTGGTCCGGTTACTCGTCATTTTTTCATGACTACGACCCGATGCCTGACCGCAGCAGCGGCTGTCTTCCCGAGTGCCTGCGCTTCGCGGGAGATCGCCACAACTCGTGGCGGGAATCGACCGTGCGGCGTCCTTGTATGCTCAAGTCATACAGCTCGTCGCGAAGCATTCAACTTGGAGTGAAGCAGGGTAGCGTTTCGATGATGCTGGAGCGCGCGTATTTCGTTTTTCTGATTTATCTCGTTGATGAAAACGGACCCTGGTAACACGCGGAAAATCGAATCTTGGGTTACGCCCCGTCTGTCAATGGGGTGTATTGCCCATGGTCCGGCGACTGGATGCCACGGGACCACAGCCCTGCAATCGTAAAGGTCTTAGGTTGTCGCGAGCCGCCGGATTCCCCGTGGCAATATTACCGAGCCGAGTTGGGAACAGCCCCACTGGACGAAGGTGTCGAGATATTGCTTTCATCGTGAGCATGGCCCACGGCGTCCTGGATACCAACCAATCGTGACGCGACTCCGTGGGACTGCGCTCACTGCGTCATCCTTCAATAGCGAAATAAATTCTCCGTGGCCAGCTCAGGTTCCATCTCTTCCTTTTCCCAGTCGCTCCAGCGGTTTCTTGACCGGGCGCATCGTATTGCCGGCCCCGCCGCCCTTCCTGTGACGTTCGCCGCGATTGGCGGCGGGTGGCTTGCAGACCTCGCGCAGCCGGTGGTGGTTCCGTGTGTTACGTTGTACCTTCATCGTGTGACGCCGAGCGCGCACGCGCGGAATTCCCGGACCAGCCGCCCACCCGGCGCGTTGTCGGTGGATCTTCACTATCTGCTCACTGTATGGGCTGCGGATGCGGAGGTTGAGCAACAGTTGCTCGGATGGGCAATGGAGCAGCTTCACCTGCACGCGGCGTTTGACTCCTCGGTGCTCTCTCCGGACGGAGGGTGGAAGGCCGACGAGGCGGTGAGTATTTTCCCGGTCGATATGGGTACCGATGAAATGGCCCGTATTTTTGAAACCGTGAGACGTCCGCTGCGTCTGAGCTGGCCGTTTGTCGCGCGCGTCGTCCGCATTGAGACCCAAGACGCAGAAAGTGAATGGCCGCCTGTGGTGGCTCTGCGGGAGGACTTCAGTCAGTTCCGGGGAAGGGAGCGCACAAATGAGTGAACTAATCGATCGACGGGTGCTCGGTGCGGTCCGGGCTGTGGACGTCGCCGGGCGTCGCCCGATTGCGCGGGACTTGAGTATTACTTCAGCGACGCTGCGTTTTATTCGTAATCGAAGCGGGCTTAACGTCATCACGATTGCGCCGGGCTTTGAGGCATACGCGGGTGTTTTCGATCAATCGGCGCTGCCAGTAGTTCCGCCACTGGAGTTCTTTGTTCGCGTGGAGGATCCGACGGGCGAATTCCATCCGAGAGAAATCCCGATCACATTGCCTCGAAATACCACGCCCGTCGCCCGCGGTGTGCCGCCGCCGGCGGGGTCGGTCTTCTCCGTCGAAGAAATCGAACTGCTGCCGACGATCCTTGCGCCTGCGAGGAGTTCGGATGCCGTGCTCCGTGTCCGTGCGCTCCGGGCGGCGAATGGTCCGGCGTTCGCGGGCTTGCTGGTCCGCGCGAGCGGGCCGGGCGGCATCGTCGGTTGGGGAATGACCGACGCGGATGGGGAGGCGCTTGTCGCAGTGCCGGGTTTGCCGCATTACCGCGAAACGGGCGGGACACTGACGGATCGCACGACGCTCACGCTCACCTTCATCGTAATGCCGCCGCCGCCGCAGGGTCGGCTCCCGAACTGGCGCAACTCGGCAATGACACCGGGCAATTCCGCGACGCTCGCCAGCGGCGGAGCCCCGTCTGTGGACGCCGCACCGGGCCGTGAATTCCGCCTGACCGCCATCGTCACTCCATGACGTCAACGCTTTCTCACCAACAACAAACCAACATCCTAAAATGCCAGAATATCTAGCACCCGGCGTGTTCGTCGAAGAGACGAGCTTCCGCAGTAAATCAATCGAAGGAGTTAGCACCAGCACGACCGCCTTCGTCGGCCTCACACGGCGCGGTCCCGTGGCAGGGCCGAATAATCCACCGGAATTGCTCACGTCACTCGGAGACTTCGAGCGGCTTTACGGCGGCTCGGGTGATCTTATTTACACGGTGGACGCTGGCGGCGAGCGCACGGCGGGCGGAGTGAACCACATCGCCCATGCGGTGCGTGCGTACTTCAACGAGGGTGGTGCGCGGCTATTTGTAGCCCGCGTCGTCCCGCGCGATGGAAACGGTGATCCGTCTGGAGGTGTCGCGGTATCGCGGCACTTACACGGTGGCCAGGCACTTTCTGCCGTGCTCTCCAACGGTGCGCGCTTCGAGGCGCGGATTCGTGGCGCCGTCGGAAATGGCACCGTTCGTTTCCAAGAAGTCGAAACCTCAACCACCATAGCGGATCTAGCCAGTGCTACTCCGGGCACCGTGGTTATTCATCGCCCGCCGCCCGCCGGTGCCCCGCCTGTCCCTCCGCCGCCTGCATTGATGCGCCGCGCAGCCGCAGATTGGAGAGACAGCGCGAACGCCGTAGTCGCAGTTCTTCCAAACACAGGCACGCTGGGTGTCCTTACTGTGAACGTGCGGATGAGCGACACCGAGGGAAACGCCGCCGCGTTCGACGGCCTAAGCTATGATCCGGCACACTCCGGCAGCATCGCAGCGGTGATTTCGTCAACGCGGGCTGCGGAATTGGATCTGTTCGCCTCCTTCAATCCCGGAACCGCTAACGGAATCCAACTGCGCACCGCAATCGTGGGCCTCGGCGAAGTGAACGGGATGCGGGAACTCACGCTTACCGGCGGGCAGACGCCTGCCGCCCAGACATCGCGCTTTTTCTCGCGGTTTCCCGGCAGCGGCGGAAATGGCCGTATCTTGTTTAGCGAAAGCGCAACACCGATTCGCGCCGAGTCGCTCGGCCAGTTGCCGGTCGGCAGCATCGTTCAGCGAACGATTGACGCGCCGGTGGCGCGCACGCGCTTCCGACGGACTGCGGCCGGATGGGTGGATGAGACGGACGCCCCAGCAGTGATCGCGCCAATTCCCGCAGGCACGGGCAGGCTCGAATTGCTCACCCTCAACGCCACTACAATCGACGCAGACGGCTACTCCGGCACGCTCGACGGCGTTCACTATGACAACGCGCACCCCCGCTCCCTCCGCGCAATTTTCCCCGAGGAGCCAGCCTCCCGCGGCGAGCAGCAGAGTCAACTCTATTGGTTCGATGGGGCCGACACACTCACGGGTTTCGACATTCGCAATGGCATTCTCGGACTGCCGCGCGATCGGTCTTCCGGCGCGCGTGTGCTTCGTTTGCTCGGCGGCACCGAGGGACTTCCCGGCGATCCCACGCACTGGGACGATGCCTTCTCCGCGATCCTCGCGATTGACGACGTCTCCATCGTCGCCTCGCCGGGACATACCGCGCTGCCGCCCGGCCTTAACGACGCGGTTCGGCTCGCGCTCATCAGCCACGCCGAAACGCGCGGATCCTATCGGATCGCCGTGCTTGATGTCCCGGGAGACTTCACGCCAATGGACGCCGCCGAGTATAAGGGCGCGATCGATTCAAAATACGCGGCGCTCTATTATCCGTGG
Organism: Verrucomicrobiaceae bacterium; assembly: GCA_031374705.1. GTDB lineage: Bacteria > Verrucomicrobiota > Verrucomicrobiia > Chthoniobacterales > Chthoniobacteraceae > SXWH01. Next base: position 15,409 of record JANMGP010000311.1, on the reverse strand, counting down.
GTCGTCGTCCCGAATCCCGAGTTCAACCCGAACGACATCAACAGCCCAACCGAACTGGCGATGCCGCCGTCCGGCTTCGTTTGCGGCATCTACGCCCGCAGCGACATCGAGCGCGGCGTGTGGAAGGCACCGGCGAACGAAGTCGTCCGCAGCGCGCTGCGCTTCGAGCGGCAGGTGGTCAATGGTGAGCAGGAACTGCTGAACCCCGCGGGTGTGAACTGTCTCCGCTATTTTGCCGGGCGCGGCTACCGCGTGTGGGGTGCGCGGACGACCTCCTCCGACCCGGAGTGGAAGTACGTCAACATCCGGCGCTACTTCAACTACCTCGAACACTCGATCGACCGCGGCACGCAGTGGGCGGTCTTCGAGCCGAATGGCGAGCGGCTTTGGGCCAACGTCGTCGAGACGGTGAAGTCGTTCCTCTATAACGAATGGGTCAGCGGGGCGTTGCTGGGAACAACCCAGGAGCAGGCGTTCTTCGTCCGCTGCGACCGCAGCACCATCACCCAAAACGACCTCGATAATGGACGTCTCATCTGCCTCATCGGCGTCGCAGCGATCAAACCCGCGGAGTTCGTCATTTTCCGCATCGGTCAGAAGACGACCGATTCGAAGTAACCTTCGTCATTCAACCAACTAGAAAGGACAAACATCATGCCTCGTACCACGCCCTACGCTGCGTTCAACTTCACGGTGAACTTTAACTCCAAGGAGGATCCCGAGACGGAAGCCGGCGGATTTTCCGATGTGTCCGGCCTTTCGACCGAAATGGTCATGGCCGAGTACCGTGTCGGAGCCGCCAAGGAGAACTTCGTACACAAGCTGCCCATCGGAATGCAGAAGACCGGCGATGTCACGCTCAAGCGCGGCATCGTTGACTCGAAGGAACTTTTCGAGTGGATCAAAACCGTTCGTAAAGATGGCTATGCCGGGAAGCGTGATGTGATCATCACCCTTCGCGATGAAACCGGAAAAGGTGTCCGCAAGTGGACACTCCGGAGCGTGTCGCCATCCAAGTACACCGGCCCGACGCTCAACGGGAAGGGCGGCGATGTCGCCATGGAGGAACTGGTTCTGAACGCCGAAGCGTTTGAGATGGAGTAGGAAACATCCGCGCTGCGACTGACATGTTCGGCATCGAATTTGAAGCTCCCTTCCAGGTCACCACCGCCGCGCCGACGCGCGCGGATGTGGTGTGCTTCGTCGGGTTCTCGCGCCGCCGCGCAACGGAAGTGCCGGTCGATCTATTCTCGTGGCTCGTGGAGTGGGGCTGGCGCGCGGCGATATCGGACAGAGACGCGCGCGACGCTGCGAGGAAAACGGATTCGCTTGAGAATGTGCCGGTGCCCATTGAGCGATTCGCAACATTCGAGGCGTTGTTCGAACTCGCGCGTGCCGCGGACGACCCGCACATCACGTGGCTCGCTGCTGCGGTGCGTTCGTTCTTCGCTCAGGGCGGCGCGCGATGTTTTGTCGTGCGCGCCGGTTGCTCGTGGAAGGCGCAGGTCAAAAGAAGCGACGCGCCTGCCGAAGCGATGGCGGACGAGAAGCGCCGGAATGTGACGCGGCTCGTGTCACTGCTGCAAACGAACTCGCACTTCATCCCGCCAGCGCGCGCCGACCGTTCGCAGTGGAAGGGCGTGCGTGTGCTTCACGGGCTGGATGAGGCGGCGTTCGTCTGCCTGCCCGACTTGCCGGAGCTTGTCGCCGATGCGACCATCACCGTTCCGGATACGCACGTTACGGCTGAGGAGGTTTTCGTGGAGTGTTCCGATGACCACTCGCCGCCGACGCAACGCGCGAGTTCCGCACTGCCAATGCCCGCCTGCACCGGGGCCGGCTACCGCGCATGGTTGGCCGCTGTTCATGCAGTCGCGCAATTCATCGCCACCGAGCGGCGCGACATGCAGTTTATCGCCGCGGTGCCGCAGCCCGAAAGCACGCTGCCCGATGCAGTGGCGAAACAACTCGATGCGGCGCACACGCGCCCCGGTTTTGCGTTGAACGGCGGACTGGATTCTGTGGAAGGCATCGCCAGTGAGTTTATCCAGCTCGCATGGCCGTGGGTCGTGACGCCTGCCTCAGAGAGTTTGCCGGGCCGCGCTGAGCCGGCGGACGGTGTGCTCGCCGGAATCGCGGCACGGACGATCATCACACACGGAACGCATCGCAGCCTCGGCAGGCAGCCGGTGAATGAAGTGAGCGGCTTCATCCCCATCGTCGCCGGGGATGATCTCAATCTCGGGTCGGCGGATTCATTAATCAACCGGGTGACAATTCTCGGTCCCACACCTGGCGGGTTCCGAGTGCTCTCAGACCAAACGACGGCAATCCCGCGCGATGCGCGTCCTGCGAGTATCCGGCGCATCACCGCATCAATTCTCAGAGCTGCGCGTAGTCTCGGAGAGAGTGTCGCATTCGAGCCATCGGGGCCGGAACTCTGGCGGGATATCAGGCGGCAGCTCGATGCGTTGATGCGCGATTTTTTCCAGGCAGGCGCGCTGCGCGGTGCGACCCCTGACGCCGCGTTTGAGGTTCGTTGCGACGAGTCAACGATGACGCAGAATGACCGGGATAGCGGTCGGCTTTTTGCACTGGTAAAATTCGCCCCTGCCGTGCCGGTGAACCTTATTATCGTCCGGCTCGCGCTGCGCGAAGGAGGCCCCGTCGCAACCTAAACCATGGCCGATTCCGATCCACCATTTGGAAACTTCCGCTTCCGTGTAGCGTTCTTCGAGAACCCGCTCGGCACTCAGGCGGCCGGGACGAAGCAGTCCGTTGCAGACGGCGCATTTTCAGAATGCACGGGGCTCGAAGCGACGATGGAGCCAAAGGTGGTGAAGGAAGGCGGGCGCAACTATGGGGCGAATCAACGCTCCGGCCCCGTGAGCTTCGCGACGATCGTTTTGCGCCGCGGCATTACACGGAACCTCGATCTGTGGAGCTGGTTCAATCGCGTGGCTGCGACAGGCGGCACGTCCTTTCGCATGGATGTGCGCATCGAGCATCTCGGTCTTGATGAATCGCTTCTCAGGGCGTGGCACTTGAATCGCGCTCTCGCCGTCAAATTCAAAACCGCCGACATGAACGCCCGTGGCGGCGAGGTGGCGCTGGAGGAACTGCACCTCGTACATGAGGGGCTCAGTCTGGAGAAATCATGAGACATCCCGAACCGATCCAGGAGCGTTGGCCATTCACCTTTGTCCAAGATGAAGCGAGGAAAGGGGGCTTGAAATGAACGATCAGCCCGCGCTCACGAAAGCCACGCTCACGCCGGTCGGTGGCAAGTCTCTCACGGTACACTTCAATCCTGTGTCCCTCGAACACACTGTCTCACTCAACACCAAGGACGAGCAATTCACCGGCAGCGGCACGGCAAAGCTCACGATGGAGTTGGTGTTCGATACGACGGATACGGGTGTGGATGTGCGGTCGCATACGCAGCAAATCGAGCAGATGCTTGTGCCGGCGAAAGGAAACGATCCGGACCCAAAAGCTGCCGCGAAGCTTGCGCCGCCGCAGGTTGTATTTGAGTGGGGGGCTTTCAAATTTCAGGGAGTTCTCGAGTCGTTCAAGCAGACGCTCGATTATTGGGCTGCCAGCGGAATTCCCTTGCGTGCCGTCGTTGCGGTGGCGCTTTCACAGCCGAAGTACGCGTTTCCTCCGCTGAGCGAGACTGGCGGTGCTCCGCCGAGCGTCGCGATGCCGGGCGGGTCGCCGTTCGATCTCGCGAATTCTGGCAGCACCGGCAGCGGCAACCCTGGAGCCGCAGCCCGCGGAATCGCCGGGGCGAACGGACTGGAAAGCCTGCGTGCGCCATCGGCGGGCGGAATTGTTGTCTCGGCGGCTTCGGCCGAAATCGCCGCGCCCGCCGCATTTTCCCCGCCATCACTGCCGTCCATCGGCCCGGCGCTCGACATTACTTCCGGGGTCGGTGGGTTGTTGTCCTCGGGCGTCTCCGCTCTCGATGGCGCGTTTTCGGGTCTCCACACGGAGACCGTGCGCGTGGCTTCCTCGTTTTCGCCTGAAAAGCTGCTCGCATCACTCCCCGCGCCGCCCCTGCCACCGGGCACTGCATTTGACGTGAGTGGCCGTGCGCTGTCACCGGACGGGTCCGCGTTCCGCACGGATGTCAGGGGAAGCGTCCAATTCGACTTATGAAACCGCCATGCCCGTAATCATAGACGAAGTCACCGCCGATATCTCGCCGCCGCCACCGGCTCCTGCGAACGCGCCGGGGAAGGGCGAATCCGCCATGCCGCCGGATCCCGACAAGCTCCGCCGCGAACTCTGGCGCGCCGCCGAGCGTGCCGAGCGCGTGCGCTCTTTCTAAAAATGCCCGCTTCCACTCCACATTTCCGGCCTACCGTGAAGCTCGACGGCAGCGAGAACGAGCGCCTCACGTCCTTGCTCACGGCGATTGAGGTCGCAGAGCAATCGGATGGTCTCAGCACACTGGAACTGCGCGTGAAAAACATCGCTTCGTTGACGAGCGGCAGCGCTGAGTTTGCTTTCGACGCGGGTGGCGATTTGGAGCTCGGCGACGAAATTATCGTTGGTGCGGGTTCCGTCGATTCGCCAGCGGAGATATTCCGCGGATACGTGACCGGAATCGAGGCGGTGTTTGAGGAATCCGTTGCACCGGTGCTGGTGATCCTCGCCGAGGACGCGTTGCAAAAGGCGCGCATGAAGCGTCACTCGAAGGTTTACGAAAATGCCACGCTGGCCAGCATCGCGAGCGAGATCGCTTCCGGGCTATCGCTCACGCCGCAGGTCAATGGGCTCGACATGGATTTCGGGACGCAGGTGCAGATGAACGAGAGCGACCTTGCGTTCCTTCGCCGGTTGCTCTGCCGCGTCGATGCCGACGTGCAAATCGTGGGGCGCGAATTGCACGCTGCGCCGCGGCAGTCTGTCAATCGCGGCACTGTTGACCTCATTCTTGGGGACAACCTCCGTGAAGCGCGCATTACCGCCGACTTCGCGCACCAGGTGGATAAAACGAGCGCGGGGGGCTGGGACGCCGGCGCGGGCTCTGCAATCAGCGTCACTGGATCGGACAATGCGGCCGGCCCCGGAGCTGGCGACAAATCCGCTGCGATGCTGACGCGCAGCCTCGGAGCGCGCGAGGAACACACCGGGCACCTCGCATTTTTCGACCGCAGTGAAGCGGAAGCTGTCGCAAACGCGGCACGCAACCGGCGTGCGCGCCAGTTCCTTCGCATTACTGGAACCGCAGATGGAAATCCACTGCTCCGCGTTGGCACACACGCGCGGGTGACGGGAGTGGGCAAGTGGTTTTCAAACACGTATCACGTCACGCAGACGAGGCATCGGTTCGACACAAGCAGCGGGTACCGCGTCGAGTTCGTGGCGGAGTGTGGATTCCTCGGGAGGGCCGCATGATGAGTGCGTTCTTCGACCATCCGGGCGAATGGCTGCGCGGCTGCCAGTTGGCGCGCGTCACTTCGGTACAGGACCCGGACCAGTTGGCACGCGTTAAAGTGCGGCTTCTCGGCCCCGATCCCGACGGCGATGCGGAACTCTGGGCGCGCGTTGCAGCTCCGTTTGCCGGCGCGGCTCGCGGCGCGTTTTTCATTCCCGATGTTGACGACGAGGTGCTCGTTGCGTTTGTCGCGGGAGATGTGCGGTTTCCAGTCGTTCTCGGCGGTCTGTGGAACGGCGGCGCGAGCCCGCCGGAGCAGTTATCCGGCGCAAACGTGGACCGTTGGACAATAACCGGGAAAGCCGGCACGCGCATCGCCATCATCGAGGAGAACGGGCAGTCGAAGATCGAATTCAAGACGCCCGGCGGCGTGACGGGAGTGCTGACCGACGAGGGCGGCGGGAAGATCGAATTCAAGTCGGGCGCAAACACAATCACGATGGATTCGAGCGGCGTCAGCATACAGGCGGGCGGCTCGGTGAAAGTGCAGGCAAGCGATGCCAGCGTCACTGCGGGCTCGGTGAAAGTGGACGCGGGAATCGCGACATTCACCGGTGTCGTGAAATGTGAAACACTCATCGCGACGAGCGTCGTCGCGAGCACCTACACACCGGGGGCAGGGAACGTATGGTAGGTGCCGCACACGAGCATGACGTCGCGCTGCACGGCGCGTGGGGAACCGGGAGGAATCCCGGTGCCGTAATCGTCGAGTGTCGCGACGAGGATTTCCTGCCCGCGCTCTTTGCGAAGCTCGCGCAGGGTGATCCCGCGCGGGTTGTGGTGGAGCGCCGACCGAAGGCAGGGGTCGCGCCGCTGCGGCTTTTCCAGCCGGTGCACCGCGTGTTTAACGTCGTGCTGGCCGAGGCGCATTGCGAGACGTTCGGCGAGCCGCGGCTCGATCCTGCGAAGATCGAGTCCGCTGGGATGGTGGTGCGTCGCGTGAGCGTTGATAAGAAGGGCCGACGCACGCACGAGGGCTGGCTGGCGACGTCGCACGGCGCTGCGGCATGGCAGCCGCTCACCGCCGCCGAGCAGAAACGGGATCCCGACCCAGCGCGCCGGGCGCTCCTTCGGCTCACGAATAATCCCGAACTTGACGCGGAGGAACTGCGGCTGCAGCCGGAGCCCGCCGAGCATTTCGCGAGCATGTTTCCCGCGCCGCCTGCGCTGACGGTGAAGCTCGGGCGCACGTTGCTCCACGGCGTCCTGCCGGTCACAAGCAGCGCGCGCTCCGGCGCAGATCCGGAGCCCGCGGAGTTTGATCGCACGCAGTGGGTGAGCCACCTTTGCCGCTTCCTTCGTGCGGGTACGAACGTTGCGCCGATCGGATTTCCCGGCGGAAAAATCACCGCCGCGTCGATGGATGTGCCGCTCGCGATGCCGGACGACGACACGAGCACGCCGCCAATTTCACCGCTCGAAGGCCTTAACGCCGCGCGCTTCGTGTTGCTGCTGCGCCAGCTCGTGCAGGAGTTTCGGATACTGCGCCCGCCGGAGGTCAATGCCGCCGGCGCGGTCATCGCGGAGCTGAACAAGATCACGCTGACGCTTTCCGGCGGAGGCACGGCGAAGGCGGGGAACTACGCGCGGAAGGCGGGCGCGGTGCTTTTCGAGGATGATGCCGGTGCGCCGTATTTCGACGACGGCAGCCTCCCGTTTGAGATCGCTGCGCCGACCGGCTGGCCGGCGCTCGATGAAAAAGCCGCCGGCAGCCTCGTGGACGCGCTCATCGTGCTCTCGAACAAAGTTCGCGAGGCCATCGTCGCACCGGCTGGCAGCCACGGGCGGTTCGATGAGCCGGGCGCGCACTATTACGTCCGCGCGTTCGTCCGCGTGAAGTGCGCTGACGGATGTCCGCCGCGCATCGTGTGGAGCGAGCCGGGCGAGGATTTCGAAATCGCCGAGTGGTTCGCATCCGGGCCGCAGCCGCCGCCGGTCGTCGTACTGCCCGATCCGTTCGACAAAAATTTCCTCAAGGCCGCGAAGCCCGGCGTCACGTTCTCGATCCCGCCGTCGCTCGCGAATTTCCTGAATCAAGACCCGAAGAAGATCCTCAGTGGTGGGGCGACCAAAGGCGGTGGCATCGGCATCGGGTTCCTGTGCGGCTTCAGCATTCCGATCATCACGATCTGCGCGATCATCGTGCTGAGCATCATACTCAGCCTGCTGAATTTCATCTTTCACTGGATTCCGTTCGTGAAGGTCTGCATCCCGATTCCCAAGCCCCGATGAACATGCTTCCGCCCATCGGTTTTCCATTACTTCCGCTGCCCGGTGAAGACGGACGGCTCGCGTGGCCTTCGCTCGAGGAATCCGTGGCGCAGCAGATCCGCGTCATCCTTGTCACGCGCCCCGGCGAGCAGCTCATGCGCGCGGAGTACGGCGCGGGACTCTCCAATTTTCTCCACGAGCCGAATACACTCACCACGCAGCGCCGCATCCGCGACGCCATCGGCGACGCGCTTGCGCGATGGGAAAAGAGAATCGTTGTGGACGACATCGGCGTCACCGAAGTGCCTGGCGAACCGGCGCGGTTGCGGGTCGAGATCGCCTACCGCCTTCGCCGTACCGGTGCCGCAAAGCGAACCGGACTCTCACTTGAATTCACCACCTGAGCCATGCCGATTCCTGTCCCAAATCTCGATGACCGCAGCTACGAAGACCTCGTCCGCGAGATGCTCGCGCGCATCCCCGCGCACACCCCGGAATACACGAACCCGGCACCGGGCGATCCGGGCCGGACTCTCATCGAGCTCTTCGCATGGCTGACGGACACGTTGCTCTATCGCGTCAACCTCATTCCCGAAAAGCAGCGCCTCGCTTTCCTCAATCTTCTCGGCGAGCGGATGCAGCCCGCCGCCGCCGCGCGCACGATCATAGCGCTGACCGCCGAGCCGCCGGGCACTGTCGCGACCGAAGTCCCGGCACTTTCGATCATCGAAGGAAAGGTGGCGTTTGAGACACGGGATGCGCTCACAGTGCTGCCTCTTGCGGGCGAGTGCTACGTCAAGCGGCGGCTTTCATCGGACGAGGAAAAGGCGGCGCAACCGAAGCTGCCGAAGCTCCGGGAGTTTTACAAAACGACCAAGGAAGTGGTGCCTTACCTCACGACCAGTGTCTTCCCCCCCGAGCGCACGGAGGCGTTTGACTTTGCGGGCGGAACGATTGACGGCATTCTGTGGATAGCGTTGCTCGCGCCGAAGGAAAAGGCCCCCGCTGCGATCCTCGGTGCGCTCGCGCCTTCGGAGAATGGGCCGCGTTTTCTCAATGTGGGTATCATGCCTTCGGTCGAGGCGATGGACTTTGGCGACGAACACCTCGCGCGCTCGCCCATCGGCGTGTCGTGGGAAATCAGCACGCGTGAAGGCGAAACTTCGCACGTAGCGTGGCGCCGGCTCGTGGTCGATGAGGATACGACGAAGGGCCTGCGCACCGCGGGCATCGTGCGACTCGTGCTGCCGGAAGCGGGCGCGCTTTTCGCCCCGCCGAACAATGTGCGGAAGGACAGGGCCGCGGGCGCGGGCGGCGATGCTCCGCCGCGGGTGGATGATCCCGCGAAGGATTCGCACATCAACGGCGGGCGCCTGCTGGGCTGGCTCCGCATGCGGCCCGATGCGAAGCCCGCGATGCTGAAACTCGAATGGGCCGGCGTGAACGCGACCACCGTGGATGCACGGAAGACGACGCGGAACGTCATCATCGGCCAGGGCGACGGGCAGCCCGACCAGCGAGCGCAATTACCGCGTCCGGCGGACGGTGCCGCGGGCGTCGAGAGCGCGAGCTTTGAGCTGGAGGTTTTCGAAGAGGGTATCGGCTTTGTGCCGTGGAAACGCGTGGACGATATGATCCTCGCCGCGCCGCAGGAGCGCAGCTTCACGCTTGATGCGGAGGCCGGCATTGTGACGTTCGGCGACGGAGCACGCGGGCGAATCCCTTTAGCGGGCGCGCGCATCCGTGTGAAAACAATGCGCCAGGGCGGCGGAGCGGCTGGCAATGTGCCGCCGGGCACGCTTGCCGCGGCGAATCTCGGAGGGGCTAAGAAGTTCAAAGTCCTGCAACCGCTCGCGGCGAAGGGCGGTGCCAACGGCGAGACACTGGATGAGGCGCTGCGGCGCATCCCGCAGAGTTTCCGCACGCGCGACCGCGCTGTGACAGCGGAGGATTTCCGCCACCTCGCGACCGGCACGCCGGGCGTGCGCGTAGGGCGCGTCGAGGTCCTGCCGGGCTTCAAGCCGCACACTCGTGACTTCGGTGTGCCGGGTGTGGTGTCGGTGATGGCGCTGCCGGATCGCGCGGGCTTCGAGCCGCCGTACCCGCGGGTGGACAGGCCGTTCATCGAGGCAATCACGCATTGGCTCGACGCCCGGCGCACGCTCGGGACGGAGATGTACGTCATTGGCTGCGAGTATGTGCCGCTCGCGCTGACGGTCGGCGTGGATCACTTGCCCGGAGAAGGCGCGCGCGTCTTCGCGGAGGTTCAGTCGGCGCTCAAAAAATTTCTGTTCGCCCTGGGGCCCGGCGGGTCGGCGGGCGGCGGCTGGCCCCTGGGAGGGACGGTGCGTCGGCGCGAATTGGAGATCGTCGTGTCGCGCGTCGAGGGCGTTACGGGTGTGGACGGGCCGCGCCTTTTCGCGAAGCGCGGCGGCCGATGGGTCGAGGTAAAAACCGGGCGCTCCGATGTCGAGTTGCCGCTCCTGCCGTGGCAGCTCCCGGAGTTGCTCGGAGTCACCGTCGCGAGCGGCGATGCGCCGCGCACTTTCACACCGCCGCCGCCGGCACATGCGGAGGACGGATACGCAATTCCCGTCGTACCGGAGATCTGCTGATGGACGCCAACGGACAAACATTCCGGCTCGCACCCGGCGGCAACGCATGGAAGCCGCGCGACGGTTCGCCGCTTGACACGGACGAACGCCGGGCCGCACTCGCAAGTCTCGCGAGGGCGGGCAGCTTCGGCGAAGCCATCGTGCGCGCTCCGAAGCTCCTCGATACGGTGCCGATGGCGCGCGACAGCATGGGCGGGCGTGCGTGGTGGGACGCGGGCAGCGGTGCGATTTTCTCGATGAATCGCGCCTACGAGACGCCCGGCGTCGAGCGCGGGCCGGCGATGGAACTGTTCGGGCTCCCCGACGCCCCTACGGACATCGCACTGGGTCACGACGGCTGCATCTACGTCGCTTTGCCGGCCGGCGTGCTCGTGCGCGACTCGCGCGACATCGGCGTAGTGGACGCGGAGCGCCGGCCGCTACTGAACTCAACGGGCTTCCAGCCGTGGCGGCTTGCGCCGGATCCGAATGGCGGAGTGTGGGTGCTTGCGAAGGATGGCAAGCTTGCGCGCATCACCGGCACTCTGCCGCCGACGCCGCTCACCGAGCCGCCACCGTTGCCCGCAAACGCCCCGCCGGCGGCGATCACTTTCGAGCCCGATCCGGAGCGCGAGCGCGCGATAAAAATGGCCGCCATGAAAATCGAGACCCCCACGGGAGTGGTGAAAAAAGTGGTCGGAACGGGAACGCCCGCCGCTGTTGCACCTCGGCCCGGCGGCGGTCTGTCGCTGCTGGTGTGGGACGAAGGTGTGTCCGTGCTGCATGTGATTTTCGAAGACGCGACCGTGGTGAGCGGCGTTCTCGGGGACGCGGCGCAGGAGCGCGACCTCACCGGGGCGACTGCCGCGGAAAGAGCGAAGGATCTCCGGGAGCGCATGATTCGCAGGCCATACAGCGTCGCGTGGCTTGATGACCGGCGTTTCGCCGTGCTCGCGGCGGACGTGGCGGAGGCGGTGGTGTTTGCGTTCGACGATGAGGTGTTTCGCCCGCTGCGACCAGGCGAGGAGCAGACGGACTTCAACCGCCCGGAGCCCGGCGGCGACAAGACGCACACGCTCCGCCCGAGCGGCGATTTTTTCCCGCTCGATGCGGTGAACGCCGGTCCGTTCCTGCACGGCGTCACGGACGACATCGAGTATGCGGCGGGCCTCGAGGACGGCATCCCTGCGACGCGCCCGCTCGTGGCGGTGTCGCTTGCGAATTTTGCAGAGCATGCCGTCGGTGAACTGCGGGAGCCGCTCGACGGCGGCGCGGCTGGGACGGCGTGGCACCGGCTGTATGTGGACGCGCTGATTCCGCCGGAGACGGGCTTTACGATCCTCGCGGCTGCGACGGATGATTCCGGGGCGACGCCGGGCGATGCGGAGTTTTTCCCGCACGATTTCGGCGATATGGCGCATCCCCGCGCGCCACTCGCCGCGTGGGTGAAGGCGGCGAGCGAACTGCCGGGTCATGCGGGCTTCACCCCGCACGCGATCGAGCGGGATCGCGCGGGACTTTTTACGGTCCTTCTCCAGCGCGGCGGGGAGAAAGGGAGGCGCACCCGAACTCTGCGCGGGCGCTGGCTGCACCTGCGACTCGAACTGCGCGGGAATGGACGCGCGACACCATGCCTGCACGCCCTTCGCGCCTGGGCACCGCGCTTTTCGTACGCGGACAAATATCTGCCCGAGATGTACCGGGAGCAGATCTTTGGAGCGGACGCCGACAAGCCTGCGCCTTCGACGCGGGAGGATTTCCTGTGCCGTTTGCTGGCAAACTTTGAGGGCATGCTCACTCCGCTCGAAGACTCTGTCGCGGCGGCGTGGCGGCTGACGGACCCGCGAATCGCGCCGGACGAGGCGCTGCCGTGGCTCGCGCAGTGGATCGGTGTGAGTTTTTCGCCGTGGTTCCCCGCGTCCCGCCGTCGTGCTTGGCTGCGCTGCGCGCCGGAACAGGCGAAAATGCGCGGCACTCCCGGCGGGCTGCGGCTCGCACTGGAGGTCGCGACAAATGGCGGAGTGAGTGCGGGGCGCGTCGTCGTCCTCGAGGATTTCCGGATGCGCCGCACACTCGGCACGCTGCTTGGCGTATCGCTGGACAAGGACTACGACGATCTGCTCGGAGGCCCGGTGGTGAGCGGGAATTCGAAGCTCGGGCGTACGCTGATCCTCACCGACCGCATCAAGCGCGAGCTCTTCGCGCTCTTTGACGCGCGCCTCCTCCGGCGCGGGCGCGATCGCCGCGTGGTTGATGAATTTTTCGCCCGGCTCGCATACCGTGTCACCGTGCTCATTCACGAGGCACACGGCACGGAGGAGCAGGAGCTCATCCGCCGCATCGCGGAGCGCGAGGCACCGGCGCATGTGGTCGTGCGCGTGGTGCCCGCGAGCGGGCCGCTCATCGTCGGTCTCACGTCGCTGCTCGGCGTGGACACATTTTTCCGCCCGCCACTGCCGAAGGAGACGGTGACGGTCGGCCAAAGCATCGTCGGCGGTGGCGCACTATTGCGCCGCCCGCCCAGCCTCTACCCACGCTACGCATGAGCACTGAATCAACCCATCCGCTGGATCCGCCTTATCGCCGCCCGACCTACCACGACGGGATGCTTCTGGAGGCGGACGATTTTCTTCACGAACAGGAATACCATCGCAAGCGCCTCGCAAACGCGCTGCTGCGACTTCACGGCGCGGGCACTGTCGCGGGACTGCGGGTCCTTTGGAAAAAAGGAAGCAACGAAGTGGCGGTCGCGCCCGGCGTGGCGGTGGACGTGCGTGGGCGCGTGCTCGAGCTGGAGAAGGAACTCTGCCTGCGCGTGGGGCCGTGGCTGGAGTTCGTGATGACCGGCACGGCTCCGGCGGTCCTTGTCGGCGCAGGCGGCAGGGCTGTCGTCGCGGACGTGTACGCGAGCTTCGTTGCGAAGGAGGAGGGGCTGCGGCCCGCGTTCCCGGAGGCGGCGGCGGATGCTCTCGATGCGGTCGTGCCGTTCCGCCTGGTGGACGCCGTGAAAATCACGATGCATGCCGTCCCTGCGCCCTTGGATGATGCGGGGCCGGACTTCTCCGCAGCCTCGGCTGCACCGACCCGCGCGCAGCTCGTAGAGGCAGTGCTGGATTCCTTTTCTGCAAGTCCATCGGCTGAGGCGGCTGCGCGGATCGGAGAGGGGCTGGATCGCGGGAAACTCGACGACGCGCTGTTTCTCTCGCGGGTGCGCATCCCGGTGCTGGCCGATGGCAAATCCCTCGACCCCGCCCGGGATGTGACGGTGAACAACGACCATCGCCCGCTCGCTCCGTCCGCAGCGTTCCTTTTCTCGCGCCTCACTCTCAACCAACTCGCACCATGAACCGTCCCGAAGCCAAACCCGACATCAACGATCCCGCCTTCGTCCGCGATTCCCGCCGCTCGAGGCCCCGGTATTTCGAGGGACAATTCCTCACCGCGCGCGACCTGAACTCCGAGCAGGAATACCTCCTTGCGCGGCAGGCGGACTTCGCGCGCGCGCTCGGCTTCGGAGTCGTCGAGGGGTTGCGCGTGACGCGGCTCGCGAGAAAAGATGCCGCCGCGCCGGGCGCGGAGACGAAGTTGAGTATCGCATCGGGTGTAGGCATCACGCCCGCGGGCGAGGTGGTGCAACTGCCGCGCGATATGATCGTGGACGTTGCGGAGATTGATCTGATGCGCGAGTTGAACGCGCGCTTCGGGCTCTCGCAGCAGCCTCAACAGCCGTTTGCGAGCCTCGACGGGCTGTTTGTCTTCGGGCTGCGGCAGGTTGAATTCACGGCGAACCCGACGCCAGTGTTCCCCGCTTCGCTGGACGGGCGCGACCGGCTGCGGGACGGCGAGATTGTCGAGGCAACGGCGTTCACGCTCGTGCCATACGTTAGCACGGAGGCTGACGCCGGGCGTCCAGAGCAGACGCTCGCACGTGTGGCACGGGAGATTTTTCTGGATGGGAAACCGCCCGTCTCTCCCGGCGGCGTACTGCCACTGGCGATGCTCCTGCTGCGCGGCGGAGTGATTGTCTGGGCGGATGAAGCCCTTGTGCGCCGGGAGGCGGGCGACGACCGCTTTGGGTTCGGGTTCGCGCCGCGCGCGCTGGCGGAGGCGCACTTTCACCACTACCGCGCACGTATCGCGGGTGCGGAGATGCCGCTGGACGCGGCACGTACAGCGGCTGTGGACCATTTTGAGGTGCTGCCTCCCGGCGGACCGCTCCCCGCAGGAGTGGTGGACATGGCGGCATTCACGCAGACGTTTTTTCCACCCGAGGCGCGCGTGGACATCGTGATAGTGCCTTCTGACGAGCTGCCGGCGCTGATGGACGAGAGCCTGGATTTGCCGCCGGTGGACCTGCGGCTGAAGCCCGAGGACAATGACGCGCTCGCATTCCTCATCCTCGCGCCCGTGCCACGCGCGGAGTTCGACGACACGCTCGCGACCGTCGCGCCGGAGCCGCTGCCTGCTGGGATTGGGTCGCGCGTTTCGGTGACGGTTCCGAGGTCGCTCATGGCCGTGCTGAACGCGCCGATACCAGTGAGCCAGCCGGGTGGGAATATCGTCCGGTCCGCGGGACGGCTGCCTGCCCCTGTAGCGGAGTTTGTAATTTCTGCGAAAGCGACGAAGGAAGTGAACGCGGCACGAGTGAAGATCGAAAAAGCCGTGGCTGCGGCGAAAAAGGAGAACCCAAAAATCACGGATGAGCTGGTCTTTGCAGTCGGCGTGAAGACGGACAAGCGACTGGCGGAAGCGGTCGCCATGCCTGATGACGAGCGCGCCGTGGCGGTGAAAGCGATCGTGGAAGAACTGGCGAAGGATCGGATCGGGGCAATCGCGGATGATTTCCCGGACATCATTCTGAACGCGCCGGATGCGGTCACGGCCTTGGAGAAAGATGCGGATGGGGTGATCAATGCCGGCGGCACGGACCTGGCAAGAAATGTCGAAGTAATGCTCCAGCGTTGCACGAGGCTTCTTGCCCGGATCAAAGCCACGACCTTCATCAAGCCGGAGCAAAGGGCCGAGCTCAACAGCCGGATTCGCTTGGTCGAGGAAAAGCTGAAGAAAGCGAAGCCCGTCGCACAACCGCCCGCACCGCCCGCACCGCCTGCACCGCCTGCTCCGCCCGCTCCGCCCGCTCCGCCCGCGCCGCCCGCTC
>JANMGP010000308.1:0-24977 GCA_031374705.1 Verrucomicrobiaceae bacterium | reverse complement strand
GGCCGAAGTAGGTGTCGTTCTCGCCGGTGTGCCAGAAGATTCCTTCGAGCGTGCAGACGTATCCCTGCCTCGTAAGGTCTTCGAGTGCGTCGCGGATGAAAGCGGCGAACTTCGGATAGAGATTGCGCCGGGCTTCGGGCGATCCTTGCGGAAACCAGTCGGGGCCTTGCGCGCCGCTGTGGGTGAACTTGACGACGGCGATCCCATCGACTGCGGGGAGTGATTTTCGCAGTCTTGCGCCAAAGCTCAATTCGGGGCCGAAATTGCCGAGGTAATCGACGGGGCCGAGCGGCTCCCACGTCGGCGAGACTTTCACTCCGCCGCCGAGTGAGTATCGGAAAAAGACGTTATCCTGCGCATTTGCGAGCGGCTCGAATCCGGGCATCTGCGGGAGCTGCGAGGCAAAGGAATCCTCGCCCTCCATATTGCGCTGACCGGCCAGCACAAAGAGCCGGACGCGCGATTTCTTCGGCAGTGGAAGTCCGGGTTTGAATGCGCGATCTTTCACCGCGGGCCGCTTCCCGATTGCGGCAAGGTAGGCGGTGGCGAATGCCTCGCCCATTTGGAGTTGTCCCTGCGTCCCGAAATGATAGTGCGGCTGTCCGCTGCCCATGACTTCAAAGGCGAGGTGCGAAGTCGGCACCCAGCGGAGGAGCGGGTCCGCATTCAAGACGGTGTCCTGTTGCTGGCGGAGGATCGCGAGGTTGCTCCGGTTGTCCATTCCCCATATGCCTTTCTCGCTCACTTCGGCGATGTACCATTTCAGCCAGGGCGCGTTGAGATCCTTGCGCCAGCGGGCGATGAGCTGCGTGAGGCCCACTGCGTAGTTCTTGTTCAGCTTGCCGTCGAGCATGTCATTTTCACCCTGATGCCACATCACTCCTTCGAGCTCGTAGCGCAGTCCGCGGCGCTCAAGCTCCTTCAGCGATTCCTGGATCAGCTTGATCGTTCTCGGGTAAAGTTTCCGCCCTTTTTCCGGCGCATCGGGGTTCCAGTCAAAGGCGACCGTCGTGCCGCCGATTGCCGACTTGATGATCGCAATCGGCGCATCGTCCTGCGTCTTGAGCATCCGGGCAAAAGTGAGTTCGGGACCAAACGAATCGACCGGTGCCAACGGTTCCCACTTCGCCGACGCATTCGCGTCAGTAGTCGGGAGCCGGGAAAAAAGAACATCGCTCTGCGGAGCGCCTGCACCATTGAACATCGGGAACTCGTCGATCCGTTTGGCCCGCGCATCGGCCCCTTCCATGTTCGATTGCCCGGCAAAAATGAAAACCTTCACTGGCTTCGTTGCGTCCGCAGCGAGCGCTGAAAAAGCGGTGCCGAAGGCGAGGAAGATGCGGAACAATCTGGTAGCGGAGCAAGACATTCAGGGAAGGTGGATTGTGTGCGGACGAAGGCAATGGGATTTAATCGAGAAAGCCATGGCTGCAATGCCCGCTCTCGTTTCGCTTTGATCGCCACGTGGACGACGCTTACTAAGCGTGTCATGAATTTTCGCAGGTTCACCATCGCCGCCAGTTTCCTGTTTATCTTTTGCCGCGGGTTTGCCGCTCCTCCGGAGAAGCTCCCTGCCGATGATCCATTGGTGGACCTCGCTGCGGTGGACGAGACCATCCTTGTCGATCTCCGCTACGCCACCACGCGCAACATTGCGGGCAAACCACTTTACACACCGGGTGCGCGTTGCATCGTCCGCCAGCATGTCGCCGAGGGGCTCAAGGTCGCGCAAGACTGGTTGCGTCCACAAGGGTACGGGCTGAAGATTTGGGACGCCTACCGCACTCCATCGGCGCAAAAGGCGCTTTGGGAATTGTCGAAGGACGCCTCATTCGTCGCCTCACCGGATTCCGGCCGCTCGCTGCATACATGGGGCGTGGCGGTCGATGTCACGCTTGTGAATTCGAAGGGCGAAGAACTGAAGATGCCCTCGGAGTTTGATGATTTTAGCTCAGCTGCGGCGAGCCGCTATCTGGGGCGAGACCCGGTCGTCGCCAAAAACCTCGCGTTACTTCAGGCGGCCATGACCCAAGGTGGATTCACCGGGTTACGCACTGAATGGTGGCACTTCATCGGCAAGCACTGGCGGGCCTGCAAAGCGGTGGAAGTGGAGTCCATGCTTCCGGGAAAAGACGGAAGATGGTCCGCAGCGCCCGCACCGTCGTCGGATGCAACGCGGACCTTACCAAAATAAGCAGACGCGCTAATTCGCTATTTCGATTTCAACCCCGCCGTGTTCACCGCGATGACTCGGTAGCGATACTGTTTTCCAGCCTCCGCCTTCGTATCCGTGAAACGCATCGCGACCAATGGCTGCGAGGGCGTGTCGCTGTATTGCAGGTTCTGAAAGATCGGACGACCAAATGGATTTTTCGCTTGCTCCGGGACCGTGCCGACGACTTCGCCCTCACGCTCGATGAGGAAATGTGCGAGGCCGCTTTCCAAGTCAGCCTCGGCTTCCCAAGTCACTTCGTTGCCGCGCACGCGAATATTGGTCGGCGAGGGAGGCTGCGTGTCGTCGCTCACGGCGGTGTCTTTCATATACTGCGTCCAAGCTTTCGCTATGGACTCGCTTGGCAGCCAGACGGAATTCTCGTTCCCGCCCGTAAGCTGAGTCGCCGCGACAGGCGCGACCACCGCCGCTTCCACGGCGGGGAGCGGCGCAAGCCATGCATCCGCCATCGGCATTGGTTTGAGCCGAGCGCCCGCTTCGGACAGGCGGGCCGTGAGGCACGCACCGAGCCACGGGATCGCGAGGTAGCGCTGGTTGCCGCATTCGTGCGCGGTGAGCGGGTCGATGGAAACACCGATGAGGCCACCGCGTCCGCGGACTGCTTTAAAGAATGCTTCGTTTGCCGCCCAAGCGCCAGCGAAGCGCCCATCCTTCACGCTGAAACCTTCCTTCGTGCCGAGATTGCACATCACCGGAACGCCCAGCGCGGCCTCGGGCAAAGTGTGCGTTTTGATTTCAGAGCGAGCCGCGTTTGCCTGGAGCAACGGCACGCCCGATCGTAGCCACGCCGCAGCCACGCGCTCGGGATGCAAAAGCACCATGCCGCCCGCCCAGTGCCCGCCGCCGCTGTGCCCCCACAGCGCCCACGGGACGCGCACCAACTCGGGATGTCCGGATTTCGCACCCAAGTCAGCCAGTCCTTTTTGAAATGCCGCGCCGGAGCCGTTGCGAGGGTCGCACCACATCTGGCAGTCCGCTTTTTCCGGCTGCTCGTATGAAGGAGCCAGCAGCGCACAGTCGTGCTTTTTCGCAAGCGCCTGCCAGTGCAGGTCGAACGCGCCAGTGAGCCCCGATTTGCACGAGCCCTCGCCGCAGCCGTGCTGATGCACAATCACCCCGCGAACGGCCTTCACGCCGGGCGGAATCCAGACCGTGTAGTTCACCGGAAAGATGAGCTCACCCGGCTTTGTGGAAGCCTCATAGCGCACCCGATAGTAAGGTGGCTCCGCTGCGGGAAAGACATCATACGGCGGCTGCTGGGCCAGAAGCGATGTGGTTAGAGCGAGGAAGAAAACAGCGAAACGGTGCATAGGTGTTCCGGAGGCTGGCGACGTCCGTGAAAAAGAGCAAGCCGACGCGGCTTGATGAATGCCCTCCATAACCATGCACACGACCACTCAACATCGCCCCGCAAACCGCCAACGACGCTGCCGGTCAGCGCCGGGCACCCAACGGTACGCAAGCCGAGAACTTGCAGACGCCGGTCACTGCACAGGGGCCGATGGAGCAGGCGGTAGAAGACCGCGCATCAGACGTGCAGTCGGCGCGGACCTCGCTGGAGACGGAGACGCACGCGGTGGACCGCATCAACAAACGATTCTACGGCCGTCAGAAAGCCGAGGCGCGGACGAATCCGGCGCTGGCTGCAGCACTTTCGCAGATCGAGACGGAGACGGATGATCTCCCCGGCACGCTGAGCATCCGCAACGTGATGCAAGGCGGAACGAGCACGCTGCATGTGCTGGTTTCCTACGTGAACGGCACGGGCGAAAATGCGGACGAACACCTCGTACCTGGCAGAGCATTAGCGCGCAGTCGCCTTCAGCCTTACGAAGAATTGCCCAGCGCCATTTGGCGGGACCACCCGCCATGTTTGCGTGAGCGTCGTGCCGCTTTGCTCCGCGGAGAGTACAGTCGGGGTGGCCGTTATGAATGCATTGAGAGAGGTCGCGGTTTCGAGCGAGAGGGCGACGTCATCGGCGTTCAGGCGGGAGGTGAATGTGAGCGTTAGTGTGCCGTCGGGCTCACGGGTAACGGCGATGCCGCTGGTGTTTGCGACGCCGTCGCTCGTGCCCAGGGCGTGCTCGAGAAATGCATTGAGGCCGTCGCCGTCGAGGTCGTCGGTCGGTGTGCCGGTAAACGTGACAGCATCGGAACTGTTGGGGTTTCCCCCGATGGTCGTGCTCGAGCGGAAGCTCGACGCCACGGTGCGATCGAGCGGGAGTGTGGGGGCGATGACAACGAGCGAGTAGCCGCCGCCGTCGGTTTGCGGATACCACGAGTCGTTGTAGGTGATGGACTGAATCTCGGCTCCGGTGGCATCGACGAGCGTGATGGTTTCGCCGCCGTTGCTGAGTGAATCGGAAGGGCCATACGGGCCGACCCGGCGCGGACCGGCTCCGTAGCGGGCATTGAATGCGGCGAGATGACGCGCGACATGGATGTATTCGCCGGGCGCGAGCGTCGTCGTCGAGGGAAACGTGAAGTCTACTCCGGCGGTGAATTTGCACAGGCTGATGTCCAGATTTTGCGTGGGGTGGAAATTGCGCAGTTCGATGAATTCGAAATCATCCTTGTCGGTGCTCGCTGCGACTTCACCGCCAGTAGGGGCAGCGGGGTTGTAGTGAATCTCGGTGATGCGGAGGTGGTCGTGAGGATTTGGCGCGGTGAGCGTGCTCGTGATGGTGATGCTCGCAGTGCCGACCTGCGCGCCGCTGCCGTCGTAGGCGATGAGTGTGATGGGGTTCGCGCCGAAGTTTAGTCCAACAACGCCGGTCCACGCGGTGTCGGTGGTCCACGTGAGGTCGAGAGCGGCGTTTGTGTCGCTGCGGCGGATTTCGCGGACGTTGATCCAGCCGTTTCCGGCGAGCGTGGTGCTCGCGGCAGTCACGCTGAAATTTGCACCGCCGTTTGTCGTGATCGAGAACGGCACCGTCGCTGGGAGCCCCGACAGGATGCTGGTGCGACGGGCCTCGATGTAGTTCAAATTCCCGCTGTAATTCTGCCCGACGACGCTACCGTAATGCGACAGCCACGGCGTCATGTAAGTGCTGTTGTAAATCGTCTGGCAAAGGTCGTGCAGATGGCCGTAGTACGCGTGACGCGCGCCGGGGACGGTGTTCACCACGCGCAGCAAGTTACCGCCGACAAGAACCGCGGGGCTGTTCGTTGCGAAGTTGTGGACAAAGTCCATGTCCCACGCGAGCGCGGTGACGTTCATTCCGTCGCTCGGGACATGCACGCGGAAGTTGTGCTGGAAACCGTTGGTCATGTAGCAGTCGGCCAGACCAAAAAGCGAGTAAAGCGCGGCGCAACGCATCCATTCATCCACGTCCATTCGGGCGGCAATATTCGTCGCGAAATTCGGGCCGGTGTCCGCCATCGCCTGACTGAATGCGATGAGCCCGGTGTAGTCGTCTGCGCGACTGCCGGCGCGGGGATCGAGCTGGCCCCGGTATTGTTCCTTGTCAGTGCCGAGGTTTGAGAAGTCCGACTGGAGCTGCGTTGCGAGCGGGACGGGATTTTTGAAGCTCTCGAAGTTGCCGTCAGTCGTCGTCGATGGTTCGTAGGTGCCGTCCATATTGAACACCGTTCCGTCGCCGCCAAACTCGGAGGCCACAAACTCGCTGCCGTAGCCCGCCATTTGCATGATCGCAGTTCCAGTGTGGATCCCGTTCGGCGCGATGAAATAGACGAGGTCGTCGTAGGTGCATGGCACGCCTGCGCGGTGAAATGCGTGCTTCACATAGATCTCATGCTGCTGCCGGACGACCGGCCCGCGCCCGCTGCGGTCGATGTTCAAATTGTTGTGCAGCCCGCGGAACAAATGGTCGGCGGCGAATCCGACATCGTAGCCGGGATAATCCTCGCCATCGCGAATGCGGCCTGCCGCAGTTCCCTGCAATCGCACGCCGACATCGTAAAACACTTCACTGCGGCGATAAACTGCGGTGCCGCCGATACGCCCGTCACTCAAGCGATTCAGCGGAGCCAGAAGAGTCGTGGAGTCGGCCGGCAGCATGATGACGCGCAGTTCGTGCGCAGCGAGCGCAGTGCCTGCGCCGTCGTTTACGAGATACAGCGCACGGGACGCTGCGCCAGCGGCGGGCAGTGTGGATGCGGCAGCTGCGTTATCGGCAGCCTCGATGTAAAACTGCACAATCGTCGCGGCGGCCTGACCGGGGATTTGCGCTGAATACGTCGGGCCGCTCGCGGTCATCGGCACGCTTGCAAAAGTCGCGGTACCATCGAGCGCGTAGCGCAAGGTGAGCGACGCCACGCCGTCGGTATCGGTCGCCGTCGCGCTCACAGTCACGGGCTCACCGGCGTTTGGAATCACCGGCGAATGCGCCAGCGCGCTGAGCGTTGGGCCGAGGTTTGCGACGGCACGGGAGTTCACCGCACCTGGTGTGCCGATGCGGGTGGCCATTGTCAGTTCCGTGGTGCGTGCGAGGCGCGAGTAGTAAGCGCGGGTATTGAGCTGGTTCGTGCCGGAAAGCCAGCGCGCGCGGAAGCTCACTGTGTAGCTCTGACCGTCCACCAGCGCCGTGTTGCCGGTGAACGAAGTCTCGATGTGGTTGTGGTTCCACGAAAATGCGCCAGTCGAGCGGATGTGCAGAACGTGGTTCGACGGAACACCCGGCTCCGTCTCGATGCCGCTCGCGCCATGATTTCCAAGCACGCGCCATTTCGTGGAGAGCGATTCGAAGTCGCCGCCCTGAATGAGCTGCTGGCTATTACTCACGCGCACGACGCTCACGTCATCGAGGAGACACTCGCCACGGTCGAGCAAGCCGAGACGAAACTCATTCCAAAGCGTCTGCCCAAAAGTTTGCCCCGAGACCATCGTGTAGCTCACATTCTGCCAGGTCGTGTCGCTGCTTTCGTCGCTCGCCGCCCACGCACCGCCGACCGAGTGGTCGGCTCGCGGGTCGCGCAGTTCCAGCGATGCGCCGCCGCCGTCCGGAGTCTCGGGCCATGCACCGCCGGTATAATAACGAGTTTCGTCCACGGGGTTGCCGACCGCGTCGTTTAGCACGATTCGGTCGGTCGTATTGGAAAGCGTGCCGGAGAAATTCCCGATAATTCGCGTGCTGTGCTCGGGCCATTTCGCAGCGAGCGTGGCAGCGTCCTTCGCCACGACCAGAAAGCCGCCCGCCGGAATCGTCGTGCCCACCGGAATCGCGAATGACACCGCATCGTCGAGCTTCCACCCGGCGACGCTTACCGGCGCGCCACTCTTGTTGTGAAGCTCGATCCACTCTTCGGGATTGTCCGTCACGGGCGCGGAGTTTGGCGGCGCGTGATACATGATTTCGTTGATGACGATGTCGCTGTTCAGCGCGAACGCGTTCGCTCCGCCAAATGAATCCGCCACCGGCACGAGCATCCGTCCAAGGCTGTCGCGGGCGCGGGTCGTCTGCTTGACCGCTGCAGCATCGATGAGCACGGCGCTGCCCGCGGTCATCAAAAAGACACGGTCATCGAGCAGCGGACGAAAGCCGAGCGTCGTTTGATCCAGCACGAGCAGCGTTCCCGGCGCGAGCGTCTGCGCGGGGAGTGTGTAGCCGCCTGCGATGCCGCTCGCTGCGACCACGAGTCCGCCTACATTCACGGACGAAGCGCCAATGTTTTCGATCTCCAAGCGCCATGTGCCGGCGCTGGAGCCCGCGATTTCCGAGATGCGCAGCGACGGCGGAACAGGCTGGGGAATAATCTCCCGCGTCTCCAACGAAGCGCCCCACACGATGTCGGGATTCACCGGCGCGTAGATTTCCAGTTCGTCGATGCACGCGCCGTTTGGCGTGAGAATACGGAGGCCCGTAGCAGTCACAGCAGCGAATTCATACACGTGGCGCTGCGACGGCAATGCGAAGGAGCCGTCGATATTGATGACTCCAATGGTCGTCCACGAGGCGTCCGGCGTGGACGCGGTCGGGCTCGCCACGGAAGTGTACTGAACGGTGTAGCCGCCGAACGTGCGGTCCGTGTAAGTGCCGGTATTGTCGCGCGCAAACGCGATGCGGCCCATCGGACGCGCCGTCGCAAAAGAAATTCCGCAGAACGAATTCGCGGTGTTGCCGATCCACGAATTGTTGTTTCCGATCGCACCGTCGTTGAGATGGGGAATCGTGTGAGCGGCGTAACCAGGAATCACATCCTTTGCAAACGCAGTCCCGCTCAACGCCATATCCGCGGCCACGTCGAGCGAGCCGCTTGTAGCCATGAGAGAGAACACTGGCGGCGCGGGAGCGGCAGCCGGGCCGGCCTCCAGCTCATCCACGCATGCACCACTACCGATTCCATTGCCCGGCACCGTAAGGCGGATGCCTGTCGCCATCACCGGTGTGAATGAGAAAGCGTGGCGCTGGCTATAGGGCAGCCCGTTCGAAGGATACGAAGCCGTGCCAATCGTTGCCCACCCTGTCGCAGCATTTCCCGTCTGCGGAGTGGAAGCGGACGGGCTCGGAACCGACGTGTATTCAAGGGTGTAAAGCCCGCCCGTACGATCGGAGAAACTCGCAGTATTGTCCCGGCCCCACGCCACCCGCCCCAAGTTCACAGCAGTCGTCCCAAAGCTAACACCGCAAAATGAATTTAGGGAATTGCCGATCCACGAGGACGGGTTGCCGTAAGTCCCGTTATTCAAATTCGGGATCGTATGGGTCGGGGCATACGCTCCATTGCCGAGCAGGTCTTTCGCAAATGCCACCGCGCCCGCCTGCCGTGAGTAGTTCGTCGCGAAAATCACACCGCCCACTTCACTCAGCGTCATGCCGCTCAACGTCAGCCCGCCCGTGCCCGTGGCGACGCTCAGCGGCGTGCCGGCCTGATGCGCCTCGACGCTCAGAGTGTTCGTCCCATTGACCAACGCCGTCGTCGGGAGCATGACGTCTTCAAACGCTGCATTTCCCACCTCGTTCGTGGCGCGAGTGGACGCCGTCACGGCTCCCGTTGCCATCCGCTGCCGCGCCACCTCCGTGCCGTTGAGATAAATCACCGAGCCATCATCCGTCAGGGTTCGCAGCTTCAGCTCGACAAGCGACGGCGTGCCGGAAAACGTGAACTGCTTCTGGAAATAATAAGTCCCCGTCGGATGCGAGGCCGGCGTCGGCAACACGGTGCCGACAGCCGCAGGGAGCGCAGCGTCTTCAAACGCCAGCACTCCATTTCCCGACAACCATCCGCCCGTCCCGTCCGAGTATGAGGCCCCCGCCCACCCCGCAGCGAGGCCGGCGCTGGAACCATTATAAAGCCAGGGCTCCGCAAGCCCGAACACTGCCTGCGTCGCTCCAGGGGAGGAATCGAAATTCCCCGACCCCGGCGTGCCACCGCGCAGCACGGACGCCACCCAATGCTCCGGCTGCGTCCCAGAAAAATGCCCGGAACGCCGGGCGAGCGAGAACCCGCCGCCATCCGCGCCGAGCGGCCACGCACCGCCGTCGTTGTAGCTCAGTTCGTCCATCACCCGCCGCGTGCGATCGCGCAGACGAATCGTCTCGCCGCCGTTATTCAGCGAGCCGGTCCAAGGCCCCAGCGCACCCACGCCCGGCATCGCGCCGGGATTCGACGCCACCACGAGATAACCGCCCGCCGGAATGACCGTTCCATCTGGAAAAGTGAAATTCACCCCGCCTGAAATCTCCCAGCCCGAGAGATCCATATTCACCGACATTTTGTTATAAAGCTCCACCCACTCCGGATCGGCAGCACCGGGCGGGTGATACATCACTTCGTTGAAAACGGTGGTTGTGTCGGCTGCGTGAGTTGTCCCGAGCACGATCAAAAGGCCAGTGAGTCCGGAGAGTATTTTCATAGGTGGTACCTGAGGATGGAACGCAATTGCAAACAGTCAACAAAGCATGGGGCACAAAACTCATCCTGCGATGAGGTCGTGCGGACCCGAGGGAATTGATTCTCTTCGAGCCGATGAACTACTTGCGGCGACGACGCCCTGCGAGCACACCGAGGCCCCCGAGCAGTAAAGCCGCACTGCCTGGCTCCGGTACAGGCGAGCCGTAAAGTTCGATCTCATCGACTGCCGTGCCTCCACCAATGCCCGTGCTCGGGACAAGGATGCGCAGGCCTCTCGCTTCGATGCCGCCATTCCCGTCGGTGAGTTCGAACTGATGGCGAAATGACGAGGTAAACCCGCCGCCAAGCGCGGCATCCTGATCGTAGTTGTAGGCTACCGTGCCGACCGTGTCCCATAGAATCCCATCGAGCGTGCGCTGAATCGTGTAACTGCCAAGACTGCGGTCGGTCAATTGACCGCCACAGCAGTCGCCATTCGCAGCGTCCAGGCCGTTATCCCGTCCCCATGCGATGGAGGTAATCTCGTAGAGATCTCCGAGCATGACGCCCGCGTGAAATGGCCCCGGATCTCCATCTCCTCCGATCCATGAGTTTGCATTCCCGTAGCGCCCGTCATTAAGGTTTAGAGCGCGGTGAAATGGCACGCCAATCTGGGGGCCAAGGTCCCCGGAGGAAAACGGCACAGCGCCATTCGTTGCGAGCGCGAGATTGTTGGGCACGGCACCGGCCGCGCTGAAATTATCGCCATCATTACCGTTCCAACTCACCGAAAAACCTGGTGTTGAGACAATGGCAATAGGGGGAGCAGGCGGAGTGACGACGCCGGGAGTGGAGAACAGCTCGAGTTCGTCAATCGCGGCCCCGCCCGGCGCGATCAGCCGGAAACCCGTTGCGCTTACCGGCGTGGCGATGTTGAAGCGGTGGCGAAGCGCCGGATTCGTCACACCAAGGATGAAGTCCGTGTTGAGATTGATCGTGCCGACGGTATTCCAAAGACTGGTCGCGAAATTCACAGCGGGGTTCGGATCGGCGGTGAACTGAATCGTGTAAAGGCCCGCGGCCCGATCTCCAAATGCACCAAGGTTGTCACGTCCGAAAGCGAAGCTCGCGATCGTTTGCGCGCCGCCAAAGCCGAGGCCGACGAAGCTATTCGCACTATCGCCGATCCAGGAACTGGCGTTGCCGAATGTCCCGTTATTAACGTTCGCAATCGTGTGGGTTGGAGCAAAGGCCCCGCCGGCGATGATATCGAGCGCGAACGCTGTCCCGCTGGTTCCGAAATTCCCGGCTCCGATCGGTCCGCCCTCCGATGCAAATTGCAGGCCCCCGGTGAGCACGAGTTGCGCGTGGACTTCGGTGGAGAGCGGAGCGAGGAGTGCTGCGCAGGAAGTGATGAGGATGCGAGTTTTCATTTAGTTGTACTGGTGGTGTTTTATTGATTGAGGAGCGACGGCGAAACACGCCTCAGAGGCTTTTTGTGAAGGCAAGGGCTCGACTTTGTCAAGGGGTTTTTCGCGACATCCATAAATCGATAAATCGGGGCCACACGCGCGCATCCAACGCCCGTACGGCGACACCGCGGAGTTGGGCGACTTCGGAGGGAATCAACCAGCCCGACACCGCGTTTTCATCCGTCTGCGAGACGGGCGTTATGGTTCCTCCAACTGCGAGTGCATTACTGCTTCGCGTCGGTCGATGGCTTTGTCTCCGCAGGCGGCTTCACCGACGGCGCGAGCTTTGAGTCGGAGTCAGGCTTGGTTTCCGCCGCTGGCTTTTGGTCGGTCGGGTCCTGAAGCGCTTTGATTTTTTCAACCAGGTTTGCGACTTCGGAAGCTCCTTTGTCACGGGCTTCTTCGTAGGCTTTGACCGCCTCTCGCTTCTCGCCGAGAAGTTCGTGGGCGAGGGCTTTGTCGAGAAGCAGCGGGACGTCTGGGGTTTTTGGATTGATGCGTTTGCCGATTTCTTCGAGGGCGTCCTTCAGGTCTTCCTCGGCATCCGCTTTTTTGCCGAGGCCAATGAGGAC
This sequence comes from Verrucomicrobiaceae bacterium, assembly GCA_031374705.1. Taxonomy (GTDB): domain Bacteria; phylum Verrucomicrobiota; class Verrucomicrobiia; order Chthoniobacterales; family Chthoniobacteraceae; genus SXWH01. The sequence continues at coordinate 12,906 of JANMGP010000308.1, read as the reverse complement.
GCGGGCGCGGCGGATGAGCCATGAGCTCTTGATTCGGGAGTCTTCTAGTTCGTGTTCGATCGCGGGGAGAGCCGTGGTGAACTCTCCAGCGTCGATCCACGCTTCGACACGCTCGATTTCGAGGATGCCTGCGCCGGTCTCGCTGATGCCGACTTCGATGCCGGCGATGCGCTCGGTGTGGAGCTTGAGCCGGCGCTGGATGTCGCTGCGCATGAGGTACCACTCGGGGTTCTGGCGGTGAAGGCGGATGGCGGCATCACAATCCTCAAGCGCCTTTTTGTTCTCATTCTGCGAGCGAAAAATTTCGGCGCGCAAGATCCGCAATGAAGCAAAATCAGCGGGCTCCTCCGTCTTCAGCGTTAGTCCGCGAGTGATTGCGGCGAGGGCTTCGGGCGGCTTGCCGCTCAGAAATAGAACACGGCTCAATTCGCGGCAAATCGGGATCGATTCCGGGTCGAGCACGGAGGCGCGGTCGAGATCCTTGATGGATTCCGGGAGCTTTCCGAGGACACGGTACTCGATTGCACGTTCTGTGAGTAGTTTGGCGCTCTCCCCGTGCTTTGCCATTTCCTCCGTGAGTTCCTCGATTTCATGTTCGGGGCCTTCGTGGGCGTACACAACGCGAACGCAGGAGAGAAGCGCAGCCATGCAAATTTGGGCGAAGTGTGTGCGCATCAGTCCTCGACGATGAGTGATGGGTTGAGAAGGAACTCCGTCCGATCCGCGCTGCTGTTGTGAGTCTCGATGGAGAGGACGTTCGTGCCGTCCTTAAGGTAACCTTTGATGTCTGGAAGGATGAAGAGCTGGCTGCCTTTTTGCTCGCGCGGTTTCACGCTTTGCACGTTTCGTCCACTGCTGCGACCCACACCGCTGCGCGCAACTTCGTGGCCGTTGATATATGCGATGAAAGCGTCGCTGAAGTCGATCTGGAGCCCCATCTCCGTGATGCGGTCCACCTGCTCGACCTGAAATTCCCGCCGGGCGTAAAGGACGGTGAACTTTCGCCGCATGTCGCGGACGTCGGTACGAAACGCAACCTTTCCGTACCCAAATGCAGCCGGGCCGGACTTCCATGCCGCCGCTCCTTTGAAATCCTGAAGCGTCCACTCTTTTCCACGAATGGGGAGATCGAACGTGTATTGCCACGCGGCACCCTCTGGAACGAGGACCTTGTAATCCACAGCGGGACCGGGGCTGGTCTTGGGTGGGTTCTCCGGCTTTTTATAGTCCGGCGGCAGCCATGGAAGAACGAGGCGCGGAGGCGAAACCTTGCCGCGTTTCACAATACTGAAACTGTCGGACTCCACGCCGTCGCGATTGATCATCCGTCCGGTAAGCGTGTCGCCTTTTACGTCCACGAGGACGGAGCCGTGCTCGAGAACGATTCGGCGCATGACGGGCATGGTGCCATTCCTGCCCAACTGGGCACCTGCGTTTCCCGTGACCACCTGGACCGTCCCTTCGTGGGCATGAATGCCCTTGCTTTTCCGATACGCACCGTCGCCTTCGGGGTCGCCATCGCCATCGTCGAGGATAACATTGTCAGAAACCGTCGGTGTCCCGTAAGCACCGTCCATGAGCATCGAGCGCTCGTAAATGTGGGAGTGCCCGGTGAGCACGAGGTCCACTCCGCCAGCCTCAATGATGGGCATGATGAGCTTCCGCATCTCGGTGAGATCGCCCTCTTTGTCGCTGTCGTGGCTGCCTTTGGTGTACGGCGGATGATGCCAGAAAGCGATGAGCCAGTCCGCCTTGGTTTTCTCCATATCCGCCTTCAGCCAACTTGCCATCGGATCGCCGGGCTTGCGGCTGAGATCATGGGAGTCGAGGCAGATGAAATGGATATTTGCGTAATCGAACGAATAATAAGCCTCGGTGCCGGAAGCCAGACCGCCCGTCTCGCCGCGCGTGGGCACGACGTAGGCGTCATAGTAAGGCCCGATGCCCGTCTTGCCGCTGGCCGTTGCGCCTTCGTGATTCCCCATCGACGGCCAGCATACCTTGTTGCGAAGTGTACTGTCGTACATTTCAAAGAAGCGGGTCTGGAACTCCACATCCCGCCCGGTGGTGTAGGCCATGTCACCGACATGGATCCAGAAATCGAGCGGCTGCTTTTCCTTCTCCACCGTATCCACCATCGCATCATGAACTGCCGCCTGGGCTTCCCTCCCCGTCCCTCCGTCGCCAAGCACCCAGAAGCGCACGGGCCGCGGCGGACCGGGCTTTGGATTCGTGGTAAAAAAATATGACGCATCCTCGGGTGTGAGCCGATTGTCGCCGTCGAAAACCGCATAGAAGTAGGCCGTCTCCGGCTCAAGGTCCTTGATTTTCACCTCGTACTGAAACGTCCCCACCGGCGCTGAGTGGAGCTTTGGCAACGCCAGATTCTCCGGAGTTCGCAGCGCCTGCCATTTTGCAGCGATCTCCTGACCCTTGGGGCCAAGCGATGTGCGCGCGACGATTCCCGCGCCTCGGACTTCCTTGTCGAGATTCGCCATCGTTTTCCCATAGCGGACGACTGGCTCGATCGGCCCTTCCGTGCGCCACACGACATGCATGAGCGTAGGACTTGCGAACTGCACATACGGCGACCGGGAAAAAGGCTTCGGCGGATTCACCGCGGATAATTGCTGCGAGATTCCGATAGCAATGACGACTGCCGGAAGGACGATGCTCCGGCGAAGTTTATTGAGAAGGCACATCTGAGCGAACCTAGTGGAGACACACCGAGCGTCAACGCTTTAGCTGCGACTCATCATGTGCAAACTAAACCGGAAGTCTTCGTGCGATCAAAACTGAAAAGGCGAATGTGACATTCAACGCTGGAGATGAGAGTCGCATCCGACCTGTCATTTTTTCACACAGGACCGCTCGCTCGCTTGCTTTGTGCCCGGCGGTCAGGCTCTATCGCCGCCCATGCTCCGCCGATTCTTAAAACGTGTTCTTCTACCGCCGATGGTCGTCATCGCTGCGCTGATCATGTTTGTGGAGGAATGGCTGTGGGATCATTTGACCGCCGTGATGGCGCGTCTCGCGAAACTGCCTCCTGTCCGGGCGCTTGAGACATGGCTCGGCGGGCTGCCTCCGTATGGAGCGGCTGCGGCGTTTTTACTGCCGGGAACATTGCTGCTGCCGGTGAAAATCGCGGCCCTTTACCTCATCGCTCACGGACACGCTTTCGGCGGGCTGAGCGTGATCATCGCTGCGAAACTGATCGGCACTGCATGCGCGGCCCGGCTTTACTCGGTCTGCCGGCCTGCGCTTTTGAAACTCGGGTGGTTCCGCTGGCTCCACGATGCCGTCATCCGGATCAAAACGAAGCTCTACAACGCCATCAAATCCATGCCGGGATGGGCTCTCGCGGTGAGATGGAAAAACGTCATCAAATCATGGATGCCGCGCGGCGGACACTTTACCCGGCGATGGCGCGCCGTGGGATTCCTACTGCGAAAGCGCTTCTCGAGAAAGGGTCCGTAACGTGCGCTTCCTCCGCGCCGCGGCGGAGGTCAAAACAGCCCGGTTTCCTCCGGCCAGCCGCAAATGAGATTCATGCACTGCACGCCCTGCCCGGCGGTTCCTTTGGTGAGGTTGTCTTCCGCGCTCATGATGATGACGCGCCCCGTCCGCGGGTCGTGCCGCCACGCCACGTCCACGAAGTTTGTGCAGACGACGTTTTTTGTGTCGGGCAGCGCGCCGTTTTCGCCGAGCACGCGGACGAACTTTGCATCGCCGTAGTCCTCGGCGTAGGCGTTGGTAAAATGAAACGGCTCCACGCCATCGGACGGCGCAGAGTAGATCGTCGTGTGGATTCCGCGATTTACCGGAATGAGATGCGGGGTGAAATTGATCATCACTTTCTCACCGGCAGCCAGCGAAAGCTCCTGCTCGATTTCCGAAAGGTGGCGATGCTTTGGGATGCCGTAAGCGCGGACGGATTCGTTACACTCGGCGAAGAGGTATTCGACTTTCGCCGTCCGGCCCGCTCCGCTCACACCGCTCATGCTGAAGACGCAGATGCTCTGCGGCTTGATGAGCCGCCGCCGAACCAGCGGAATCAGCGGCACAAGGATGCTCGTCGGATAGCAGCCAGGACATGCGATGAGTGATGCCCCGGGAATCTCGCTGCGGCGAATCTCTGGAAGGCCGTACACCGCCTTGTCCAGAAGCTCGGGAGCAGGATGTTTCTGACCGTAAAATTCTTCGTAAACTGCCGCGTCGCGCAGCCGGAAGTCCGCGCTCAGGTCGATCACTTTCAATCCCGCAGCCACCAGCGGCACGGCAAACTCTGCGGAGACTCCATGAGGCAGCGCGAGGAAAACGATCTTTGCTCCGGTGGCGAGAATGCTCTCCACGGTTGAGTCGCTGAATTTCAAATCGGAATACCGCATCCCGGCAAACTTCGGGAACACGCTGCCGAGCGTCTGCCCAGCGGCCTGACGAGATGTCACGGCGGCAAGCTCGATCTGCGGATGGCGGATCAGCAAACGGACCAGTTCCTCGCCAGCATATCCGCTGGCCCCAACAACGACGACTTTTTCGAGACTCATGCGTCGCATTTAACGAAGCCCCGCTTACAATGCCAGCGCGGAAGGGAGCGCTACGCGGAAAATACCGCTTCGATCTCCACCAGAAGGCAGCTCCGGCAAATGTCCGCTTGGAGAAACATCGTCCGCTCCATGTCATCGGGATACGCCTTGCCGAAAATCGCGCGGCACTCGTCGATGTCGCGAGCGTTGCGCACAAAGACCTTCCATTCCGTCGTCGCGCCGGACGGCACGGACATGGTGCGCATCATCACGCGGATATTATCCAGAGTGAGGCTGAGTTGCTCCGTGCATGTCTGGCCGAGCGTCAGATGGCCTTTGATACTCGCCGTTCCGGCAAGAAACCAGCGCGAGCCCCCGTAGAACTCCATCCTCGTACCACGTGCAAATGCCGGCGGCTGGTGACCGTAATCCTTCGGGTAGTCGCACGCGGGGATTTGCTCGGGGTTTTCAAAATGAACGGGCTTTTCCGAGCTCGCGAGAAATGCGAGCGCCATCGCTCCGGATTGCGTCCCGAGCGCCGAAGCTGCGGGCAACCGGGGACGAAACTCCGCGCCGTAGTGTTTGCGGAAGGCATCGAGACGACCGGCATTAAACTCCCGGTAGTTCTCGTCGCCTTGGATCGTTTCGTTGATGCGCGGAACATAATTCCACACCCGGCAAAGGTGCCGCTCACCGAGCACCCGGAACAGCTCGTCATAAAGGAACGACGCAGCCTCGCGCGGCGACATTTCCTTCGGAGCCACCGCCGCGCCACCGAGAAAGGAATCACGCTCCACAAGCTGAAACGCACCGTCCGTCCGGCCCGTTGCGCCGCGAAAGATCCGCACCGTTTGTGGGCCGGAGTGTAGCGGCATCGGAACATCGAGCCAGACGACACGCCCATCCGAGAACCGCAAGGACGCCTCGTCAGCGCCGGGAGCGAAAATCAGTTCAGAAAAATCGGACATCATACCTGGCTGCGCGCCTCCACCGCAGGCGATGCCGGAATCGCGACCGCTTCCGCCGCATGACGCGGAGCCATCCGCGTGGAAATCTCACACTTCAGCCAAAGCCACATCCCTTTCAAAATCAGACTGCGCACCGCAAACGTCGGCACGAAAGACGAAGCAAAAACACAGTGGTTTCGTAGATTTTTGCGCCCCCAAATCCCCTTGCTGCGACGAACCTCTGCAAGCGCTGCGAACCGCCGGTTGTAGAAACGCATGAACCGCCCCACCGCCGCCCCGATAGGGCCGTTGTAAGGGAGCAGCGAAAGCTCCTTATCCATGTCTCCGTAAATCAAACGCACCGGCCCGAGGAAGTAGCAGCCGATGTCCATGAAGATCGCCGCGCGCATCAATTCCTCGTCGCCGAGGTAGCGATACTTGTCGCGGTAAAGCGCATCGAACCAGCGCATGTAGCTCTCCTGATACTGGCGGGAATATGCGAGAGCGCGTTCCTTCACGCATTCGCCATTCAGCGCATCGAGCAGAATCGCCCGCACCGCCCACACGGTGTTCCCGATAAAATCAATCCCGTGACTGTAAAGCGGGTCCATGAAACCGGCAGCATCGCCCACCGCAGCCCAGCCGTCGCCCATCACATCCATGCTCCGGTATGCGAGTTGACTGTAATAGTGCGCATCCTCCTCCACCGCCGTCGCATTCTCCATCAGCCATGCTCCGAGCGCGTGGCCCTTCAGCGCAGCGACAAGCCGCTCGGGAATTGTTCCTTCTTTCGGTGGTTCGTAAAGGCGGCGATCCCACGTGATTCCCACGCTCATCTCTCCGCCTTGCAGCGGGATGATCCACGCCCACCATCCGTAACCGGTCAAATGGTTCGTCGCGGTTGCGCGGACGCCCCAAGTGCGGTCGCGAAAGCAAGCGCTCTGCGCCGCGAGCGTCCCATCGTCCAAATCCCGCACCCCACGAAAACGGCACCACATCGAATTCGTCGGATGATCCTTCAGAACCTCCAGCGTTCCCCGCTTCCGCGCGATCACAGCCGCCTTGCCGCTCGCATCCACAACCCAGCCTGCGGTCACAGTCTCCGGTTCCTGACCGGCCACAGCGATGGTGATTTTATTTTTGCCCGCTCCTCCGAAATCCAACTCCCGCACCGTCGCCGGGCGGCGAACCTCGCACCCGGCAGACTTCGCAAGCTCCAGCACATGCTCGTCGAGCTTTGAGCGATCGAGTTGAAACGCCGGCAACCGCACCTGCATCCGCGGGCCAAATTCCGAGCAGGCGGCGACGTCCGTGTTTCCATCCTTCTGAAACCAAAAACGCAATCCGTTCTTCGCGATCTGTTCGCGCGCCAGCCATGAACCGAGCCCGAGCCCGCGGGTGAGAAATGCAGCCCCTACCTCCGATGTGCTCTCGCCGACTTTGAAATCAAATTTCACGCCCCGCTCCACAATCAACACACGAGTCTCCGGGCGCGCCCGCTTCAGCAGCAGTCCCATACTCGCCCCCGCGAGTGCCCCTCCGATGATTACCACGTCGTAGTGTGACTCCATGGGCAATCCGGCGGCTAATAAATCTTGATATACGCCTTCTTCCGCAAGCGCGCGACCCATGCCTGCTCAGCCTTCTGCCGCGCCTGCTGCGAAATGCGCGCCTCGATCTCCGCACGGACGTCCTTCAGCGGCTTCGTCACGCCACCTTTGATGTCCTCGGCGAGGAGCAGATAAAGCGCACCGTTCATTGAGAGCACTTCGCTGACCTTCTTCGGCTTCAACATAAACACCTGCCGGTCCATCTCGCCCGCCAGATCGCCCCGCTTCACCCATCCCCAATCACCGCCGTTGTCCTGCGTTGAATCCTCAGAATAAATCCGCGCCAAATCCGAGAAATCGGCACCCGCGACGATCTTCGCCCGGATATCGCTAATCATCTTCCGCTTCTTCTCCGGTTCGGAGCCGGGAATGATTTTGATCATTTTGAGCTTCACCTCCCCGTTCGTTGTCCACTCGTCGCGATGCTGGCTGTAAAACTTCTCCACATCCGCTGTGGAAACGAGCGTCTCCACCTTCGCCTCCTTCCCCCGCATATACTTCACGATGATGTTCTCCTCCTCCATCTTCCGCAGCTTATCCTGCGTCAAACCCTGTGCCGCGATCGTCCGCAGGAAAGCAGACCGGTCGCCGCCGAATTTCGTCCGAATCGTTTCGCTGATTTTCTCATCAATCATGTGCGATGGAATCTGCCCCTTCCCCTTTTTGAATTCCTGCAAAATCAACTGACGGTCGATCAGCATATTGACAGCGCTCAGCCGCAACTCTTTGACCTTTGCCACAAAGGCCTCAGGCGACAGCGATGCGCGCGCGCTATTTTCCATCGGCCCCGTGAGTTCCCGCACTTCGGAGAAAGTCACCACATCCGTGTTTACCGCCGCCGCCACTCCATCCAGAAAAGCGGGTTCCCTGGCAGTGGGCGGTGCGGTCGGAGCGGGAGACTTGAAACTTCCCGGCGCAGCGAGGGCAACCGACCACGGCAGGCCGGAGCCGATGAACAGTGAAAACAAAACTCGGTTGGCGATACGCGTCATTGGGGGCACACCCTAAGAACCCTTCCACGAGAGTCAATTCCGTTCGCTCCAAAGCATCGGTCCTCCCCGTCCGCCCGCCATCGCGCTCAGCGTTGCGGTGCCGGAGCGTTTACCGCCAGTTGCTTGGGAGTGTTGGGAATCGAGTATTCTTCGATATCGACGAACCAATGCCGCGCCACAGCACGCTGCCCGATCTCCGTTTCGGCGCACCGCTCCTCGATAGCCTGGTAAAAGCGATCCGCCGCCTCTGGATCCCGTGCAGCGAGCCAGCGCCCGGCAAGATCCAGCATCTCCGCTAGCCGCCGGTCGTTGTCGGGCATGAGACGCGCAGCCTGCCATGCGATATCGGCAGCGTTGTACCGGTAGTGAAACCGCTTCTCCGGCGCAATGGTGTGTCTCCTCAGCCTCTGACGTTCCGCTGCACCTGCGCGAACAGAAACCGGCAATGTCGCCCGATGGGTGGCCGGATCCGTCCGCTCGAAGTCTCCGCCGTATGCAAACCAGTCCGGCGCGGCATCCGTTCCGAACAGCTCGATGCCATTGTACCGCGCTTGAAGCGCCGCTTCCCACAGCGCCATCCCCCTTGCGTCGCGGGCCAGTCGTGTGTCTTTTCCCCGTGCAATTGCGCTGGTATATATGTCCAGCCGTCCGCGCTGCTCCGCCGGGAAAAACGGACGCGCCTCCGCTAATCGCCCGAGCCTTGCCAGACGACGGGCTAGCAGCCAGCGAAGCTGCCATGTCCGCACGTTTACGGACACTTCCCTGACTTGGAATAGATCCCACATTGTTTCCTTCTCGCTTATGACAGACGACTGTTCAGCGGGCTTGCCGACGACTTCCAACTGCGCCACTGACAGCGTATCCCATTTTACATCCCAGTGTCGTTTGCTGACCGCCTTTTTCAATTCCTCGACCGTCAGCAACCGCTCCGCGACATACGCGGCATCCACCCAGTGGCCGCCACGGAGGAACGCATCCATCGCGGTTTCAAACTCGGCCGCATTCAGCGCCGAGACTGCATGGTCGGCAGCCAGGATACTCGCCGGCGTTTCGGTATCCGGTGTGGTCTGCGTCACCTCCAGTGCTGGTTCCGCCCGTTGTGAAAGAAGGCGCGTCGCCTTGGAAAGCGCGCGTAGCGAATCCTCGCGGCGTCCCTCCCGCGCGGCGAGCTTGCCTTCCAGCCAGAGCGCATCGGGCGAGTTTTTTGAAGCGTGTTTCAGCCACTGCCCGGCCGCGACATAGTTTCCTTTGCTGTAATACATCCAAGCCACGCGCTCCGCCCCTGCGAAATCGCTGACACTCGCAGCCTCCACAGCCGCCAGCCACGGGTCGAATCTTTTATTGCGCTCTCCTTCACCCGCCCAGCCTCCCGTGTATGCGGCAAGCAGCAGCCCTGTATGGATCCGCCTCAGCAGCGGATCAGCGGCGAACTTTGCGAGTTCCTCGGGCGTGTCGTCCTTCGGTTCCACGCAACTGCGCATAGGATACCCGGACGCCACGGCGCGCAACTCCGCTTCCGCCGCCTTGCGCAACTCACCGCGATTCACCAGCCACGCGGCCTCCCACGCGTAGCTCGCAGCAGCAAGTCCTGACGAGTCACGGAAGCCCTTCCGTGCAAAATCCCGCGCGGCCTCCAGCCACTTCGGGGCATCATCCTGATTGTCCACGCTGGCCAGCACTCCGATCATAAAAGCCGCGTTCACCGAACGGTAGCGGCGCTCATTTTCCGGGCGGGCCAGCAGTCGCTCCCAGACGGCCCGTGCTTTTGCGTGATCCATTTTTCCGTAGGCGAACGCACCTTCGTGATAGTCCGCGAACTCCGACGGGAACACCGCCGCCCGCAGGCCCTCGAAGATATCATCCGGCAGTGATTTCCCCTCAGCAGGCTTCAAGTCCCCGATCTGAGTCAGCACAGTCCGCATCCGCTTGTGTGCGAAGCGCGCGCCATTGGGGTCCGGCGGATGAATGCTCCCGTCCTTGATCGCCGCATCGAAATCCTCAATGTCCCGCTCAGCGTTTCGTCGCTGGGGAAACTCGTCCCTCACCGCCTTGAACGGAGTGGGGAACTCCCGCGCAAGCAACTTCAGCTCGATTTCCGCGAAAAACTCCGGCACCGCCAGCAGGCTCGACGCGACACCGCCGAGATACTGCGTCGGAAACCATGGCCCGCAGGCTGAACCAGGCGTTCCTGTCCAAAAGAGCGCGCTGATTGTGATGACACTGATGATTGTCCGTTTCATGGTTGTAGTATTTGAATCTGCATCTCCGAACCCGCACGCAACCAGCCGATGGAGTGACGTGCGCCCGGCGGAATCCGGGCCGGAGCGAGTGACTCGTCGCGAAAATACACCACCGAGTTTTCCGAAGCCTCCGAACGGTAACCGCCGACGCCGTCTGCCCCGTCCACAGCGGTCGAAGCTTTCACGACGATGCGATCCGGCAAGGCCATCTCTGCTTCGCCGTGATTAAAAACCACGAGATCCGTCGGCGAGACTCCCGACTTTTCAACCCGTACGCCTCGACTCGGCTCGCGGCCCTGCATCACTGCCGAGAGCGTGGGCCAGCGCCAGTTCTGGGAATCCGTGGCGACCGGCAACCGGTACCACAAAAGCCCGGTCAAACACCCCGGCCTGTCACGATTCCAATCGCCAATCAGCGCCGCGAGCTTTGCAGCGTCCGGGCGAAACGCCCTCATCACCGTCCCCTCCGGCCAAGCTCGCGGCTCGCCCTCCGCCTCGATGCCGAGCAGCTTCCCGCCCTGCGCAAAAGCCACGCGGTACGTATAAGTCGGCAGCGCTACGCGGAATGGAACACCGAGCTTTCCCGCCTGCTCCACCCAGCGACGCGCGTCTTCCGTATCGCATAGCGTCGTCTCTGCTCCATCGATCCGCGGAACCGCTGTAGCATGGACTTGAAGGACATAAGCACCGCATTCTCGCGCCAGCTTCAAAAACTCCCGTCGCGACAGCCAGCTCGGCAGCACCGTGGGCCGCACCGGCAGCGGCGCCACCGCTCTGCGGAGCCGCGCCAGCAATGCGCGGTAGCCCGCGAGCTGCGATTCCGCGCAATCAAAATCGATTTGTAATTCCACCGGCTCCACCTTCCCCGCGCGCAGCTTCCCCAACACCTCTACTGCAACTTTGCACACTTCGACAGTGGCCTGTTCCGTCGGCACACGCGGCCCCACCCGAAGCACCGCGCTTACTGGCCGCCCGGAGCTCCCCAGTGCCTCCAAGTCCACGTCGGGCCACGCCACCGTCGCGTTTTCACCCCTCCATGCAATTTCCGAGCAAAGCGGTGCCAGCCCGCGCACGGCCTCCGGCACCGTCCGCACTGCATCCTTCACAGCGCCATCCCACGACCGCTGCCACACATAACACTCCGAGAGCAGCACTCCCGCCCCTCGTGGAATCCTGTCCGCCTTCATCAGCCCGTAACAAAGGCTCGCAGCAGCAGCGACAATCACAACAAGGCTCGTGGAAATCCGATTCACCTCTACACATACGGTAGCCCTCCGCTGATCTTTCATTTAATCCGCCGAACACCGCTATTTTCTTTCTGGAAAACCCCGCCACCCCTGCCATTCTCTTCCCATTCACTTCCACGAACTATGTGCTGCTTCTCAGGCTCCGTACGCTCCGTCACCAACACGCGCATCTTTGCACGCATCCTCCCGGACCATCGACAGGCGCTCATCTACAGCATGTCGCTCGACACGCCGCGCGACGTCGCGATGATCCTTCCCATCCCTGTCGCAGCGGGCTCCGGCGAGGACGCTGTAAAATTCATCAGTCTTGAAAAATACCCGGATATCTTCTCCGACCTGCATCTGCTTTTCGTTCCATCCGGCACGTTTTTTGGAGTCTCCGACTCCGTCCGAAGCGCACCCGCGGCCAAAGCCAAGCTGGAAGTCGTCCGCATCGGGGCGTTCAACGCGTCCTTCGTTCCATCCATCAAGGATTTCTCGCGGCTCGACGAGCAATTCCGCCTTCCCTCGGGCGTCTGGGAAAAGCTCGGAAACTACAGCCAGTATGGATTTGCCGTCTTCAAGCTCCGTAAAGGCCGCGCCAACGTCCATCCCATGGCGTTCAGCTTCCCCACCGCGCTCGGTCCCCGGCTCTTCCTGCCCACCGTCCACATCCACGATGGAAAAGTCCACGCCACTGCGGGCTTTGACCACACCCTCTACGTCCAGACTCTCAACGGCAAAAACCCAAACGTCCACAACTGGGAGGAAAGCGAATCGCTCGCAAAATCATCCATCAATATGGAAAACTCTCGTGGCCTTGTCGCCGCGCGCCAGCACGTCTTCCGCATGACCATGCACGGACGGTTGCGAAACGTGGACGTGGTCGTTTAGGAAAATGACGAATGATGAAACGTAAGAGCGACCGGACCCGGCTCGCTTCGCGAATTCCTTCATGCCATTCTGGCTCCGCTCAATTCGTCATTCGTCATTTTCATGCACTGGCTTTCTCTTCTTTCCGCTCCACTCCTTGCCGCTACTCCCGTGGTGGACGAACTCCCGCGCGTTCCGGCGACCACCCCCGCGACCCCCGTGCCGGCCACCGGTGACCCCCTGGTCGCCGTCCCCGGCGGCACCGTTCCGGCAACCACGCCGACGACTCCCACCACGACGACTCCCGCCCCTGTGGACGCGACGCCAGTCGAAGGGCGCGAGGCGAACTTCGACATCGGTGGCGAGCCCGTCGTGGCTCGCGTCGGCGACGCGGTGCCGCCGCAGACCCAGCAGTTCACGGTGTCGAAGGTCGACGCGAAATCGGTGACCCTCACCCTGAACGGCGGCCTTCTGCCCGACGGCACCGACGTC
>JANMGP010000260.1:0-15244 GCA_031374705.1 Verrucomicrobiaceae bacterium | reverse complement strand
CCCTGCGGGGACAGACGGGGGTTAGGAAACCCCCGCTCCAATGAGCGTTTACTGGCATTTAGTTCTTCCCTCCGCCGGAGAGCTTCTTGGCCAGCGCCCAGATTTCCGCGTCCTTGGCGTCGATGAGCGGGACGAACTTTTCCAGCTCCTCCGGGAACCAACGCTTGCTCGGGTCGAGGTGGTCGCGGCTGCTCGGCTGGTTGGTGCGGTCCCCCGCAAGGAACGCCCAGTTTTGCGGTCGGTAGTAGTAATACCAGAGGCGGTTTTTCGCGGCGACGAGGGCGGCGAGCTTTGTTGGTACGTCCGGCGGATTGGTTACTTCAACTGGAAGCTGGAACTCCTTCCGAGAGTCTGTGAAATCCGACGCAGCGAGCGTCGCCCAGATTCTGTGCGCGAGCTCGCCGTAGTGGACTCCGTCCCGTGTCGGTGTACCGGGGTTGCCGTCAAAGCCGTTTGCGCAGGCATTCAGGCATCGGACGTTTGATATCTTCGCGAGCTCGATCGTCGCCGCATAAATGGAACGCAAGGGCAGCTTGGGGTTTGGATCCTCCTCGGGCGAAAGTCCGGGAATAGGCGAGTAGTAGAATGGAATTAAGAGCGCCACCCGCCTCGCCCCACCTTTCCCCTTCAGCCGCCCGATCAACTTCTCATAAGCTGCCACAAAATCCCCGATTTTCTCAGACACCGCGAGACTCTCCATCTGCCCGAACTGACAAATCACCACCGTCGCGCCGATCTTGTCGAGCTGGTCTTCGAGCTTTGGGTAGTTGAGGTCGCGGCGTTGCTCAAAGACGGTGTCCCCTTCCCTCGCGAGGCTGCGGAATTTCAAATGATGGTCCGGCAGCGCGAGCTGGATAAGCGTCTCCAAATACCCGAGCTCCGCAGCGACCACCATGTCCTCCCCGCCGACCAGCGCGACGACATCGTTGGGCTTGAAAAACGGCTCGCCCGCACGGAGGTCCGGGATGAGTGAGACGAAGATGGCGATGAGGAAAACGAAGTGACGCATGGCAAGTGGGGAAGGCCCGAAAGCCGGGGCGTTCTTAGACCATTTCCATGCTGGATGGCAAATCGGCACGCCGGGATTTGGATCAGCGAGGGAACAAAGATTCGCGTCGTAACCTCGCGAGGCTGTGCTATCGTCGGCGCGAATGAAACCACTCAAAACTTCCGCCCTAGTCGCTACCGCTGCCTCGGTCCTGGCTGCGCTTTGCTTTTGGTCCACGAGTGTGCCGGAAGCTCCAGTGGAGGTGGCGGTCTCGCCTGCATCGATGCCGGCAGAGGCTTCGGAGTGGCACGCTGCGGCGGAGGAAATCGCTGCACCGGTCGCGCAGGCGGAAGTCGTCCCCGTGGCCCTTCCGGAGGAGCCGTCGCTGGCGTTGCGTCAGGATGCGCGCTGGGTGGCGGCGGTGCCGGAGCGGGAGTTTGCGGGCTTTCGGGAATGGACGGCTCGTTTTGAAAAGGCGACGCCTCAGCAGCAGACAGCGTTGCTCGCCGAGGGGCGTCGGCTCGTCGAGGAGCGGCGGCAGGAGATGAGCGCGCTCATTGACAAAAATCCGAAACGCGCGCTGGAACTTGCGGTTCCGGTGGCGGTGCGTCGGGCGCTCCCGCCGGAAATCGCGGCGCGGCTGGAGCAGCCGGTGAGGGGCCGCGGCGATATCTGGGTGGCAGCGGCGGTGCCGATTCCGGGCCGTGAGCTGACAGTGCGTGCAGTCCAGCGAACAGTGCAGATGCGCGACGGGCGATTGTTCGATACGTTCACGTTCGGCAGGCGCATGGATGCGCCGACGAGGATGGATATCGCGGTCCATGGGGTCGCGCTCGACGGCAAGCTCGCGCTGGATGAATTGCCGGGACGCGTGCTGGAGCCGGTCGAGGCGGCGGAGGCAAAAAGCGGGGGCGAAGTTTGTCCGACTTCCGGGATCGCATCGGCGGCGCTCGGCGAGGAGGTCGCGGTGGATTTCGGAGACGTAAAGCCGCTCTTTTTCTGCGGCCCGTCGCATGCATATTCGGCGCTTATCGAAGCCGCGGACGCCGAGGGCAATCGCCCGCCGGCCATCGCAGAAGCCGGCGGCGCGGGAGGCGGTGGAGAGCTGCCGATTGCGCAGAGTGGATACACGGAGGGGACGAAGAAATTGCTGATCATCCGTGTCGATTTCCCGGATGCGACCGGGCAGGTGGTGAGCGATGCGACGCTGACGACGCTCATCGCCAACATGAAGACGCAATGGGACGCGATGAGCTACGGCAAGCTGACGTGGTCGGCGCTCGGAAGCGGCTCGGCCTTTACGCCCACGCTTCGCCTGCCAAACGGCCATGCCAGCTACACGAGTTTCGGCACAATGCTGAACGCCGCACGGGCCGCGGCAGCGGATGCGGGCTACAATTACACGGACTACAATTTCGACGTAGTGGTCACCGGCGATAAGCCGGACGTGGGCTTCGGCGGCATCGCGTTTGTCGGTGGACGTGGCGCGTGGCTGGCGAATTCGCAATGGAATCTCGGCGTGTGTTCGCATGAAGTCGGGCACAATTACGGACTGAACCACGCGGGCTTTTGGGACACGGACGACGGCACCGTCATCGGCAACGGGACCGCTGTGGAATACGGGAATCCATTCGACCACATGGGCGGGGCGAGCAGTTCGTTCGATGCCCACTTTGGCGCACGCCAGAAGAACTACCTCGACTGGCTGGTGGATGCCGACGTGAGGAAGATCGGGGCAGACGGCCAGGTGCTCCAGCGCATCAGTGCGTTCGATGCAAAGGCGGCGACCGGTTTCAAAGCCATCGCCGTGGATCGCGCGGGAACGACGAATGATTACTGGATCGAGTATCGCGGTGCGTATGCCGACACGAACAACTCCATGAGGGACGGCGTCGTGCTGAATTGGGGGCCCTACGCAATAAGCAATGCAAAGCCGCTGCTGCTCGATAATACGCCGGCGACCGGTTCTAAGGACGACTCGACGGTGCTCATCGGCCGCACATTTTCCGACACGGCGGCGGGCATCCACATCACGCCAGTCCTGCGCGGGACCGATGCGGTCACGAGCGTGCGCTGGATTGACGTGCAGGTGAACCGCGGGGCGTTTACGGGGAATCAAAAACCGACGGTCGCAGTGAGCGCGACGAATTTGAATCCGGCGGTGAATGGAAGCGTGACCTTCACCGCGACGGCGAGTGATCCCGACGGCGACACGCTCGGATATTTCTGGGATTGGGGCGACGGCACTTCCACCTCGAACAACAGCACCACCGCCGCACATTCCTATTCGACGACGGGCACGAAGACCGTCCGCTGCATCGTCACCGATATGAAGGGCATGACGGCGACCGGGCAGTTGCTCATCCAGGTCGGGACGAGCACGACCTTCTTCATCCAGGGCCTCGTCGCGAGTTCGACGGGCGTTCCCATCGAAGGTGCAGTGGTGGCGGCTGGAACGAAGAACGACACGACGGACAGCGAAGGCTACTACGCGATCACGGGACTCGCAGCCGGCAGCTACACCGTGACGGCAACGAAGGCCGGGCTGACGATCAATCCCAACGGTTTCACGAACCCCGTCGCCGTGGGGCCGAACAAACAGAACATCAATTTCGTAGCGCCGCCGGGCTCGCCGACATTCGGCACGATGAAGCCGGCGCGCGTGGATCAGGGCTCGAACAGCGGGGCCATCCCATTGCCTGTGAGCGATCCCGACACTGCGGTGACAGCACTCGCGCTCACCGCCGTGTCGTCGAACACGGCGATCATCCCAAATGCGAGCATCACATTTGGAACGAAGGGAACGACGGTTCGCACTGTTACCGCCGCCGCGGCAGCGAACGTGAGCGGAGCGGTGGACATCACGATCACCGCAACCGACCCCCAAGGCACGAGCGCCAGCTACGTGTGGCCCGTGACCGTGAACGCAAAACCGGTGCTCACGGTATTGCCGCAGACCGTGGCGGAGAACGGCATTCTCGACATCGACCTCCGCACCATGGTCGCGGATGATCTGACTGCCGCCAATGGAGTGCGCTTTGAAATCGCCCGCGTCCGCGGCGGCACCGCGACGCTGCTCGCAGATGGTCACACCGCGCGCTTTGCCCCGGCTCCCAACTACCACGGCGCAGCGTCCTTTTTGCTCACCGCGCGCGACCAGTCGCTGAGCTCGCGCACGCAGTTTCTCTACGACTTCGAGCCGCCCGACACGACGGCGGACGGGAAGATCAACGACCAGTCGAACTACAATCGGATCAGCGCATTCGAGATCGCCGGGACGGGCGGGGAGTACAGTTACGCCACCGATGTGCCCGCATTGCTCGCGCCGTTTTCGCTGCAGTCCGTGAGTCTGAGCGAAGCCGGCACAGGGGCGGCGAGAATTCGCAAAACCTTCTCCGCCGAGGATCTGAATTGGAACGACGAAGACTGGACATTTACCGCGTGGTTCAAGCGCGCAAGCCGCGACACAACGGACGTAATCATGCACCTCGGCGACGGCGACGGATTCGGCACGACCCCGGAACTGCACCTGCACCTCGACGCCAACAGCGACGCCGTGAAGCTGGGGAAATACGGCGCTGCGGGCGTTGCGGCGGAAATCACCGGACCCGACGTGACCGTCGGAACGTGGCATCACGTCGCCGTGGCGTATGACCGCACCGCGACAAATACGGGCACGCTTTCGCTTTACGTGGATGGCTTTGCTTCCGGCACCACTGCAGCCATCGCGATGGACGTGAACCAGGCCCGCTCGCTCTATGTTGGCGGAATGCAGGACAACACGGTGAGTCTGAATACGTGGTTCGATGGCAAGCTCGACGACGTGATGCTCGCGGGCTCCGCGCTCGTACACACGGACGTTTGGAACCTTGCGCACATCGGCACGGCGCATCAGCTCGGCCTCGCCGCGACGGGTACGGTGAGCGTAAACGTCACCGGCGTGAACCAGGCACCCGTGGTCAGCGACGTGCCGAGTATCGGGCTCTTCGTCGGCCAGGCATTTCCAATGCAGTCCTTCGCCGTGAGCGATGCCGAGACGGAAGGACGCGCGATTTCCGTCACTGCGACTTCGTCGAATACAGCACTCGTCCCGACTGCAAACATAGCGCTCAGCGCGGCTCCAGCGGCGTGGTCGAGTGGCGATCTCGGAACCGTATCGGCAGCGGGCAGTTTGATCGAGGATCACGGCACTTTCATCGTCGCGGGCTCCGGCGCGGGTATCGGCGGAACGGCGGATGAATTCCGATGGGTGCGCGAGGATCTCACCGGCGATGGTGAGTTTTTCGCACGCGTCGAAAGCATGGATTACACAAACGATGCGGCGAAAGCGGGAGTCATGTTGCGCGAAGCCTCGGCAGCAGGCTCGGCATTTGCGTATGCCTACGTGACGCCCGCGGGCGGCGTCGGCTTCATGGTCCGTGCAAGCACCGGCGCTGCCGCGACGACGGCGGGTACCGTGAATGGAATCGCAGCTCCGTGCTGGCTGCGAGTCGTGCGCGTCGGAACCGCATACACCGCTTTCTACGCGACGGACAACGCCGGTACGCGCAGCACATGGCAGCCGATAGGCGCCGCGCAAGCGCTCACTTTCACCGCCGCGCCGAACCGCCTCGGCATGGCCGTCACCAGCAATGCGGATGGCACTCTGTGCAACGCGGTTTTCGACAAGCTCGGCGGCAGCGCGCAAATTGGCGGCGAACGCACCGTCACGGTCACACCTGCCGCAGGTCAGCAAGGGACGGCGACCATCACGCTCACCGCAAACGACGGCACCATGACAGGCGCGGACACATTCACCGTCACCGTCAGCCCGAATACTCCGCCGACCATCGACCCCGTGGCGAACATCACCGGAACGGATGGAACGAATGTGCCGACATTCACGATTAATCTGAACGACGTGCACACGCCCAACGCGCTCACGGTTACCGCCGTGTCGTCCAACGGATTGCTCCTCCCGAGCAACCGAATTACCATCACCGGCACCGGCACAACGCGCACGGTGCAACTCGTGCCGGTGCCCAGCGAGATCGGCCCAGCGACGGTCACGCTCACGGTCAGCGACGGTTCGCTCTCCTCGCAGCAGACGTTTACATTCACCGTCGGAGCGGGCGACCCCGGATACTTCATTCGTGCCGGTGCGAACTGGCGCTATCTCGACACGGGAGCGAATCCCGCGGGCTGGCAGACGAGCGCGTTTTCCGACACGTCATGGTCCGTCGGTCCGGCGCAACTCGGCTTTGGCGAGGGTGACGAGTCCTCCGCCGTGAACGCCACATCGTCGCGGATCGTCACGTATTTTCGCCATCCGTTTACCGTCGCGGACCCGTCGCAGTGGGCGTATTTGAAAGTGCGACTGCTCCGCGATGACGGTGCGGTGCTTTATCTCAACGGCGCAGAAATCTACCGCAGCAACGTCGCGCCCGGAGTCGTCACCGGCAGTACACAAGCCATCGTCTCCGCCGTCGAAAATGAATGGGAGGAAGTCTATCTCATCGCCCCGCCGCTCGTCGCCGGGACCAACATGCTCGCCGTCTCGCTCCACCAAAAAGGAACGACCAGCAGTGATCTCAGCTTCGACCTCGAAGTGCGCGGCTACGGCCATTCGCCAAGTCCCACTGTCGCCACTGGAGCCGACTGGCACTTTCTCGACGACGGCACGGACCCCGGCACAACGTGGATGACCGCCGCCTTTACCGAGACGACCGCTTGGAAAACCGGCCCCGCGCAACTCGGATATGGCGACGGCGATGAGGCCACAGTAATCAACAACGGCACCACCACTGCGAATTTCATCACCACCTATTTCCGAAAGAAATTCATCGTCGCGAACCCCGCAGACTTCGACCAGACCGCGATCCGCCTGCTCCGCGACGACGGCGCAGTGGTGTATCTCAACGGCGTGGAACTCTTCCGCGACAATATGCCTGCCGGAACAATCCTCACGTCCACCCTCGCCAGCGCGAGCATCTCCAACGCTGCCGAAAGCGTCCGGGTCGTCCACCGATTCAACCCCGCACTTTTGCTCGCCGGCGAGAACATCATCGCCGTGGAGATCCACCAGGCTTCCACGACAAGTAGCGATGTCAGCTTTGATCTGGAGCTGCTCGGCTACGCGAACAACAGCATTCCAAAACCGCTCACCGCAGTCACGCCAACGACCGTCACGCTCACGTGGCCAACGTGGGCGTCGACGTGGACGATCCAATCAACCGATGACTTCGTGACATGGACGCCGGAAGCCGTGACCCCCGTGGACAACGGCAACGGAACCGTCACCGCAACGCTCCCGCGCTCTGGAAACAGGAAGTTCTATCGACTCGCTGCGCCAATGTAGCCGGGCTACCAGCTTTACCCCCTGCCCTGGCGAAAAACGGATTGAGCATTTCCGGTTTGTTATTGTCTGAAGCTGGTGCTCGCAATTTGAAACAACGTCGGGCATATTGATAACCGCTTGAAAACGCGCCTCTACAAATCGTCTGCATTTACCCTGCTGGAGCTCATGCTCGCGGTGGTCATCGCTGTGATCATCATGAGCATCGCGATCCCGAGTCTTCGCGGACTTCGGCAGGAGCGGAATCTGCGCGAGAGCTACGAAAAACTGGAAGCGCTCGTTTACAAGGCCCAGGCAAACGCAATCACCCAGCAGCGATCGTGGGTGCTCGTCTGGGAAAAAGGACAAATCCTCCTCCAGCCCGACAATCCGACGGCCGAGGAAAAGATGGCCGGCTCCGCGGAGAACACCGATACGCTGACCTTCGGCGAAGACGAGCTTTACACCATCCAGCGTCCCGCCTCACTTCTCGGGCCGAAGGAAACGCCGGGCGAATGGCCGTTCTGGCGAAGCGGGACGTGCGAGCCGGTCACCGTGGCTTACGAGGGCCCTTACGGTATTTGGACGGCGCAATTTCACCCGCTCACCGGAAGGGGCGAGCTTATTGAGGAAAAAATGAGATGAAACGCCTGTCCCACTCCCGCTCTGGATTCATGCTCTTTGAGGCGATGCTTGCCGTCGTTATTTTTGCGCTCGGAGTCATCTCGCTCGGGCGCTCTGTGGAAAACTGCCTTCGCGCCGAAAAATTCCGACGCGAGGAAGGCCTCGCCCGGCGGCTTCTGACAAATCGGATGACCGAAATCCTCGCCGGTGCGATACCGCTCACCGACAAGTCTTCGGAAAAATGGGACAAAGGGCCTTGGGAAGGGATGGAGTTGGCGACGACGCGGCAGCCCTTGGAGTTAAAGAATGAAAAGGAGCAGGAACTTTTCGGGCTTTATCAGGTTACACTGTTGCTGCGCTGGAAATCCGGAACGGAAACCATGACGCGCGACCTTACATTTTACATCTATCCACGCCAGCGCTGATGCGACCTGCACACTCCATAAAGAACGAAGCCCGCTCCGGCATGACGATCCTCGAAGTCGTGCTCGCCGTGGTCGTTCTTTCCATGATCTCCATGGCGGTCTTCCAGTTTGTGCGCTCGAACATCAAGGCCATTGCCCTTTCTTCAGAGGATGTAAACGACCGTCTCGCCGTGGAGCGCCTGACGGAGCTCGTGCAGGAGGAGTTTTTCAGTTTTCCGGGCCGCGGACAGTCCACGCTCATGTCAAAATCCGTGAAGCTCGGTGGACGTGACGTTGACACGGTGGAGTGGCGCTCGAAAGGCGGCCCCGGACTCATGACCACCGCGGCCAAAGGCGAGTATATCGTCCGCCTGCGCATCAAGCCCGTGCAACGCGATTCCACGCGATACGAAATCGGTGTCGAGCGCGAGATGTCCATGCAGGAAACCGATCTCGGACTCGTCGCAAGCACAGGTACGTCGAAGCCGGACTGGATTCCGCTCATCCCGAACGCGCAGTCATTGAAGTGCCGCTTTTTCGACCCGCGCCTAAATACCGAGGTATCCGACTGGACGGACCCAGGCTCGCGCCCGAGCTACATGCGCCTCTCCGTCATGCGCGTGGACGACGTCGTGCCAATCGAAGCCGTCATCGCCATTCCGGCAGCCATCGCCACACAGCAACAATGATCCGCATTTCGCCACTCAGCCGAGATCGAGGAGCCGCGTTGCTGCTGGTTCTTTGGGCGATGATTGTTCTGACGAGCGCCGTGCTGGTCTATGCCACGTTCATCCGGCAGACGCTGATCACCGCCACGCAGGCCTACAACGACACCGACGCCCGCGCCATGGCGAACAGCGGTATGGCGCTCGGGCTGCACCCGCTCGTGACCAAGGAGACGCCGGCTCTTGCCATGCAGGAAGGTGCGGACCCCGGCTTCCGGGTGAGGATGATCAGCGAAGGCGCGAAGCTGAACTTGAACTTCGTTTTCTCCGGAGAAGACCAGCGGAAGATCGAAATGTTCAAGCGCTGGATGGAATGGCGCGGCATCGAGTACAATGACCGCGAACGGATCGTGGACTGCATTTTGGATTACCTCGACGCCGACAACCTCAAGCGCATCAACGGTGAGGAGGACAACAAAAGCTACCACCCGCCAAACCGTGGACAGTTTCAAACCGTGGAGGAACTGGAGCAGGTGTGGGGTATCGAGGCCCTTACTTCGCAAGGTGGATGGAAGGATGACCTCACAATTTACTCAAACGGCCCCATTGACGTAACCTCGGCCGATTTTCAAATTCTCCGCCTGCTCCCGGGCCTAGGCGACGCGGGAATCCAGCGCTTTATCGAATGGCGGCGCGGATCGGACCAGATCGACGGCACCTTGGACGATCCGCCGATTACGAAGCTCGAACAGATTCAGGGCTTTCTCGGTCTCAACAAGACGCAATTCTCTGCTCTCGGTGGCATGATCGGCCTCAAAGACAACACTTGGAACATCACTTCGGAGGGCTGGAGTGGAAAAGTCCATCGACAAATCGAAGTCGTGGCCCGTAAAGGTGGTCAGAACCCAACAATTTTAAGCTGGAAAGAATGAAAAAGAACGGAGCCGCACACGCGCTCATCACACCCGACGCCACTGGCTGGCGCCTCCGCATGGCTGGTGAAGACCAGACCCTTGCGTCGCTCGACGACGCCGTCGCATCCGTGCCCGCAAACGCACACATCGAGCTCGCCCTGCCCTGTCAGGCTGTTCTGCTGGAGCGTCATCGACTCCCTTCCACCGATCGGGCGGAGCTCGCGGACATGCTCCAGCTTCAGCTCGAAAAATCGCTCCCTTTTTCTGTCGATGAAGTCAGCCACGGCTTCGAGATGCTCGGGCACAGCGACAATGAAAGCACGGTGCTCTCCGTCACAGCACAGCACTCGCAGCTCGAAGCCATCTGCGCACCGCTCCGGCAAAACGGACGCGCGCCGGAGCGCATCTCGCTCCACGCGCTTCGTGTCGCAACGGTATGCCCGCAGGAAGAAACCGTCCTCGCAGTCTGGCCGGAACAAGGACAGACCGTGCTCGCCATCTTTGAAAAAGGAAAGCTGAGCTGGGCCCAGGCCGTCCCTTCGACAGACGCCGATATCGTCGTCTCCGAAATGCCCGGCTTGCTCATCTCCGCGGAACTCGAAGGTGTGCCGGTGAATTTCACCCGCATCCTCGTCCCGCCTGGCGACCTCGAAATGGTCGGCGCGCTTGGCGCTCACTTCGGACGCACAGTGGAGCCGCTGGAAATGCCGGGAGAAGTGGCGCAGGAGGTTGATCTCCTCCCGCCGGGATGGCTGCACGATGCCAACAGTCGCGAACGCGGCGAGCGGGTAAAGCAGCGCCTGCTCGCTTTTGCCGTCTTTTATCTCCTGCTCATCGCGGCAGCATTCATCTTTCTAGCCGTGCAGAAACGCAAGGTGCAGAAACTCCAAGTCGAATTCGCCGCGATGGCACCGAAGTTCGACG
The DNA here is from genome assembly GCA_031374705.1 of Verrucomicrobiaceae bacterium. Classification (GTDB taxonomy): domain Bacteria; phylum Verrucomicrobiota; class Verrucomicrobiia; order Chthoniobacterales; family Chthoniobacteraceae; genus SXWH01. The sequence goes on along the minus strand of JANMGP010000260.1, from coordinate 4,412 downwards.
GCATCAAGAAACAGAGCGCCCGCTGGGATGCACTCGCGCCCGTCGTGGACCCGCCACGATTCACCGCGGAAGTACTCCATCTTCTCGCCCGCAACCGGCAGGGCGTCTCGCCGGATGTTGAGTTCACCACATTCATCTTCAGCGCGCGCGAGTGGACGCTGAAGGGTGAAGCCACGACCGACAGCCATTTCGCATTCACTCAGAAGCTCAAGAAAGACGAGGACCTTCAGGCCTTTAACATGCCTCCTCCAAATCCGCCGTATGTGCCCATCGGTAATACGGGCAAAGTCACCTTCACCATCGTAGGAAAGCCAAAATGACACAAATGTCCCAACGCGAAAAACTGCTCGCCTGGATTGTCGGCAGCGTCTTCTTTTTCGTCATCAACATCGTCGCCATCAAGTTTCTGATGGATAATTACCGGAACCTCGGAGGAAGACGCGCGGAAATCGAAGGCAAGATCGCCGGCCTGAAGCTCCAGGAATCGCAACGCGAACTGTGGGCTCAGCGTGACCGATGGGTGACCGAATCACTGCCCTCCATCGGCGATTCCGATGTCGCCAACCGGCAACTCATCGACGCCGTCCAGAACCTCGCGAAAAAATACACCGTGACCCTCGAGGCTCCGCAGCCGGGCGTACCGATCAAGCAGCCGCTTTACACGACCCTCAGCACGAAAGTCGAAGCGAAGGCCGCATGGACGCAGATGTTCGATTTCATGCAGGAGCTACAGGCCCCGGGCCAGTTCGTTTCTGTCGAAGGCGAACTTAAAGTGGATCCGGCGGACAAAACTCAACTGCGTGCAACACTGACGATTTCCAAGTGGTATTTACCTGAAGCAAAGTTATGAAAACATTCGCATTCATCGCTCTCACCGCATCCGCCGTCGCCGCGGTGGACGGAATCGTGCCCCAGCCTTTTGGCCGTGAGCGATACGACGAGACCCGCACCACATCGCCGTTCGTTCTTGCTACAAAAGCGGAACCCGAGGCGCCAAAGGAGGCGGCTGTGTCGCCGTTTACGAATCTATACGTCGTCGGCCTCGGTCGTGCGGACGGAAAGGAATATGTGACCATCGTCCGCCTCGGTGAAGAGGCCTCGCCGATCCGCCTGTGGGGAAACACTCCCGGCGATGACGGCCTCACAGTCCAGCAAGTCGTCTGGTCCAACGAATTTGGAAAAAGCAAAGTAAAGCTCATGAAGGGCAGCGAGGTAGGCGAAATAGGCTTCAGTGAGAATGCGATTAAGACCGCCGTTGCCGGAACACCCGTACCGCAAGGGCAGCAGCAGGGCGGACGCCCTCCGACATTGCCAGGACAACCACCACAAGGCGCGCGCCCCGGCACTCCCACTCAGCCTCCGACCTTCAACACTGGCCGCCCGGTGAACACCCCGCCGCAGAATACCACCATCCCCCGCCCTCCCGGCTCGCAAACTCCGGGCATCGGCGGGACGACGGCGATCCCGCGACCGACCGGGGCACAATTTCAGGGCAATCGCGGCGGCCCTCCGCAGGGTGGCTCCTCGGGCGACGGCCGCAGCCGTATTCGCGTCATCGATAACGGCGGCAACAACGGCGGACGCAGGTAGTCTGCGCGCCGGTCTCCCGCGGTGGCGTTCTTCGTGGAAGCCGGTTTGAACGTTCGGCGTGTATTCGTGTCCAAATGAATACACGCCATGAGAATACTCGCATTCATCGCCCTCGGAGCATCCGCAATCGCCGCATCGGAATCTGTGCTTCCGCAGCCGTACGAAAAAGCCCGCTACCAATCGACGCGCATGGAATCGCCTTTCGTTCTCGCCACAAAAGCTCCGCCGGTCATCGAGCAGACACCGGCACCACCCTTCACCCAAAACCTGTTCGTCGTCGGCCTGGGGCGCGTGGACGGCAAGGAATACGTCACCATCGTCCGGCTCGGTGAAGAAATGAACCCCATCCGGCTATGGGGAAACCACCCGAACGAAGACGGGCTCGCTGTTCAACAAATCGCGTGGTCCGACGCGTTCGGAAAAAGCAAAGTCACCCTCCGCAAAGGCGCGGAAACGGGTGAAATTGGATTCAACGAAAACGCGGGGAAGACGCCGCCGATTATTAAAAACAGTAAGCAACCGCCCACCGGACCTGGTGTGAAACATCCGGAACGCATACGCGTCATTCAGTAACACAGCCCGGTCAGATCCCGCTCAGCGCCCGCACCACCATCACCAGCGCAACCACCGAGAGAGCGCCCAGAACGCCGGCCGGCCACAGCGCTGCGACCTTGTCTCCCGCTTTCATATACCCCGGCACAAACTTCCCTGCGATGCCCAGCGAACCGACCAGCGCAAGAATCAGCGCCAGCGTGGTGCTCGAACCGAGCAACAGTGCGCCCGCGATGACCAGTCCACCGAGAATCGCCGACGCAATCAACGAAGCCTTACTCCCTTTCAGGAAACCCTGAAATCCACCGGCGAGAATGATGGCACCAAAAATGAGCAGATATGTTTTAAGCATGTCTTTCCCTACCGATACCGTGCGCCAGCCGCAATCAACATTCGCTATGCCCCACGCCTCACACAACCGCCGCACCCGCCGCACGCATCTCGTCGATCGCCCGTGCCACATCGCCCAGCGCGAGGTTTACTCCGCGGCAGGTATCGGCGAGCAACGTGACACGAAAGCCTTCGCGCAACGCATCAAGGACGGTGAATTTCACACAATAGTCCGTCGCCAAACCACACACCGAAATTTCTGTCACGCCGCGACTGCGGAGCCAGTCGGCCAGACCAGTGGAACCGCGATGACCGTTGTCAAAAAAGCCGCTGTAGCTGTCCACAAGCGGATTCATCCCCTTCGGAAAAATACGCGCGATTTTTCGCGTATCGAGCCCCGGGGCAAAAAGCGCACCTCCAGTATTCTGCACGCAATGAACCGGCCACAGCGTCTGCGGCAACCCGTCCAACTCGGCCTGTTCAAATAGAACCCGCCCCGCGTGATTCGCCGCGAAACTGCCGTGCTCCGGCGGATGCCAGTCCTGCGTTGCAACAATCAGGTCGAATCCCGGCATCATCGCATTCACCACCGGAATAACCTCATCGCCGCCCGGAACCGCGAGCGCTCCGCCGGGGACGAAGTCATTTTGGATGTCGATGATGAGTAGTGTTTTCATAGCGGTGAGAGTGTCCAATATCGCTCCGCACGTGGAGCGGAAAATCCGAGTGAATGAGCGTGCTCGCGATCGCGTCTGGACCAGGCGCGAACATTGCCTGCAAAGTCCTCCCACTGCGAAACGTAGGCTGCCGCTGCATCGCGGGCTGTCCGAGCTTCGACTAACTTAAAAGCGGAGATCTTTGCTAGGGCGCGCCGTTTTTTGCGAGCGGGAGGCAGCGCGACCATTCCGGCTTCGCACGCAACTCGTTCGTCCCCTGGCGGCAGGTAGCGCCTCACGTGAGGCAGTCGCCGAAATGATGCGAAAAACGATGCCACATCGAATGGCCTCGCGCATCCAAGTTGCCGCAGACGCAAGTCCACTGCCCCTTTCGCGAATGCGTATGGTCGATCCTCGTAGAACGAAATTTTGCCAGCGTCCACGATGGCTCCGATCGCTGTGAAAGTAAGCCGATGATCAATGTGTGTCCCCACCGCGAGCGGCGCGAAAATTCCGACTGGCTTTTCAGCATTCAAAACGGACGCCAAAGCGCCTGCCACGGACTCGTCCGAATCGCCGGGCGCAGTCCCGAGAATGATTTCCCGAAACCCCCGGTAAAACGAACTTCGCCATGACGCGTCGCGCAATCCGAGCCAACACACGTCCGCGCCGAGAATCTTCGCGGCTGCCTTGTCCTCTTCCCTCCGCACCACGTGATCTCGGCAACCGTGGCTGAACACGGTCGCAATCAGCGCGCGATTCCCGGCAGCGACCACCTGCTGAATCGCACCGGCACACGAAAACACCGCGTCGTCGAGATGAGGTGAAATGAAGAGCACGGTCGTCATGCCTGCAAAAGCGCAGCCCCGACGCCGAAGCCAATTGTGAGCACCAATACTTTCCCCCGCACCCGCGGATCGACTCCCGCGGAAACAGCCGCGAGTTCTGCATCATTGAGCAACAGGGCGATCCGCGGAGAGAGTCCCGCGAGATCCAACGAATCGGGAATCAGCGAAGCGTCCCCTTTCATACCGATGTAGGAACTCCCCTCCGGCACACCGTCATCATCCAGGCTACTCGGCAGTGCGCATACGACCGCTTCCGGAGCCGTCCATCCATCGGACACACACGCGCGAAGACTGTCTGGTTTCTTCCGGGGTCATAGTGGCGAAAGATCGAGCTTGCCGCAGAAGAAGAGGATGCGAGTCCGGTAATTGAAGAAGTTACGGAAGCCTCTGGCGTTGGCTTTGAGCGCTTGGATTTTCGAGTTGAGCCCTTCGGCGG
>JANMGP010000252.1:0-7919 GCA_031374705.1 Verrucomicrobiaceae bacterium | reverse complement strand
CCCTTCGCATTCGCCGCGAGCACAGACTCGATAAGCGAAGTCGTAGTTACGCTGAAGGGCAGCTCAGTCACCGCCAGCAGATACTTCGATCGCACCTCGATGCTCGCACGCACCTTCACTTTCTCCGGCTCCGCGCCCTGCGGCAGATGGATGAGAATCTCCACTTTGTCCGCATGTTGTCGTCCACGTGCTTCACCTTAATCTTGCCCTTCGCATTCGCCGCGAGCACAGACTCGATAAGCGAAGTCGTCGTTACGCTGAAGGGCAGCTCAGTCACCGCCAGCAGATACTTCGATCGCACCTCGATGCTCGCACGCACCTTCACTTTCCCGCCGCGCTCGCCGTCGTTGTATTCGGAAAAATCCGCCGTCCCGCCCGTCGGGAAGTCGGGGAGGATGCGGAAATTTTTCCCCTGCAGGTGATTGATCGCCGCACGGCACAGGTCGTTGAAATTGTGCGGCAGAATCTTCGTCGAGAGCCCGACCGCGATGCCGTCCGCGCCTTCGAGCAGCACGACGGGAAATTTCGCCGGCAGCGTGATGGGCTCCTTGTTGCGACCGTCGTAGCTGAGCTGCCACGTCGTCGTCTTCGGATTAAAAAGCACGTCCTTCGCAAACGCCGTGAGCCGCGCCTCGATGTAACGCGGCGCCGCCGCATCGTCGCCCGTGAGCATGTTGCCGTAATTTCCCTGCCCTTCGATGAGCCACCCGCGCTGCCCAATCGAAACAAGCGCCGCGCCGATGGAAGCATCGCCATGCGGATGCAGTTTCATCGTCGCACCGACGACATTCGCGACCTTGTGAAAGCGCCCGTCATCCATGTCCCAAAGCGTATGAAGCACGCGCCGCTGCACCGGCTTCAGCCCGTCATCAATATGCGGCACCGCGCGGTCGAGAATGACGTAGCTGGCATAATCGAGGAACCAATTGCGATACGCCACCGCAAGCGGAGCCTGCTCATTCTGCACCTTCTCGCGCTTGGGCGGCACCATGTCGGTCGGAGCCGGAGCCTCGCCATTCGTATCCACGATTGTCTCCGCAACAGCCTCATCGCCCGGCTCCGGCACATCCGCCGCGGGCTCGGGCACAGGCGCGGCCACCAGAGGCAGTTCTGATTGTTCGCTGGCGATCGGTTTCTTCGATGGTTTGCCTGTGGGCTTATTCGGACGTTTTGGCATTTAGAAAGTAGTCCCGAGCTTTTTCCACAGCCATCCAATCGCGGTCGAGGAAAATGGATTTCGGAATCAAAACTAAACGAAGGTTTTCTTGTCGTGAAAGAAATCCTTCGCGAACTGACCGTTCGATTTGTATTCTGCGCGTAGAGTCTCCAGCGAATGGACGCCGCATGAAATACCAAGCCGAACATCTTTCCAGCGCAGGCCGCGCTTTGCTCGACCGACGGCAGTTTCTGTCGAGTAGCGCGACTGCGCTCGGCTCTATTGCACTGACGAATTTGCTCGGGATCGATGGCTTGCTCGCTGCGGAGAATCATGGACCGATCATCGATCCGGCGAGGCCGTATGCGCCGAGGCAGCCGCATTTTCCCGCGAAGGCAAAGAACGTGGTCGTGATTTTTTGCGCGGGAGCGGTGAGTCAGTTGGAGACTTGGGATTATAAGCCGGATCTCATCAAGTGGGACGACAAGCCGTTGCCCGGCGGGCCTGCCGTGACGTTTCAAGGGCCGGCGGGAAATCTCGCGCGGCCCCAATACGAGTTCCGTCAGCGCGGCAGGACGGGCAAGTGGGTGAGCGACATGATCCCGCACCTTGCGGAGCTCACCGACGACATCGCATTCGTGCATTCGCTCACGAGCAAATCGAACACGCACGGACCTGCGGAGAATTTTCTCTCGACCGGATTCGTACTCGATGGCTTTCCGTCGCTCGGCTCGTGGGTGACGTATGCGCTCGGCAGCGAGAGTCAGGAACTGCCGTCGTATGTGGCGATTCCCGATCCGCGCGGAGTGCCGCAAAACGGCGCAAACAATTGGGGTCCCGGCTTTTTGCCCGCTGCGTTTCAGGGCACCACGATGTCTTCGAAGAATCCCGTGCGCCATCTCACTGCGCCAGGAGTCTCGGGCGATGCCGACCGCGCCGCGCGCTCGCTTTTGCAACGCATGAACGCCCGGCATCTCGAAGCGAATCCCGGCGACGGCAAACTCGCCGCGCGCATCGCCAGCTACGAACTCGCCGCGCGGATGCAACTCAGCGTGCCGGGGATCAACGATCTCAGCACCGAGCCCGCGCACATTCTGAAAATGTATGGCGCAGACGATGCGCAGAATCCGGATAAAGCTGCGTTCGCAAAGAACTGTATCCTCGCGCGCCGGCTCATCGAGAAGGGCGTGCGCTTTGTACAGCTTTTCAACGGCGCTTACGCCAGCGCCGGGAAGCTCAATTGGGATGGCCACAGCGCGCTCAAGGAGCAATACGACGTCCACGCTGAAATCCTCGACCAGCCCGCCGCCGCGCTCATCCGCGACCTGAAGCAGCGCGGTTTGCTCGAAGACACGCTCGTCGTATGGTGCACCGAATTCGGCCGGATGCCCTTTTTCCAAAAAGGCGCGAAGGGCCGCGACCACAACCCCGACGGCTTTACCTGCTGGCTCACCGGCGCAGGCGTGAAGCCCGGCGTGAGCCACGGCCGCACCGACGACCTCGGGCAAAAGGCCGTCGAAAACATCCACCCTCTTTACCACTTCAACGCCACCATCCTCCACCTGCTCGGCCTCGACTACGAGCGCCTCAGCTTCGAGCACAACGGCATCCAGCGCCGGCTCACGAACGTGGAGGGAAAGCTGATTCCGGAATTGTTGGCGTAGCGCGGAAATCCTCTCCGGTCAGTTCCTATACTTGCACTGATCGTCCCCGTCTGCGCGCCGCGAGTACTACACATGCGCCGAGAAGGAGTGTCGCGCTTGCGGGTTCGGGGATGGCGAGGAGTTCGACGTCGTTGGACGCTCCGGTGCCGAGGCGCACTTCGAAGTATTGTGAGAACCCTCCGGACGTGATGAGGATGACTTCGCCGTCGCGGTGCGGGCCGTAGTCGGTGAGAATCATCGTATTGGTTCCGACGGTGGCGTTGTCGATACCGTCGTTCACGACGATGGTGAATGAATCGACGTAGTCCACAGGATCGAAGCCGAGATTGATGTCGAATCGAATAGCGCCATAGAGCTCGACGGCACCGGTGACGTTGATGCTGTCGTATCCGCCGGGTGCAGCGCTGTTGAAATCGAGCGCGAGTATTCCGGAATCGAGGAAGACGCCGGTGGAGTTGAACGCGCCGATTGCGCCACGACCACCGGGAGCGAGGGTGCCGCCCATTATGGAAATATTGCCGGTGGAGCGCGTTCCAGTGGTGTCTGCGATTCCGGGCGAGATGACGGTGAGTCCACCCGCGATGCTTCCGGCGAGTGTGAGCGTGCCTTCGCCGACGACAGTGGTGGATGTGAGTGTCTTGTCGTTGACGATACTCAGGCGACCTGCGCCGAGCTTCAGCAGTGTGCCGCTACCGCTGATGGAGCCGGATAGCTCCAGCGTAGCCGACGGCGCGGAGACTTCGATTGCGCCGCCGCCGGAGGCGAGCTGGACGGGACGATCGGTCGCCGAATTTGCCGACCCGGTGACCGAAAGTCGGCCGGTATGGGAGGCGTCACCGAGGTTGATCGCACCGGTCTTTCCGAGCGGACTGCTCACTCCGGAATTTGCGATGGTCGGGATGCTGATTGCGCCGTTTGAGATAAAGACGCCACCGCTGAAGCTGTTCAAATTATTGGTGATGGTGAGTGTGCCGCCGCCGATTTTTTCGAGCGACGATCCACCGCTTCCGGAGAATAATCCGTTCACGGTGCTGGAGTCGCCGGTGCCGCCGAGCGTGAGTTTTTGCCCGCCAAGTTTTATGTCGCCATCGCCCTGGAGGAGTCCGATGGTTTCGTTCGTGCCGGCCATAAGTTCGAGTGCGCTGCCGCTCGCGAGGTTGATGGTGCTACCATCGGGCACGGCGTTTCCGCCGAGGAGTTGCAGTGTGCCGGCGTTGATTTGCAGAAGCCCGGAGAAGCTGTTGGAGCCGGTGAGCCGAAGTGCGCCTGGTCCGTCTTTGATGAGCTGCGCGAGTGGTCCTCCGCTCAAAACGCCGCTCCAGATGAGGCTGGCGAGCGGGTTACTCACTTCGATGCGGGCACCGTTGTTCGTGAGTAAAAGGCGGCGGTTTGTTGCGCGGCTGGCGATCCCATCGTATTTGAGCCGGACGGACGCCGTTGCGTTGCCGATCTCAAAGTCGCCGCTGCCAAGCGGTCCCGGGACGGCGGTGTTGTTTACGTCGGTGACTGCGAGGGTACCGCTGGAAATCGAAATGCCACCCGAGAAGGTGCTTGCGCCCGCAAGGCTCATCGTTCCCGCGCCGACTTTGATAAGTTTTCCGCTGCCTGAAATCGCTGCCGATAGAATCGTGTTGGAATTGTCGCCTCCGGCTGTCAGCGCGGCACCGAGAATCAATTGCCCCGCGTCGGCCCCCGCGCCGCCTTCGATAGAGCCGATGGTTTCTGCGGCTTCGATGGACAGTGTTGCGCCAGAATTGTCGGTGAGAGTTACGCGATAAGCATCGGGCAGGCTATTGCCTGACGCGGCGCGGAGTTTGAGGCGATCAATAATCGTTGGAGCGTTTCTCGCCGTCGCTGCGGCGAGCGATACGCCTCCGGTGGTAGCGCTGGTGCCACGGAACGTGAGAGTGCCCGAACCGCCGACAACGCCGTTTAGAGTTACATCGCCGCCGTTTACCGAAAACACGCCACCATTTGGAGCGACGATGATTTGTTTGTTCGTAGTTCCACCAGCACCGGCGAGCAATGCCAGTTCGCCACCGTTCAGCGTGATCGAAGAGCTTCGTCCAAGTGCGCTGTCGATTCCGGAGTTTTGCAGGGTACCAGTCACGAGCTTTCCCGCAGAAATGGTCACAGCGCCGGTGAACGAATTCGCGGGATCGGTCTGAAGCAAAGTGCCCGCGCCGATCTTGTTGAGCCCGCCCGCGCCTTGCGCGCGATTGAGCGTCAGACTCACTCCTCCGGCGATATCGATGGGCGAAAACGACGCTTCATAGATCAACTGGCGGTTGGATGACGAATCCACGCCCGTGTATCGCAGTGTGCCGCCGCTGAGGAAAATATTGTTTCCAATCCCGAGCCCGCTGCTCGCGCCGACATCGGCGATATAGGTCGTCGAGAGCACGCCGCCGGAGATCCGCACATCGCCGGAGAAGCTGTTCGTGACATTCGTCAGTTCGAGCGTTCCGGAACCGTTGTAGCGGAGCCCGCCCGTTCCTGTGGCAGCGCCGGTCAGCGTCAATACCGATCCGGCATTGCTCGAAATCAAAGCGGTTGTTCCGCCAAATTCCAGATTTCGCCCGTCGGTAGCGGTTGGGCCAGTGTACGAAAGTGCACCGTCAATCCGGAGCCCGCCAGTGCCGAGGGCGGCAAGGTTCGGAACGGAGATCGTGCCGACTGAAATCGTAGTACCTCCGGAGAACGTGTTCGCGCCCGAAAGCGTGAGCGTCCCCGCACCAGTTTTCACCAGCGCACCGGAGCCAGACACAATTCCAGCGAAGGCGGATGACTCGCCGTTTCCGCCGACAGTCAGCGTGCCGGTTGCAATGTCCGCGTTTCCAGCACCGCTTAGTTTTGCGACCGTCTCGCTCGCAAGGATCTGCAGCGTGCCGCCTGCGCTGATATCGACCCGACTCGAATCGGGAATCGCATTTCCGCCACTGGCCGCAAGCGTTCCCGCAGAGATGGAAGTTGATCCGGTGAAAGTATTTGCAGCATTCAGCACCAACGTTCCTGCTCCGGCTTTGAAGAGCGAACCACCGCCACTCGCGACGCTATTTGCCGACATGACCGCTCCCGATGAAACCTCAATCGTGGCACCGGCCGAACCGAGAACCAATGAGCGGTTCGTCGAGAAATTCCCGACGCCTTCCAGCTTCAACCGCCCTGCGGTGGAAGCATCCGCAATCGCAATCGTTGTTCCTGCCCCCAGAGCGCTGTTGATTCCGGCATCGGTGAGGGATGATACCGAGACGATTCCCAAAAGGGTCGCATTTCCAGTGAACGAACTCGCTAAACTCCCGAGCGTCCATATTCCAGGTCCACGAAAGGTGACGGACCCGCTTCCCGACAGGACGCCACTCAGCGCCGCGCTCGTGCCGGAGCCTGCGCTGAAATTGGCACCGGCACCCCCGATTTGAAACGGCTGAGCAGTTGATGCCGTGCTGCTGGTGACTCCGAGTGAGCCAACAGTGGTCGGGCTGCCGACCGTGATTGGCCCCGAGCCGAGCGAAGTAAAGTCTGGGACACTCACCGTCCCAGCGACGATATCTGTGCCGCCCGAGTAAGTGTTCATCCCCGTGAACGTCAGCGCGCCAGTGCCTGTTTTTTCGAGTCTGCCGTTTCCTGAAATGAGTCCTGGGAACGTAGTTGCGACGGGCACTCCGAAGCTAAGTGTGCCACTGGAAAGAACAAGGTTTCCAGTTCCCGTAAGGCGTCCAATCGTTTCGCTCCCGAGGACCTGTAATGTTGCGCCCGCCGCCACACTCACCTCGTCGCCATCCCCTATTGCGCTTCCTCCGCCGACGGCAAGTGTTCCGGCCGCAATCGTCGTCTTTCCAGAAAACGTATTTGAGCCGGTCAATTTCAACGTGCCGAGGTCGGCTTTCGTGAGGCCTTGGCTACCGCTGAGTATCCCGGCGAGGGTAAGCTCCGCGCCAGTCTGAATATCGATTGTAGCGCCTGCAGCACCAAGCACCACGGAGCGATTTGTCGAATCCGCACCGGCCCCGGTATACCTTAAACGTCCTCCGCTTCCGAGGGTGATTCCAGTTCCTGCCCCGAGTGAGCTGTTTGACCCGGCGTCGGAAAGATCCGCCACGCTTACGGTCGTCAACAGTGTTGGCGTTCCGAAAAAAGTGTTAGCGGTGTTTCCGAGCAACCATGAGCCCGGTCCATTGAACGTCACAGGTCCGGTGCCGGAGAAAACGCCGCTCAAGGTAACTGTGGATCCTGCGGCTGTATTGAGCGAAGCCCCTCCCGCCCCAATTGCAATCGGGTTGCTCGCAGATGAAGCAGGACCAACAATACTAAGGGTGCCAGCGGTGCCTGGACCCCCAACCGCAATTGGACCCGAGCCGAGTGAAGTGAAGTCCGGGACATTCACCGTCCCTCCGAGGATGTTTGTCCCGCCATAATACGTATTTGGTCCGGTCAATGTCTGCGTAACTCCCGCAGCGGTGGTTAAGCTGCCGCTCCCCGAGATTACCCCCGCGAAAGTTCGGGCAGGTGCAGAGAAACCGATGAGCCCCAAAGACAGTGAGTTGCCGGAAAGTTCGACGCCTCCCGTACCAGAAAGGGTTGCAATCGTTTCGGTTGATTGGAGTCGAAATGTCGCCCCAGTCGCCACTGCCAGCGACGCAGTATCGGGAATCGCAGCACCACCAGCCGCAATGAGTGCGCCTTCTGAAATGGTGATGCTCGCCGATGAACCGGTATTCGTTCCACTCAGAATCAGCGAGCCCGGTCCTAGTTTTGTAAATCCCCCCGACACTCCGCCTCGGAGTTCGAATATCGCCGCTGCGGATTCGATTTCGATCCCTGCCGTCCCGGAGAGGGAAAACGTGCGATTTGTTGTACCATTCGACAGTCCTTTGATTCGGAGCGTTCCACCGCTTATCGAAATCCCGCTGCCGGAACCAAGTGACCCCGAGATTCCGGCGTCTGTGATATTTGAAACCGCTAGTACTTACCTGTAAAAGTTCGCATATTTACTCTCTGGGGTCTTTTGTGCGACATTGAGCTTGGTCCACTCAAAAGGAGCTGCATCCTCGTTGTAGGCAGCGATGAACGCGTCTATCTGCTCAATGAGCTGTTTGACC
>JANMGP010000237.1:0-26148 GCA_031374705.1 Verrucomicrobiaceae bacterium | reverse complement strand
GCCTTCGCCCGCCCGCCCACGCGGGAGGAACTCGCCGACGTAGTCGCAGACGCCAAGGCGCGCGGCGTGAAAAACATCCTCGCCCTCCGCGGCGACCCGCCGGCGGGCACCGGCGAATGGACCGCGACCGACGGCGGATTCACATATTCATCGGAACTTGTCGCCTTTCTCCGCGACCAGCACAGCTTCAACATCGGCACGGCAGGCTTTCCCGAGGGGCACATTGCGCAGACCGCGGGCAAATTCGCCGACTGGGAATTCCTCGCCCAAAAAGTCCGGAATGGCGCGGACTTTATCGTCACCCAGCTCTTCTTCGACAACGGCGACTTCTATCAGTTCCACGAACACCTCACGACGAAACTCGGCGTCACCGTTCCCATCATCCCCGGCATTCTACCCGTGCTCTCCGCGAAGCAGACGAAGAAATTCGTGGAGCTCTGCGGAGCAAAACTCCCCGCCGACTTCGTGGCCAAACTCGACTCGCTGAGCGACGACGAAGCGGTGATCGAATATGGAATCGAATACGCCACGCGACAGTGTGAAGCGCTGCTGAAATTCGGCGTCCCCGGCATCCACTTTTACACGCTTAATAAAGTGCGCTCCACGGAGGCCATCGTTCGTAATCTCGGGCTGGCTTAACCGGCCTACGCGGAGTATGCTCCCGCTGCGATGACCACCGACGAGATACGGCCGAAGCAGCTCCGAGCACTGCTGTTGCTGCTCTTTCTCGTCCCGCTCATCCCCACCGCAATGATGGCGCGCTTCATGGTCGATGCGCTCCGCGGCGAACGCAGCATGGCCGCAGAACGCCTCGAGCAGAGCTACAGCGCCGCGCTCACCGCCGCGCTCGCGAATCCTGAAGGAACGGACGCTACGAGTATCCTCGGGCGAATTGCCTCGTTTACCGATGCCTTTGTCACCGTTCGGATTGTCGGGGAAAAAGGCGTACACATCGCCGGCGAGCGCAATCCATGGGGCCCGCCCCTCGCCCAGGCCCTCGTGCCGGAACACCCCGGATGGCTCGCCATCATTCACATGAAGGACAACACGCTGCTCGACAGAAACGTGGAGGAGCAGCGCGGCATCTTCATTTGGACCCTCGGATTTACAACCATCGGAGTCATCTGCATCGCTGGCCTGGCCGTCCTCGCGCTCCGGCGCCAACTCGCTCTGCAAGAGTTGAAAAACACCAGCGTCGCCACCGTCGCGCATGAACTCCGCACGCCCCTCGCCAGCATGCGGATGCTCGTCGATACTCTACGCGAGGGTCGCTATCGTGGCGAAGACAAGCTCCGCGAATACCTAGATCTCATCGCAGCGGAGAACGATCGCCTCGGCCGGCTCGCCGAGAGCTTTCTCACATTTTCGCGGCTGGAGAAAGGCGCGCAGTCCACGCATTTCGAGGTCGTTCCCGCCGGAGAGATAGCGGATGCGGCTGTCCGGCAAATGCACGCCAGGCTTTCCGCGCCGGGCTGCACTTTTTCCGCTGACATCCCGCAATCACTGCCAGCCGTCCGAGCCGACCGCGACGCGCTCGTCTCGGCGCTGTGCAACATCCTCGACAACGCACTAAAATACACAGGCGAAAAGAAACACATCACACTTCGAGCCTCGTCCGAAGAAAGCGGTGTGGCATTTCGGATCGAGGATAATGGCGTCGGCATCCCCGAGGACCAACAGCGTGCGATTTTCCGGCCGTTCTATCAGGCCGACCGGCGCCTTTCGCGCACTCGCGAAGGCTGCGGACTCGGCCTTGCCATCGTCCAGAGAATCGCCACCGCCCATTGCGGTAAAATCTCGATCCAGAGCGAGGTAGGGAAAGGCACCAGTTTCACCCTTTGGCTCCCGTCCATTCCATGAACCATACCGTTCTAATCATCGAAGATGACCCAACCATGTTGCGCGGGCTCAAGGACAACTTTGAATTCGAAGGCTACCGCGTCCACACCGCCAGCGACGGAGATGCAGGGCTGAAGCGCGCACTCACTTTGCAGCCCGACCTTATCGTCCTCGACCTCATGCTGCCCAAGGTGAACGGCTACGAAGTTTGCCGGTTCCTCCGCGACGAAAAGATCGATGTGCCCATTCTGATGCTCACCGCCAAGGGCCAGGAGAGCGATATCGTCCTGGGTCTGAAACTTGGCGCAGACGACTATGTAAAAAAGCCGTTTTCCATCAAAGAAGTCCTCGCTCGCGCGGAGACGCTGCTCCGCCGCCGGACACGCAAAGGAGGAGAAGTTTTCGAATTTGGAGATTGCCGCCTCGATACCGAGGCACGCTCGCTAGTTCGTGCCGGAAAACCCGTCGAGCTTTCGCCCAAGGAATTTGAACTGCTCCATTTCTTGTGCAGCCACGCGGGTCACGCATGCAGTCGCGACCTCATCATGAGCAATGTGTGGGGCTACGACTCCGCGGTGACTCCGCGCTCGATTGACCGCTTCGTCGTAGCGCTGCGAAACAAAATCGAACCCGAACCCTCTCATCCGCAGTTTATCACGACCGTCCGGGAGTTTGGGTATCGGTTTGTATCCAGTGTCCAGAAAAGCAAATAGCCGTTCCGAAATCGGAACGGCTACTTGCGTTAATCTGAATGGCCTTTTCGGCTTACGCGCGGCGGCGGCGGCGGGCTCCTGTGAGGATTGCCAGACCACCCATCAACATTACGAGTGAACCGGGCTCAGGAACGACGGCAAGGAGGACGTCGTTGTTGTCCGAACCAGCGGTGTAGTCGATGGTAAGCGAGGTGCCGTTGCCGAAGTCATTGAATATGTCTCCGTCCTGCAGAGGTGTTCCACCCCATGTGAAGCGGCCGATTCCAAGGATGGCATCCGTTCCGTCATTGTTGATGATGGTGAAGGAGTCGCCGTTCGCGGCCACGTAACCGAAGTTCAGCGCGAGTGCGACGTTCGACTGGAGCGTAACCGTTCCAGTGACATTCAACTGGTCATACAGCGTTCCAGCTGTCGTGCCATTGATGTCCACCGAGAATGTTCCACCGTTAAACAGGATATTGCCTGTGCTGAGTGTTCCAGGGCTTGCACCAGGAGCAACAGTTCCACCGTTGACTGTGACTACTCCAGTGGTGCCACTACCGCTCAGTGTGCCGAGCGCGTTCACCGTGATGGCACTGCCGCTGATGCTGCCGTTCACACGGAGATTACCGGCGTTGATGGTCGTTGCTCCCGTGTAGGTGTTGGCGCCGCCCAATTCGGTCGTGCCTGTTCCGTTGTGTTCCAACGAACCTGCACCTGAAATAGCACCTGAGACGCTAAGCGTTCCCGTGCGATTGAATTTCAGGACGCCAGAGTTGCTGACGTTTCCTGAACCCAAACTGCCGGTAGCGCCGCCGTTTCCAACCTCGAGGATTCCCGCCGCAATGGTTGTTCCCCCGGAATACGAGTTCGTTCCAGTGAGTGTCAGGCGACCGTTGCCGGTCTTGTTGATTCCGCCTACCCCGCCGATGTCTCCAGTGAGAGTTGCCCCGAACTGCTTGACGTGCACCTGCGTAGGAACGAGCACGCTGATCGCATTTGCCACTGTGTAGTCGATGCCACCTTCGTCGTTGTATTTCAGGACACTGCCGTCGCCGGGATCGGTGAGCGCCGTGAAGAAGGTAGGATCCGCAGTGTTCCGGCCAAGTCGATCGATGCCGAAGCCGATCGGCCAACCGTTGTTTGGTCCGACCCCGCCGCCGCCCTGTCCGAGGCGCAGCTCAAACGTGTGGTCACCAGCCGCCAATGTGGTTGTCACTGCTTTGGCGACGTTCCATTCCGTATTGTTAATCAACTCAATTCCGTCAATCTTCAGGAACACATTGTCATCGAACTGCTTACCAAACGTCCATGTCACATCAGGGCCGGCTGGAACAACGAGCGTTCCACGATAGCCCCATGTGGTGTTGTCGGTAAACTCCGCGGTGTTCGTAGTGTGCGCCTTTGGCGTGCCCAGTTGCACTGCATCAGCTGGAATCGGCGATGTTCTATCGAAACCGTCGGTCGTTGACACCTTTCCTTCGATCAATCCAGCGCCACCGCTGTTGTCGAAGGACAGGATGCCGCCGTTGGCGATGAGTGTTCCGGTTCCCAAGCCTGTGTTGCTCCGGACGGAGAGCGTGCCTTGATCGAGACGGACGCCGCCAGTGTAGCTACTGCTACCACCTACCGTGAGAATTCCGTTTCCAGTCTTGGTGACCGCACCGACGCCATCCAGTGAAGTATCCACCCGGATGTTCTTTCCGTCCGTGTTGAAGATTGCCCCACCGGCCAGAATCTCGGTGTTTGATGCATCGAATCCACTGATGAAGTTACCCGTCGTCGCGTTTGGTTTGATCACTGTGCCGTTGAAGTTCAACTGGGCAGTGGCCCCTCCTCCACGGACGAACGAGTTCAACTTCAATTCGCCGCCGTTGAGATTGACCGTTCCGCTCGAGCCACCGCCGCCGCCATTGCGTGTAACGAACATCGAGCCGTTGATGGTTGTAACACCGCCGGATTGCGTATAGACGCCGACGCTGGTCTGACCTCCGTTATTGGCATTATGTCCGACATTGATTTCATTGGTGGTCAAGGTGCCTCCAGTTATTTTCACAACGCCGTTGCCCGCCAAGCCACCGCCACGGTCTCCGTAGGTGCCGATAGACACGGAGCCTACTTTGACTGCGCCGGTTCCGCTGATGTCAAGCGTGCCACCATGGTCGGAGCCGACTTCGATTCCAGCAGGGCTGGAGAGAGTGCCACCGGTGATTACGTATTTTGAATTTGCCGGGTCCGGAGACCCGCCGCCGATACCGATGGTCATCCAGGAGTTGAATTTGACCTGACCGCCGGATTGATTCACGACTGCGGGGCCGCCACCTCCCTCGCCAACGTTAATATAGCCAGAGCTGTCAGCGTTCGAACCAATCAGAGTAGCACTGCCCGTGACATTCACGGTGCCGGTCCTAATGTTCATAATTCCGAACGCCCCTTGCGTGGTTCCAGCAAGATTGAGGGTGCCGTTGCCTCCATCGGCTCCTACGAGTAGTCCATTGCCGACAATCAAACGACCATCCGTGACGCTCACGGTTCCATTTGCACCGGATATAGCCCCAATCATTAGGTTCCGCTCTGCGATGACTTCACCGCCGGTTACCGTGAGTGAGCTGGTTGAGCCGTTTGCCCGTGCAACGAACATGTCGCAAGTTGCTGCAAGCGAACTCGCGCCAGTGAGAGTCACCGTGGCGTTTCCGTTACCGCCGATGGTGAACTCCGTACCCGAGAGGCTTGCGTCCACTCCAGTTACGGTGACGGTCGGTCCGGCGTTGCGGGCAATCTCAAATGTTCCTGTCGAGTTGATTGCCGAACCGGAACCAAGAGTCAGATTGCCGTCTGCAATAAATCCAGCCGTCGAACCAACGGTTCCGTTGACTACGAGGCTGCCCCCGAAAACCGCCGTTGCGCCCGTGTAAGTATTCATGCCTCCGAGAACGAGCACACCGTCACCGACTTTGGCGAGACCGCCTGCTCCGGAGATGTCCTGGTTAATCGTGAGCGTCTTGGTAGCAGGGACGTTGAATCCGCCGCCTCCGCTGTTCAACGTGACAGAGCGGGTTGCAGCCAGCGTCATCGTGTTGGTGACCGCAAGGATGCCGCCGGTTGCGAGCGATGGCGCCGCTAGGGTCAGTCCCCCGTTCACGTTGCCGAGTGCGCTATCAGCGCCGATGACCAAAACACCGGAGTTAATGAACGTTCCGCCGTCATAGTCATTAGCAGTATTCCCCAACACCAACGTGCCGTTACCGCTCTTCGTCAGTGCGACTCCGGCTCCGGTGATCTTCGAAGCAATTATCGCAGTTCCCGCTGCGCTGTTTTGAATGACGATGAGGTCGAGGCCATTTCCAGACGTGAGGGTTTCTCCCGCTGCGGAAGCAATCGTGACGTTCCCTGCCGTGCTCGGAATCAAGATTCCGCCGGATGCGACCGTCGTGTTTGCGTTCAGCAGAATGTCAGCCGATGCCTTGATGGAGTTGACAGCGCCACCTCCTGCAATTGGGGCGGTCACGTTGAGGTTATTCGTTGCGCCAAATGTCGCGGAGTAATCTCCTGCACTCGCTGCAACGATTTTCCCGGTTCCGTCATTCTTGGCCCATTCGTTTCCGTTGAGCGTTAAGCCTTTGCCGAGGATTCCGTTGACATTCGTGCTGGCCGTCGTGACCGTCCCGGCGCTACCAACATCGACCGTGCCACCCGCATTCCGAGTGATTGCACCGAGGTTGACGGTTCCTGCGCCGCCGTTCTCAACGACTTCAACCCGTGAGCTGCCGGAATTGATCGTGGTTCCTGTGAAGTTCTGCGTATTAGCCAGTGTTGCACTCGTGGTCACGCGGAGCGTGCCACCGCCGAGTACGAGGCCGGAATTCGCCACCAAATTGTTCGGTGCTGCGGATGTGCTGAAATCCAGATTCAAAACACCGGAAGTCACCCCCGTGTCGCCCGCGTTAACTTGATTCTTGGTGAGGTTCAGTTGCCCGAAGCCCCTCTTGGTCAGTCCGCCAGTCCCACTGAAAACGGAGTTTACCGACACTGTGAAGCTGTTGCTGTCGATCGTGAGCCCGGCTCCCGTAAGATTCAACTGCGCGGAGCTGAAACCACGTATGAAATCCCCTTCGTCCTGGGATGCGCGGAGTGTGCCTCCGTTCGCGTTGATTTGCGCAATTGCATTCCCGGTAGCGTTTGAAATGAAACGTGTCGCAAGGATGCCGCTATTCAGGTTCAAAACGGAAGTCACCGCTCCGCCCTGAGTGTTGAATTCGACGATTCCTTCGCTGACATCAAGCAGACCGCCTTCGACATTTACCGTTCCTTTAGATCCATTCAAATGGCCAATAAACAGGTTGCTGTTGTCGCATCCAATGCTGACCACGCCGTTGCCGACAACAGTGAGCGAGCCGTTTCCGGCCTCGCCAACCATTCCATTGCTGGAACTGTGGAAGTTTCCGCCCGACACCGTGAGAGTTCCCACACCGGGGGCGTCATTACCGATGCGCAGTTCCTGAGAGGTGTTCCATGTGCGGCCGCCGATCTGGTTAAATGTGCCCGTTCCGCTGCGACCGATGACAAACCAACTGTCGTTGCTCATTGTTCCGCCAGTCATGTTGACGGTTCCCGACGCACCGGGATTCCAGCCGAGGTTGGTTTCGCCGGCAACAAAGACATGACCTCCGGCAATGTTTCCGGTGCCGGTTCCTGCTTTATTCTCATCAGAAGTGCCGCCAAAAATCAGGCCCCGTCCTGTTATCAGGGTGCCTCCATTCGACACTGTGAGATTTCCCGTTGCACCCTCACCAACGAAGAACCGTACATCGCTGGCTCCTTGCTCGAATTTCGAGCCTTCGCCGTCGATCGTCAGATTTCCCGTTGACCCTCCATCTACACCCAGACGAACCCACCAGTTGTAGTTCATCTGCCCGCCACCTGTAACATTTACGTTTGCAGTGGTTCCGGCCTGCCACCCAAGGAGCAAGTCTCCCCCGGTGTTAAGGTGGTTGAATACGCCACCTTCGCCGATATTGAGGTCCGCTTGCGTTGCTGCGCCTCCGGTGTCGCGGCCCAGCGTGGTCCATCCGTTGACGTTCATCGTAGCATGGGTGATGTTCACCGAACCTTTCGAACCGCCGCCACCTTGACCGATTGCGAGGTTATTGTTCAACTGCGCAGTCCCGCCGACCAGATTCAATGTTCCCTGAGCGCTATCACGCCCGACAAATACCTCACCGTTGACGATGAGTTGGCCGTCAAGCTGCGTATATGTGCCGGTGACCGCGTTTCCGCCATTTCGTCCAAGGTTGAACTCGCTGGCCACCTGCACGAGACCACCGTTGTTTGTAATAATCCCGCTGGATGGCGTCGTTGGCGACCCTTCCTGCCCAAGATTGATGAACTGACTCGAACGAAGGACGGTCCCCGGGCCCATCGTAATGGTGCCGTGACTCTGCCGTCCTACATACAACTCGGCATCGATGATAAACTGACCGCCGCCGCCGGAAGCACCGAGATTGTAAGTAGCGTTACCTCCACGCTCGCGACCGATTGCGCTCCACGCGGAGGCGCGAATCAAACCACCCTCCTGGTTGATAACCGCCGTTCCCGAATCTCCCCAGAACAAGTGACCGCCGACTCCGATTCCGCCACCGCCGTCGATGTAGTTGTAGGGCAGCAAATTGATCGTGCTGTTCACCATGTTGATGGTGGCCTTATTTGCCGCGGTATCCCAAGCACCAAACAAGGCCCATGCGCCCACGTTGAGCGTTCCATTGTTCATGTTGATAGTGCCGTCGCCAGTCCCGAAGTGACCCACTCCAAAATTACCATCCGCTGGAACCCCGTTTTCGCGGGTGCTAAAGTAATTCACCACCGCTCCATCGTTGATGTTCAGCGTCGCCGTTCCACCGCCTCCGACGCGGAACTCACGAGCTTTCGCGTAAATCTCCGAACCGGCACCTTGCACAGTAGCGACACCAACCGAACCAGCATTGCGTCCGATCCAGAATTCACCGCCACCCGCAGCCGTTGCGCCGATTCCGAATGCTCTGGAATGGTTAAATTTTCCGCCATTGGTTATCTGCAAAGTACCGATGGCATCTTCGCCGATGTTTACCTGGGCGTTATTGTCGCCACCACCGTTGATTACGTTGACACTCGATCCGACTCCGTCAATCGTCATCGTGCCGTTCGATCCAGCGCCACGGCCAAGGTTAAACCACCAGTTGTTGTTTACTGTGCCGCCGTTCGACACGTTTATGGCACCGGTTCCACCGTTATATCCGACTTGGACATCCGCACGGTTACCGCCAGGGGCCGTTCCCCGTTCCCATCTCGAAGACGGGCCGGTCACATTGACCACGCCGGATGTTCCAGCGCCGCCGCTGATTTCAGTCCACCCGTTGGTAATGAGCGTTCCTTCCGTGATATTTATGGTTCCGTTTGCGGCTGCAGGGCCGTTCGTTCCGACACCGACGCGTGTTTCACCGGCCCTCATCACCGCGCCACCAGCCATGTTCAGCGTTCCAGTGCCACCATTGCGACCAACGGGAAGATTCGGCACCGTGACTGTGCCGCCGATGAGCGTTACGGTTCCTACAGTCGGCGTCGGAGCGTCATTTCGATCGATACCGATGTTAAAATCTCCATTTCCTGAAATCGTGCTGTTAATCGCAGTCATCGTTCCAGTGCCGCCTTCATGGCCCACGGAGAACCAATTGTTAAATTGAATGGTCGAATTGATGATGTTCACGTTGCCGATCGCGGCACGAAGCGGCGCATCCTCAAATCCCCGGCCTGCGCTAAAATGGCCGGTGATATTCACAACACTGTCCACAACATTCATGTCGCCGACGCCACCGTTCCGGCCGATATCGAGCGAATTCGTCTGGAACGAAGACCCTCCCGCGATATTGAGCGTTCCTACTGCGTTATTCCGGTCTTCGTTATGGCCGCCGACAAACATCATCCAATTCTCATCATTCACATCAACCGCCGGGTTATGGATGAATGTCGAACCGTTCGATACCGTCATCGTCCCCCTGCCACCTTCATTGCGTCCGACGATAAACCGGGAACCGTTGTCCTCCATGCGTGCGCCATTCTTAATTTCCAAGGTGCCCGTGCCGCTCTCACCGATGTTCGTGCGGGCATCCACATTGCCTACACCCACAGCCTTTTGAAGGAGTGAGCCGGCACCGTCGACAACGATATTTCCAACCGAACCGGGATCGATGGCCGTCCGGATCCACCAGTTGTTGATGACTTTACCACCAGTCGTGATATTCACGTCCCCGACGCTTCCGCCGACCCATCCCACGATCAAATCGCCGCCATTATTCTGCAGATGGCTAAATGTAGCGCCATTGCTCACATTAATGGTCCCGCGACCGGCACCATCGCGGCCAATTGTCGTCCATCCATTGACGTTAAACGTTCCGCCGCTGAGGTTCAGCGTTCCCGTGGCACCGCCACGTCCGACGTTGAACTCATTTCCGACCTCGGTCGCACCGCCTGATTGATTGTATGTGCCTACAGCACCGGCATTCTGCCCCAAAACAAATCGATCCGCAGTCACATTCACGTTGCCCGCTGTCATGTTGAGGGTGCCATTTGCTGCACCGCCTTCACCAAGAATCGCCCAACCGCCGCCCTGCATATTGATGGTGCCGCCGTTCACGTTTACCACTCCGGTCGTGTTGTGTCCGATTCGCGTCTCTGGACCGGCATTCAAAATACCACCGCTTGAGATATTAACGATGCCGGTAGGGCTGTTCGCGATCACGCCATTCAGATCGCGTCCGATGCTAAGTTCGCGGTCGCGGTTGTTCACCACGGCGTTATCCGAGATGTTCAGCGTTCCAGTTGATTTGCCGAACCAACCCACGATGAGACCGCGGGTGGTGAGAACGGAACCCGCACCGGTGACGTTCGTGACGCCCTCGCTTCCATCATTCATTCCGATAGTAAACCAACTGTTGTTCGTGGTGAACTGTCCACCATTCGCGATGTTAACGGTGCCTTTGCCGTTCTCCATGCCGATGCGAACAAAGTCATCCCCGCCCGCATTGTAAGCGCTCACCACATTCCCGGCGCCAGAAACCGTCAAAGTGCCGACGCCGCCGTTATAACGTCCGACCTGTATCGTGTCGTTCGAGTTAAGTCTGCCACTCGTGACGTTGACGGTACCGTTCGCGCCACCGTTGCCGACATACAGTTGGCCCATCGTGAGGCTGTCCAACGGATTCGTGAAGCCGACATTCAACGTTCCGTTAGCGCCTGTGCCCGACCCGACATGGAACCACTGCGAGTTCGTAATTTGACCTCCGGTGATGTTCACCACGCCAGTGGATCCCGGAGTTTCAGCGATCTGGACACGGTTTCCGTTGAGATTCAACGTTCCGCCAGACTGCGTGTAAGTGCCGTTACCGCCACGTCCGACAAACAAGTGCCGGTCCGATCCGGTCAACGTGATCGTACTTGCTGCATCCCTCATCTCCACCGAGCCAATGCTCCCGCCATTGCGGGCAATGGAAAGTTCGCTCTGCGTCGTGAAAGACCCGCCACCGCTGATAACCATCGTTCCCGTTCCATCCTCGCCGATGTTGGTAAATGCATCGTTTCCGCCGATGACGTTCAGCGCGGAGCCGACGCCTGCCACAGTGATGTTACCGACAGTGCCCGCTACACCTTCGTTTCGGGCGACATTGATCCACCAGTTATGGTTCATGACACCACCGCCGGTGATGTTTAGATTCCCCGTCCCGCCGTGGAAACCGATCTGATGATCCTGACCAGAGGTATTATTAAGGGTCGCACCGTTGATATTCAGTGTTCCGACACTCCCCGCGTTATTACCAATGTAAGACTGGCCACCACCGCCGACAATCGTCGTCGTTCCACCACTGAGATTGAACGTTCCAAACGCGCCACCTGCCTGAGCACCTGCAACACCTAAGTTGTTGGTAGTGAGCGTGCCGCCGGTCTTATTGACGACACCGTTGCCGTTCGTACGAACACCAAGCGCAAACGCACCAACTGATACGTTTGCTGTACCGGAGATGTTCATCGTTCCTTTGCGGTCCGCGCCGACCTCAAATCCAGCACCGCTGGTAATATTGCCACCGCTGATATCCCATCTGGAAGTATCGGCACCTCCGCCGACACCGATTGCAGCCCATTGACTGAAAGTCACCGTGCCTCCGGTCTGATTGACCGTTCCCACGCCACCATCGTGACCGACCGTGACATAGTTCGTCGAATTGAGGGCGCCACTGCTGATGTTCAAAGTGCCGGTTCCGTTGAGATAGCCGATCCGTGTGAAATCCGAGCTGACCAGTGTCCCTCCACTGATTGACAGCGTACCTGCACCGCCATCGCGACCGATATGAACATTTCCGCCTGTCACTGTTCCGCCGCTCAACGTACCTGTGCTGACGCTACCCAAGTCGCGCCCCATGTTGAATTCGCCGACCGCGGACACTGTTCCTCCGGACATCGTGAAGTTCCCAGTGCCCCCTGCACGACCGATATTGATATCGCCTCCGGCGGTCACCGATCCAGCAGTCACGTTCAAGTTACCGATTCCAGTCGCGCTGCCGAAATTGAGTGCGCCCGTCCCGCCCATCAACTCTCCGCCGTTGATATTGAGCGTTCCCGTACCTCCGTTTTCGCCAAAGCTTTGCGCACGCGAACCCGAGGTCAGACGTCCGTCAGAGCTCACCGTCACAGTACCAGTGCCTGCACCGAGGCCGGCGCCTTGGGTGCCGCCGACGGTGAGGGCTACGTTATTCGTGGCCAAATCGAGAAGCGAAGAACCCGCCGCTCCTGCGCCATCGCCGACGTTCACGTTTCCAGTCGCTCCGGCGTTGATACCGACGACCAAACCATTTCCACCCGCGCCGGTCGCCGCGCCGCTGAGTTGCATCGTGCCCTCATTGACGTTGACGGTGCCGTTCCCATTACTCCCGCCCAACGCAGTATTTGAAATACCCACCGCGACAGTATCCGCAGTTCCCGAAATAAACATGCCGCCAGCGTTAATGTTCAAAGTTCCTGCCCCATTCACTGCATGCGATAAACCGATTGCGATGGCGGTCCCAAAGCCCGGAAAAGCACTCGGCCCCGCCCAAGTCTGCGTCAACGCCCCACCGTTGACTGTGATCGATTTTCCGTTCGCAACCGCCAGATTCCCGCCGAGGCTCGGGATCGAGCCGTCATAACTGATCGCGTGCGTCGCGGAGATGGTCACGTTATCAGCCCCATAGGTGTTCGGAGTTCCCGCCGGCGTCCAAGACCCGGGAACCCCCCAATCTCCTGAACCAGCGGAAGTAAAGTTAGCCGCCGGAACGAGGCTGGATGCGGAAACGGCGAGGATCGAAATGATGAGACCAGAGGATAGACGTTTTGTTTTCATGGGTGAGATTGCTGATGTTCTAACTGGGATTGTTGTGGAGTATTCGGGCGATTGCGTAAGTGAATTAAAAAGTTTTTCGTCGCGACGCAACATCTTTTTGTCAATAAAATGAGATAGTTCGTCAATTTCGCCGTTCCGCCGATTTCGCAGCAGCCGGGGCGTTTTGAAAACTTCAGCTTTCGGCGGGCGAAAAGTGTCCTCTCTCATGCCAAGGCTAGCCCAAGGTCGTGACGTCCATTGCCAAACTGACGCCCCCCGCTGTTGCGAGTCCGTCCCCGGAGGCTCCTCAATGCGAGCCCCCCGACGCACCTGCGCATGAAAGTCGAACACCGACTCAAAAGATGGAGATAATTATGTTTATCACGCTTCAGTGATTTCAGCCCATCGTCAAAAACATCACTCGCCACGGGGTCCTGACTTGCAGAGCGCTGAATTCTGAATATACATCCGTTTTGCTCCTTCCGGTCCACTTCCAAAACATCACCATGCGCCATTTTCTCCGAACCTCGCTTTTACTGATCGCAGCCGCGCTTTCCCTGCCCGTGCACGCCGGACAATATCCGGCAACCGGGACCCAGACTTTCACGCAGCCAAATGGCAATCCAGTGTTCACCGATGGATCCACTATCGGCACTTCTTCAACCAGCGCCATCCAGATCAATGCGAACCGCCTGCGAATGCAGACCACGTTCCTGACGAATAACAACACGATGTGGAAGCTCCCGGTGCTCGACGGGACGAACTCGGTGTCCGCGTTCGACGCGACATTCACAATGGGAATGACCAGTGCACTGAGTACGTATCTCCCAGCTTCGGGATGGGCTTTGAACTACGGCCCCATCCCGGCTTCCGGGACGGGCTCTGGTGAAACGGGCTTCGCAATGAACGGCGGAATTGTGATCAGTTTCGACACGTTTGCCAATTCGACCAATGACTTCCCGTCGATTGAAGTGTTTTGCAACAACACGAGCGTCGGGAATTTTCTCTCCACGAACTTCACGCCGACAACGGCGGTCAACGGCGGCACTTTCACCCTGACAAATCCCACGACAAGTGCGACGACGGGCAATATCGCCTACAATGCTTCCGCGTCGGCGGTGCAGTCGGCAATGCGGGCGGTGGCCGGATGGACCACGGTTGTTGTCACCGGAAGCGCGGGAGCCTGGACTGTTAATCGCGGCGTGGCGGGGAACTACGCCGACCCAACTGGCAACGGTGCGGCCCTCACAGGCGCGAGCATGACTCCCGGGCTCGGGCGCGTGGTCATCAACAACACGCAAGACGGCGGCGCAGCGCAGAACGAAATATGGACGGTCGGGCTTCAGGGACGCGGGTTCGTTTATGATGGATTGCAAAAGAACGTGATCGTTCACTGGGACTACGATGGCCTTGATTTGACATACAACGGGCAGGTTATTTTCACCAATCTGGCAACACCCGGTTTCGCCCCGGCAAGCGGCTACGTGTTTGCATTTACAGCCGGTGCCACGACCTCGCCCGCAGCGACCTCGACATCGGCAACTTCGCATTCAACATTTTTGGACGATGTGCTCATCACCACGACGCCTGCAGGCCCTGCAAATACGGGGCTGATCATCAGCGAATTCATGGCGGAAAACAAGTCGATTCTGGAAGATGAGGACATGGACGCGCCAGACTGGATAGAGGTTTACAACGGCTCGCCCACGGCAGCGAACCTCGGCGGATACAAGCTCTCCAATGGCACGGCAACGTGGACTTTTCCAAGCACTCCACTAGCGGCATACGCCCACCTCGTCGTGTATGCGTCGGGCAAGAATCGAGTGACGAACCCGGCGCTCTACCACACAAATTTCACGCTCGCGAAAACCGGCGGCACTCTGTCGCTCCTAGATCCGACGAATGCCGTGATCAGCACCTACAATTACCCGAACCAAACCGAGGACATCAGCTACGGCACGAAGTATCAGGGCGGCGCGGTGGGCTTCCTCGACACCCCAAGCCCCGGCGCGCCGACGCTCTACAGCTACATCGTCGCGCCAAATGGTCCGGCGGAGGACGTGGTGTTTTCCCGCGAAGGCGGAATCATCACCGGGGCGACGCCGGTCTCCATCGCGGCACCGCTGGCACCCGGCGCGGTCGTGCGATATACGACGGATAACTCCATCCCATCCGCTGCGGCCACGCTCTACTCCGCACCTTTGAACCCCGCGGCGACTTCCACTTATCGCGCCCGGGTTTTCACGCCAAACTATCTGCCGGGACCGGTGAGCAGCCGCACATTTCTACTCATCGACTCATCGCTAACGAACTACAACAGCTCCGGCCAACCATTCAAATCGCACCTCCCGCTCATCGTGCTCGACAGCTACGGAGTGAGCGTGGATGCCATCACAGACAGCTCGCAGCCCCGTCCCCATCGGCTCACCTACGGCGTGCTCATCGATAAGGACGTGACCGGTTACGCAAGCATCACGTCGCCGACGGTCGATTTCCAAGGGCGCGGCGGCACGCACGTCCGCGGCGACAGTTCGTCGGGTTTCGCGCAGAAATCTTACGCATGGGAAACGTGGGACAACTATAACAACGACAAGAAAGTCTCCCTCCTCGGCATGCCCGCCGAGAGCGACTGGGCATTGTACGGGCCGTACACGGACAAGACGTTCATCCGCAATTTCATCATTTACTCAAAAATGCGGGAACTCCATGGCGACTCCAACGGCTTTGGCATGAGGGTGAAAATGGTCGAGGTCATTTACAATCAAGACCTGAACCAGCCAATCAGCTACGGTGACTATCGCGGCGTCTATATCCTCATGGAGCGCATCAAAGTCGGCAAAGACCGGGTCGATATCGCAAAACTCAGCAACCTCGTGACCGACCCGAACCTCATCACCGGCGGATACATCTTCCGCCGCGACCGTGCGAGCTCGGACGGAACAACGAACCTTCCTGTGGGAATGAATTCACACACACCTGGAATTCTCAACCCCGCACAAACGACCTACCTGACGAATTACATCAACGCCTTCAACAATGCACTGAACGGCGCGAATTTCGCTGATCCAGTGCTCGGATACGCACCCTACATCGACCGTGACTCGTTCATCGACAACTGGTGGTTTGTCGAAATCTCCAAGCAGATCGACGGCTACCGCCTTTCGACGTATTTTTACAAAGACCGCGGGCCGAATTCGAAGCTCGTCGCTGCACCGATTTGGGACTACAATCTCTCGCTTGGAAATGCGGACTACCTCGCCGGCGACCAGCCGACCGGCTGGTATTGGAACCAAACCGACACCTACTGGTGGGCACGCCTCCGGCAGGATCCGAACTACGAGCAACGGCACTGGGACCGCTATTGGGAACTTCGCCGCGGCATTTTTAAAACCACCTCGATTCTCGCCTATATCGACCAGGTCGCCTCCATCGCGCTCAACGGTAACACGACGCCTGTCGGCAACAACATGACCATCGCGAGCGGCCAGCCGTCCACGGTGGAAAACGCCACGATGCGGCACTACCGGAAGTTCCCGATTCTCGGCACTTATGTCTGGCCCAACGCCGTCGGCTACGCGGACCGTATCTACTTCAATAGCAACGGCAATTCGACGACCGGCGAAATCGAGTGGATGAAAAACTGGCTCACGCAGCGCCTCACGTGGATAGACAACCAGAATTTCGGAGCCGGCACCGTCATTTTCCGCCCTCCGAATTTCTCCAACTATGGAGGCAACGTCGGCTCCGGAACGCAGCTTACCATTACCCCATTTACCGGCACTCCACCGTCCGGCTACAGCTACGCGACCGGCACAATTTACTACACGACCGATGGCAGTGATCCGAAGGCAGGTGCGGTTGCACCGACGGAATACACGCTCCTCTCCGGCACTGCGAATTCATGCAAATGGCTCATCCCATCCGCAGGAAATGGCGGTGCCGCGCTGACCGCAGCCGCAGGCCCCGACCAGTGGACCAATTATACCGACCCGCCAAACATTGCCAACTGGACCACCGGCAACACAGGCGTGGGATATGATACCGGCGACGGTAACTACAACGCGCTCATTGGCGCAGGGTCAAACGTTGTGGCCATGCAAAACGTCACCGCTTCTTGCTACGCCCGCATTGCATTCAACATCCCCGACCAGGCCACGCTCGACGCCATCGACACGCTGAACCTCGGCATGAAATACGACGACGGTTTCCGCGCATACATCAACGGCACGCAAGTCGCCGGACGCAACGATACCGATGCCTCCGTTGTAAACGACCCGTCCAACGCCGTTGGCAGCGCCGTGCGCGACGAAGGCCAGGCCGTTCAGTTTGAAACCATCGACATCAGCGCCTCAGGCAAACCCGCCCTCCGTATCGGCACGAATATCCTGGCCGTCCATTGCCTGAACGCCGTCGATAAAACCTCCAGCGACCTGATCATGGTCCCGAAACTCACCTACTTCCCGCCCGGCGGCGCAGGCGGAAGCGGCGGCATCGCCTATACTGGTCCCATCACGTTGACGACATCCGGCACCATCAAAGCGCGCCTCCTTTCCGGCTCCACATGGTCGCCGATTACCACGGCGGAATTCGTCGTGGACGCGGTCCCGGCCAACGCGAGCAACATCGTCATCACGGAATTCCTCTACAACCCCACCCCGGCGACTCTCGCGGAATCCAACGCGGGATACGGCGACAATGATTTCGAATACGTCGAACTCATGAACGTCGGCCCCGGTCGCGTCGATTTGACCGGCTGCAACCTGGCCGGTGGCATCAATTTCGACTTCGACGTCGCCGATCCGGGCACGCTCACGCTTTTGCCGGGACAGCGCATCCTCGTCGTCGCCAACCTGCCAGCGTTCAACATGCGCTACAGCCCGCCGCTCGGAACGAAGATTGCCGGTGCGTTTGGGGGCAGCCTCAGCAATGGCGGCGAGGCGTTCTCCTTACTCGACGCCCTGAACAACACAATCGCCACCGTGTCTTACCTGCCAACGGCGCCATGGCCCGTCGAGGCCAGCACCCTCGGCTACAGCCTCGTGCTGAAAACCCCCGTCAGCGGCACGCTCTACACGGCCCCGTACTGGCGGACGAGCGCCCAACCCGGCGGGACACCTGGCACGGCCGCAGGCCCCGCATTTACTGGAAACCCCGACGGCGATACCGATGGCGACGGCTACAGCGACTTCCTCGAATACGCTCTCGGAAGCCCGCAAGGCACCCCCGGCAACGCGAACCGGCCTGCTGCCGTCTTTGCAACCTACACCGTCGCAACCGTCACCAATTCGTACCTGACTTTCACCTACCGCCGCAATGACGCCGCCGAAGGTGTGAACTACACCGTGCAACTCAGCAACAATCTCACGGCATGGGCCAGCGACGAGACGGCGGTAACCTACGTAGGAACCGTGGTCAACGGAGACGGAACATCCACAGTCACCTGCCGGGCCACTCAGCCGTTCGACCCGGCTACACCGCAATACATGCGTCTGCGAGTCGCACCGTAAGGACAGCCTATTGAACCCGAACGCCGCGTTCGGGTTCAATAGGCTGCTAGCCGGTCGTTCCGATCGTTCGCTCAACAATCTGAAGCGCAGCCGTGATGTCCGCCGAAGAGACCATCAAGTTCGTCACCGCTCGGATGGTGTCCGGTCCGAGGGCGAGCACCCGGACACCCGCTTCATCGAGAGCGCGGGCGAGCGTTGCGGCGGGAATCTTCCGCACCCGCATAAAGACGAGATTCGTTTGCACGGACGCCGGATCGAGTTCGAGTCCGGGGATGCGACTCAAGCCCTCTGCCAGCGTGCGCGCGTTTCCGTGATCCTCGGCGAGGCGCGCGCGATGATGCTCCAGCGCGTGGAGCGCTCCGGCGGCGATGATTCCCGCCTGCCGCATTCCGCCGCCAAACATTTTTCGAAAGCGCCGCGCACGCTGGATGAACTCCCGCGTCCCGCAGAGCGCGGAGCCGATTGGCGCGCCGAGGCCTTTGGAAAAACACACGCTCACCGAGTCGAAATGCGCCGCGTACTCGCGCTCCGCTATGCCCGTTGCGACCGATGCGTTCCAAAGCCGCGCGCCATCAAGGTGCAGCCGCAAGCCGTTCCGGCGCGACGCTTCCTCCACTTCGCGGATGCGCTCAATGGGCCAGATGCTCCCGCCGCCGCGGTTGTGCGTGTTCTCCACGCAGACGAGTTTGGTGGGCGCGAAATGCTGGTCGGACGGACGCAGTGCGGCCTCCACATCCGCCGCTGTAAAAATCCCGTTCACACCGGCCAGGCACCGGCACATCACGCCCGCGAGCGCCGCGGGGCCACCCGTTTCGTAGTAGTAAATATGGGCGTTGGCATCGACGAGGATTTCATCGCCCGGCTCCGTGTGGGCGCGCAAAGCGAGCTGGTTGGCCATCGTCCCTGACACCGCAAAAAGCGCCGCCTCCTTGCCGAGCAGCGCCGCAACGTGCGCCTCGAGACGCAGGACAGTCGGATCATCGCCGAAAACATCATCGCCCACCTCCGCGTGCGCCATCGCGTCGCGCATGGCGGGTGTCGGTTTGGTGATGGTGTCGCTTCGTAAATCAATAGGCATGTTCCGGAAGAATAGTTGGCCGCAGACTCTGGCGAAAGTCATTTTGCCGCTCGTCGATGTCCTGATGAACCTCGTTGACGGACCCGCTGCCGATCGAGAATCTTGAGTCATGAATCTCCGAACGATCATCGCTTCGTCGCTCATCCTCGTTTTGGCCTTTCCTGTGTGCGGCGGGGAAAAGCCCGGCACCCTTCCCGTTGAGTTCTCCCGAGACGTCAAACCTCCGGGATTTTTAGGGACAGTGAATTACACACCCACAGACACGGAAAAGCGCTTCTACTCACGCCTGGCCGAGGAGCAGCGCGTAACGACCCGCGAACCGGAACTGGACAAAAGCCTGAACTTTTCACTTGGCGGACATGACGGTGAGTTTGTGAGTTGGTACGGGATCATTCGCTCAATCACTCCCGGTTTGAAAGGCGGCCCTTCGACGTTGCTTCTCGAGAATAAATACTCCCACGAGTTGCACGATGCCCACATTCAGACAGTCTCCATCAATGGTGCGGGCGATTTTCTGGCATCCGCGTCCGATCTGCCCAAGGACCTGCTGCCGCTCGAACTCGTTCGAGTTTACGGCACCGTAAAAGTTGACGAAAAAGGAACGCCAGTGGTGCGGGCCGAATACATCCGCGTGTGGCGCTGGTTTCAGTTTAATTTTATGGAATTCGGTGAGGATCACTCGAATCCCGATTGGCGGAAGAGGATTACTCTGAACGGCGATCGGGTTTACAGCTCGCGAGTTTCTCCAGAATACTACGTCCAGCGTCTCGGGCCTACAAACGAGGAAGCAGCCCGAATCAAGGCCTTCCACACGAAACCGGTTCCGAAGCGGAAGTCCGGAAAATGAAAATGCGCTTCGCCAACGCTGCGAGATCTTCGTTCGATCTTCCGACCCCTCACCGAGCGAGCTGCTATGTCAGTCATTTCGTCTGTCCGTCCGCTCGCGCGGGACCCGCCGCCGCGAACCAGAAAGGCGCAGCGGAGAAGCAGTGCGGCGCACCTGGCGTCGCTCAATGAAACCGCCGGCGCCGAAAAGATTTCTCCGCATCATGCTCGCATCATCTTCCTGATGGCATTCTGAGTGTGAAAACTGACGGCAACACCGGCTGTTTCACCAAATACCAATACCATGAAATCACATCACATCATCATCATCACTGCGCTTGCGCTCTCACCCTTTGCCTTCGCCGCGGAGGATTCCGAAAAACCTGTGAAGCTGGAGGACGTGCCCGCGGCCGTCGCGAAGGCGATCAAAGCTGCTGCGGGCGACGCTAAGCTCAAGGAGCTGAAGAGCGAAAAGGAAGACGGCGTCGAGTCCATCGAAGCCGTTTGGGAGGTCAAGGGACGCGTGCATGAAATCACCGTCGGCCTCGATGGCACCGTTCTAAGCGAGGAGGAAATCATCCCGCTCGGTGAAGCGCCTGCTGCGGTGCAGGCGGCGATTAAGAAAGAAGCCGGGGACCGCAAAATCGTCGAAGTCGAGCGCGTCAAAGAAAAGGGAAAGACCCTGTTCGAAGCTGTCATCAAGACCGCTAAGGGTAAACTCGAACTGAAACTAGACGAGGCTGGAAAAGAGCTCGGACGCGAAGAAGGCGCGGAAGATTAGTCGGACGATGCGCGTCCTGCTCGTCGAAGATTCGCAGACACTCCGCCGCACAATCACGCGCGCGCTCAAGCACGCTGGTTATGCGGTGGATTCTGCGGGTGACGGCGAGGAGGGTGCGGCGCTTGCGGATGTCAACGACTACGACGCCATCGTCCTCGACATCATGCTCCCGAAAATCGACGGACTCACGGTCCTCCGCGGGCTGCGTGCGGCGGGGAAAAAGACACACGTCCTTTTGCTCACGGCGCGGGACACCGTGGCGGATCGCGTCGAGGGATTGCGCATAGGTGCGGACGACTATCTGGTGAAGCCGTTCGCACTGGAAGAGCTGCTCGCCCGCGTCGCAGCGCTGTGCCGCCGGGCGTATGGCGCGAAGGCGGCGGGGATCGAAATCGCGGGTTTGAGCATCGACCTTGCAGGCCGTCAGCTTCGGCGCGGCGCGACGAAAATCGAACTCACTGCCCGCGAGTGGCGGCTTTTGGAGTATCTTCTCATGCGCCGCGGCGACGTTGTCCCGCGCAACGAAATCGAGGCGCACATTTACGATGAAATGGTCGAGCCGATGAGCAATGTCGTGGACACTGCGATCTACGGACTGCGTCGAAAAGTGGGCGGCGGGCTCATTCACACCCGGCGCGGACTCGGCTATGTGCTGGAGGATTTGCCCGCGTGAACTCGCTGCGCGCCCGCCTCACCCTTCGCGCAATCATCGGCTGCGTGCTCATCCTCGGCGCGATGGGGCTTGCGCTGTTCTGGCTGCTGCGCTCGGCGCTCACGCGGGAATTGGACTCCACTGTGAACGCGACGCTTTTGCCGCTGATGGAGTTTACAGAGTACAAGGCGAGCGGGCTCAAAATGGAGAGCGAAGGCGCAAAGCTCGACCAGTTTGAAGCGCCCGGGGGTACGGATGTTTTCGTGCTCAACGATGGCGATGGAACCGAAGTGCAGCGTTCCCGTTCGCTCGGCGAAGCCCGGCTGGATGGGCATCCCGGACTGCTGGAAACCCCGGTGTTTTTCGATGCGAAGCTCGACGATGGACGTTCGCTGCGTTGCGCCAGTATTCGATACGTTCCCGCGAAATCGAAGAAAGTGCGCGAGCAAAACGGGCCTACGCTCCAGGCGACGCTCACGATAGGGCGCGATCGGGCGGGGCTCGACCGCACACTCGCCCTGCTGCGGCTCACGCTCGCATGCGGCATCGCAGCGGCACTGGCGGCATTCATTTTTCTCATCCGGTGGAGCGTGCGCGGC
Source organism: Verrucomicrobiaceae bacterium (assembly GCA_031374705.1). Taxonomy (GTDB): domain Bacteria; phylum Verrucomicrobiota; class Verrucomicrobiia; order Chthoniobacterales; family Chthoniobacteraceae; genus SXWH01. The sequence goes on along the minus strand of JANMGP010000237.1, from coordinate 3,794 downwards.
GGACTCCTGCCGCTCGACGAACTCGGCGTCGCCGTCGCTTCCATTGACGCCACCGACCTCGCCCGGCGGCTTCCGAGCGACGGTCTGCCCGGCGAACTCCGCCCGGTCGCCGAGCGGCTGAACGAACTTCTCGCGCGCCTCGAAGCATCGTTTGCGCGCGAGCGTCGCTTCAGCGCGAGCGCGGCGCACGAACTCCGCACGCCGCTCGCCGAATTGCGCGCGCTGGCGGAGGTAAATCTCACGACTCCCTCCAACGCCGCCGAGTCCGAGGAGTCGTGGCGCGACGTGCTTGCGAGCACGCTCCGGATGGAGTCGCTCTCGGCCAGCCTGCTCGCGCTCGCCGCGGCCACAAATCCGGCGACTGCGCTCAAGCCGCAGCTCATTGTGCTTTCCGAAGCATTGCAAAACGCATGGGACTCCCGTCGCTCGCGAGCGGACGAACGCCGCATCGCGCTGGAGCTCGCGCCCATTGCGCAAAGCATTCGTGCGGACCGTGCGTTGTTCGACATCGTCGTCGGCAACCTGCTCGGCAATGCGATTGAGCATTCGCCCGAGGGCTCGGCGGTCCACGTTTCGGCGACGGACGCCGTAAGCAGTGTGACGATTCATTTCCGAAATCCCGCACCAGCGATCACCGACGACGATCTGCCGCGGATGTTCGAGCGGTTTTGGAAAAAGGACGCCGCGCGTGCCGACGGAAAGCACCACGGACTCGGCCTCTCCCTCGCGCGCGAAATTAGCGCGTTGCTTCACGCGAAACTCTCTGCGCGGTTGCGCGAAGGCAGCATCGAATTCTCGCTCGAACTGCCGCGGTCGTAATATTGCGGCCTTCTTTTTTCACCCTCCTCGGAGCCGTCATCTCCGCATCATCTCGGCGTCACGTTTCCATCAGCCGTGCTGTGCGATGTTCGCGGCATCATGAAACCACACTCGCACATCGAATCCCTCGAAACCCGCATCGCACCAGCCGGACTCGTCCTCGCAGTCTATGACGCGGAGACCCGCGAACTCACGCTTACCGGCGACGATCTGGACAACAAAGTATCCATCTTCCAGACCAGCGCCACGAACTGGCGCGTCGAAGGGCGAGAGACTTTCGGGACCGATCCGGTACTCGAAACGGCCATCAACGTACTCGGCGAGACCCTGCTCGATGTCGGCGTCATCGCAAAGCTCACCGTCTTGACCGCGGGCGGCGACGACCGCGTGGAAATCACCAATCTCTACGACCTAAAATCGCTCGGCGTGGACATGAGCGCGGGCGCAGACACCTTTAAAACAGAAGGCCTCCGGCTCAATGGAGACGCCACTATCAACACCGGGGCCGGCGCGGATGTCGTCGAGTTCGATGGCAACATCGGCACAGTCACCGGTGACCTCAACATCACCGACAGCGGCGACGGCCTCGCGTTTACCTTCGCGGCAGAGCACGCGCGCGTTGGCGGGCGCGTCACGTATGTCGGCAGCGCCGGCGTGGACCTCCTGGCGATGAAGACCGACACGCAATTGCGGATCGGAAAAGGCATCGAATTCACCGCGAATGGCGGCAACGACCGCCTCACGTTCGGCAACGAAGGCACCGTCGCCATCGGGCGCGACGCGGAGGGTCGCTCGGTCGTTTTCCATGGCGGCGACGGCAACGATCGCATCGCGATCAACAGCAGCATCGTGAAACTCTCGGGCTCGGTGGAAATGGACGGCGGCCTTGGCAACGACACGCTCGATGTGGACGGCATGCGCGTCTCCATCGGCAAGTCGAAAGCCGGCACTTCGGTCCGGCTCAACGGCGACGATGGGAATGACAAGATCGACCTCCAGGGAAGCACGCTCACCGTCGCCGGGTTGATCGATATGGACGGCGGCGCGGGCGAAGATCTGATCGACCTCTCCAGCGTTCACCACCTCCACCTCAACGGCGGCACCCACTTCGTCGGCGGCCTCGCGTTTGATGAATTCCGGATCGGCGCGGACGACCTCCACGTTAGCGGTGACCTCTTTTTTGATGGCGGCGAAGGCGGCGACGAGGCGGAGATCGAAGCCAACGGGATCATCAAAGGCGCCATCACGCTCCATCTTGGCGGCGCGGCCACGGGCGAGCAGATCGCCGCCATCTATGCGCGCAACGGGATGCCAAATAGTCTGAAAATCACCGGCGCAATCACGGTCGATTCCACAGGCGACAATGCGTCCTTTGACGACACGAAGTTCACCAACCTCAAGCTCGGCGGCCCGCTCTCCATCATGCTCGGCGACGGCGGGAGTGTAGTGAACATCGACAACGTCAACGCGCGCGCCGTGGCCATCGACACGCGCGGCGGCAACGACGACGTGCATATCGAGGTGGACGGAAACTTCGGCATCGCCACTTTCCGCGGCCCGACTTCGATTTTGCTCGGCGCGGGCGACGACATCCTGGCCATCGGCGACGGCTCCGAGCACGACCTCATGGTTTTCCGCAGCAGCCTCATCGCCGACGGCGGCGACGGCACCGATACCCGCAACGACCTCGAAGGCGACAACGAATTCGGCGAAGGCGCGACCGCCACCGCTACGTCATTCGAGATCATCCCGCCGCCCGAGGTGTAGCCCACCGGGCTGGCGCGCCGAGGCCCTGCGTATTGCTACGCCGGACGCGTGACCACGAGCGTCGCGCTGCCGGCACGGTTGCCGGATTTCAGCACCACGAACACTTTTAGCGCCACGGAAGTGCCCGGCTGCGTGAGCCCGAACGTCGCGTCGAAAACCGTGGGCGCGCCCGCCATGACCCGGCCAAGGTTGATGGCGTCGTCCGCCTTCCACACCGGGCCGTTCGTGCCTTCGATGTCGTAGTAGTCCACATCCGGGTCCTGCGAAGGGTCCCACACCACGTGCGAAGTCCTCGGCGGCACAAGCGTCGCGCTCGCCTGCACGGGGTCGGGCGTGTGACCGGGCTCGGGCGTGAGCTTTGGCAAAGTCGCGAGCAAGTTCGGAAACTGCGAACACTTCGCCGGCACCGCGAGGCGGTAGGCCTTCATAATGTCGTACGCTTTCTCCTGAATGAGGTCGCGGTCCGTCCGCGCCACGTTCACATTTTGTTCCGCGCCGGCCTCGGTGCGATAGGTGACTTGCAGCGCGGCAATGCCGCTGGCAAACGAACTCTGCTCCACGCTCCCATCCACCAGCAGCGGCAGCGTCACCCCGGCGGGCGCGGGCCCGGCGTTCAACTTTTCCCACAGCGTCATCGCATCCACCATCGGGCGGGTGAAGCGCTCCTGCCCATCGCCCACGCCGGGGACGGAGGGTTTTGCATTATAAAACTTCGTCCCTTGATAATAGGCCTCCATCGTATCGACAAACGCGTTCAGCGTCTTCAAAAGCGCCGCTTTTTGCAGGTCGAGGTCCCCGCGCGCAATCTCCTGGTCATTGATTGCGCTCTGCACAGCCGTCTGGGCGCCGAGCAGGCTCTGGGTGAGCGCATCAAACTGCGCGCGACTGCAAGAAGGCTTGCCCGGCGGCACGGCGAGCAGCGGCGAAGCCCCAAGGGCCGTGTTGCAAGTCCCCCAGTGGGCATAAAACTCGTTCATGGTGGGGATATAGGTGGCGTTTCCGGATACAGGCATGGTGTGTGTGTGGTTAGATGTTGAAAAAAAGCGGCGAGCGACCGAGCGAAGCCGTGGAGTGCTGGAACTTGTTCCAGCCGTCCCCCCACGCGACTTGTCGCGTTGGAGAGCCGTGGCCCCCGGCACGGCTTGCGTAGGGCTCTGCGCGACAAGTCGCTTGAGAAACGGCTGGAACAAGTTCCAGCACTCCACGGC